>DAINOD010000054.1:0-20559 GCA_036735545.1 Rubrimonas sp. | reverse complement strand
TCCAACAACGAGAAGGAGCTGCCCGACGCCTTCCTGCGCCGCTGCTTCTTCCACTTCATCCGCTTCCCCGACTCCGAGACGCTGGCGCGCATCGTCGAGGTGCACTTTCCAGGCGTGAAACGGACCCTGCTGGCCGAGGCGCTGCGCCAGTTCTACGCGCTGCGCGAGACGCCGGGTCTCAAGAAGCGCCCCTCCACCAGCGAGGCGCTGGACTGGATCCGCCTGCTCACGGCCGAGGATCTCGACGCAGAGGACCTGCGCGCCGATCCCCGCTCCGCCCTGCCGCGGCTGCACGGGGCGCTGCTGAAGAACGAGCAGGACGTCGCGTTGTTCGAGCGGCTGGCCTTCATGGCGCGCCGCGGCTGAGAAGCCCCTGTTTCCTTTTGGTCGCGCGCATGCATATTGCACTGCAGCATCAATGGAGCGCGCCCCATGTTCGACCCTCGCCGCCTGCTCGACGCCTACGCCGCCTGGGCCCGGGTCGGGACCGCGGTGAGCCGGATGAACCTCGCCGCGGCCGAGGTCATCGTCCGTCGTAGCGCCATGATGGCGAGCGGCGGCATGTCCGCGCCCGAGGCCGCCCGCATGATGTCCGAGAAGCCCGCCGCCTTCGCCGCCGCGGCCCAAGGCGCCGCCATGGCGATGGCGAGCGGCCGTGACCCCGCCCGCGTCGCCGAGGCCGCGCTGAAGCCCCTGCGCGCCAAGGCCGCCGCCAACGCGCGCCGTCTGCGCCGCTGAGCGCTGGCGCCGCCGCGCGCCCGGGGCTAGGGATTGGGGATGCGACCCGCGACCGAGATCCGCCCGCTGACGGCCGCAGACGAAGCGCCCTGGCGCCGTCTGTGGACCAGCTATCTCGAATACTACGAGACCACCCGGCCCGAGACGGTTTTCCGCGCCACCTTCGCCCGCCTGCTCGACCCCGGCGAGCCGATGCACGCGCTGGTCGCGGAGCGCGGCGGGCGGGTCGTCGGGCTCGTGCACTACATCTATCACCGCCATTGCTGGAGCGTCGCGGACACCTGCTATCTTCAGGACCTTTTCGTCGATCCGGACTCTCGCGGCTCGGGCGCGGCGCGGGCGCTGATCGAGGCGGTCTACGCCGCCGCCGACGCCGCCGGCGCTGCGACCGTCTACTGGATGACGCAGGAGTTCAATTACCGCGGCCGCACGCTCTACGACCGTGTCGGCGTGAAGACGCCCTTCATCAAGTACCAGCGCCGCTGAGCCGGGGCCCCTGCTACAACAGGAACGGCTGATCCGCGTTCGCCGGCTTGCGGAACAGGTCGCACCGCAGCGCCGGCTCCTCCTGCGCCAGTCCGAGACGGGCGCAGGCGGCGGCGAAGCGGCGGGCGATGAGGTCGGCGCGCACGCCCTCGCCGCGCATGCGCTTGCCCCATTCCGGGTCGTAGTCGCGTCCGCCATGCATCTCGCGCACCGCGCGCAGCACGCGCCCGGCGCGGTCGGGAAAGGCCTCCGACAGCCAGTCGCGGAACAGTTGCGCCACCTCCAGCGGCAGCCGCAGCGCGATGCAGCGCGCCGAGGTCGCGCCGGCGTCTCGCGCCGCCTCCAGGATCGCCTCGATCTCCGGTTCGTTCAGCGCCGGGACGACCGGCGCGACCAGCACCCGCACCGGGCAGCCCGCCTCGGCCAGCGCGCGGATGGCGGCGAGCCGGCGGGCCGGGGAGGCGGCCCGCGGCTCCATCGACCGCGCCAGCCGGTGGTCCAGCGTCGTAAGGGAAATCCCGACGCACGCGAGCCCGTCGCGCCCCATCTCGCCGAGGATGTCGGCGTCGCGGCCGACCAGAGCGCCCTTGGTGATCACCGCGACCGGGTGGCGACGGTCGCGCAGCACCTCCAGCAGCCCGCGCATGATGCGCAACCGCTTCTCGACCGGCTGATAGGGGTCGGTGTTGGTCCCGATGGCCATCGGGGCGGGGCGATAGCCAGGCCGCGCCAGCTCTGCCGCAAGTAGCCGCGGCGCGTCGGGCTTGACGGTCAGCTTCGTCTCGAAGTCCAGACCGGGCGAGAGGCCGAGGAAGGCGTGGGAGGGGCGGGCGAAGCAGTAGACGCAGCCGTGCTCGCAGCCGCGATAGGGGTTCACCGAGCGGTCGAAGGAAAGGTCGGGGCTGTCGTTGCGCGCGATCGTGCTGCGCGTGGCGTCCACGGCCACCTCGGTGCGAAGCGGCGGCAGATCCTCGGGCATGTCCCAGCCGTCGTCCACCGCCTCCCGCCCATGGGCCTCGAAGCGGCCGGCGCGGTTGGTCGCGGCGCCGCGGCCGCGCCGGCGGGCGGGGTCGAGAAAGGCCGGGTCGGAGCCTCGTTCCAGCATGGGACCGAAGATAGAACGAGACAGGAACATCCGCAAGCGCGTCGTTAAGCGTTCCGCCAGCGTCGTTTACGCATAGTTTCGTTGACTCGCCCTCCTGCAATGCTCCATCAGCGCATCGATCGTGGAGGAGACACGGATGGCCGACGACGACGCGATCGTGCTGGGCGCGCTTTCCGACGACGACCTCGTCGCGCAGATGCACGACGACCTCTACGACGGCATGAAGGAGGAGGTGGTCGAGGGCGTGGCCATCCTGCTCGACCGCGGCTGGACGCCCTACGACGTGCTCACCGTGGCGCTGGTCGCGGGCATGAAGGTGGTCGGCGACGATTTCCGCGACGGCATCCTGTTCGTGCCGGAGGTGCTGCTGGCCGCCAACGCGATGAAGGGCGGCATGGCCGTGCTGAAGCCGCTGCTTGCCGAGACCGGCGCGCCGAAGATGGGCAAGATGGTGATCGGCACCGTCAAGGGCGACATCCACGACATCGGCAAGAACCTCGTCGGCATGATGATGGAGGGGGCGGGCTTCGAGGTGGTCGACCTCGGCATCAACAACGCCGCCGACCGCTACATCGAGGCGCTGCAGCGCGAGCAGGCGGACATCCTGGGCATGTCGGCGCTGCTGACCACGACGATGCCCTACATGAAGGTCGTCATCGACACGCTGGTCGAGAGGGGACTGCGCGACCATGTCATCGTGCTGGTCGGCGGCGCGCCGCTGAACGAGGAGTTCGGCCGGGCGATCGGCGCCGACGCCTATTGCCGAGACGCGGCGGTGGCGGTCGAGACCGCCAAAGCGCTGATCGCGCGCAAGCACAACCAGATGGCCGCCGGATGAGCGAGACGCCCGACGACCGCGCGTTGCTGGAGGAGGGGCTGATGTCGCCCCTGCCGGTCGGGCTGGCCGACGCGCGGGTGATGCTGATCGCCTGCGGTGCGCTGGCGCGCGAGATCCTCGCGCTGAAGCGGCTGAACGGATGGGCGCACATGGACCTGGAATGTCTGCCGGCCCGGCTGCACAACCGCCCCGACCGCATCCCCGAGGCGGTGCGGGCGCGGGCGCGGGCGGCGCGGGCGCGCGGCTACGGGCGCATCTTCGCCGTCTACGCCGATTGCGGCACGGGCGGGCGGCTCGACACCGTGTGCGCCGAGGAGGGGATCGAGCGCATTCCGGGTCCGCACTGCTACGCCTTCTTCGACGGCCTCGCCGCCTTCGAGGCGCGCGGCGAGGCCGAGATCGGGGCGTTCTACCTCACCGACTTCCTCGCCCGGCAGTTCGACGCGCTGGTCTGGCGGGGGCTGGGGCTGCACCGGCATCCCGAGTTGCGCGACATGCTGTTCGCCCACTACGACCGCCTCGTCTACCTGGCGCAGACCGACGACCCCGCGCTCGACGCCGCTGCGCGCCGGGCGGCGGGGTTGCTGGAACTGCGCTACGAGAAGCGCCAGACGGGATATGGCGATCTCGCCGGCTTCCTCGCCGACGCGGCGGCCGCGCGTCGGCGCCGGGCCGCCTGAGGGGCGTGGGCGCCATGCCCGCCGAGGCGCTGTTCTACCATCTGACCGCCCGGCCGCTGGAGGCGGTGCTGCCGGATCTGCTGGAGAAGTGCCTCGAGCGCGACTGGCGGGTGACGCTGCGGGCGGGTTCGCCCGAGCGGGTATCGGCGCTGAGCCTGCGGCTGTGGACGTGGCGCGACGACGCCTTCCTGCCCCACGGCGACGCGTCGGACGGCCACGCCGCGCGCCAGCCGATCTACCTGACCGCCGGGGCCGAGACGCCCAACGAGCCCCATGCGCTGTTTCTCGCCGACGGGGCCGCCGCCTCCGCGGCCGAGTTCGCCGCGCTGGGGCGCGTCGTGACCCTGTTCGACGGGAACGACGAGACCGCGGTGGCGGCGGCGCGGGCCGAGTGGCGGCGCGCCGCGGAGGCCGGTTGCGCCTGCGTCTACTGGGCGCAAGGGTCGGACGGGCGCTGGGTGCGCCGCGCCGGCTGATCGCGTCAGAGCGGGTGCATCCGCCCCTCGCGCCACGCGACCACGCAGAGCCGCGCCACGTAAAGCGTCAGCGCGGTGGCCGCGAGCACGGCGAGGCCGGCCATGACCTCCGCCAGCCGCGTGCCGCTGCGGCCGGCCATCGTCAGACAGGCGCCGGCGAAGGCGGCGGAGGGGAAGGTGAAGCAGGCCCAGGTCGGCGCGAAGCCGCCCTCGGTGAGCCAATCCCGCTTCATCCAGGCGATGGCGACGATCATGCAGGCGATGACGAACAGCAGCGGCGTCAGCGCGCCGTCGGGGTGCAGCTTGTCGTAGCCCACGACCGCGACCGCCGGCGGGGCGAGCAGGACATAGGCGCCGGGCCGATACTCCGGCCGCGTGGGGCGGGTCAGGAGTTGCGACACCGCCGCGGGCGCAAGAGCCGCGTAGATCCCCAGCGAGCCCCAGAAGAACAGCGACGCCACGCTCGACGCCCCCAGCGCCACCTCCGAGGCCATGGGAGCGCCGCCCACGGGCGCCACGATCAGGCCGCACAGCGGCACGACGAGAAAGCCGGAGGGCGCGCGGTCCTGGGGCTTCATCTCGGTCATCAGGCCGAGCAGGCGGACCAGCAGGAAGAGGTGCAGGAACACGCCCACCGACCAGACGATCGGCGCGGCGGAGGCTGCGAAGGGCAGGAGCGCGGCGCCGGCCAGGATCATGCCTTCGGTCGCGGCAGGCACCGCGCCTCGTCCGGCGGGACGGGCGAGGTCGCGCGCGAGCGCCCCCGCGTCGCGGCGCAGGCCGACGACGTAGAGCGTGACGATCGCCGCATAGACCGCGAGCGCCGCGACCACCATCGCCTCGCCCGGCAGGTATGGAAAGCCGATGTGCTCGGCGGCTGCGCGCCACAGCAGTCCGACGCCGATCAGCCCCAGCGACACCGTCAGCATCGGGGGCGGAGCCCCCACGGGCAGCGACGCGGCGAGGCCGGGGGAGAGCATGGCGGCGTCCTTGGACTGGGCCGCAGGATCGCTGCGGTCGGGGATCGTCATTTCGCCGGCCGGAACGTAGGCCCTCGCCGCCGCGTTGCCAACCGACAACACCCGCGGCAAGCGCCCTGTGGACCTGCGCGGCCGCCCGGGATAACCCAGCCCGAGTTCATTCAGGAGACCGCGCCCATGCTGCATGTCGATCTGCCGACGCTCGACGAACTCCGCGCCCTGACGAAGGTGCGCGCGGACGCCTGCGTCTCGGTCTACCTGCCCACCAGCCCCGTGACGCAGGAGGCCGACGCCGCCCGCATCCTTTACGGCAACCTCGTGAAGGAGGCGCTGGGCCAGTTCGAGACGGCCGGCCTCGACAAGCGCCGCGCCGCCGCGCTCGCCGAGCAGCTTGAGGAGGTCGCCGAGGACGACGACCTTTGGGAGACCCTGGCGCGCAGCCTCGCGGTCTTCGCGACGCCCGACCGGCTGCGCGTCTTCCGCCTCGCCAACAGGCTCGGCGAGACGGCGCAGGCGGCGGACCGCTTCCACCTCAAGCCGCTGATGCGCGCGATCACCTTTCCGCAGTCGGCGCTGGTGCTGGCGCTGGCCGAGGGCGGCGTGTCGCTGATCGAGATCCACGCCGAGGACGAGCCCGACCCTGTGCGCGTGCCCGACATGCCCAAGGACGCGGCCAGCGCGGTCGGCAAGGCCTCGATCAACGACCGCTCGCCTTCGGGGCGCATCGCGGGCTCCGAGGGCAAGAAGGTGCGCCTGCGCCAGTACGCCCGCGCGGTCGACGCCGCGCTGCGGCCGGTGCTCAAGGGCGCGGGCGAGCCGCTGATCCTCGCCGCCAACGAGCCGCTCGCGACGATCTTCCGCGAGGTGTGCGGCTATTCGGGCCTGCTGGCCGAGGGGTTCTCCGGCGAGATGGAGCGCATGACGCCGGCCGCCATGGCCGAGGCCGCGCGCCCGGTGCTCGACGCGGCCTATCGCGCCGACGTGGCCGCCCTGCGCGACCTCTACGAACAGCGCGCCGTCGACGGGCGCGCGACCGCCGACATCGCGCAGGCCGCCCGCGCCGCCACCTTTGGCGCCGTCGAGGCGCTGCTGGTGGACATCGACGACGTCGTGCCCGGCACTGTCGACGACGAGACCGGCGCCGTCACCTTCGCGAGCGACGAGAGCGCGGTCAGCTACGGCGTGGTGGACGAGATCGCCGCCCGCGCGCTGGCGAACGGCGCCCGCGTGCTGGGGGTGCGCCGCGAGGATCTGCCCGCAGACGCGCCGCTCGCGGCGATCCTGCGCTACGCGATCTGAGGCCCGCCAGGCCGAATCGCGACCCGGCGTCTGCGCAGAGGCGCCGGGTTGCAGAGCGTTCAATTCTGGGCGCCAGAGTTGTGAATTGCGCTCTCCAGTTGAACTTGAGCAACCTGAAGTAGAATTTCGCCGTTTTGACTTGGTGTTTCGCAAAATTTTGCGGGATAAGTTTGCGACGCCGTCGTGGGACACGGTCGGCAGGTGTAGGGAGTTGTGTATGAAACGCATATTGTCCGCGGTCGCCGCAGCAACGGTCGCCCTGTCGGCGTCGAGCGCAGCGGCGATCGTCGTGAACGGCGGCTTCGAGATCACGAACGACAATCCGGGGCTCGTCAACGGCAACGCGAACCAGGCGTCGCTCGTCGGCAAAAGCGGCACGAACTCGTGGGACGTCTTCGCCGGCCTGACCGGCTGGGATGTCGTCTCCGGACCGGGCATCGAAGTGCAGACGCTCAACACGGTCGGGGGCGGATCGTTCGGGCCCAAGGAGGGCGACTTCTACGTCGAGCTGGACAGTCATCCGGGTCCCAACTCGAACACGACGATGAAGCAGAACCTCGGGGCGCTGCAGTCCGGCCGCTACGAACTGAGCTTCTGGTATGCGCCCCGCACGAACGACATCGGGTCGAACGGCATCGAGTTCAGCGTCTTCAACGGCATTTCGCTGGTGAAGGAAGTGACCGGCACCGGCACGGACGCCCTCGTGTGGCGCCAGATCGTCGAGACCTTCATCGTGCCTGGGGGCGGGCTCAACCCGGTCTTCGTGCAGTTCGCCGCGATCGGCAAGCAGGACACGTTGGGCGGCTTTCTCGACGACGTCCGCCTCGAGCGCGTCGCGCCGATCCCCCTTCCGGCCGCCGGATGGATGCTGCTGGCGGGGCTGGGCGCGCTGTTCGCGAAGCGCCGCCGCGCGGCGGCGTGACCGGGGCGCCTCACGCCGGCGCATCAGGGTAACGGACGGCCTGCAGGAACAGGCCGTCCGGCGGTGCCACCGGCGCGCAGGCGGCGCGGTCCCGAGCCTCCAGCGCCGCGCCGACGCGGGCCGGCGGCCAGCGGCCCGAGCCCACCTCCACCAGCGCGCCGACCATGCTGCGCACCTGGTTGTGCAGGAAGCTGCGGGCGCGGGCGTGGACCGTCAGACGGGCGCCCTCGCGCGCCACATCCAGCGCGTCGAGCGTCTTGACCGGCGACAAGGCCTGGCATTGGGCGGCGCGGAAGGTGGTGAAATCGTGCCGGCCGACCAACGCCCGGGCGGCCTCGGCCATCGCGGCCTCGTCCAGCGGGCCGACGCGCCGCCACGCCTGTCCGCGCTCCAGCGCCAAGGGGGCGGCCCGCTCGACGATGCGATAGACGTAAAGCCTCTCCACCGCGTCGAAACGGGCGTGGAAGTCAGGCGCGACGGGCTCGGCGGCGACCACGGCGACCGGGGCGGGACGCAGCCAGTGGTTCAGCGCGGCCATCAGCCGGAACGGCTCCCACTCGCGCGACAGATCGCAATGGGCGACTTGCCCCAGCGCGTGCACGCCCGCGTCGGTCCTCCCCGCGCCGGTCACCGGCCCGGGGCGCTGGTCCAGCCGGGCGAGCGCCGCTTCCAGCGCCCCCTGCACCGAGCGGGCGTTCTCCTGTCGCTGCCAGCCTGAGAACGGCCCGCCATCGTATTCGATCGTCAGCTTCCAGCGCGCCATTCGTCCGCCGCGTGCGACCCCAGCCCGCGAAACTCGCCGCGGCGCCGCCCCGGCGCAAGAGGCGCCGGCGCTTGCCAGCGCGCGCTGCGCATGCATCGTGGCCGGGCATCGCCCCTACGGACAAGGCCCGACATGATCCCGCTCGCCCGCAGCGCCGAGGTGGTGGCCGCACAGGCCGAAGGTCGCCCCGTCGTGGCGCTGGAGAGCACCATCGTCACCCACGGCCTGCCCTGGCCGCACAATCTCGAGACAGCCCGCCGCGTCGAGGCCGTCGTGCGCGAGGCCGGGGCCGCCCCGGCGACCGTCGCCGTTCTGGGGGGACGGGTGCGCGTGGGGCTGGATGGGGCGGAGCTGGAGGCCCTGGCGCGGGCGACCGACATGGCCAAGCTCTCCCGCGCCGATCTGGCGGTCAGGCTGGCGCTGATGGCGGACGGCTCCACCACCGTCGCCGCCACCATGATCTGCGCGCGGCTCGCGGGCGTGTCGGTCTTCGCGACCGGGGGGATCGGCGGGGTTCACCGCGGCGCCGAGCGGACCTTCGACGTCTCCGCCGACCTCGACGAACTGGCCAAGACCGCCGTCACCGTGGTCTGCGCCGGCGCCAAGGCGATCCTGGATCTGCCCAAGACGCTGGAGGCTCTGGAGACCCGCGGCGTGCCGGTGATCTGCTACCGCACCGACGCCTTTCCCGCCTTCTGGTCGCGCGAGTGCGGCCTGCCCGCGCCGCTGCGCCTCGACGAGCCCGAGGCCATCGCCAGCGCCCATCGCCTGCGCGGCGAGATCGGCGTCGAAGGCGGCCAGCTCGTCTGCAACCCGATCCCCGCGGAGGCCGAGATCCCGTGGGCCGAGATCGCGCCGCTGATCGAGGCGGCCGTCGCCGCGGCCGAGGCGCAGGGCGTCGCCGGCAAGGCGGTCACGCCCTTCCTGCTCGCCCGCCTGCTCGCCGCGACCGAGGGCCGCTCGCTGGCCGCCAACGTGGCGCTGATCGAGAACAACGCGAGCCTCGCGGCCCGCGTCGCCGTGGCGCTGGCTGCATGAACGCGGCGATGGAGGCGCTCTACGGGGCGCTGCCGCGCCAGGGGCCGGGCGATCCGGCGGCGCTGGACCGGATGCTGGTGCGCCTGGGCGTGCCGGAGGGCGCGCGGGCGGCCGACATGGGCTGCGGCACGGGCGCCACGGCGCTGCGGCTGGCCTCGGTGTGGTCGATGCGCGTGGCCGCGCTCGACCTCAGCCCGTTTCTGCTCGCCCGCCTGCGCCGCCGCCTCGCCGAGTCCCCTCCCGCCCGTGGCGCGGTCGAGCCGGTCGAGGCCGACATCGCCGCGCCGCCCTTCGAGCCGGGGACCTTCGATCTGATCGTCAGCGAGGGCGCCGCCTATACGGTCGGCTTCGCCGCTGCGATGGCCGCCTGGCGACCGCTGGTGCGCCGCGGCGGGGTGGCGGTGGTCTCGGAATGCGTCTGGCTCGGCCGCGACCGGCCGGATGAGGCGGCGGCGTTCTGGGCCGAGGCCTATCCCGGCATGGGCGGCCTCGCCGAGGCGGTCGCGGCGGCGGAGGCGGGCGGCTGGCGCGTCGCGGCGGTGGAGCGGCTCGACACGGCAGCCTGGAGCGGCAGCTATTACGGCCCCCTTGCGGAGCGCGCCGCGGCGCTCGCCGACCGACCGGGCATGGCCGAGGCGGTGGCCGAGGCCCGCGCCGAGATGCGTCTGTTCGCGCGCACCGGCTGGGCCTGGGGCTATGTCTACCTCGCCCTCGACACGGCGGGATGACCGCGAGCGACGGCCCGGTGTTGATCGCCGGCCCAACCGCCTCGGGCAAGTCGGCGCTGGCGCTGCGGCTGGCCGAGGAGGAGGCCGGTTGCGTGATCAACGCCGACGCGCTGCAGGCCCATGCGTGCTGGCGCGTGCTGACCGCCCGGCCATCAGAGGCGGACCTCGCCCGCGCGCCGCACCGCCTCTACGGCCATGTCGAGCCTTGCGAGCCCTACTCGGTCGGTCGCTGGTTGCGCGAGGTCGCGCAGACGCTGGCGGAGTGCCGGGCGCAGGGCTGGCGGCCGATCATCGTGGGCGGGACGGGGCTCTACTTCACCGCGCTGACGGAGGGGCTCGCCGACATCCCGCCGCCCGAGCCTGCGGTGCGCGCCGCCGCCGAGGCGCGGCTGGCGGCGCTGGGGCGCGCGGGCCTCGCCGCCGAGATCGCCGCCCGAGACCCCGCCACCCATGCGCGGATCGACGTGGCCAATCCCGCGCGCCTGCTGCGGGCGTGGGAGGCGTTGGAGACGGGGGAGGGGCTCGCCGCGCTCTGGGCCCGCACCCCGCCGCCGCTGGTGGCGCCGGAGAGGGCCGCGCGGTTCGTCCTCGCCCCCGACCGCACGACGCTGAACGCCAGGATCGCCGCGCGCTTCGCCGCGATGCTGCGCGAGGGCGCGCTGGAGGAGGCGCGGGCGGCGCTGTCGCTGCCCTCGGACGCGCCGGCGCTCAAGGCCATCGGCGCCGCCGAACTCATGGCCCATCTGCGCGGCGAGACGACGCTGGATGAGGCGGCGGCGGCCGCCATCCAAGAGACGCGCCGCTACGCCAAACGGCAGGAGACGTGGTTCCGCAACCGCTTGCGCGACTGGCCTCGCGTGGCGGCTTAGCCGCGCGCCGCGCCCACGGCCCGCCACGCCAGCGGGAACAGCAGCGCCGCAAGTCCCAGCTTCAGCGCGTCGCCGATCAGGAACGGGTAGAGCCCCCACTGCAGGATCGGCTTGTCCCAGCCGAACAGCACGCCGAGCCACAGCAGACCGGGCGCGTAGATCACCGCCGCGCCCGCCGCCATGGCCAGCGCCATTCGGCCATGCGAGCGATCCCAGCCGCGCCGCGCGGCGTAGCCCAGCAGCGCCGCCGCCAGCGCGAAGCCCACCAGATAGCCGCCCGTCGAGCCCATCATGTAGCTCAGGCCGGCGTTCCCCGCCGAGGAGCCGGTGAAGACGTCGAAGCCCAGCGCGCCGACCGCGAGATAGGCCAGCAGCGTCGCCACCCCGAGGCGCATCCCGTAGGCCGCGCCGATCGAGAGCACGACAAAGCTCTGCATGGTGATCGGAACGGGCCAGAACGGGACGGTGATCTTCGCCGCCACCGCCAGCGCGGCGACGCCCAGCGCCGCCAGCGCCACGCGCTTGACCCACAGCGCAGCGCCCTCGGCCGGCGCCACCGCTTCGCTGAGAACCTTCGACATGCCCGTCTCCGCTTGACCTTCGCGGGCACGTTAGGCGCCCGCCGCCGCCGGGGCAAGCCGGGTTCCGGACCCCCTCAGCCGGCGCGCAGATACCGCGACACGGCGAGGTAGTTCTTCCTGGGCCCCGTCACGCGCCAGTGGGCGTGCCAGCTTTCGGCGGCGAAGCTGTAGCGCACGGCGTAGCGGTCCTCCCCGCAGAGGTGTTCGTCCGCGCTTTCCGGGCGGCTCCAGTCGAAGCGGTGGAAGGGCGCGCCGTCTTCGTGGAGCACCGCGACGGTGGTCGGCCCCTCGGGGCGCCAGAAATAGGCGCGGCTGGCGGTCATGCGCGCCTCGCCCAGCGTCAGCAGGCCCTGCTCGCCGTAGCGCAGCCCTTCGCCGTCCGGGGTCAGCCGCGCGAGGCCGCGGAAGCGCCCGGAGGGGCCGCCGGCGAGATCCTCGATCTCGCGCGCGACCGTCCAGACGCCGGCGAAGCGATCCTGCAGGGTGGGGCCGGTTGAGCGCGCCATGCCGCGGTGCTACCCCGCCCCCAGCCGTCCCGCAATCGCCATCCCCGCACTCGCCATCACGGAGCCGCCCATGGTCCCTCGCTACGCCCGCCCCGAGATGGTCGCGCTCTGGTCGCCCGAGAGCAAGTTCCGCATCTGGTTCGAGATCGAGGCCCACGCCTGCGACGCGCAGGCCGCGCTCGGCGTCATCCCGGCCGAGGCCGCCGCGGCGGTCTGGAAGGCGAAGGACGTGACCTTCGACGTCGCCCGGATCGACGCCATCGAGGCGGAGGTGAAGCACGACGTCATCGCCTTCCTCACCCATCTCGCCGAGCATGTCGGTCCGGCGGCGCGCTTCGTGCATCAGGGCCTGACCTCCTCGGACGTGCTGGACACCTGCCTCGCGGTGCAGCTCTCCCGCGCCGCCGATATCCTGCTGGCCGATCTCGACGCGCTGCTGGCGGCGCTGAAGGCCCGCGCCTTCGAGCACCGACACACCGTCTGCATCGGGCGCAGCCACGGCGTCCACGCCGAGCCCACCACCTACGGGCTCAAGCTCGCGCAGGCCTTCGCCGAGTTCTCGCGCGCCCGCGCCCGGCTCGTGGCGGCGCGGGCCGAGATCGCCACCTGCGCCATCTCCGGCGCGGTCGGCACCTTCGCCCATGTCGATCCGAGCGTGGAGGCGCATGTCGCCGCGAAGCTGGGCCTGACGCCCGAACCGGTCAGCACCCAGGTCATTCCCCGCGACCGCCACGCGATGTTCTTCGCCACGCTCGCGGTGATCGCGTCGTCGGTGGAGCGGCTGGCGACGGAGGTGCGCCACCTGCAGCGCACCGAGGTGCTGGAGGCGGAGGAGTATTTCTCCGCCGGCCAGAAGGGCAGCTCGGCGATGCCCCACAAGCGCAACCCGGTGCTGACCGAGAATCTGACCGGGCTCGCGCGCTGGGTGCGCTCGATGTGCATTCCCGCCATGGAGAACGTCGCCCTCTGGCACGAGCGCGACATCAGCCACTCATCGGTCGAGCGCGCGATCGGCCCCGACGCCACGATAACGCTCGACTTCGCGCTGCACCGGCTGACCGGGGTGGTGGAGAAGCTGGTGGTCTATCCCGACGCCATGCAGGCCAACCTTCACCGCTTCCGCGGGCTGGTGCATTCCCAGCAGGTGCTGCTGGCGCTGACCCAGGCGGGGCTCAGCCGCGAGGCCGCCTACGCCGCGGTCCAGCGCAACGCGATGCGGGTGTGGGAGAAGGGCGCCGACTTCCGCGCCGAACTGGAGGCCGACGCCGAGGTCGCCGGCGCGCTGGGAACGGACGGGATCGGGCGGTGTTTCGATCTGGGCTTTCACACCGCGCAGGTGGACGCGATCTTCGCCCGGGTGTTCGGCCCCTGAGCCGCCCTGTCGCAGGAGGCGGACCCGGGATAGGGTCGCGGCGAGCAGGACAGGAGAGAGCCCATGGAGATCACCCGCAAGGAGGAGGCGCGCGCGCTGGATGCGGAGGAGCGCGCCATGGTCGCGCCCTCGCACCATCCAGCGCTGGCCGCCCTTCCCGACGCCGAACTGGCGACCCTGGTCCGCCGGGTGCGCGACCGGCGCGACCGGGCGCAGACGCTGGCCAAGCGCAAGCGCCGGGAGATGCGCGGCAAGTCCGCCCCCCGGGGCGACGTCGCGGCGACGCAGGACCGTGGCGACCGGGTGAAGCTCGCCGCGCTGGCGGCCGCCATGCGGCGGCTGAACGGCGAGGCGTCGCGGCGGCGGCGCATGTCCAGCCGCCTGACGATGATGGAGAGCCAGAAGCGCGCGCTTCAGATGGTGCGCTCGACCGCGCCCGATCACGCCGGCTTCAACACCCGCACCGCCCATGACGGGATGCGCTCGATCGAGAAGACCAAGGTGCGCCGCATCGGCTCGGCCAAGGAGGCGGGCCGCGTCAGCCAGTTCGTGAAGAACGCCCAGGCGAAACGCGACGCGCGATAGGGTCGCCAGGCCCGCGGCGCGGAACGCCGCGGCGCGGCCGCCGGCGGCCGCCGGCGCCACGGCCCGGCTTCATTCCGGCAGGAAGCGGATCGGACCGTACCAGGCCTCGGCTGCGGTCCCGCGGTCGTCGCAGTCGGTCATGATCGCCAGCGCGTCGATCTCGGCGACGTCCTCGCCGTGCAACCGGCGGAAGTCCTCGCGCAGGTTGCGCCGTTCCGTCACCCAGCCGTCGCCCGGCCCGGAGCGCAGCGCGAGCATCCGCGCCTGGGAAGCGTAGGCGTTCGGCCATGTCGCGCCCACCGGCTGCTGGCTGGCCCAGACATAGTTGACCGCCCGCGTGCGCCACGGGATCACCGACTTGCGCACCGCGTAGACGCGCGCGGGATAGTCGTCGCCGGACCGCGTGTTCTCGGCGGGCCCGGGCGGGAAGGTCTCGCTCACCCGCCAGCGCCATTCCAGGATCGGGGTCGCCGCAAGGTCGATCGTGCGCTCGAGGAACAAGCCCGAGGCGGCGCCGTCGCAGACCGCGTGCAGGGCCGCCTCGCCGTCGACCTGCGCCAGGGCGTAGCGCACCTCGCCCTTGAACCGGTGGTGCCGCCAGCCGGCGATCTCGGTCGGTGTGAAGGTCTGCGCCGTGACCGCCGACGCGGCGAACAGGGCGAGAGCGGTCATCAAGGCGCGCATCGGCTTTCCCTCCGTCCCCGGCGAAACTCGGCGCAGGGGACGGCTCCGTCCAGCCGGTCTGGCGCGATCGTGACCCGCGGCGCTCAGCGCGCCGTCAGCCGGTTGAGCGCCGCCTCGGGCGTCATCGTCGTGGCTGCTCCCGTGCGGCGGTCGGTCAACTCGACCTCGCCGGAGGCCAGCCCGCGCGGGCCGACCGTCACGCGCCAGGGCAGGCCGATCAGGTCCATGGTGGCGAACTTGGCGCCGGCGCGCTCGTCGCGGTCGTCGTAGAGCGGCTCGCGCCCGGCGGCGGAGAGTTGCGCGTAGAGGCTCTCGCACGCGGCGTCGCAGGCGGCGTCGCCCTGCTTGAGGTTGACGACGCCGACGCCGAAGGGCGCCACCGCCTCGGGCCAGATTATTCCCCTGTCGTCGTGGCTCGCCTCGATGGTCGCGCCCACGAGGCGGCTGACGCCGATCCCGTAGCTGCCCATCTCCAGCGCGACCTTGCCGCCGTCGGGCGTGACGACCGTGGCCCCGAGGGGCTCGGAATACTTCGTGCCGAAATAGAAGATATGGCCGATCTCGATGCCGCGCCGCGTCTCGCGCCGGTCCTCGGGGATCGCATCGAACAGCGCGGGGTCGTGGGTCTCGTCGGTGCGGGCGTAGGGCGCGGTGAAGCGGTCGACGATCCCCTGCAGCGCGGCGCGGTCGTCCCAGGGGATGTCGGCGCCGCCCAGCGACAGCTCCAGCACGGCGCGGTCGAGGAACACCTCCGACTCGCCGGTGTCTGCGAGGATCAGGAACTCGTGGGAGTAGTCGCCGCCGATGGGCCCGGTGTCCGCCTTCATCGGCACGGCCTTCAGCCCCATCCGCTCGAAGGTGCGCAAGTAGGCGACCATGTGCCGGTTGTAGCTGTGGATCGCCCCGGCGCGGTCGATGTCGAACGAATAGCCGTCCTTCATCAGAAACTCGCGGCCGCGCATGACGCCGAAGCGGGGGCGCACCTCGTCGCGGAACTTCCACTGGATGTGGTAGAGGATGCGCGGCAGGTCGCGGTAACTGGACACCGCGCCGGCGAAGATGTCGGTGATCATCTCCTCGTTGGTCGGCCCGTAGAGCATGTCGCGCTCGTGCCGGTCGCGGATGCGCAGCATCTCCGGCCCGTAGGCGTCGTAGCGGCCCGAGCGGCGCCACAGGTCCGCGGGCTGGATCGTGGGCATCAGGACGGGCAGGGCGCCCATCGCCTGCTGCTCCTCGTGCACCACCTGCTCGATGCGCCGCAGCACCTTCAGACCCAGCGGCAGCCAGGAATAGATGCCCGCCGCCTCCTGCCGGATCATGCCGGCGCGCAGCATCAGCCGGTGCGAGACGATCTGCGCCTCGGCGGGATTTTCCTTCAGCACCGGCAGGAAATAGCGGGAAAGGCGCATGGGCGGGCTCCGGTCAGCGGCCCGCGACGTCTAGGACAAGGTTTCGACGGCCGCAACGGCGGGGCGGGTTTCGGCGCCGCCTCATTTTCGGGCTTTTGCGGCGCGAAAAGCGACAAATCGCGGGAGATACGGCTCGACACGCATGGCGGAATCGCGTTAATGACTGTTGAAAGAACAAGCCTCGTGTCTAGGGAGGAGCGGCCCGCCAGCGTGCGGGCCGCAACTTTTTCCGGCCGCCGCCGTCAGTCGGGCAGGGGGTCGGTCCAGACCTTGAATTCGGTCATGACGTTCGGCCCGAAGCTGTGCACCAGCGGCACGTCCGCCGCGTCGCGGCCGGTGGCGATCAGCACCCGACCCATGCGCGGCGTGTTGTTGCGCGGATCGAAGGTGCGCCAGGCGCCGCCCAGATAGACTTCCATCCACGCCGCGAAATCCATCGGGCCATAGGGCGGCGGCACGCCCACGTCGCTGACATAGCCGGTGCAGTAGCGCGCCGGGATGTTCATGCAGCGGCAGAAGGCGATGGCGAGATGGGCGAAGTCGCGGCAGACCCCGACCTGCTCGGCGTAGGCCTCGGCGGCGGTCCGGGTGGCGCGGGCCTGCATGTAGTCGAACCTGATCCGTCCGTTGACGAAATCGCAGATCGCCTGGACGCGTCCCCAGCCCGGCGGGCTGTTGGCGAACAGCCGCCACGCCTCGTCCATCAGGCGGTCGGTCTCGCAGTATCGGCTGCCGAGCAGGAACTGCAACGTGTCGCTGGGCAGCGTCTCGACCGCGTGCTGGGCCGCGTCGAACGCCACCGGGTCGGCGAGGCCGTGATCGCGAATCACGCTGTCCACGCCCAGCGTCACGTCGCCGGCCGGGGCCACCAGACGGCAGCACCAGTTGCCGAAGTCGTCGCGGTAGCTGGTGATCGGCGTCGAGGGCGAGCAGTGCACCCAGTCGGGTCGCTCCAGGTCCCCCGCGCGCGAGTGGTGCACCGTCAGGAGCACGATCATCGGCGTGGGCGCCGGCAACTGGTAGCGCATCGCGCAGCCGATGCGCAGGCGCAGGGGGGAACGGGGGGCGAGTTCGGGCGGCATGCTCGCCGGGAGATGCTGGGTCATGTCCTGCACGTCAGGCTTCGGCCGCAGGATTGCAAGGCGCGCGCGTCGCACCGCGCCACGATCACGGCAGGGCGCCGAGATCCAGCACACCGTCGTCGGGCATCGCCCACGGCGCAGGCGCCCCCGCCAGCCCCACCCCGTGGACATGGCGCCAGACCGTCAGCCAGGGCGGATCGGCGCGCATGGCGTCGCGGGCCTGCGCATAGAGCGCGCCGCGGGCCGCCCGATCGGTCTCGGCGCGGGCCCGGTCGATCAGCGCCTCCACCGCCGCGTTGGCGTAGCCCTGCCACCACGCCCCGCGCACGCGGCTGTCGATCTTCTCGCGCAGGGTGCGGAACGTGCTGAGCGGGCTCGAATCGAACAGGCACATGTCGCCGACATCCTTGGCGCGGACCCGCTCGGCGTAGGCGGTGCGGTCGGGCCAGACGCGAATCGCCAGCGCCACGCCCACCCGTGCGAACTGCGCGGCCAGCGCTTCGGTGAGCGCCTGCGCCTCGTCGGGCAGGGAGGTTGGGATGTCGACGGTCAGCGTCAGGTCCGTCGCGCCCGCCTGCCGCAACAGTCGGCGGGCCTCGTCCGGGTCGTGGGCGGCGGGGAGGTGGGCGTGGCCGAGATGGACGGGGCTGAGCGCACCCTCCTGCGGCTCGGCGGCGCCGCGCAGCACGGTGCGGGCCAGCGCAGGGCGGTCTACGGCGAGGTTCAGCGCGCGGCGCACCCTGGGGTCGGCCACGGCGGGGCGGGCGCAGTTGAACAGGTAGACGATCATCGTCGGGTCGACATGGCGAACGAGCGTGACGCCCGGCGCCTGCGCATCCGGCGCCAGTCGCGTCGCGACCTGCGCGCGCCCTTCGGCGAGGGCGGCGAGCCGCGCCGCCGGGTCGGGCTCGGCCAGGACGCGCAGCAGGCGGCCGTCGGGCCCGCGCAGCGTCACGGCGGCCGGCTCCCGGTCCACCACGGCGAGGCGGCCGGCGCCGACGTCGCCCGGCGCGTCGAGCGTCTCCGGCGGCAGGACGACGCCGCAGCACAGTACGTCGAGCAGATCGGCCATCGGCTCGGGCGTCTCGACGACAACCGTGCGCGCGTCGGTCGCGGCGACGCGCGCGCCTGCCAGATACTGCGCCCAGACCGCCGGCGCTCCGAGCGTGGCGCCCACGTCGGGCCGGGCCATGCGCGCCAGCGACGCCGCCGCCGCGCCCGCGTCGAGCGCCGCGCCGTCGTGGAAGCGCAGCCCCTCGCGCAGCCGGAAGCGCCAGCGCCGCGCATCCTGCGAGACCGTCCAGCCCTCGGCGAGGTCGGGCGCATAGGCCCCCGGCCCCGTGCGGCGCACCAGCCCGGCGTGGACGGCGCGCAGCAGCGCCAGCGCGTCGGCGGAGTCGGTGCAGTCGTGGGGGTCGGCGTGGGGCAGGCGGGCCTGCAGGACGGTTTTCATGCGGAGGTCATGCGCCGGGGCGCGTGGCGGACTGGATCTCGACCTGATAGCCCTCGGGATCGTCGCAGACGAAGGCGCGGATGCCCAGCGTGTCGTTCTGGAACATCTCGCTGAGATTGGCCGCCTTGCCCTCGAGCCACGCGCGCCAGGCGTCCACGTCCGCGACGCGGATGCACAGCTGCACCGGCTTGACGGGGTTGGCGCGGTGCATCCCCCGGCTCTCGTCCACCAGCCCGACATGGGCGCCCTCGGCGATGCGGTAGATCTTGCACCAGCCCTGGTCGATGGCGAGCGTCAGCCCCAGCGCGTCCTCGTAAAAGCGCATCGCGGCAGGCAGGTCGCGATAATAGAAGAAGGTGATCCCGAGCATCATGCCGCCCGGCGTCTGATCGGCCATCGTGGTCCCCCTTTTCGCCGCGAGGGTGGACGCTGGCCGGACCGGCGCCAAGGGGGGACGATGGTCGGGGCGGAGGGATTCGAACCCCCGGCTTTCGGTTCCCAAAACCGACGCGCTACCAGGCTGCGCTACGCCCCGTCCGCGCCTGTCTTACGCGCGCCGGGGCGCTGCGGTCCAGCCTTGCCGGGCCGGTCTCGGTGGGCCGGGGGCGTCAGCGCATCCCCAGCGCCTCCATGTAGAGCGCCAGCATCGCCTCCTCCTCCTCGCGCTCGTCGCTGTCCTTGCGGCGCAGCGCGACGAGCTTGCGGATGGCCTTGACGTCGAAGCCGTTCCCCTTGGCCTCGGCGTAGACCTCCTTGAGATACTCGGCCGTCTTGCGCTTCTCGTCCTCGAGCTGCTCGATGCGCTCGACGATGGCGCGCAGCTGTTCGGCGGCGACGGGCTGGCCGGCGGTGACGTTCATGCGGGGCGGTCCCTGGCTGAGGCGACGGGCCGCGGACGCTATACGCGGCGCGCGGGGTTGGGAAGCGGGGGCGTCGGCCGCGGGCCGCACGTTTCATCGCCTCGCGGATCAGGCGGTGGTAGGGCAAACGTGCGCGGCAACATGCAACTTTACCGCCGCAGGCAGCGTCTGCCGCATGCGCAAGGGGACGCGTGCTGTCTTGCGTTTGGTCTCAAATCTCAGTGGCCGGAACTGTTCGGTATCGGGGTTGCAGAGGCCCTGTTCGAGGAAGGCCGCAGCCTCCTCGTCCCCCGTCATCACCGGCCACTTGAACTATACCACGGCGCGCTCTCTTAAACTTCCATGGAGCACGCATGGGTTTAGCGTATCCTATCAATGCCTCAGGATTTCGTTTCGGGTTGGTGCCCCGCATAACTCAAGGCACTGATCACACACTTCCTTGAGGGGCCCAAAAACGGGAACGCTCCCGAGTCTGCTCTTTTCTCCATAGCGGAGGCGATTTGAACTCAGTAAATCAGATATAATTTTCAGCGTGTCAATATTCAATAATTCAGAAGGCGCTCCCATTTCAACGCATTTTCCCCAGCACTTAACGAGATCATGATTGAATCTCTGGACGCTCTTTTCATCGACACCCTTATCCAACAAATACGCCTTTAGCGCAAGTTCTATAGTATGGGCACACAAAGTCATAACTGGTGGAGGGGCCGCGATCTCATATCCAGGCCAAAAACCAACATCTTTGTCGGCAGCTTTTGCTGCTTCGAGGTTTAGGCGCGCCAAATAATTATAGTAACTTGATCTATTTTTTGAGGTTACTGAAAACATGGAAAATCCAGAGCCAATGCCTCGCCGCCTTTCTGCTGCAGCAATCTACGTTCTGAGTGAGGGTAGATTGACGCCAACGCTCATTGCGCAATAAAAGCTGCAACAAAAGCGATTCACCAGAACGATAAATTTTCCCCCTATACGGGTTCCTTGAGCCTTCTTTATCACCTCGCAAACTTCTTATACTTGATCCGCTTCGGCAAAATGCTGTCCGGCCCCAGGCGGCGCACCTTGTCCGCCTCGTAGGCCTCGAAGTTGCCCTCGAACCATTCCACGC
>DAINOD010000053.1:0-21042 GCA_036735545.1 Rubrimonas sp. | reverse complement strand
TCGTCCAGCAACCCGGGGCCCACGCGTGGAGCGCGCTGTCGGCGCTGCTGGCCGACGCGGGGTTGCGGCGCGCGCGCATCGGGCTGGAGCTGGACGCCCACTACATGACCGCCGCCTGCGCCGAGGCGCTGCGCACCCATCTGCCCGAGGCGCATCCGCGCGACGCGACCGGCCTCGTCAACGCCCTGCGCGCCGTCAAGAGCCCCGCGGAGCTGGCCCTCATGGCGCGTGCGGCGCAGCAGGTCGAGGCGATGCACGCCGCCATCCGCGCCCACCTGCGCCCGGGCCTGCCCAAATGCGATCTGGTTGCGGAGGTCGCGGCGGCGGGCCTGCGCGGCGGCGGCGACTATCCCGCCATCGCCCCCATCGCGCCCTCCGGCGCCGAGGCCGCGGCGGCGCATCTGACCTGGGACGACTCGCCCGTGCGCGCCGGCGAGGCCACCTATTTCGAGATCGCCGGCTGCGTGCGCCGCTACCACTGCCCGCTGAGCCGCACCTACCACGTCGGCCCCGTCCCCGACGTGCTGCGCCGGGCGCAGGACGCGGTGATCGCGGCGCTGGAGGCGGGGCTGGCCGCCGCGCGCCCGGGCGAGCCCGCCGAGAGCGTCGCGGCGGCGGTCTACGGCGCGCTGCGGGCGGCGGGCTTCGAGAAGACCTCGCGCACCGGCTACGGCGTCGGCGTCGGCTATCCGCCGGACTGGGGCGAGCGCAACGTCTCGCTGCGCATCGGCGACGTCACGCCGCTGGCCGCCAACCAGACCCTGCACCTGATGCCGGGCCTCTGGACCCCCGCCTGGGGCGTCGCGATCACCGATACCTTCGTGGTGACGCCGACCGGCGGCCGACCGCTCGCCGACGTCCCGCGCGCGATCTACGCCGTCTGAGCGGTCGCCGCGCGCAGCCGCGCCGCAAGCAGCCCATAGCCCGCGCAGGTGGCGAAAGCCCAGAAGCCCAGCGCGGCGAGCTGCGTCTCGATGGCCACGCCCGCGTCGATCAGGACGCCGCTCATCCCCGGCCCCAGCGCCGTGGCGAAGATCAGCGCCGACATCACCGCCGAGCGGATCGAACCGAGCCAGCGCGTGCCGTAGACCTCGGGCCAGAGCGCGCCCAGCACAGCCACCGACCCGCCCGCCGTCGCGCCGGACAGGCCATAGGCGAGAAACGGCGTCAGGGGGTGATCCATCGTCGCCAGCGCCAGCGCGCCGAGCCCCATCGGCGCCTGATAGAGCGGCAGCAGCCGCCGTGCGCCGACGCGGTCCACCAGCGCGCCGGCGACGAAGCTGAAGGCGATCGTCATGCCCGCATAGACGGGCAGCGCGGCGGCGACGGAGACGAGGCTCCAGCCCTTCTCCCCGGCCAGATGCGCCTGCTGGAAGAAGATCGTCGTGCCGATGAACGGCGGCCCGAGCAGTCCCGGCACCAGCGCCCAGAACACCCAGTGGCGCGTCGCCTCGGCGCGCGTCCAGTGCCGCCCCCCCATGCCCAGCGTCTGCAGGCTCTCCGCGACGCTCTGGGGCGTGCGCTCCTGCGCCAGCAGCCACCAGAGCAGCGGCGCAGCGGCGAGAAGCGCCACGGCCGAGGCGAGCCACGCCCCGCGCCAGTCGCCGAAGGCGGCGACCGCGACGGCCAGCCCCGGCAGGATCGCCTCGCCGCCCGAATAGCCCAGCGCCGCCACCGCGAGCGCCCGCCCGCGCCGCGCGGCGAACCAGCGCGCCATGGCCGTGACCGAGAGGTGTCCGCAAAAACCCTGGCCGAGGAACCGCAGCGCATACATGCCGAGGCCGAGCACGAGCACGCTCTGCGCCGTGGCGAAGGCGACGGCCGCCACGGCCATCAGCGCGAGCGTCGCCGGGGCCAGCCAGCGCACCCGGTAGCGGTCCACCAGCCCGCCCGCGGCCATCAGCGTGGCGGCGGCGGCGACGGTGACGACGGTGTAGAGCCCGCCCCACTGACCGTGGCTGAGGCCGAGTTGGGCGCGGATCTCCGGGCCGAACAGCGCCAGATAGAACGTCTGCCCGAAGCTGGACGCGAAGGCCAGCGCCGCGCCGGCGCCGAGCCAGCGCGCGTTCTCGCGCAGGAAGCCGAACCTGTCCCACATGCGCCCGACATAGCGGGCCCCCGCGCGCCGCGCCAGCGCTTGCGCGCCCGGCGCGGCGCGGCGTATGAGCGAGCGGCTCGAAGGGAGGATCGCATGGACAAGTTCGATACGCTGACCGGGGTGGCGGCGCCCCTGCCGCAGATCAACGTCGACACCGACATGATCATTCCCAAACAGTTCCTGAAGACCATCAAGCGCACCGGGCTGGGCAAAAACCTGTTCGACGAGATGCGCTACAATCCCGACGGCTCGGAGAAGCCGGACTTCGTGCTGAACCAGCCGGCCTGGCGCAACGCGACGATCCTGGTCGCGGGCGACAACTTCGGCTGCGGCTCGTCGCGCGAGCACGCGCCCTGGGCGCTGCTGGACTTCGGCATCCGCTGCGTGATCGCGCCCAGCTTCGCCGACATCTTCTTCAACAACTGCTTCAAGAACGGCATCCTCGCCATCGCGCTGCCGCAGGAAGACGTCGACAGGCTGATGGCCGACGCCGAGCGCGGGGCCAACGCCACGCTGACGGTCAACCTCGCCGAGCAGACGATCCAGGGTCCGGACGGCGGCACGATCCGCTTCGAGATAGACCCGTTCCGCAAGCGCTGCCTGCTGGAGGGACTCGACGACATCGGGCTGACGCTGGAGAAGGCCGAGGCCATCGACGCCTACGAGACGCGCCGTCGCGCCGCCCAGCCGTGGCTCGCCGCAGGCTGAGCCTCGCGCTCGCGCTGCTGGCCGGTGTCGCCATGGCGCAGGAGCCCCCGGCCGAGGGCGCGATCCGGCTGGCGAGCTACAACGCCTCGCTGACGCGCGGCGGCCCCGGCGGGCTGGTGCAGGCGCTGCGCCTCGGCGACGACCGCCAGATCGCAGCGGTCGTTGCGATCATCCAGCGCGTGCGGCCAGACGTGCTGCTGCTGAACGAACTCGACCACGACGCCGAAGGCGTGGCGCTGGGCCTGTTCGCCGCGGCGCTGGCTGCGGGGCCGGAGGGGATCGACTACCCCCACCGCTTCGCCGCGTCGTCCAACACCGGCGAGCCCACCGGCTTCGACCTCTCCGGGGACGGCCGCACGGACGGACCGGCCGACGCCTACGGCTACGGCCGCTTCCCGGGCCAGTACGGCATGGCGCTGCTGAGCCGCTATCCGCTGGGCGCGGCCCGCACCTTCCGCCTGCTGCGCTGGGCTGACATGCCGGGCGCCCTGCTGCCCCCCGGCCGCTTTCCGCCCGAGGCGGCCGCGGCGCTGCGCCTGTCCTCCAAGAGCCATTGGGACGTCGCCGTCGAGACGCCCGGCGGGCCGCTGCATGTGCTGGCCAGCCACCCCACCCCGCCCATTTCGGGCGACGCGAACGTGCGGCGCAACGCCGACGAGATCCGCTTCTGGCGCGACTATCTCGACGGCGCCGGCTGGATCGTCGACGACGCCGGGGTTCGCGGCGGCTTCGGCGGGGGCGCCTTCGCGGTGATGGGCGATCTGAACGCCGACCCGGCCGATGGCGACGGCCGGCGCGCCGCCATCCGCGCCCTGCTGGCCCACCCCGCGCTGCAGGACCCCCTGCCGCGCTCCGAGGGCGGCGTCGCCGCAGCCGACCCCGCCCATGCAGGCGACCCCGGGCTCGACACGGCAGCCTTTCGCGTCGGCGCGCTGCGGGTGGACTATGTGCTGCCCGCGCGCACGCTGACTGTGACGGGCGCCGGCGTCTTCTGGCCGCCGCCCGGCGATCCGCTGCGCCGGCTGGTCGGAGAGGGGCAGCCGGTGGTCAGCAGCGACCACAGGCTGGTCTGGGTGGACGTGGCGTTCCCCTAGCGCCGGAAGTCCTGCATGCGCACCTCGTTGGTGACGCGCCACATCCAGCCGTTCTTCTCGTAGAAGCGGCGCATCTCGGGCTCGGTGAAGGGCCGCGAGCCGAGGCGGCCGAAGACGGCGATCTGGTGACCGCTCTCATCCACCGCACGGTCGCGGTCGAGGCCCTTCGACAACGCCAGCGCAGGCCATCGGGTGCGGTGCCAGCCGATCAGTTCCGGTTTCGGCTCGGGGCTGAAGCCGTAGAAGTTCGGCTGGCTGTCCGGCGAGGTGAGCTGAAGCACCTTCAGCCCCGCCGCTCCGTCAGCCACATAGGCGAACAGCGACGCGTTGGTGGACCCCACCACCACGTCGCGCACGTCGATCATGCGCCCGCCGGCGGTCTCGAAGCGGTAGAGCTTCGGCTCGCGCGGGCGCTCGACGTCCACGATGGCCAGCCCCTGCCCCCCTGCCGCGACATAGGCGTAGGTGCGCGCGACGTATATACGGCTGGCGTCGTCCATGGGCACGCGGGCGCCCTCGATGCGCTGCGGCCGTTCGGGGTTGGTGATGTCCACCACATGCAGCCCGCGCCGGTCGGTGACGAACAGGTAGCGGAACTGCACCGCGGTCGCGCGCGCGTCCTCGAACGGGATCACCGTCACCAGCCGCGGCTGGGTGGGTCGGTCGATGTCCACCAGCACCACGCCCGCATCGGCCGCGATCCACACCCAGCGCCCCGCCACCGTCAGGTGCTTCGCGCCGCGCAGCACGCCGTCGGGGTTCCACGTCACGGCGCGCTCGACGAAGTTGTTGCGCGGCTCGCCGTCCTGGAAGGTGTTGACGTTGAAGACGATCAGCCCCTCCTCGCTGTCCGTGACATAGGCGTATTCGTAGAGGGCGTGCATCCGCCGCTCCTCGTTCTCCTCGGTCATGAGGCCGGGGAACTCGGCCTCGTAGAGGTCGAACTTGGTCGGCAGCACCGGCTGGTTGGTCGGCAGCGCCACGCAGGTCGCGTCTCGGGAGCGAAGGAAAGCGTCGTGGCCCAGCGGCGAGAACGGCGCCGTCAGGATGCGCTGGCTGACGCCCTTGTTGGCGATGGAGGCGACGTCATAGACATGCACCCCGCGGCCCTCGGCGACATAGAGATACTCGCCGCGCAACTGCAGGCAGCGCGCCGGGCCCGACGTCGTATGCCGCGAGATCTCGTTGCGCGGGTCGCCGACGATGGCCTGGTCGCGGTCCTGCATCTCGCGCCACCAGCGCGGATAGGCGTAGCGGTGCAGGTAGCTGCCCTTCACCGCCTGCGGCTCGTCCCACTCCGTGACGCGGATCGCCTCGATGCCCCCCTCCGCGCCGACATAGGCGTGGTGGCCGACGAAGTTCACGAAGTTGGTCCCCTGCAGCAGCAGTTGCGCCATGATGGCGTTGTTGTCCTCGCGCTCGGAGACGTGGCAGTCCTCGCACTGGCGCGTTTCGGTGGTGCGCACCGTGTGGGGGAAGTGCGGGGCGAAGGCCTGGCTCGAATGCCCCGAGGCCGCGACGGGCGGCTGCTGGATGTAGATGCGCTCGCGGTTGATGTTGGTCGAACTCAGGATCAGCGCCGAAGACGAGCGCACGGGCGTGATGATCCCGCCCTTCACGCTGGAGTGCACGCCGAGCTGATACATGTCGTCCCGCGCCACCTGCGGGTTGTAGCTCGACCAGTTGCGCGACTCGCGGCCCTCGTAATGGTGGCGCTCGGTCTTCCAGTTGGCTTCGATGGGCAGATGGCAGCCGGCGCAGGAGGTGGTCCACGAGAAGTGGCAGGAGAAGCAGGCCATCTCCTCGTCCTTGTGCGCCAGTTGCGCGTCGGGAATGCCGGGGCCCCAGGGCTGACTGCCGTCCTCGCGCACCGGGCCCATCAGCTTGGCGCGGGCCGCCTTGGCGTTGTAGTCGCGGTGGCCGGGCGTCACCGTGTCCCTGGTCAGCGTCACCTCCCACTCCAGCCCGGGCGTGACGACGCTGCGCTGGATCAGGGTGTCGCCGACCCACTCGAAGCGCAGGCGGCCGTCGGGGTTGCGGATCAGGCTCAGGTCCTCGCCCCGGGCCGGGGCGGCGGGACCGGTGGTGCGCAGGGTGGGATACTCGCGGGCGGTGCCGTGGCAGTTCTTGCACTCGATCTGCACCGCCGCGGCGACCTCGCCGTGGATCAGGCCGTTGCCGTGGCCGTCCTGCTGGAAATGGCAGTCCACGCAGTGCATCCCCACCTCCGCGTGGATGGACTTCATGTGAACGGCCTTGTCGAACTTGTCGGGGTCGTCGTTGCGCACGATGCGACCCTCAGCGTCGAGCAGGTTGCCCCGGCGGTCGCGCTTGAAGATGTAGCGGAAGTTCCAGCCGTGGCCGTGGTAGTCGGCGAACTGGGTGTGCTGGGCGCGCGGATTGACGTCGGTCCAGACGCTCTCGAGGAAATCCCGGTCGCCCCACAGGCCGCGCTCGGCGGCGAGCTCGGGGTTGCGGTCGAGGATCTCGCGCGTGCGCTCCCATGGCCCGTAGGTCTCGCCGTCGCGGCCGTCGTTTCGCATCCGCTCCTTGAGCGGCTGGCCGAGGTCGCGGTCGCGCGGCTCCACCTGCTCGCGCGGCCACATCAGCGGCGCGTCGGACTCGTAGTCCCACATGGTCGTGCCGTAGAAGCTGTTCACGAACACGTTCGGCTGGTGCATGTGGCAGACCATGCACTGGCTGGAGGGGATCGCCGAGGTGAAGGCGTGGCGGATCGGGTGGCCGCGCTCTCCGCGCATCTCGGGGAAATGCTCGCCGTTGATGGCCGGGTCGATGCTCTGGCTCTGGCCCTTGTTGCCGTAACGCGCATAGGGGCCGGAATGGACCGGGTCGCGGTCGTTGGCGTAGATGACATGGCAGGCCGAGCAGCCCGAGGAGCGGTAGTCCCCCGCCTGATCGTTGGTGCCGAGGAACCACGTGTGCGGGTCGTTCAGCCGCGTCTTGGTGATGTTGATGACCGGCACCGCGATGCGGATGCCCGTGCCGGGGCCCCGGTTGGACTGGCGGATGTCGGGCCGGCCCGGCTCCTCAAGCCGCTGGAGCTGGCCCAGCGCGTTGGGCAGGCCCAGTTCGGGGAACTGGGTGATGACGTTGCGCCCGCCACGCTCGAACACGCGGAACACGTCGCCCGCGGGCAGGATGCGGTCCGAACCCGTGCCGGCGTAGCCGCGGCCCTGAGGCATCACCTCCCACGCCGGCAGCGGATAGAGGCGGGGCAACACGCCGCGCGCCTTCATCGCGTCGGTGACGGGAACGGGGCTGTCCAGCACCGCCGGTTGGCCGTCGCGGGTGTAGGCCTCGCCCAGCAGGTAGCGCTTGAAGGGCAGGATGCCGTTGTTGTAGGCGGCGCCGCCCCACAGCATGGCCGAGGTCGCCATGAGGCTGCGCTCGGCGGCCTGGATCTGCTTCATGTGGCAGGCGCCGCAGGCCTCGCGGGCGACACGGTAGTCGCCGGGATTCTTGAAGCGCACGAATTCCGGCGGCTCGTGGTTCAGCGCGGTGTAGCTGCGCTCGGGGTTCGCCGAGGTCGGCCAGTTCCACGCCGTGGGATAGCGCGGCAGCACGTGCGCCGCCTGCATCGCCGACATGTAGGCGGGCGAGCCCGGGCGGTCGGAGGCCGCGCGGCGCACGTCGTGGTCGCCGCCGTGGCAGTCGGTGCATCCGATGTTCTGGCCCAGACCGACATGCATCGTCGGCTCGTCGGTTCGCTCGTGGCAGGTCACGCAACCGGCCGACTTCGCGGCGGCCTCGGCGGCGGTCTGCCCGGCGGGCGCAGGAGGCGCGGTGCGCCATTCCCGCTCCACCGCCGCATGGCCGCCCGCGGCGAGAACAGGGCCGGCGAGGAGCAGGGCGGCGAGGATCAGGATCGTTCTGCACGCCATGCCCTGTCTCCGTCTCAGTAGGTCAGGATGATGTTGGCCAGCACCGAGTACTGGACGTCGCGCCCCCCGCCGTCGGCGTAGAGATCGTTGAACCCGTCGCCGGGCACCAGCGCGGCGCCCGACAGGCGCACCACCACGTTCTGCTGCTGGAACGGCCGCCAGATCGCCGCGACCGACAGGTCGGCGCCGATGTCGCGGCGGATGCGCTGGACGCGCAGCGTCTCCAGCGAGGAAGTGTCGTTGAACCAAAGGTAGTTGGCGTTGCCCGATATCCGCAGCTCGGGCGTCAGGTCGAAGTCGGCCCCGATGCCCACCAGCGTGAGGCCGGGATTCACGAAGTTGGACTGGCCGTGCTCCTTGGAGTGCTTGAGCGCCGGCAGCACGGCGTTGCGCGAACTCAGGCCCACGCCGCCGCCGCCGATGAAGGGGATCTGCTGGCGGATCCAGTAGCTGGTGTCGCCGCCGGCGAACTGCGGGTTCTCGAAGATCGCGTCGAAGCCGCCCGCGCGGCCGTCATAGGGGTCGCTGTCGCCCGAAGCGTAGAGCCCCGAGGCGCGGACGCGGATCCAGTCGAAGTCCATCGACGCCTCGAGCGCGCCGAAATAGGCCCCGATGGTCTGCCGCCGCCCGTTGAACTGGTTGTCGTCGCGCCCGGTGACGTAATAGCCCGAGCCGGTGAGGTTCACCCGCCCGATGCGCCCGTCCATGTTCACCCCGAGATAGACCGCGTCATAGTCGCGCCCGGTCTGGTTGGCGATCGAGGCGGGGCGGGCGAGAAAGCCGTTGTCGTCGAAATAGAGCCCGTTGGAGCCCTCGCGGTTGCGGTTCCAGATCGCGGTGGCCTGGCTGACGATGCCCAGGATTGGAAAATCCTGCCGGTAGACATTGGCGATGAACACGTCGTCGTCGCGAAGCGCCTGCGTGACGTCGTTCAGCCCGGAGTTTGTATCCTTCTCCAGCCGCCGGAACCAGGCCAGGTTGTACTGCCAGAGGTTATTGTCCCAGTTTCCGAAGAAGCGCACGCCCAACTGGTTGTCCTGGAACAGGAAACCGCGGAAATCGCTGGAGAACGGCTGGATGCCGGCGCGCACCGAATAGAAGTCGTAGCGGTCGGAGATGTTGGCGGCGTGGTAGTCGATGAAGGCTTCCTGCACGCCATAGAAGCCGTCCCAACGCGTGTTGCCGCGGCCGGGGTCGACGCGCAGCACGCGATCCTCCTCGACCTCCGTATAGTTGGCGTTCAGCACGCCGGTGTAGCGGAACTCGACGTCCTGCGGGCGGAAGGCGGTGTCGCCATTGATCAGCGCCACGCTGTGGATGAGGTTCTGGTTGAACAGGATCTGCTTGGTCTTGCCGAACAGGTCGTTGGTGCCCGGCCGACGGGTGCTCTGCACGCCGGTGGGGGTGGGAAAGCTGCGCGGCTCGAAGACGGTGTCGGAAATGCCGGTCAGCACGATGAAGCAGTCGCTGGGCGCGGGGCCGAGCAGGTGCTTCAGCAGCGGCAGGCACCAGCCCTCGTAGATCGGCTTGTCGCCCTTCAGGGTGTTCTGGTTGTAGGGGTCGAGCCAGTCCTCCTCGACCAGCCCCAGCGTGTCGGCGAGCCGCCAACGGTCGGGCACGGGCAGAAAGTCCTCGGGCCCCGCGGCCCGGGGCGGCGGGGCGTCGACGGCGCCGGGGTTGATCTCGGGCTCATCGATCGGCTCGAAGGGGCCCGCGCCGGGAAGGCGGCGCTCGGGATCGGCGAGGGGGCGGGCGCCTGTCCCCGGCGCGGTGGTGGTGGGGGGAACGCCCAGCAACTGTTCGGCCAGCGGGCGGCGCACGATGGTGCGCGGGTCCGCCAGCGGTCGCTCCGCATCGGTCAGGGGGCGCGTGGTCTGGCTGGCCGGCGGCGGCGCGGCCTCGCGGACGGCGCCGCGCTCGGGCGGCGGCGCGCCGCCCTCCAGCGGGACGCCGCCGGTCTCGCCGCCCGGCAGCGCGCGGCCGACGTCCGGCGGCGGGGCGTCGACCGCGGGGGCGGCCTCCTCGGGCGGAGGCTCCACCGGCGCGCGGATGTCGGGCACCTGGTCGCGCCGGCGCAGCTGCGCGAGTTCGAGGGTCTCCTCGAGCGCGCCGGCGTTCTGGGCTGCGGCGGGCTGGGAGCCGGTCAGGGCCGCAAGCGCGGCGGCGATGGCGAACGTTTTCCTCATAGCGCCTCGCAGACGTTCTGGGCGTTGCTGCCAAGGAACGGGCCGAAGGGGCAGGAGACGTAGCGCAGTCGCACGCCCGCCGGGACAAGCTGGTCGGAGCGGATCGCGGAAGGCGCGTGACCGAACCCGCCCAGCGCCGCCCCTGCCCGACGCAGACCGAGCGCCGAAATCATGTCGTCCTGGTCGATGCCGTCGCCCGAGACCCCGATGGCCCCGACCAGCGTGCCTCCGCGATAGATCGGCACCGCGCCGGCGAAGATCTGCAGCCCGTTCGCCAGCGGCGACGGCGCGCCGAGCGCGCGAGGCGGGATCGCCGTGCAGTTGCTCGGCGTGTCGGGCGTCAGGCCGAGAATGAACAGCACATGCTGCAGGATGTTCGCGCCGACCAGATCGAACTGCAGGCCGGTGGAGAACGGGCTCCAGTTCCGCGTCGTGTCCGGGCCGGCGAAGGGCCTGCTCAGCGGCCCCTGCCCGCGCCCATTGATGCCGTCGGGATAGAACGGGCGCGCAATGTTGCCGATGCCGCGCTCGGAGAACGCCGTCGCGCCGCGCAGCGCGCCGGCGCCGAGAAAGGCGTCGGTCGCCGCCACGTAGTCCGCCAGCGGCGGCAGCACGACCTTCTGACCCGGCCCGCCGCGGATGGGGTCGGGGATCAGCCCGCCCGGCAGCACGGCGGCGAAGGCGACCGAACTGTCGACGCCTGCCACGGCCGACAGTTCGGCCGCCGCGGGGGCGCTGGACAGATACATCGCCGAGCGCGCCTTCTGCAGCGAGACGTCGGTGCCGAAGATCGGCCCGTCCGGCGTGCGCGCCACGGCGAGCACTGTCCCCAGCGTGTCGACGATGGAGACCGTGACCTGGATGCGGCTTTCGATGGGCCGGCGGATCTGGGCGCGGCCCGCCAGCGCCACCCCCAGCGCCTCGTCCATGATGCGCGTCACCTCGGCGGCGGTCAGCCGGTTGGCAGCGGCCCCCCCGGGCGCGTCGGCGCCCTCGCGCGGCGCGAAGCGCGGCGCGCCGCCGGCGTCTACCAGCACGAAGGCGCTCTGGTTGGCGAAGGGGTTGCCCGCCAGCGACGACGCCGGGACATAGCCCGATTCCGGCGCGCCGTAGGCCACGCCCGCCCGCGCGCCCATCGCCGCGTCGTAGTAGCCCGCGACGCTGGCGAAGTCCCCAGCCCCGGCCGCGATCTGCGCCGCGAGCGCCGGCGCCGCGCCGGGCGCGGCGCGCAGCCGGTCGAGGTCGTTGCCCAGCCCCCTGTCGGTGTAGCGCAGCGACTTGCCCTCGACGGTGATCTGCGGGGCCTCGATGGACGAGGGCGGCAGGAACCCGACCGTGGCGGCCAGCGCGATCATCTCGTCGTCGACGTCGGCGTCGGCGTCGCGCGGGTCGCGGTCGAGGCCGTAGACGCCGTCGGCGATCACGCCGACGCCGCCCACCACAACGCCGTCCTTGTAGAGCGGCAGGCCGCCCGGGTCGGCGGCGAGCCCCAGCGGCGTGCGGTTCGGCCCGACCATCGCGCCGCCGCCCTGCCGCGTCACGAGATCGGAGCAGGGCAGCGAACTGAACTGCACGCCGAACAGCGGCCCGCCGGGCTGGTTGATCTCGCCCGGATTGAAGTTCTCCTGCACGATCTGGCTGGCCGTGCGGGTGGAGAAGGCGTTGCCCGACGACGACAGATAGGCCCCCGTCACCGCCTTCGCGATCGCCCCCACCGGCGCCGCGCCGGGGATGTTGAGCCCGTCGAGCCCCGAACCCTGCGCCGAGGCCAGCGCGAAGGCGCTGAGCACGGCGGGCGCGCCGGTCATGTTGAACACCGCCAGCACGTTGCCGACCCTGTCCACCACGGCGATGGCGGCGGGGCGACCCCGCGCCTGCGCCTCGGCGACGGCCTGAGCGACGATCTGGGAGACCTCCGCGCCCGACAGGCTGCGCAGCGCGGGAAACTCGGCGAGCCCCGAAAAGCTCGAACCGTCGTCGCCCGTGGGCGCGCCGCCGCCCCCGCCGCAGCCCACCGCCAGCGCGACGGCGGCGCCCAGCGCCCAGCGCAGCGCGCTCATCGCGCGATCTCCGGCGCCGCCTCGAAGACGCCGTGCCGCATGCCCTCGGGCGTGCGGTAGGCCAGCGTCACCTCATAAGGCGCCAGCATTCCCTCCGGAGGGCTGAGAAACAGCTTGAAGGTCAGTTCGGCGCCGTCGCGCGTCACAGCCGTCTCGGGCAGGGGCGACACGCCGTCCCACGGCGCCCAGAAGCCGTCGCGGTCGCGGGCCAGCACCTGGTTGGAGGAGGCCGGCCGCAACAGCGCATGGGCGCCGAGCACGGCGTCCTCGCCCGCATCGACGGTGCGATCGAAGGGCGCGTCGGGCGCGATCACGGCCGGCGCCAGCCGCGCGCCCTCGGCGGTCAGCCGCTCGGCGGCGGCGGCCCCGCCGGCCGCCAGCGCGGCCACGGCGAGAATTGTCGGAAAATCGCTGCCCACGTTCCGCTCCGCCCCCCGGGCCCTGCTGGCCCCCGCTCGCCGTTCCGTTCCCCGTCGGCCGCGCCGCGCGTCAATCGTCCGCCGCGGCGGTGCGGTCTTCCTGGCCCGACCGTTCGCGTTCGCCGGTCTGCGCCCGCCACAGCGCCGCATGCGCCGGTGAAACCGACCCATAGGCGTCATTATGGAAGCCATGGCACGCAACGCACTCGGAACTCGCGCTCGGCGCCCATGTCGCCTCGCCCTTGTGGCAGTCACGGCACAGGCCGATCTCGGGCATCAGCACGTCCTCGGCGGTCTTCGAGGTCGTCGCGGCGTGGCAGGCGACGCAGTCCATCGCCTCGTGGGGGCCGTGGTCGAAGCGCGCCATCGGCATCCAGTGCCGCTGCAACTGCGCCGGGATCACGCGCCAGCCGGCCGCCGAACCCTCGTCGCGCTCGGCGATGTGGCAGTAGGAGCACAGGCCCTGCCCAACCTCGTAGGTCTCCACGCCGGCCGCGTCGGTCGTCACGGCGCCCGGGCGGAAGATCCGCTCCAGGTGCGTCTCCGCCTCCGCCGCAGCCCACGCCATCGCCTCGCGCATGGGGACGTCGCCCTCGTCGCCGGTGGAGCGGAACACCGTGCCGCCCGGGCGACGCGCGAAGGCGGGCGCGTCGGCGCGCTGGACGCCGCCCTCCAGCGCCCGGGCGCGGTAGTAGTCGCGCACGATCTCCGACACCTCGAAGGGGTTGGCGTGCGGCACGGCGCGCGCGACGGTCAGCGTGTCGATGCGCAACTGGTGGCACCAGCCGCAGTCGCGCTCCATCTCGACGGGACGCATCAGCATCCCCCCGGCCTCCGAGACGTGGCAGTCGGCGCAGCCGAGATCGGCGCGGCCCTCGGGCGTGAAGGTCCGTCCCTCGGGCGAGCGCAACCGCGGCCCCGCCGCCTCGTTCACCAGCGTCCAGCCCTCGGGCGGGCTCGCGAACATGTCCGCCGCGCGGCCCGGCATCGGCGCCAGCACCCGGCCGGTGAGGTGGACATCGTGGGGAAAGCGGAGGCCGGCGGAGCCGCCGCCGGGCAGTTGCGCCCCGGTGACGCGGAAGTCCGGGTGCGCCGCGCCGAAATCCGCCGCGACGCGCAGGTCGGACCCCGGCGCGACGGCGTGCAGCGTCTCGGTCGCTCCATGGCACTGCACGCAAAGCGCCGAGGCGCGCTCGATGGGCGCGATCCCGCCCTCGTGCTCCTTGTGGCAGGAGGCGCAGCGCAAGTCGTCGAGCCCCGGCGTCAGCGGCGGATGGTCGTCCGTCAGTCCGAGCACCCGCCCGACCCGAAGCGGCTGGGGCGTCTCGGGGCGGTAGTCGCCATGCCTTCCGGTCTCGGCGTGGCAGGCGAGGCAGGAGGCGTTGGTCGTCATCTCGAAGGGGCGCAGGTGGCAGGAGGCGCAGTCCTCGCCCAGCATCGCGTGCGCCCGGCTCATCGGGCCGGAGGTCCACGTCACCACCATGGGGTGGCTTGCGATCTCGGCGCGGTCGTAGGGGCCCGTCACCACCACGGCGCCGGGCGGCGGCGCCTCGGCCTTCAGCGCCTCCCAGAGCGGCCACAGGAAGGTCAGCGCCAACAGCGGCGTCGCGATCAGCCACGCGAGCCGGCGACGGCTGGGCAGCGCCTGGGCCAGCGTCTGCGGCTGCCTGGCCGCACGGCGCACCACGCTGTCGGACGCCTCGACGGCGATCGCGAAGTCCGCGTGCGCCGGCGCCGGTTCGGCCGCCAGCACGAAGTCGCCAATGGCGAGCCGGGCGCCGGGCTGCAGCACTTCGCGTCGCGTCGAGCGCCCGTCCACGGTCAGCGGCGCGGCGCCCACCGCCTCCACCACCAGCGCCCCGCCCTCGGCGCGCAGGGTCGCGTGGTGATAGTCGACGGCGATGTCCTGCAGCTGCACGTCGCAATCGGCGCCGCGGCCGACGCGCAGGGCCTGCCCCTCGATCAGCGTCTCGCGGCGGGAGACCTCGGCCTCCCCCTCGCCGGCGCGGCGTTTGATGCGGATCAGGGCCAGGCGCATCGGCGGCTCACCAGTAGAAGAAGACGATGAAGACATGCGCGATCAGCGACCCGATCAGCGCGATGGTCACGGGCACGTGAAACCACAGCATCACGTCCATCCGCGCCTTGTAGGCGTTGTCGCGCCGCAACCGGGCGCACAGGTCGGCCTTGCGCGACAGCAGCGCGACCAGCTCCGACACGGCCGCAGGCTCCGCCCCGTGGTCGTCCAGCGCCGCGGCGCTGCTCTGGCGCAGGGCGCGTGCGGTGGCGCAGCCCTTGCTGGACCCCGCCAGCAGCGTCAGGCCGCCGCCGCCGATGCGCGTCTTGCCGATGGAGTCGCGCACGGGTCCAGCGAAGACGTCCGGCAGCCGTGCGGCGAGCCGCGTCAACGACTGGTCGATGTCGCCCAGCGCGCGGCGGATGCGCTCGACGCTCTCGCCGCCCAGGTTCTCGGACGCCAGCGCCGGGTAACGCGCATAGGCGAAGACGCCGTAGATCCCGGACAGGATCACCGCGATCATCAGCGCATAGGTCAGCGTGTGGACGTTCCAGCCAAACTCGAAGCCCGTGTGCAGCGTGCCGATCACCAGCAGCGCGAGGCCGAGATAGACGTGCGCCGATGTCCAGCCCTTGAGCGTCTGCGCGGCCTGCTCGGGTGGCGTGGGTCGCCGCGCGCGGCCGGCGAAGCTGCGCTTGCGCACCCCGAGCCAGGACAGCCACAGGATCAGCGCCGCCCCGACCCCGCCCAGCGCATAGCCCATCGCGGTGCCGCCGTTGCGCCCGCCGATGGGGTCGTAGGCGACATAGGCGACGACCGCGACCAGCGTGACCATGCCCGCCCGGCGAAGCCACAAAAAGTCGCGGTGGCTGAGGAAGGAGCCGTGAACCGCCATCTCAACTCCGCCGCCGGATCATGTCGAACAGCTGCTCCGGCCCGACGCGGATGACCGCGCCCGTGGGGCAGGCGCGCACGCAGGCGGGTCCACCCGAGACGCTCTCGCACAGGTCGCACTTGCGGGCGAGCTCGCGATTCTTCTCGCTCTTCTTCGGCTCGGCCCGCTCGCCGATGCCGTATTTCGCGCCGAACAGCAGCTGCACCAGCAAGGGCGCCCGCGGGGCCGGCTTCGCCGAGAGCTTGATCGCGTCGTAGGGGCAGTTGCGCACGCAGTTGCCGCAGCCGATGCAGGTGTCGTTCACCTCCACCGCGCCCGAGGGCGTGCGGTAGAGCGCGTTGGGCGGACAGTCGGCCATGCAGTGCGGCTGCTCGCAGTGCCGGCAGCTCAGCGGCAGGTGCAGTTCGGCGAAGGTCGGCCCCGCGTCGCGGTCGAGCCGCGAGATGCCGTCATGGGTCTCGGCGCAGGCCTTCTCGCAGTAGTCGCAGCGGATGCAGAGTCCCTCGTCGATGACGATGGCGTTGGTGGCCTCGCCGATGCCGTTGCGGGTCAGGAACTCGATGCGCTGCGCCGCCTCCGAGTTGCGGAACGAGGCGGCCGACGCCTCGGTGCGCTCACGCGCCTTGGCCTCGATCACCTGCCGCACCTTGGGCTTGGCGCCCAGCAGGTCGCGGAACACGCCCGCGTTGATCTTCACCGCCTCCACCGGCACCGTCGCGCGCACGGTGGCGGAGCGGCGCTGGCGGAACAGCAGCGCCATCTCCCCGACGAAGGCGCCCGCCGCGACGTATCCCAGCACCGTGTCCTGCCCGTCCACGCTGCGGGAGACGGTGCAGGAGCCGTTGCGAATGACGAACAGGTCCTCGTCCTCCGCCCCCTCCTGGATCAGCGCCTCGCGCGGGCCGAAGCGCACCGCCTCCGAGGCCGCCAGCACTTCGGACAGATCGTCCGCTGTCAGGTCGGGCGATAGGAAGGTCTGCAACTGGCGCAGCAGCGCGGTCTCGTCCATCACCCGCTTGGCCACCGGAGACGAGGCGATCAGCTTCAGCGCCGCGCTGCGGGGTATCTCGATGCAGACCGTCTGCTCGCCGTCGTTGGCCGCCACGACGTCCGCCGTCCGTCGGCGGCCCATGATCAGCCCCATCTCGCCGAAGAAGGCGCCGCGCCCCATGCGCACCGTGCGTCCGTTCGGCAGAACCAGCTCCACCGCCCCACGCTGCACGACATAGAGGCTGTCGCCCGCGGTGTTGCGGCGGATCAGGTGCTCGCCGTCGCCCGGCGCGTGCACGAGCGCGTCGAGCAGGAACTCGCGCAGCTGCAGGATGGTGAGCCCGCCGAACAGCGGCACCGCGCCGCGCACCTCCTCCAGCAGCGCCGAGATGTTCTCGGCGCCGGGCACGTCGCGGAACTTCTCGCGCAGGATGGCGACGTCGGGGCCCTCGGGCATGACGCCGGTGGCGATATAGTCGACCACCTCGTAGCCCTGGTTCATGCAGTGCTTGATCAGCGGATAGCCCGCCAGCGCGCCGATGATGAACAGGCCCGGCCGGTCGCTTTCGTAGACGTCCGAGACGCGGGGGAACTGCGAGCCCTTCTCGAAGACGCCGCCGCAGGCGGTGACGAAATCCTTCGGCGCCTCCGCCCCCAGCCGGCCGATGACGTGGTCGGCCGGCAGGCGCTGCAGGCCGTCGGGCGTCTTGAGCACCACCGCGCCGTCCTCCACCGAGGCCGGAGCGGCGTTGTAGGCGACCTGCAGCTTCTCGTCCTTGATCGCCGACAGGATCAGGCTGACGTTGCCGGACTTGGCGCGCGCGAACTCGCGGCCGCGGTTGACGATGGTCACGCGGTTGTCGGCCTCGGCCAGCGCGACGGCGTTCTCGATGGCCGCGTCGCCGGCGCCGACCACGATCACGTCCTTGTCGAAGAAGGCGGCCGGGTCGTCGAGCTGGTAGCCGCACATCGGCTGGCCGCTGCGGCTGTTGGTCAGGTCGGCGCCGGGGATCTGGGCCGGGTCGAACTTGCGAAGGTTGCCCTGGAGCCCGACCGACAGGACGACATGGCGGGCGCGCACAGGCTCCTGCCCGGCGATCTCGACGGTGAAGTCGCCTTTCTCGCCCGTGACCGCGGTCACCTCCGCCTTCATGCGGACGTTCACGCGCAGTTCCTCGACCGCATGGTCCCACCAGCCGAGGATCTCTTCCCGGATGGCCTGGCGGAACTCCAGGTCGGACTGCAGCGGCAGCCGGTCGGGCGTCGCCATGACCAGCTTTTTCTTCTGATACTTGTAGATGGTGTCGGAGAGGTGGTCGGCCCGCTCGATCAGAACATGGCTCAGGCCGCGCCTGGCGGCGCGGGCGGCGGCGCTGAGGCCCGCCGGGCCCGCTCCAACAATGGCGACGTCGACCTGATCCATGGACGCGGCTCGCACAATTTCCCTGCTTTCATAAGAGATTGCCGCAAGCGCGGCGTCAAACGCCCTGTGTGCGACATAAGCGCTGAGACCCCATCAGCGTGGCTCGGCGACCACACGCCATGCGCCGCCGCCGCCGCAGCAGTGCGAAACGCGCAGCCGGTAGGCGCCGGCGGCGAGGTCCACCTCCAGCGCGAAGCCATACCCGCCGGGCGTGTCGTCGCCCTCCGCCACCACCACGCCCTGCGCCGTCGAGAGCGCCGCGCGCAGGTCTTCCGGCCCGGTCGAGAACAGCCGCAGGCGCGCGGGCTCGGCGAGTTCCAGCGCGACCTCCGCCGCGCCGCCGGGCGCGATCCGGCCCGAGGCGGCGGAGCCCGGCGTCAGCGTCGCCGGCGGTTGGGGCGCGTCCGCGCCGGGCAGGACGCGCAGGGGCAACACGGCGCGCGGGCGGAACGGGTCGCCCCTGGCGTATATGCGGACCGTCCCCGGGCCGGGCGCGGCGCCGGGACCGGGGCTGACCAGCAGCGCCGCCGCCCCGTCGTCGCCCACGGGAGCGATCTCGGCGACGACGCCGTCGGGGCCGCGCGCCACGGCCTCGCCGGCGAAGTCCAGCCCGCCGACGCGCGCCCGCGCTTCGCCGCCGACGGGGGCGACCAGCGTCGCGTCCGCCGTGGCGGCGGCGGCCGCGCGGGGCGAGGCGGCGCCGGCGGCGGCGACGCGGGCCAGCGCGCCGCACAGATCGGTCTCGGCCATGCGGCGACCATCGAACATCGCGACGCGCCCCTGCGCCGCCTCGATCATCACGCCGTCCAGCGCGCGGGCGTCGCCGCCGAACAGCGCCGCCGCGGCCTCCCGCGCGCCCAGCGTCGCCTCGGCCCACCAGCCGGCTGCCTCGGGCGAGGCCTCGGCGTCGGCCACGACAGACAGCCCGCCCGCGGCCCAGCGCAGCCAGACCCGCCCTTCCGGCGGCCCGCCCGCCTCGGCCAAAGCGCCGCAGCGCTCGGCGGCTGCGGTCTCGGCGGCGGCGGCGGCGTCAAGCCACGCCTCCAGACCCTCGGCGCGCTCGACCGCCACGTGCTGGGCGCCGACGGCGCCGGCGCAGGCCGCGAAGGCCGCCGCGTGGAGAAGGGCTCGACCGGAGAATCTCATGGCGCGCAGCCTAGCAGGCCGATGGCCCCGCCCTTCCCCGCCGCGTCGCCGCAGCGGCGCTTGCCGCGCGGCCGCCCGGCGGCTAGGGCCGCGCCATGGACCTTCTGCCGCCACTCGTCGCCGCCGTCGCCGGCTTCGCCCTGACTGCGGCGGCGTTCCGGCTGAAGCTCGGCGCGCCGTCGGGGCGTCACGCCGCCGGCGCGGCGCTCGCCGCGGCTGCGGCGGTCGCGCTGTCGCCGGCGCCGCTCGAGGGCGCGCTGGTCGGCGCGGTGGTCGCAGGCGCGCTGGCCGCGCTCGCGGCGGTCGACCTGCGCGCGATGATCCTGCCCGACGCGCTGACGCTGCCGCTGCTGGCGGCGGGCCTCGCCGCGGGGCTCGCCGGGCTGGGGGCCGCGCCCGAGACGCGCGCGGTCGGCGCCGTGGCGGGCTGGGGGGCGCTGGCCGGCATGTCGGCGCTGTGGCGCCGGGCGCGCGGCGTGGACGGCATCGGCCTCGGCGACGCCAAGCTCGCGGGCGCGGCCGGCGCCTGGGTGGGGGCGTGGGAGCTCGCCACGGTCATGCTCGTCGCCGCGCCCGCAGCCGCCGCTGTGGCGGCCGTGCGGGGCGGCGCGCGCCCGATCCCCTTCGGCCCCTTCCTCGCGCTCGGCGTCTGGCTCGCGCTCACGCGCTGCCCGTGCCTAGCGCCGGCGTGACGGATCACGCCGCGCGCGGCACCATCGCGATGCGATGCTGGCCGAGCCCGGTCTCCTCGCGCGAGCCGTACATCACGCCGTTCTCCACCCAGTATTCGAGCTTCACCCGGCCATAGGCGAGCCGCAGCCGCCCGTCCGGGTCGATCTGGGCCGTCCGGCGAAAGGCCGTGGCGCGCTTGCCCCAAGGCACATGCGGCGCATAGGTCTCGACGATGTCGACCTGCCCGTCGGGGCGGATGTCGAGAACGTAGAGGTCGTGGCACCACTCGCCCGCCCAGGCCCCGCCGCCCCAACGGCCGGAGAAGGCGCGCCACGCCTCGGGCACCTCGCCGCCGGGACGGTTGATCGAGACCTTGGTGAAGAGGTCGACCGTGTAGCAGCTGTCGTCGCGCGTGGCGTCGAAAGCGACCGTGGCGCGCTCCTGGCGCACCGGGGTCGAGCAGGCCGCGGCGAAGGCCGCGGCGATCAGAATGAACTGTTTCACTGTATCTTGCCCGTTCCGCTCATTGCGCCGCCTGCGGTCGCTTTCGGGGCGCTTCCGGCGCTGGACGCCCACTTGTCGCCACGATACGCCAAAGAAGGCGGGCGCGCGAGCCCCGCGACCATCCCGGGGCCTAGCCCCGATCCGACGCCGGGGGGCGCCATGCGGGCCGTGATCTTCGACCTCGACGGCACGCTGGCCGACACCGCCGCCGATCTCGTCGCCGCCGCGAACGCGGTGGCCGCGGCGCAGGGTTGGCCGCCGCTGGACCCCGTCGCAGAGCGCAGCGTCGCCGGCCGGGGCGCGCGCGCGCTGCTGCGCCGCGCGATGGAGGCGGCTGGCGTCGCCGCCGACGAGCCCCGCGTGGAGGCGCTCGTTCCGGCCTTTCTGGAAGACTACGCCGGCCGCATCGCGGACCAGTCGCGCCTCTATCCGGGCGCCGTGGCCTGCCTCGACGCGCTCGCGGGCGCGGGCTGGCGGCTGGGGATCTGCACCAACAAGCCGGTCGGGCTCGCCGGAACGCTGCTGCGCGCTCTGGGCGTCGCCGACCGATTCGGCGCTGTGCTGGGCGCCGACAGCCTGCCAGTGCGCAAGCCCGACCCACGCCACCTGCTGGAGACGGTGGCCCGCGTCGGCGGCGATCCGCGCCGGACGGTGCTGGTGGGCGACACCGTCACGGATCGCGAGACCGCCCGTCGCGCCGGCGCCCCCTGCATCCTGATGCGCCATGGCTACGCCGAGGGCCCGCTGGCGGCGCTGGCGGCCGAGGCCGAGGCGGACGCGCTGGCGGAGGTGCCGGCGCTGGCCGCGCGTCTGGCGTCGTGACGACAACCACTTGACGGACGCCGCCCCCGGGCCCTATCCGATGCGGCGGATGGGCGGTTAGCTCAGTTGGTAGAGCACAGTGTTCACATCGCTGGGGTCACTGGTT
>DAINOD010000052.1:4156-21058 GCA_036735545.1 Rubrimonas sp. | reverse complement strand
TGATGGGGCCGGTGCGCGAAGCGGCGGCGCGGCTGGCGGCGCAGGGGCTGGTCGCCGTCACCCGGCGCGGCGTGGAGGCCGACGCGCTCACGGCGCGCGGTCCGGTCCGGCTGGGCCGCCCCGACGCTACTCCGCCGCGAGCTTGATGCGGCCCTGCGCGATGCGGTCGGACGGGGCGACGGGATAGTCGCCGGAGAAGCAGGCGTCGCAGAACTGCGGCGCGCGGGCGTCGCGACCGCCCGCCTCGCCGCAGGCGCGGTAGAGCCCGTCCAGCGAGACGAATCGCAGCGAGTCGACGCCGAGATGCGCGCGCATCTCCTCCTCGCTCATGTGGGCGGCCATGAGCTTATCGCGGTCGGGCGTGTCGACGCCATAGAAGCAGGGCCAGGCGGTGGGCGGCGACGCGATGCGGAAGTGGACCTCCTTCGCGCCGGCGTCCAGCACCATCTCCTTGATCTTGCGGCTGGTGGTGCCGCGCACGACGCTGTCGTCGACCAGCACGATGCGCTTGCCCGCCACCACGGCGCGGTTGACGTTGAGCTTCAGCCGCACGCCCATGTTGCGCACCGCCTCGGCCGGCTCGATGAAGGTGCGCCCGACATACTGGTTCCGGATGATACCCATGGCGTAGGGGATGCCGCTCTCCTGGCTGTAGCCGATCGCGGCCGGCGTGCCGCTGTCGGGCACGGGACAGACCAGATCGGCCTCCACCGGCGCCTCGCGGGCCAGTTCGACGCCGATGCGCCGGCGGGTGTCGTAGACCGAGAGGCCGCCGAACACGCTGTCGGGCCGCGAGAAGTAGACATACTCGAACACGCAGAAGCGCGGCTTCTGGCGGCCGAAGGGGAACTGGCTCTCGATGCCGGCGTCGGAGATCACGACCATCTCGCCCGGCGCGACGTCGCGTTCGTAGGTCGCGCCGACGATGTCGAGCGCGCACGTCTCCGAGGACAGGATCCAGGCTTCGCCGATCCGCCCCAGCACGAGCGGGCGCACGCCCAGCGGGTCGCGCACGCCGATCAGCTTGGTGCGGGTGGCGGCGACGATGGAGAAGGCGCCCTCGACACGGCGCAGCGCGTCCTTCATCCGCTCCGCCACGGTGCGCTGGATCGAGCGCGCCATGAGGTGGACGATCACCTCGGTGTCGGAGGAGGACTGGAACAGCGAGCCTCGGTCGATCAGCTCGCCCCGGATCGCGTCGGCGTTGGTCAGGTTGCCGTTGTGGGCGATGGCGAAGCCGCCGGAGGCGAACTCGGCATAGAGCGGCTGCACGTCGCGGATCGCGGTCGCGCCCTTGTTGCCCGCTGTGGAGTAGCGGACATGGCCGATGGCCAGCCGGCCGGGCAGGGCGTCGATGACCTCCGGCGCGGTGAAGTTGTCGCGCACGTAGCCGAGGCGTCGGGTGGTGTTGAAGCGTCCACCCTCGGCGTCCCACGCGACCACGCCCGCCGCCTCCTGCCCTCGGTGCTGCAGCGCGTGCAGACCCAGCGCCACGACCGAGGCGGCGTTCCTGGCGCCGAAAACGCCATAGATGCCGCACTCCTCGCGCAGCTTGTCGTCGTCGAACGGGTGCTCACGCCAGGACGAGCCGCTCATGGGCCGTGGGCTCCGCGCAGAGGGCCGGGGATGCAGCGGGGTATAGCGCCGCCCGGCCCCCCTGTCACGCGCGGGCCCGCAGGATCATGCGACGCCCGGATTGCGCCGGCCGCGGGCCAGCGCCGCCAGCGTAGCCATGGCGGCGAGCAGCATCCACGCCGCGGCCGGCAGCGGGATCGGCGCGGGATGGCGCTCGACGTCGAACTGGCGAATGAAGTGGTCCGCCAGCACGGAATGCACCGCGGAAGTCTTGTGCGCCCCGTCGAAGTTGATGAGCATGCTGCAATCGAGGTTGTTGATGCAGAACTGCGACGCGGCGCTGTCGTAGGCCAAGAAGCCGTTCGACCCCGAGCCCGCGATGATGTCGCGGATGATGGCGTCGACGTCGAAGAGCAGCACGTCCGCGGCCAGCGTCGCGTCGAGGTCCAGAACCAGCGCGCGGATCGCGGTGTTGAGCTGCCGGCCCGACGCATCGTTGCGCGCATCGGTATCCGGCTCGTCGGAGATCGTGTCGGCCTCCGACAGGACCGGGCGCGGCGTGCGTGTCGCCACCACGATCTTCTCCGCGCCAAGCTGCGCCAGCCGGGTCACGCCCTCGCGCAGTTGCGCATCGGCCTCCGCGACGGCGGCGTCCACGGCCGACTGGTCGTTCTTGTCGGCGAAGAACAGGTTGTTCGAGCCGGCGAACACCAGATAGAGCGCCATCGGGTCGGCGGGCCCGCCGCCGAGCATCGTCTCGAACTCGTCGATCTGGGTGAGCGTGCCGGTCAGCAGGACATGCGGCGCGCCAAGCAGGCCGACGATGTTGTCCGGTCCTGCGGTCGCCCCGCCCCAGCCGAAGTTGAGCTGCGGCGTGCCGGTCCGCATCTCGACGAATTCCGGCAGGATCGTGCCGTCCGCGCTGCGGCCGCCGACGGTGTTGGGCGGCGGCAGCACCTGGTTGGCGACATTGTCGGGCGTCAGCGCCACGGCCAGCCTGCCGATGTCGACGTTGCTGTCGCCGAAAACGATGAGATTGCTGTAGGTCGTCGCGGTCGCGCCCTGCGCCGCGGCCAGCGACAAGGCTGCCGCGACGAGCGCGACGGTCGTTGACTTCATCGGAATTCCCCCCAGAAGGCGGCGTCTTTGCGACGCTCGCGCTTCACGAGTATGTGAGGGGAGACCTACCCGCGCAAGTTGAACGTCACCGCCTGTGCGGAGGCGGCGCCACGGCCGGGGCCGCCGGCCTCGCCGCAGACGGCCATCAGCCCGTCGATGCGCGCGCCGAGCCAGCCGGGCACGCCGTCGGGGACATAGGCGCGGATGAGGTCGGCCGCCTCGGCGACGAGGCGCGCAGACTGGGCTTGCTCGATCGCGTCGATGCGCTGCGCCTGCGGCACGGCGAGGTCGTAGAGCAGCCACAGCACCGCCACCAGCACCACGCCCCGCGCCACGCCGAACAGGAAGCCGAGGAAGCGGTCCACCGGCCCCAGCGCCGAGTCGCGGATCACGCCCGACACCAGCGGCGTGAAGATCGACAGCACGACCAGGATCAGCCCGAAGGCGACCGCGAAGGCCGCCAGCAGCGACAGCGTGCAGGACGAGCGCAGGAACTCGCCGACGAAGGGTATCTCGCGGACCAGCGGCTCCAGCAGCGGCGCGAGGAAGAACGAGCCGAGACCCGCCAGCACCCAGCCGCCGATGGCCAGCACCTCGCGCGTCACCCCACGCGCATAGGCCAGCAGCGCGGACACCAGCACCAGCAGCACGACCGCGAGGTCGGCCAGCGTTCCCGTCATCCCCCGTTCCCCTCCATCGGCCCGAAGACGCCCTGCACGAAGGCGGGCAGCTCCGCGACCGGATCGACCGCGACCCCCCCGCCGGCGGCCTGCGCCGGGGCCCAGGCGGCCGTGAAGCCCAGTTTCGCGGCCTCCTTTAGCCGCGCTTCCGCCTGTGCGACAGGGCGCACGGCGCCCGAGAGCGCGATCTCGCCGAAAATCACCGTCTCCGCCGGCAGCGGACGGTCCGTCAGCGCCGACATCAGCGCCGCGGCGACCGCGAGATCGGCCGCCGGCTCGCTGACGCGCAGCCCGCCGGCGACGTTGAGATAGACGTCGAGCCCCGCCATCGAGACCCCCGCCCGCGCCTCCAGCACCGCGAGGATCATCGCGAGCCGCCCCGCGTCCCAGCCGACCACCGCGCGCCGCGGCGTGCCGAGGGGGGAGGCCGCGACCAGCGCCTGGATCTCGCACAGGAGCGGCCGCGTGCCCTCGATCCCGGCGAAGACCGCCGCGCCGGGGCTGCGCGCGCCCCGCTCGCCGAGAAACAGCGCCGAGGGGTTGGCGACCTCGGCGAGCCCCGCGCCGGTCATCTCGAAGACGCCGATCTCGTCCGCCGGGCCGAAACGGTTCTTGACCGCGCGCAGGATGCGGAACTGATGGCCGCGCTCGCCCTCGAAGTAGAGCACCGTATCGACCATGTGCTCCACCACGCGGGGGCCCGCGATCTGGCCGTCCTTGGTGACATGGCCGACCAGCACTACCGCAGATCCGCGCCGTTTGGCGAAGCGCACCAGTTCGTGCGACGCCTGCCGCACCTGCGCGACCGAGCCCGGCGCGCTCTCCACCGCCTGCGCCCACATGGTCTGGATGGAATCGACGATGGCCAGCGTCGGCCGCTCCGCCTCCAGCGTCGCCAGCACGTCGCCGAGGTCGGTCTCCGCCGCCAGCATCACCGGCGCGTCGGCCAGCCCCAGCCGCGCGGCGCGCATCCGCACCTGGGCCGTCGCCTCCTCGCCCGAGACGTAGATCGCGCTGGCGCCGGCGCGCGCGAAGGCTGCCGCCGCCTGCAGCAGCAGGGTCGACTTGCCGATGCCGGGGTCGCCGCCGACAAGGATCGCCGATCCTGGCACGAGCCCGCCGCCCAGCACGCGGTCGAGCTCGCCGAGACCCGAGGCGATGCGCGGCGGCGGGGCCTCCTCGCCCGCCAGCGGGACCAGCGCGACACGCCTGCCGGCGGTCCGCGGCGCGGCGCCTTCCTCGACGATGGTGTTCCAGCCGCCGCAGGCCTCGCAGCGGCCGGACCACTTGCGGTGGACCGCGCCGCAGGCCGTGCAGGCGAAAGCGGGCGCAGGGCGCGCCACGCGCGTGTCAGCGCTGGGCGTTGGCTTCGCGGATCTTCTCGGCGGCGGCCTTGTCGAAGGCGACGCCCTTGTCGGCGAAGAGCTGGTCCAGCTCGCCCGACAGCGTCATCTCGGTGATGATGTCGCAGCCGCCGACGAACTCGCCCTTGACGTAGAGCTGCGGGATCGTCGGCCAGTCGCTGAAGCTCTTGATCCCGTCGCGGATCGCGGCGTCGGCGAGGACGTTCACGTCCTTGTAGTCGACCCCCATGAAGCCGAGGATCTGGCTGACGCGGCTGGAGAAGCCGCATTGGGGCATGGTTCTGGTGCCCTTCATGAACAGCACGACGTCGTTGGCCTCGACATCGGCCTTGATCTGGGCGTGGGCGGCGTCGCTCATGGTGTCGGCTCCGGCTTCAGGCGGGGGCGCTGGTGGTCAGGGCGAGGGCGTGCAGTTCGCCCCCCATCCGGCCCTTCAGGGCCGCATAGACCATCTGGTGCTGCTGCACGCGGTTCTTGCCGCGGAACGCGTTGGTCGTGACGCTGGCGGCGTAGTGGTCGCCGTCGCCGGCGAGGTCGTCGATCTTGATGACGGCGTCGGGAAAGGCCTCCCGGATCAGGCGCTCGATCTCGGCGGCTTCCATCGCCATGGGGTGGACCTCAATTCCGACTGTCACGCTCGGTTGACTGATGTAAACCGGGGCCGGTGAACGCGCAACGGGGGGCGGCGTGGCGAAACTGGGCGAGACGGCCGTGGTTCATCCGACGGCGAGGCTGCGCGACAGCACGCTCGGCCGCTACACCGAGATCGGCGAGGGCGTGGTGATGCTGAACGTGACGTTCGGCGACTACAGCTACGCCACGCGCTTCTGCGACCTCGCCAACGCCGAGATCGGCAAGTTCTGCAACATCGCGAGCTTCGTGCGCGTGGGGGCCACGGACCACCCGATGGACCGCGCCTCGCTGCACCATTTCCTCTATCGGTCGGCCAGCTACTGGGACGACGCCGAGGACGACGCCGACTTCTTCGCCCGGCGCGCGGCGCGCACCGCCCATGTCGGGCACGACACATGGCTGGGGCACGGGGCGATGGTGATGCCCGAGGTGCGGGTCGGCCACGGCGCGGTGCTGGCCGCCAAGGCGGTCGCGACGAAGGACGTGGCGCCCTACACGGTCGTCGCCGGCGTGCCTGCCCGCGTGGTCAGGCGCCGCTTTCCGGAGGCGGTGGCCGAACGGCTGTCGGCGCTGGCGTGGTGGGACTGGGACCACGCGCGCCTGCGCGCCGCGCTGCCCGACTTCCGCGCGCTGGGCGCCGAGGCCTTCCTCGACAAGCACGGCGGCTGAGGCGGTGCGGCGCATCGAGACGCTGGATGACCTCGCCGAGGGGATCGCGGCGCTGGCGGTGGTCGAGCCGCGTTTCTCCGTCGCCCCGACGCCGCCGCTGCGGCGCAACCCGGGCGGCTTCGGCGGGCTGTTGCGGATCGTGATGGGCCAGCAGGTCTCGGTCGCCTCCGCCGACGCGATCTGGGGCCGGCTGGTCGCCGCGGGCGCCGACACGGCCGAGGGCGTGCGGCGGCTCGACGACGCGGCACTGCGCGCCTGCGGGCTGTCGGGGCAGAAGCTGCGCTACGCCCGCGCGCTGGTCGCTGCCGATCTGGACTTCGCCGCGCTGGAGCGCGAGGCGGAGGAGGAGGCGGTGGCCCGGCTGACCGCGGTGACGGGCGTGGGGCGCTGGACCGCGGAGATCTACCTGATGTTCTGCGTCGGTCGGGCCGACGTCTTCGCGCCCGGCGATCTGGCGTTGCAGGAGGGCGCTCGGATGATGTTCGCCCTGCCCGAGCGCCCGGCGCCGCGCGCGCTCGCCCTGATGGCCGAGGCGTGGTCGCCGTGGCGGGCGGTGGCGGCGCGGCTGCTTTGGTCCTACTACGGGGCCGCGAAACGGCGCGAGGGAGTTATCGGATGAGCCTGAAGGGACCGCGGCGCGGGGCCGCCTCGGGGACCGCGCGGTCGCTGGTCGTGCTGCTGCACGGCTACGGCGCGGACGGGAACGACCTGATCGGCCTCGCCGACCCGCTCGCCGCCGTGCTGCCCGACACGGTGTTCGTCGCCCCGGACGCGCCCGAGCGCAGCCGCATCAACCCCATGGGCCGGCAGTGGTTTCCCATCCCGTGGATCGACGGCTCGACCGACGCCGAGCGCGACGCGGGCTTTGCGCGGGCCGCGGCGACGCTCGACGCATGGCTGGGCGAGACGCTGGCCGCCGAGGGGCTTGACGAGGGGCGCGTCGCGCTGGTCGGCTTCAGCCAGGGCACGATGATGGGCCTGCACGCCGCGCTCCATCGCCCGGCGCCGCTGGCGGGCGTGGTCGGCTTCTCGGGGCGCTACGTCGCCGCCGGGGACGCGCCCACCGCCACGCCGCCCGTCCTGCTCGTCCACGGCGACCGCGACGAGGTCATCCCGGTGGACGCGCTGGAGGAGGCGCGGGCGGCGCTCGCCGCGCTCGGCGTGGCGGTGCGGTGGCATGTCAGCCGCGGCGTGGGCCATGGCATCGCGCCGGACGGGCTGCAACTGGCCGCGCGCTTCCTGCGCGAGCGGCTGCAGGCGAGCGGCTGACGCGCCCGGCGGCGCCGCATTGCGCCATAAAAGTGTGACAGGGTGGAAGTATGGTCCACCCATGCCGCGGCTTGGCCAGCATGTAGAGGGTTCAAAGCGACGGCCCCGCCATATATGGTGAGGCGACTCAGGGGCGGGCTCGTCCCGTCCCGGCAGCGCCCAGCGCGGCCGTCGGGATGGGAGAGGTGTCCGGATGAACATGCCGCTGTCCGCCCAGTCCTTCGCCGCCGGCTTCGTCCGAAGTCCGGCGGCGCTGCGCGACCATCCGGCCCTCGTCCTGAACGCAGACTACCGCCCTCTCAGCTATTTCCCGCTCTCGCTGTGGCCCTGGCAGGAGGCGGTGAAGGCCAGTTTTCTTGATCGTGTAGTGATCGTCGCCGAATACGAGACCACCGTGCGCAGCCCGTCGCTCGAGATACGGCTTCCGTCGGTGGTGGTGCTGAAGGAATACGTCAAGCCCGCGGCTTTCCCCGCCTTCACGCGCTTCAACCTCTTTCTGCGCGACGAGTTCACCTGCCAGTATTGCGGCGCGAAGGGCGAGATGACCTTCGACCATGTGCTGCCGCGCTCCAAGGGCGGGCGCACGACCTGGCGCAACGTCGTCGCCGCCTGCGGACGCTGCAATTTGAAGAAGGGCGACATGACGGTGAAGGCCGCCGGCATGACGCTGGCGCGCGCGCCGTTCCAGCCCTCGGCGGCCGAGTTGCAGAACATCGGGCGCAAGTTCCCGCCGAACTTCCTGCACGACAGCTGGATGGACTACCTGTACTGGGACGCCGAGCTGGAGGCGTAGAAGGCCGCCGTGAACAACGCCGCAAGCGCCAGGGACAGCGCCGCGTTCCAGCCCGCCATCGACAGGCCCAGAAAGCTCCACGCTATCTCGTCGCAGCGCACCAGCGGCGCCGCCATGATCTGCGCCAGCAACTGCTCCGGCGTCATCCCCGCGATCGGCGCCGCGCTGCAGCTCGTGGGGCCGAGCCACCAGCCCTGCTCGACGCCGACATGGTGCGCGCCAAGCCCCGCGCCGACCAGCATCGCGAGCGCGCCCCCCGCCGCCGCCGCGCGCCACCCCGCCGCGAGCGCCAGCGCCCCGAGCGCCACCGCCGCGACGTGCGGCCAGCGCTGCCAGACGCACAGCGGGCAGGGCGCGAGCCCGCCGAGATACTGAAAGCCCAGCGCCGCCGCCAGAGTCGCCGCCGACCCGACCGCCGCGAGCCCCGCGAGCTGGCGCCACCCCGTCGTCATGCGAGGTAGCGCACCGCGATGAAGCCGCCGAACAGCAGCACGATGGCGACCGTCGCGATCAATCCCAGCCGCTTCTCGATGAAGGCGCGAATGGGGTCGCCGAACCGCCAGAGCAGGCCGGCGATCAGGAAGAACCGCAGGCCCCGCGCGACAAGGCTGGCCACCATGAACACTCCGATATCAAGCCCCGTGGCCCCGGAGAATATGGTGATGACCTTGTAGGGAAAGGGCGTCACGCCCGCGAACAGCACCGCCCAGGCGCCGTGCTCGTTGAAGCGCTCGGCCATGACCGCGAACTGGTCGAGCTTGCCGTAGAAGGCGAGTACGGGATTGCCGACCTCCTCCAGCAGGAAGGCGCCGAGCCCGTAGCCCGCGAGCCCGCCCAGCACCGAGGCCAGCGTGCAGACGCCCGCGATCAGCCAGGCCCGCTCGGGACGGGCGAGGATCATCGGGATCAGCAGCGCGTCGGGCGGGATCGGAAAGACCGAGCTTTCGATGAAGCTGATGACCGCCAACGCCCACAGGGCGTAGGGCGCGCCGGCGAGGCGCAGGGTCCAGTCGTAGAGAGCGCGCAACATGGCCTGCGGCTAGCACGCCGCGTTGCAGCGCACAATCTCAGTCCGCCGCGCCTCTGGACAAGGGCGCGCGCTTTCGATTTGTTCGCCGGCGGCGCGGGCGTGGCGGAACGGTAGACGCGGCGGACTCAAAATCCGCTTCCGGCGACGGAGTGTGGGTTCAAGTCCCTCCGCCCGCACCATCCCTTCAGGGCGCGTCCATCGCCTGCAGGCTGAGCTGGGCGCGCTCGCCCACCGGCCCGTCGCGGTCTGCGGCGATGGCGTCGAGCCAGCTTCCCCGCGCGGCGGCCGGCTCGCCGAGCGCCGCCTGCGCCGCGCCCTGCTCGAACAGCGCCAGCGCGTCACCCGGGCGCGCCCCCAGCGCGGCGCGCGCGTCGCTGAGCGCGCCCGAGGCGTCGCCGCCCTGCCGCCGCGCCGCCGCCCGCAGCGACAGCAATTCCGCGTCGCCCGGGCGCACGGCCAGCGCGCGGTCGAGATCGGCGATGGCCTCGCCGTAGCGCGCCTCGGCCGTCGAGAGCGAGGCCCGCGCCGCCAGCGCCCCGACGGCGCGGCTGTCGAGCCGCAGCGCGGCGTCGAGCGCGGCGCGGGCGAGACCGGCGTCGTCCACCTCCAGCCAGAAGGCCGCCGCCTGCTCCATCATCTCCGCCCGCGCCGCCGTCGGCGTTTCGCCGGGCAGCGTGGCGAGGTTCGACAGCCGGCTCGCCGCGTTGCGCCACGCCCCAAGCGCCCCCAGCGCCATGGCGGCGCAGTGCTCGGCCGCCGGGTCGGCGCTGCGGGCGCCCCAGCTTTCCGCATAGGCCAGCGCGCCGTGAGGGTCGGCGCGCAGCCGGCCCATGCATTCCGCATAGTCCTGCGCCGCTGCGCCACCCGCGAGGCAGACGGCGAAGGCAAGGGCGGGGATTCGCATGGGCGCGCGCTCCGGTTAAGGTCGACCCGCAGCGTAGGCGCAGGCGGGAGGCGAGAGAATGGCGGCGGGCGCGACCGAAGATCACGTGCTGCTGAGCCTTGGCCACGGCTACAGCGCCCATGCGCTGGCGCGGCTGCTGCTCCCGCGGGGCTGGCGCGTGATCGGCACGACCCGCTCGCCTGGGACGGCGGCGCGGTTGGCGGCCGAAGGCGTGGAGCCCGTCCCCTTCCCGCCGCCCCCCGAGACGCTGGAGGCGGCCACCCACCTGCTCACCTCCATCGCGCCCGACGCCGACGGCGACCCCGCGCTGCGCGCCGTCGGCCCCGCCATCGCCGCGCGCGGGGCGGGGTTCGCGTGGGTCGGCTACCTCTCCACCACCGGCGTCTATGGCGACCATGGCGGGGCCTGGGTGGACGAGGATACGCCGCTGAACCCCGCCACCGGGCGCGGCCAGGCCCGCGTCGCCGCCGAGGCGGCGTGGCTGGCGCTTCACGCAGGCCATGGCGTGCCCGTCCACCTGTTCCGCCTCGCCGGCATCTACGGCCCCGGTCGGGGACCCTTCGAGAAGGTGCGCGCGGGCACGGCGCGGCGCATCGTCAAGCCGGGGCAGGTGTTCAGCCGCATCCACGTCGATGACATCGCCGCGACACTGGACGCCTCCATCGCGCGGCCGAACCCCGGCGCCGCCTACAATGTCTGCGACGACGAGCCGGCTCCGCCCGAAGACGTGCTGGCCCACGCCGCCGCCCTGCTCGGCCTGCCGCCGCCGCCGGAAGTGGCGTGGGAGGACGCCGAGATGTCGCCCATGGCGCGCAGCTTCTACGCCGAGAGCAAGCGCTGTTCGAACCGGCGCATCCGCGAGGAGCTGGGCGTGCGGCCCGCCTTCCCGAGCTACCGCGAGGGGCTGGCGGCGGTGCTGGCGGCCGAGAGCGGCTGAAGCGGCGTCACCGTCGCCGCGCCCGAGCTCAGCGGACCTTCGGCGCGGTCGAAGCGCAGATGGGCGAGGCCCTCGCCCCCGGCGACGGTGAAAAGCGTTCCCGCCGGCTTGCCGTCGGCCGTGGCGAGCGGCGTTCCCGGGGGGGGCGGCGGTCCATCGACCCGGACGCGGACGAGGCCCTTGCGCAGGTCGGTCTTGTGACGCATCCGCGCCGTGACCTCCTGGCCGACGTAGCAGCCCTTGCGGAAGTCGACGCCGTTCAGGCGCTCGAAGCCCATTTCGAGGATGTAGCTGTCGTCGGCGATCAGTTCGACGCCGCTCGCCGGCGCGGCGCAGGCGACGCGCAAGGCGTCGTGCTCGGCCCGCGTCGCCGGCGCGACGCCCGCCAGCAGGGCGGCGGCGTCCGGGCCGTAGAGGCGCCAGCCCAGCGCCGGGTCGCGCGGGTCGGCCAGCGCCTGCGCAGGCGGAGCGCCGCCCCAGACCAGCGCGACGGCGAACTCGGTCGGCGCGATGGCGACCGCCCGGCGCAGCCGGTAGAGGCCAAGCCGCTGCGCCAGCGCCGGCGCGCGGTCGGCGGCCACGTCGAGCAGCACGGCGTCGTGTCCCGCGTCGATGATGAAGAAGTCGAAGAGATACTTGCCCTGCGCCGTCAGCAGCGCCGCATAGACGGCGCGGTCGGGGGCCAGCCGGCGCACGTCGTTGGTCACGAGGTCCTGCAGCCAGTCCCGCACATCCGCGCCGGAGAGCCGCAGCACGGCGCGGCTGTCGTCGTGAAAGCCCCTGAGCGTCATCGCGACCCCTCCTGCGCGGGACATAGGCCTTCGCGCGCCGGGGCGGAAGCGGTCCGCATGCGCAAAAGGGCGCGGCTTGCGCCGCGCCCCTCCCGCTCGTCCGAAGCGTCGCTCAGCAGCTGTAGTACATCTTGTATTCGATCGGGTGCGGCGTGTGCTCGTAGGCGTAGATCTCCTCCCACTTGAGCGCCATGTAGCCCTCGATCTGGTCGCGGGTGAAGACGTCGCCGGCGAGGAGGAAGTCCATGTCCTTCTCCAGCTCGCCCATGGCTTCGCGCAAGCTGCCGCAGACGGTCGGGATCTGCGCCAGTTCCTCGGGCGGCAGGTCGTAGAGGTCCTTGTCCGCCGCGTCGCCGGGGTGGATCTTGTTCTTGATGCCGTCGAGGCCAGCCATCAGCAGGGCCGAAAAGGCGAGGTAGGGGTTTGCCGAGGGGTCGGGGAAGCGGGCCTCGATGCGCTTGGCCTTGGGCGACTGGGTCCACGGGATGCGGATCGAGGCCGAGCGGTTTGACGCCGAATAGGCCAGCAGCACAGGCGCCTCGAAGCCCGGGATCAGCCGCTTGTAGCTGTTGGTGCCCGGGTTGGTGAAGGCGTTCAGCGCCTTGGCGTGCTTGAGGATGCCGCCGATGTAGTAGAGCGCCTCCATCGACAGGTCGGCGTACTGGTCGCCGGCGAACAGGGGCTTGCCGTCCTTCCAGATCGACTGATTGACGTGCATGCCGGTGCCGTTGTCGCCCTTGATCGGCTTGGGCATGAAGGTCGCCGACTTGCCGTAAGCGTGCGCCACGTTGTGGATGACGTACTTGTACTTCTGGATCGCGTCGGCCTGCGCCGTCAGCGTCCCGAAGATCAGGCCCAGCTCATGCTGGCAGGACGCCACCTCGTGGTGGTGCTTGTCCACCTTCATGCCGATCTGCTTCATCGTGGACAGCATCTCGGAGCGCAGGTCGTGCGCCGCGTCGACGGGCGGAACCGGGAAGTAGCCGCCCTTGATGCCGGGCCGGTGGCCCATGTTGCCGCCCTCGAAGGCGCGGTCCGAGTTCCACGCACCGTCATGGGCGTCGACCTCGAAGGCGACCTTGTGCATCTCCACGGCGAAGCGAACGTTGTCGAAGACGAAGAACTCGGCCTCGGGGCCCCAGTAGCTCGCGTCGCCGATGCCCGTTGACTTCAGGTAGGTCTCCGCCTTCTTCGCCGTCGAGCGCGGGTCGCGCTCGTAGAACTCGCCGGTGTCGGGCTCTACGACGTCGCAATGCACGCACATCGTCTTCTCGGCGAAGAACGGGTCCATGTAGACCGTGGATAGGTCCGGCATCAGCTTCATGTCGGACTGGTGGATCGACTTCCAGCCCGCGATCGAGGAGCCGTCGAACATGAAGCCCTCTGTCAGGAAGTCCTCGTCGACCTGGTCCTCAAGCACGGTGACGTGCTGCAGCTTGCCCCGTGGGTCGGTGAAGCGGATGTCGACGTAGGCGACTTCCTCGTCCTTGATCAGCTTCACGATCTTTTCGGCGTCGCTCATCGTGTCCCTCTTGATACAAAGTATAATTTTTACGGGCGGGAGGCCTATAGCGCGTCCACGCCCTCTTCGCCGGTGCGGATGCGAACGGCCTGCTCGACGTTGGTGACGAAGATCTTGCCGTCGCCGATCTTGCCGGTGCGGGCGGCGGAGACGATCGCGTCGATCACCTGCTCGACCTGTCCGTCAGCGACCACCACCTCGATCTTCACCTTGGGCAGGAAATCGACGACATACTCCGCACCGCGGTAGAGTTCGGTGTGACCCTTCTGGCGGCCGAATCCCTTCGCCTCGATCACGCTGAGGCCCTGAATGCCGATCTCCTGCAGCGCCTCCTTCACCTCGTCGAGCTTGAACGGCTTGATGACCGCCTCGATCTTCTTCATGCGCTCCGCTCCGTCTGTTCGCGGCGACGTCGATGGACGCGCCTGCGGCGGGTGGCTGAAGCCATGCCAATCACCCCGTCGCGGCGAATTCAATCCGGCGCCGCCTGCTGACCGGCCCTGTCCGCGCCGAATCCGTCAGTATTGCCCATTATTCGGGCAACTTGCCCATTTAAGGGGCGAATTCCGACCCCGGCGCGCGTCGTGAAGCCGCAGGCTGCGACACCCGGCGCTGTTCCCGGCGCGGCGGTTCTGACGCCGGCGCACATGCGCGCCGCCGAGGCCGGGGCCATCGCCGCGGGGCGCGCGACGGGGCTGTCGCTGATGGCGCGGGCGGCGGACGGGCTGGCGGCCGCCATCCGCGACCGCTGGCCGGCGGCGCGCTCGGCGCTCGTGCTGTGCGGCCCCGGCGCGAACGGCGGCGACGGGTTCGCGGCGGCGCGGCTGCTGCGCGGGATGGGGTTGGAGGTGCGGGTGGCCGCGCTTGGGGCCCCGGCCGAGGGATCGGACGCCGCGGCCATGCGCGCCGCCTGGGCTCCGCTCGGGCCAGTGGCGCGGCTGGGCGCGGCGGACGGCCCGACGGACATCCTGGTGGACGCGCTGTTCGGCACGGGGCTCGGTCGGCGGCTCGCGCCCGAGGCCGAGGCGGCGCTGCACGCGGCGCGGGCCGGCGCGACCGTCGCGGTGGACTGCCCTTCCGGTCTCGATCTCGAGAGCGGTCGCGCGCTGGGCGCGCCGCGGGCGGCCGATCTCACCGTCACCTTCCACCGCGCCAAGCTTGGGCACTATCTCGGCGACGGACCCGCCCTGTGCGGGCGGCTGGTTCGCGTCGACATCGGTCTGGGTGACGCCGCCGACGAGAACGCCGACGAGAACGCGGATGGGGGCCCGGCGCGGCTGGCGCGGCTGGACTGGGCGGCGCTGGCCAAGCGGCCCGGGGCGCACAAGTACGATCACGGCCATGTCCTCGTCCTCGCCGGCGGGGTCGGGCGCGGCGGCGCGGCGCGTCTCGGGGCGCGGGCGGCGCTGCGGGTCGGCGCGGGGCTGGTCACGGTCGCGCCGCCGCCCGCGGCCCTGATCGAGAACGCGGCGCGGCTCGATGCGGTGATGCTGCGCGCCGTCGCCGACGCCGCCGGCCTCGCCGCAGCGCTTCAGGATCCGCGCTTCACCGCGCTGCTGCTGGGCCCGGGTCTGGGCGTCGGCGAGCGCACGCGGGCGCTCGTGCTCACCGCGCTGGAGAGCGGGCGGGCGGTGGTGCTGGACGCGGACGCGCTGACCAGCTTCGCCGACGACCCCGCGCCGCTGTTCGCGCGCTGCGCCCCGGACCGCGTGGTGATGACCCCCCATGCGGGCGAGTTCCGCCGCCTCTTTCCGGGCGCCGCGGGCTCGCCCGTCGCGGCGGCGCAGGCCGCGGCCGTCACAGCCGGGGCGGTGGTGCTGCTGAAAGGACCCTGCACCGTCGTGGCGACCCCGGGGGCCGCGCCGCTGCTGTGCGCCGCGGTTTACGACGACGCCGCGCCGTGGCTGGCGACGGCCGGGTCGGGCGACGTGCTGGCCGGGCTGATCGCGGGGCTTCTGGCGCGCGGCTTCGCGGCGGCCGACGCCGCGGCGACAGCCGCGCTGCTGCACCAGGCCGCCGGTCGCGCGGCCGGCCCCGGCCTCGTCGCCGAGGACCTGCCCGAGGCGGTCGCGACGGTCCTGCGAGGCGCGCTTGGCGCCGGCGGCCACGCGCGCTAAACGGCCGTCTGGCGCGCGGGCGTGGCGGAACTGGTAGACGCACCGGATTTAGGTTCCGGCGCCGCAAGGCGTGGGGGTTCGAGTCCCTCCGCCCGCACCATTCGGGCGGGCCGGGGCGCGGGAAGAACCGCGACGGATCGGGGGTAGGAAGACGATGCAGGTGACCCAGACCAAGGCCGAGGGCCTGAAGCGGGAATACGCGGTCAAGGTCTCGGCCGCCGACCTCGGCGACAAGATCGCCCAGAAACTCGAAGCCGTGCGCGCCGAGTTCCAGATGAAGGGCTTTCGCAAGGGCAAGGCGCCCACGCCGCTGCTGAAGAAGATGTTCGGCAAGTCGGTGCTGGGCGAGGCGGTTCAGGAGAGCGTCGACGACGCCCTGCGCGCGCATTTCGAAAAGAGCGGCGACCAGCCCGCGGCGCAGCCGCAGATCCGCATCGCCAACGAGGATTTCAAGGAAGGCGACGATCTCGACATCGAGATCGCCTATGAGCGCCTGCCCGAGATCCCCGAGGTCGACTTCCGCACGATCAGCCTCGAGCGGCTGGTGGCCGAGGTCGACGACGGCGCGGTGGCCGAGGCGCTCGACAACCTCGCCGGCAGCGCCAAGAGCTACGAGGCCAAGGAGGGCGCGGCCGAGAACGGCGACCAGGTCGTCATCGACTTCCTCGGCCGGGTCGACGGCGAGCCCTTCGAGGGCGGCGAGGCGGAGGACTATCCGCTGGTGCTCGGCTCCGACAGCTTCATCCCGGGTTTCGAGGCGCAGCTTGTCGGCGCCGCGGCGGGCGGGGCGCGCGAGGTCTCGGTCGAGTTCCCCGAGAGCTACGGGGCCAAGCACCTCGCCGGCAAGGCGGCGGTCTTCTCCTGCGCCGTCAAGGAAGTGCGCGGCCCGGTCGCGGCGGTGGTGGACGACGCGCTGGCCCAGCGTTTCGGCGCCGACACGCTCGACGCGCTGAAGGAGCAGATCCGCGAGCGGCTGGCCGAGGAATACCGCGGGGCCTCGCGCGCGCTGCTGAAGCGCAAGCTCCTCGACGCGCTGGACGAGCGCGTCGCCTTCGACCTGCCCGACAGCCTCGTCGACGCCGAGGCCAGGCAGATCGCCCACCAACTCTGGCACGAGGAGCACCCGGAGGTTCACGGCCACGACCATGACGCGGTCGAGCCCACCGAGGAGCACAGCAAGCTCGCGCGTCGCCGCGTGGCGCTGGGGTTGCTGCTGGCCCATGTCGGCAAGGACGCCGAGGTGAAGATCACCGATCAGGAGATGACCTCGGCCGTGCTGCGCCAGGCGCGCCAGTATCCGGGCAAGGAGCGCGAGTTCTTCGAGTTCGTGCGCCAGAACGAGGGCGCCATGGCCCAGATCCGCGCGCCGCTCTACGAGGACAAGGTGGTGGACTACATCCTTGAACTCGCCGAGGTCGCCGACGTGTCGGTGACCAAGGAGGCGCTGCAGCAGGCGCTGGACGCGCTGGACGAGGGCTGAGGCTGCGGTTCCGCCGCTG
>DAINOD010000052.1:0-4056 GCA_036735545.1 Rubrimonas sp. | reverse complement strand
GACGCCTGCGCGGCGGGATCTCCGGCCGAAGATGTCAGGCATCGCGGTGCTGTGGCGAGCGCCATGTCCACCGTCACGGGAGGCGTCACGGGCGCTGCGCGGCGGCGCCTTCCGTTCCGTTGCGCCCTGACCCGGGCGGAGGGCCGCCGGGCGTCGCCGGTGGTCGGCGACGCCCGGCGCTGTTCAGGGCGCGATCAGCCGAGCAGGCCGGTCGCGTAGCGCTCGGAGTTCGTGATCACCATGACGTGGATCAGGAACGAGGCGACGAAGAGAAACAGGAGCGCGAGGATGCCCTCGCGGGCGGTCACGTGGCGCCAGATCTTCCAGAGGTCGTCCATGGGTGCGTTCCTTGGTTGGTCCGAAAATGAAACTGCGGCTCTCGCGGCGTCGTCAGCCCGGGAACCAGGGAAGCCACTGGTAGGTCAGCACGTGGGCGATGAAGGAGACCGCCACCCACACCTGCAGGCCGCGTATGAAGTAGCCGTGGAGCTCCTTCGCTTCATCGTCGCTCATGCCGCTCGGGTTTCTCGTCTCGGTCGCATCAGCCATGTATCCCCCCAAACGCTAGTAGACGCCGCCCCGCCCATCGAAGCGGTGGCCGGCGGTCGAAGGCGTTCCCAGACTCGGCGCGTCTTCGACGGCGGGCGCGGGAAGGGTCAGGCTGAATTCCGGACGTGTCAAGAAGTATTTACAGCAAGACTGTCAACCAAATCTGACGCCAGGCGAAGGGGCCGGTTCTCCCGGCGGGGCCGCCTTGCCGCGGTCGGCGGCAAGGACTAGGACTTGCGACCGTGCAGAATACCGTCTGCCGTGACCGAAGGCCGCCACGATGCGCGAACGCGATCCCATCGACGTCTACATGAACACGCTCGTTCCCATGGTGGTCGAACAGACCAGCCGCGGCGAGCGCGCCTACGACATCTTCTCGCGACTGCTGAAGGAGCGCATCGTCTTCCTGTCCGGCCCGGTCCACGACGGCATGTCGACACTCATGGTCGCGCAACTGCTGTTCCTCGAGGCTGAAAACCCGAAGAAGGACATCTCGATGTATATCAACAGCCCCGGTGGGGTGGTGTCGTCGGGCCTGTCGATCTACGACACCATGCAGTATATCCGACCCAAGGTCTCGACGCTGGTGGTCGGGCAGGCGGCCTCGATGGGCTCTCTGCTGTTGGCGGCGGGCGAGAAGGGGATGCGCTACTCGCTGCCCAACAGCCGCGTCATGGTGCATCAGCCCTCCGGCGGGTTCCAGGGGCAGGCCTCGGACATCGCGCTGCACGCCAAGGAGATCCTCGAACTCAAGGGTCGGCTCAACCGGATTTACGAAAAGCACACCGGGCAGGGTTACGACGTGGTGGAAAAGGCGCTCGACCGCGACAACTTCATGACCGCCGAGCAGGCCCGCGACTGGGGCATCATCGACACGATCGTCGAGAAGAGGGAGACCCCGGCTGAGTGACCATCACGCCAGAGCGACCGGCGCGACGCTTGAACCCCCCGCGGGCCCGTGTTCCTATGCGGGTTGGCGTAGCGTGACGGGCGTGCGACGGTCGCGGGGAACACCAGACGCGAGCCGGGGCTTGGGAGAACCACGATGAGCAAGACCAGCGGCGGCGACAGCAAGAGCACGCTCTACTGTTCGTTCTGCGGCAAGAGCCAGCATGAAGTGCGCAAGCTCATCGCCGGACCGACCGTGTTCATCTGCGACGAATGCGTCGAACTGTGCATGGACATCATCCGCGAGGAGACCAAGAGCGGTCTCGTTCGCTCCTCCGACGGGGTGCCGAGCCCGAAGCAAATCTGCAAGGTTCTGGACGACTATGTGATCGGCCAGGAAAAGGCCAAGCGCGTGCTGTCGGTGGCGGTCCACAACCACTACAAGCGCCTCAACCACGCCCAGAAGTCCACCGACGTCGAGCTGGCCAAGTCCAACATCCTGCTGATCGGCCCGACCGGCTGCGGCAAGACGCTGCTGGCCCAGACGCTGGCGCGCATTCTCGACGTGCCCTTCACCATGGCCGACGCCACCACGCTGACCGAGGCGGGCTATGTCGGCGAGGACGTCGAGAACATCATCCTGAAGCTGCTGCAGTCGGCCGACTACAACGTCGAGCGCGCCCAGCGCGGCATCGTCTACATCGACGAGGTCGACAAGATCAGCCGCAAGTCCGACAATCCCTCGATCACCCGCGACGTGTCGGGCGAAGGCGTGCAGCAGGCGCTGCTGAAGATCATGGAGGGCACCGTCGCCTCCGTGCCGCCGCAGGGCGGGCGCAAGCATCCCCAGCAGGAGTTCCTGCAGGTGGACACGACCAACATCCTGTTCATCTGCGGCGGGGCCTTCGCGGGGCTGGAGCGCATCATCGCGCAGCGCAACAAGGGCTCGGCGATGGGCTTCGGCGCCAATGTCCGCGCCGAGGACGACAAGAAGACCGGCGAACTGCTGATGGCGCTGGAGCCGGAGGACCTGCTGAAGTTCGGCCTGATCCCCGAGTTCGTCGGCCGCCTGCCGGTGATCGCGACGCTGCGCGACCTCGACGAGGAGGCGCTGGTCACGATCCTGACCGAGCCGAAGAACGCGCTCGTCAAGCAGTACCAGCGCCTGTTCGAGATGGAGACGGTGAAGCTGAGCTTCACCAAGGAGGCGCTGCGGGCGGTGGCCAGGCGGGCGATCGACCGCAAGACCGGGGCGCGCGGCCTGCGCTCGATCCTCGAGGACGTGCTGCTGGAGAGCATGTTCCACCTGCCCGACATGGACGGGGTCGAGGAGGTCGTGGTCAACGAGGAAGTGATCGACGGCAAGGCCCGGCCGCTGCAGATCTACGCCGAGAAGCGCGACGGCGCTTCCGCCTGACGCGACAGGCGCGCGCCTTGAAGCGTGCGCCTGTCGGCATCAGTTAACGGGTTCGTCTCTAGTGTTTGGGGGCGCGTCGCCGCCTCCAGGCAGGGGCGACGCGCCTTGCGAAAGGGCAAGTGAGATCATGACCGAAGTCACCCTTCCCGTTCTGCCGCTGCGCGACATCGTGGTGTTCCCCCACATGATCGTGCCGCTGTTCGTCGGTCGCGAGAAGTCGGTGCGCGCGCTCGAGGACGTGATGCGGGAGGATCGCCAGATCCTGCTCGCCAGCCAGAAGGACGCCGGGCGCGACGACCCCGAACCGTCCGACATCTTCGACGTCGGCGCGGTGGCGAACGTGCTGCAGCTGCTCAAGCTGCCCGATGGCACCGTCAAGGTGCTCGTCGAGGGCAAGGCGCGGGCGCGCATCACCGGCTACACGGGCCGCACGGAGTTCTTCGAGGCGCACGCGGAGATCCTTGAAGAATCCGCCGAAGACCCCGCGGCGGTCGAGGCGCTGGTGCGTTCGATCGCCGGCGAGTTCGAGAAATACGTCAAGTTGAACAAGAACGTGCCCCAGGAGGCCGTGGCTAGCGTCGGGCAGATCGAGGACGGCGCCAAGCTCGCCGACACGATCGCGGGCCACCTGACGGTGAAGCTCTCGGAGAAGCAGAAGCTGCTGGAGATCACCGAGGTCGGCGCGCGGCTGGAGCGCATCTACGGCCTGATGCAGGGCGAGATCTCGGTCCTGCAGGTCGAGAAGAAGATCAAGACGCGCGTCAAGTCCCAGATGGAGAAGACGCAGCGCGAATACTACCTCAACGAACAGATGAAGGCGATCCAGCGCGAGCTGGGCGAGGGCGACGAGGGCCGCGACGACGCCGGCGAGTTCGAGGCGCGCATCGAGAAGACCAAGCTCTCGAAGGAGGCCCGCGACAAGGCCTACGCCGAGTTGAAGAAGCTGCGCCAGATGTCGCCGATGTCGGCCGAGGCGACGGTGGTGCGCAACTACCTCGACTGGATGCTGTCGATCCCGTGGGGCCGCAAGAGCAAGGTCAAGAAGGACCTGAAGCTGGCCGAGAACATCCTCGCCGCCGACCACTACGGGTTGGAGAAGGTGAAGGAGCGGATCGTCGAGTATCTGGCGGTGCAGCAGCGCAGCCAGAAGCTGAAGGGGCCGATCCTGTGCCTCGTCGGCCCGCCGGGCGTGGGCAAGACCT
>DAINOD010000051.1:0-21515 GCA_036735545.1 Rubrimonas sp. | reverse complement strand
CGATCCTGACCGGCGGCCAGGTGATCTCCGAGGATCTCGGCATGAAGCTCGAGAATGTCGGCCTCGACATGCTCGGCACCGCCAAGAAGATCCGCATCACCAAGGACGACACCACGATCGTGGACGGCCATGGCGAGAAGAGCGAGATCGAGGCCCGCGTCGCCCAGATCAAGCAGCAGATCGAGGAGACGACCTCCGACTACGACAAGGAGAAGCTGCAGGAGCGTCTGGCGAAGCTCGCCGGCGGCGTTGCGGTGATCCGAGTCGGCGGCGCCACCGAGATCGAGGTGAAGGAGCGCAAGGATCGCGTCGACGACGCGCTGAACGCGACCCGCGCCGCGGTTCAGGAAGGTGTCGTTCCGGGCGGCGGCGTCGCGCTGGTGCACGCCTGCCGGGTGCTCGAGGGCTTCGTCGGCGAGAACGAGGACCAGAAGGCGGGCGTCGCCATCGTGCGCCGCGCGCTGGAGCAGCCCCTGCGCCAGATCGCCGAGAACGCCGGCGTCGACGGCGCCGTGGTGGCCGGCAAGGTCCGCGAGTCGAAGGACCCGAACTTCGGCTTCGACGCCCAGAACGAGGTCTACGGCGACCTGATGAAGATGGGCATCATCGACCCGGCCAAGGTCGTGCGCACCGCGCTCGAGGACGCCGCGTCGGTGGCCGGCCTGCTCATCACCACCGAGGCCATGGTTGGCGACAAGCCCGAGCCGAAGGGCCAGGGCGGCGGCGCCGGCATGGGCGGCATGGGCGGCATGGACGGCATGATGTGATCTTCTGACCCCAGCGACGGGACAGTGAACGCGCCCCGGAATAGACCCTGACGCATTTCTTCCCCTGGGACGGAGCCCTTTGAGCCTGCCGGCAGCGATGTCGGCAGGCTCGTCTTTTTCGGGTGACCTTTTTCTCGCGCGGTCAAGGTCCGGGGGCCTCTCCGTAGGACATTCTGCGGGGAGCGCTCCGCGGCCTCGTGACTTGCGCGGGGACAAAGCCGCCGCGCGTCGCCTCCTCCAGTCGCGGAAGTTCTAGCGTCTCTGCGGTTCGAAGCGCCGCCAGTCGACGTCGGGCTGTCTCAGCCGCGCGGCGTTGGAGAAACGGCCATCGCGGACAGAACCGACCGTCGACGAAACCGGCGGCAGTTCAGGGTCCGGTCTGTCGACCTGGCGTCTCCCTCGGGTCCCTAGGCCTTGCCGGGAAGGCCGCCGGTGGACGCCCTGACGATCAACTCTCCCGGGATCGCGATGTGCTCCACCGCGGCGCCTCTCCCCGCAGCGAGGCGCTCGAGGGTCGCCTCCACGATCTGGTCCATCGGCTGGCGGTAAGTGGTCAGCCCGTAGGCGCGCCAGCCCGCCATGGCGATGTCGTCGAAGCCGGTCACCGCGATGTCTTCCGGCACGCGCAGCCCGGCCTCGAGCCTCAGCGCGTCGAGACCGCCGAGCGCGAGGCTGTCGGACGCGAAGAAGATCGCGTCAGGCCGGTTCGGCAGCAGCTCCAGTGCGCCGCGCCACCCCGCCTCGTATGTATAGGCCTCCTGCGAGGTGATGCCCGCCAGCCGCAGTCCGAGCTCGGCCAGCCGCGCGAGAAACGCGCTCCGCCGCTCCACACCCACGGCCGTGCGGGTGAGACCCGCCACATAACCGATGTGCCGCCTTCCGATGGCGCCGAGATGGTCCACGATCGCCCGCGCGCCCGCCACGTTGTCGCAGCAGATCGTCGTCACCGGCTCGTCGCTTCGCCGGTTCAGCAGGATCGCCCTGCGCCCGTCCGTGGCCCACGCCAGCGCGCGCTCTGACAGGGAGGTGGCGGATACCACGATCACGGCGTCGACGTCGTAAGTCCGGATCGCCACGAGCTGCTCTTCGACCCTCGCGCCGGGCGTGACGTTGAACAGGAGGCTCTGGAGGCCGACCTGCTGCAGCGCAGCGGTCAGCCGCTCGACCAGCGCGGGATAGAACGGATTGCGCATGTCCGACAACACGATGCCGACCATGTTGCTGCGCCGCGTGGTCAGCATCGAGGCGATGGCGTTCGGCCGGTAGCCGACCTCCCGCGCGCTGCGCAGGATGCGGTCGCGGAGCTCCGCCGAGATGCTGCTGCCCGGGGTGAAGGCGCGCGACACCGCCGACTGGCTGACGCCGATGAGCGCCGCGAGCTGGCGCGATGTCAGCGGCCGCCGACGCGCCTCTCCCGACCCTTCGTCAACCCCGTCGTCCACGCCGAAGCTCCGGTCGCCGCTCCGGGCGCGAACTAGCGCCGCCCGGCGACACTTGACAACCCATGCAGGGCGATGGGATGCAAAACACGGCGTGAATACGGATGCAATCATGTTGTATCGCAACGACAGGAGCGGATCGTGGCCGGCGCGTTGGACCATCTCGTCGTCGTGGACCGGTCAGAGTCGCTGCCTGGCCAGTTCTGCGCCAGACTGTTCGCCGACAACGGGGCGCGGGTGATCCTCGACGAGCCGCCGGGCGGCTCCGCGCTGCGCCGCAGCGAGCCGTTCTCGCGCGATGGCGACTCACTGACCTTCCGTCATCTCAACACCGGCAAGGAATCGGTGCTCGGGGCGGATCCGTCGCTGCTCGCCGCGGCCGATGTCATCCTCCCCGCCGCCGCCGAGGACGCCGACGCGCTGTCCCGCGCCTGTCCCGGGGCGGTGATCGTCGTGCTCAGCGAGTTCGGACCGGACGGCCCGCTGGCGGACTGGGCCGGGGGCGAGCTGGTCATCCAGGCGCTGTCGGGCATGATGCACAACAACGGCGCCGCCGGACGCGAGCCGCTCTACGGAACCGGCGAGCGCGCGGCGATGGCTGCAGGCCTCGCCGCCTATGTCGGGGCGGCGGCGGCGCTGCACGCGCGCGGCGACGCCGGACAGGGGCAGGTCGTGCGGGTCGACGTGGCGGAGACCGCGGCGGCCATGTGCTTTCCCTATGTCGTCCAGCACCTCTACAACGGCACGGTGCGGCGGCGCACCGACCTCGCGGTTCCGGCGGGCCAGGTTCAGTGCCGCGACGGCTGGGTGTGCATCTGGATCTATGCGCATCGCTGGGCCGCGGTGCTCGGCGCCCTCGGGCTGGAGGAGATCCGGCACGACCCGCGCTTCGCCGATCCCGCGACGCGCCGGCGCAACTGGGCCGAACTGTTCGCGCTGATCGAGGCGCGCGTCGGCGATCAGAGCGCGGAGGACGTCGTCGACCGGCTCCAGAAGGCGCAGGTGATCGCCGCGAAGGCCTATCGCCCGTCTGAACTCGGGACGACGCGCCATCTCGTCGAGCGCGGCTACTGGCGGGAGGCGGGCGGGCGGCGCGTTCTCGGCGCGCCCTGGCGGCTGGCCGCGACGCCGCAGGTCGCCCCGCGCCCGGCGCCGGCGCCCGGCGAGCACGGGCCTCTGCCGCCGGCGCGGCCATCGCCGACCGACGCGGCGCCCGCCGCGGCGCTGGCGGGTCTGCGCGTCGTGGAGTTGACCACGGCCTGGGCCGGGCCGATGGCGGGCCGCATCCTCGCGCATTTCGGCGCCGAGGCCATCCATGTCGAGTCGCCCAACCGCGTCAATTCATGGCGGCTGAACCACGAGACGCCGAACCCGGTCAACTTTCCCGGCCGCGAACCGGGCGCGCGGCCTTTCGACCGCGCCTTCCTGTTCAATTCGCAGAACGTCGGCAAGTTGTCCTGCATCATCGACCTCAAGAGTCCCGAGGGCCGCTCGGTTCTGACCGCGCTGGCGGAGAAGTCCGACGTGCTGCTGTGCAACTTTCGCCCGGGCACCCTCGCCAAGCATGGCCTCGATCATGCGAGCCTGTCCCGCCGGAACCCGGGGATCATCGTCTGCGAGATGCCGGCTTTCGGTTGCGAGGGGCCGATGGCCGGTTACGCCGCGCTCGGGCCGACCATGGAGATGTCGGCCGGGATGTCGGCGCTGATCGGGTATCGCGACGGCGCGCCGGAATCGACCGGGCCATCCTACATGGACCCGGTGGGCGCGCTCAACGCTTCCGCCGCGATCCTGACGGCGCTGCTGTGGCGACGACGCACGGGCAGAGGGCAGGCCATCGAGATGCCGCAGGTCGAGGCGGCCATGCATCTGATCGGACCGCAGATCCTGGCCGCCGTCGAGGCGGGGAGCGAGCCGCCCCGCGACGGCAACCGCCGACCCGACGCCGCCCCGCACGACGCTTTCCCGGCGGCGGGCGACGACCAGTGGCTCGCCATCGCCATCCGTGACGAGGCGCAGTGGCGCGCGCTGTGCGCCGTGATGGGGCGCCCCGGGATGGCCGAGGACCCGCGCTTCGCCGACCTCCCCTCCCGTCGCGTCAACGAGGACGCTTTGGGCGCAGAGATCGCCGGCTGGAGCCGCACGCAAGACAAGCACGAGGCCGCCGCGCGGCTGCAGGCCGCCGGCGTGCCGGCGGCGCCTGTCCAGACCGCCGAGGATCTGGCCAGAAGCCCCTATCTGCAGGCGCGCGGCTTCTTCACAGAGATCGAACACCCCGACGCCGGCCGCCACGCCTATCCGGGCCTGCCTTTGCACCTGAGCGGCACGCCGGGCAGGACACGCAGTCCGGCCCCGACTTTCGGACAGGACAACGAGCGCGTGCTGCGCGAGGTGCTGGGCATGGACGCGGCGACAGTCGAGCGCCTGAGCAGGACCGCCGGCATGACCGACGCGCCGTTGCCCGGGCCATGAGCTTTCCCTGCGCCCTGCGCCTCGTCCAGGAGCTGGACGACGACCCGCGCTATCGCGGCTCGATCCACGACGACGCCGTCGCGCGCGCCCAGGGCTTTCCGGCGGCCCTCGCGCCGGGCGCATTCGTCTATGGCCACGTCTCCCGCCTTGCGCTGCGGGTGTGGGGGGAGAACTGGCTCGCCTGCGGCGCCCTTTCGACGCGGTTCCGCCGCCCGGTGTTCCGCGGCGACGCGCTGACCGTCGCCGCGCAGCCGCCGGAACCGACCGACGGGATGCTGCGCGCCGCGGTCGCTGTGACCAACGCACAGGGCGAGACCGTCGCGGAGGGATGGATCGCGACGCCCGCCGGCGCCCCGCCCGCGCCGCCGGAACTGGCGGCGCTTCCGCCGCTCGCCGCCGTGGAGCCGACGGCGGTCGAGCGCGGGGCGCTCGTGGTGGGCGCGCCGCTCGGCTCGATCCCGCGCGCGCTGACGGCCGAGATGGTCGCCCGCTCGCGCGCCGCCTTCGCCGAAGCCGAGCCGATCTACGCCGAGCGCGGCCTGGCCCACAGCGGCTGCCTGATGCGGCTGGCGATGGGCGACACCAACGCGCACTTCCGCTTTCCCGCGCCGGTGATCCTGACCGAGGCGGCCGCGCAGCACTTCGCGCCGGTGCGCGTCGGCCAGCGGATCGAAACCCGCGGGCGGATCGCCGAGGTCTGGGAGCGCAACGGTCGCCACTATTTCGCGAGCGAGGAATGGATGCTCGCCGACGGCGCGGTGGCGGCGGCCTTTCGCCGGACGACGATCTACGGATGATCGTACGACGAGGCTTGAATACGGATGCAAAAGCTGTTGTGATGCCGTTTGCGCCCGAAGCCTGGGCGCGGCCGGAACGAAGGCGCGCGAGACGCCGCGACGGCTCGATCGGGAGGATCAGGTGACTGCGCAGACATTCGGGACGCCCGCCGTGGCCGAGCGCGCCACGGTCGACGACCGCATCGCATCGGTCGAGGCCTTTCAGGTGCGCTGGCGGCCGGGCGATCCTCCGGGCCGGCGCACGGCCATGGTGCGCGTGCGCACCGAGGGCGGGCTGACCGGCTACGGCGAGGCGTCGCCCATGATGGGCGGCGAGCACAGTCTGCTCGTGGTCCGCGACTTCGCCGAGAGCCTGGAGGGCGCGAACCCCTTCGATCAGGCCGTGATCCACGACCGACTGCTGCACCGCTACATCAAGCTCGGCCCCGAGGGCGCGGTGACCGGCGCGCTGGCGGCGCTGGACATCGCGCTGTGGGACTTGAAGGGCAAGCTGCTGGGCGTGCCGCTGTACCGCCTGCTCGGCGGCGCATGGCGGACGCGGCTGCCGTTCTATTCCTCGATCGGCGGCAACGCCGAGCGCGATGTCGACGAGGTGGTGCGCGTGGTCGAGGCGCGCTGGCGCGCGGAGACGCCCGCCGCGATCAAGATCCGCTGGGACGGCGACCGCACGCGGCAGGACCACGACATCCCCGGCGACATCGCCAAGGCCCGCGCCGTGCGCCGGCTGGTGGGCGACGACTTCCCCCTCGCCTTCGACGCCAACAACCAGTACTCGGTCGGCGGCGCGATCCGGGTCGGGCGGGCGCTGGAGGATCTGGGCTACGTCTGGTTCGAGGAGCCCGTCCAGCACTACGACGTCCGCGCCATGGGCGAGGTGGCGCAGCGGCTGGACATCACCGTCTCCGCCGGCGAGCAGACCTACACGACGCAGGCGCTGGTCGACCTGATCGACGCCGGCGTGCGCATGGTCCAGCCCGACATCGTGAAGATGGGCGGCGTCACCGGGCTGATGCAGTGCGCGGCGATCTGCTTCGCCAAAGGCGTCGAGCTCGTTCCGCACCAGACGCAACCCGGCATCGGCCACCTCGCGAACCTGCATGTGCTGTCGACGATCATGCACAGCACCAAGCCGGCCGAGTTCGCCGATCCCGACACGCGCATGCATGTGGGCTTCGAGAACCCGCCGGCTCCCGAGGGCGGCTGCTTCACGCTGCCCGACGGGCCGGGGCTGGGGCTGCGCGTGAACGACGAGGAAATCGACCGCCGTCGCGCCTGACGGCGGCGTCAAAAAAACCGGAGGAGACGTCAATGGCGCTGAACAGAAGGCAGTTTCTTGGAACCACGGCCGCCGGCGCGGCCCTCGCGATGTCCGCCCGCAGCGTCGCTCTGGCGCAGGACGGCCAGGTGCTGAAGATCGGCGTCGCCGCGCGCGGCCCCCGGTTCTTCGACCCCAACCTGACCACCCAGGGCGGCGACAACTGGGCCAACGAGCAGTGCTTCGAGCAGCTCGTCCGCCCCGCCGACGGCCGCTTCGCCCTTGCGCCGGAGGAATACCTGCCGACGCTGGCCACCGAGTGGAGCGCGTCCGACGACGCGCGGGTCTGGACCTTCAAGCTCCGCGAGGGCGTCCAGTTCCACAAGGGCTACGGCGAGATGACGTCGGAGGACGTGGTCTATTCCTTCGAGCGGGCCAAGCGGGACGGAACCGACCGCGTGCAGCTCGCCAACATCGAGAGCGTGGTCGCCGACGATCCCTATCAGGTGACCATCACGCTCGCCCAGCCGGACGTGAACCTGCTAGGCACCTCGATCTTCAACAAGACGACCGTGATCGTTTCGAAGAAGGCCGCCGAGGAGAAGGGCGAGGGCTTCGCGACCGACGGGATCGGGACCGGCCCCTACCAGCTCGACCGCTTCGACACGAACTGGGGCGTCGCGCTGACCCGCTTCGACGACTACTGGGGCGAGCCTGCGCGCATTCCCCGCGTCGAGTGCGTCTACATCGCGGACACCACATCGCGCACGCTCGCGCTGCTGTCGCGCGAAGTGGACATGATCGAGGCGGTGCGCGCGCCGGGCTGGGTCGACTCGATGCGTGGGCAGGACCCGAGCCTGCAGATCGACATGACCGTGCCGGGCTCGTTCAACACCCTTCACGTCAACCTCATGCGACCGCCCTTCGACAACCTCAAGGTCCGTCAGGCCCTGATGCACGCGATCGACCGGCCGGCGGTGTCGCAGGCGCTGGCCCCGATGGGCGGCACGATGTACGGCTTGCAGCCTTCGTTCTTCCCGGCGGGCCTTACCATCGACGACGTGCCGGAGGCGCTGCGGTATCCCTACGACCCGGAGAAGGCGCGGGCGCTGCTCGCCGAGGCGGGCTTTCCCAACGGGCTCGACTTCGACAGCAACACCTCCCAGCGCGAGGACTATTCCTCGACGATGCTGATCGTGCAGGAGCAGTTGCGGCAGGCCGGCTTCAACATGCGCCTGAACGTCATGGACCACACCGCCTATCACGCCGCCAACCGCTCGGATCAGAACACGCTGGCGATGCACTCGGCCAGCTATCCGCCGATCCCGACGCAGATCTACTTCCAGCAGCTGTCGTCACCCGCGCAGGTCAAGTCGGACGGGACCGGCGGCGGCAACTACAGCCACTACGGCGTCGCCATGCCGGGCATCGACGATCTCCTCGCGAAGGCGCTCAAGGCCACGCAGTACGACGAGTATCTGGACTACTGCCTGCAGATCGAGTTGCAGGTGCTGCGCGACCTTCCGCTGATCGGCCTGTCGAGCCTGTCGTTCACCGTGGCGCGCAACGCCAATGTGGACCTCGGCTTTCCGGTCGAGAGCGGCTATGCGCGGTGGCGTTTCCACACGGCGACCAAGGCCTGACGACGCGGCGGCCAGCGGGCGCGGCGCGCCCGTCGGCCGGCCGGATCGACGACCCCGGGGCATGATCGCGCTCGCCGCCGGGGTCGCCCCGCGCTCAGGGAGGAGCGGATGGCGCGCTACATCCTCGTCAGATTGCTGGACGCGATACCGACCGTCCTGCTGGTGCTGACGCTCGTTTTCGTCGCCATGCGCATCCTGCCGGGCGACCCAGCGCTCGCCGCGCTGGGCGACATGGCGACGGCCGACCAGCTCGCCGAGTTTCGCGAGAAGATGGGGCTGAACGAACCGCTCCTGCAGCAATACTTCAGCTTCATCGTCAACATGCTGACGCTGGACTTCGGCCGCTCGCTGATCAACGGGCGCGAGGTGATCGAGCTGATCGCCTACAACCTGCCCTACACGATAGAGCTGACCATCGCCTCGGTGCTGCTCGGCCTCGTCGTCGGGGTGCCCTTCGGCGTCTGGGCCGCGGCGAACGCCAACCGCGCGCCGGACTCCGCGCTGCGCGGCTTCACGCTGATCGGCTACGCGGTGCCCGACTTCTATCTCGGCGCGCTGCTGCTCATCACATTCTCGCTGAACCTGCGCTGGTTCCCGATCAGCGGCGGCGGGGTGGAGTTCCTCGAGCGCATGCATCACCTCGTCCTCCCTGCGCTGACGCTCGCGTTCATCAAGGCCGCGTTCCTGGGCCGTCTGACGCGGACCGCGCTGCTGGAGGTTCTGGGCAGGGACTACATCCGCACCGCCCGGGCGAAGGGGGCGCGCGAGCCGCGGGTGATCTACCGGCACGGCCTGCGCAACGCGCTGCTCCCGCTCACGACGGGCCTCGGTCTTTCGACGCTGACGGCGCTTTCGGGGTCCGTCGCGGTGGAGCTGGTGTTCAACCGGCCGGGCATCGGCAAGCTGCTGATCTCGGCGATCGCGGAGCGCGACTACGCCGTGATCCAGGCCGGCGTGACGGTGTTCGCGCTGTGCGTGGTCGTGATCAACCTGTTCATGGACCTGATCTACGTGCTGGTCGACCCGAGGATACGCGTGAAATGAGCGTCCGCGCCGCCGTCCCGCCCCCTGCCCTCGATCCTGTCGCGCCGTCCATCTCGACGCTCGCGGTGTTCGGGCGGGTCGTCTTCAACCGGCCGGCCACGGTCGTGGCCCTGGTCGTGGTGATCCTGTTCATCGTCGTCGCGCTGTTCGCCCCGCTGCTCGCGCCCTACGATCCTCTGGCCCAACGCATTCTGGCCGTGAATCAACGCCCATCGGCGAACCACTGGCTCGGCACCGACGGGTTCGGACGGGATGTGCTGTCGCGGCTGATCTACGGTTCGCGGAACTCGCTGATCTTCGGTTTCGTCTCGCCGGTGCTGGCCGCGATCATCGGCACCACGCTGGGGGTCGTTGCGGGATACTTCGGCGGGCTCGTCGACCGGGTCATCAGCCGGGTCATCGACCTGCTCCTCGCCTTCCCCGAGCTGCTGCTGGCGATCCTGATCGCCGCGGTGCTGGGCGGAGGCTTCTGGAACATCGTCGCCGTGCTGACCATCGCCTTCACGCCGGGCTTCGCGCGGGTCGCGCGCGCCTCGACGCTTTCGGTGAAGCAGGAGCCCTACATCGAGGCCGCGCGCGCGATCGGGGTGCGCACGCCGCTGCTCATCGTGCGGCATGTCGTGCCCAACATCGCAGCGCCCATCGTCGTGCTCGTGACGCTCTGGGTGGCCTCGGCGATCCGGCTCGAGGCGAGCCTGAGCTTCCTCGGCATCGGCACCCAGCCGCCGAACCCTTCGTGGGGCAACATCATTCGCGACGGCCTGAACAACCTGTTCGGCTCGCCCTGGCCGATCATCGGCGCCGGGCTGCTCATCACCTTCGTGGTCCTGTCGTTCAACCTGATCGGCGACGCGCTGCGCGACGTGCTCGACCCGGAGCGCGGCTCGTGAGCGCCCCGTTGCTGCGGCTCGCCGACGTCTCGGTCGAATTCGGTCGCGGCGCCGCGGCGATCCGGGTCGTCGAGGGCGTGAGCTTCGACATCGGGCAGGGCGAGGCGGTCGGGCTCGTCGGCGAGAGCGGGTCGGGCAAGTCCGTCACCTCGCTGGCGGCGATGCGACTGATCCCGGAGCGTCTGGGCCGCGTCGCAAGCGGGACCATCGAGTTCGACGGGCGCGACCTGCTGGCCCTGCCGGCGGACCGCATGCCCGAGATCCGCGGCCGCGACATCGCGATGATCTTTCAGGAGCCGATGTCGTCGCTGAACCCGGTGATGACCATCGGCGACCAGATCGCCGAGGCGCTGATGCTGCACGGCTGGCCTGATCGGGCTCGCCGCCGCGCGCGCGCGGTAGAGATGCTGCGCCTCGTCGGCATCCCGAACCCGGAGGGCCGCCTCGGCGCCTATCCGCACCAGTTCTCGGGCGGGATGCGCCAGCGGGTGATGATCGCGATGGCGCTGGCCTGCTCGCCCAAGCTGCTGATCGCCGACGAGCCGACCACGGCGCTGGACGTGACCATCCAGGCCCAGGTGCTGGAGCTGATGAAGAAGATCCGCCGCGAGACCGGCACGGCGATCCTGCTCATCTCCCACGATCTCGGCGTCATCGCCGACGTGTGCGAACGGGTCATCGTGATGTACGCCGGCCGCGTGGTGGAGATCGGCGACATCCGCAGCATCCTCACCGCGCCGGCCCACCCCTACACGCGCGGGCTGTTGCGGAGCGTTCCCCGGCGCAGCGACGACCGCGAGCGCCTGTTCCAGATCCCGGGGACGGTGCCGGTCGGCGGCTCGATCCGGACGGGCTGCCCGTTCCGCGCTCGCTGCGAGAACGCCGAAGCGCGCTGCGCCGCCGCCATGCCGCCGATGTTCCGCTTCGGCGCGACCCAGACCGCCGCCTGCTGGGTGACCGCCGAGGTGGCGAGGGCGACCGAGGCGGAGGCGGCCCAGTGACCCCGCTGCTGCAGGCGATGGAGCTTGGCAAGACCTTCGGCGGCCGGGGCGGCTTTCTCTCCGGCGAGTCCGAGGCGGTGCGCGCGGTCGATGGCGTGAGCTTCGACATCGCGCGCGGCGAGACCCTCGCGCTCGTCGGCGAATCCGGCTGCGGCAAGTCAACGCTCGGCAGGCTGCTGCTGAGGCTGATCGAGCCGAGCGAAGGCAGGGTCATGTTCGACGGCCGCGACGTGCTGGGCCTGTCCGGGGGCGAACTGCGGGCGATGCGCCAACGGATGCAGATCATCTTCCAGGATCCGTTCGGCTCGCTGTCGCCCCGCCGCACCATCGCGCAGATCGTCGGCGAGCCTCTGGAGGTGTTCGGCCTGATGCGCTCGCGCCGCGCGCGTCGCGATCGCGTGGCGGAGTTGCTGGAGAAGGTGGGCCTGTCGCCGTCGCACATGGACCGCCTGCCGCGTCAGTTCTCGGGCGGCCAGCGCCAGCGCGTCGGCATAGCGCGGGCGATCAGCGTCGATCCGGCCTTCATCGTGGCCGACGAGCCGGTGTCGGCGCTCGACGTCTCGATCCAGGCGCAGATCATCAACCTGATGCAGGATCTCCAGCGGGACGCGGGGCACTCCTACCTTTTCATCGCCCACGACCTCGCCGTCGTGCGCCATATCGCCGACCGGGTGGCGGTGATGTATCTCGGGCGCATCGTCGAGATCGGGCCCAAGCGCGCGGTCTACGAGGCGCCCTGTCACCCCTACACCCAGGCGCTGCTGTCGGCGGCGCCCGAGCCCGAGGTGGACCAGCCGGCGCGGCGCATCATCCTCGAGGGCGACGTGCCGAGCCCGACCGACGTGCCGCCAGGCTGCGCCTTCCACAGCCGCTGTCCCATCGCGCAAGAGGTCTGCCGTCGCGAACGGCCGCCGATTCTGGAAGTGGCGCCGGGCCAGCACGCCGCCTGCCACTTCGCCCGGCCAAACCCGATCGAGGTCCCGTCGGTCGCGGACGCCCGGCCATCGCTACGGTGACTGCGCCTCCCTCCGCGACCATGTCATTGCCAAGGGGTGAGGGGTTTTCCAGCCGACAGCAGCGCTCGGCGCCTCAGGGCCGTTGGGTCGGCGCGATGGCGATCCAGCGCGGGCGGACTTGCGCATGCGCGCCCCGTCTCCCCGTTTCCCCGCCGAGCCGCCCGATGTCGCCGCGGACCGTCCACGGGCTGTTTTCGTGGCTGGTGTCTTTCGCTAGGCTTGCCCGGCAGAGGGGACCGATCATGAGCGAACCGGCGCTGAAGTCCCGCCATCACAACCGGATCGCCGATCTCCACGACGAGATCACGTCGTGGCGGCGCGATCTGCACAGGCACCCGGAGATCGGCTTCGAGGAGAAGCGCACGGCGGCGATCGTCGAGCGGAAACTGCGGGAGTTCGGGGTCGACGCCGTGATGACGGGTCTCGCGACCACCGGCGTCGTCGGCGTCATCCGCGGGGCGCAGGACGGCCCGATGATCGGCCTGCGGGCGGACATGGACGCCCTGCCGATGCAGGAGCAGGGCGACGTCGCCTGGAAGTCCGCGCATCCCGGCCGGATGCACGCCTGCGGTCATGACGGACATACCGCGATGCTGCTGGGGGCGGCGAAGATCCTGGCCGAGACGCGCGATTTCGCGGGCTCCGTCGCGGTCATCTTCCAGCCGGCGGAGGAAGGCGGGGGCGGCGGCGGCGTCATGGTGCGCGAAGGGCTGTTCGACCGTGTGGACTGCCAGACGGTCTGGGGCCTGCACAACTGGCCGGGGATGCCGCTCGGCAGGTTCGGGGCGCTCGCAGGGCCCATCATGGCGGGCATCGACTATTTCGACATCGCCATCCGCGGTCAGGGCGCCCATGCGGGCATGCCGCACACGGGCGTCGACACGGTGCTGGCGGCCGCGCATCTGGTGACCGCGATCCAGTCCGTGCCCGGGCGCAGCATCTCGCCGCACGAGACGGCGACCATCGGCGTGTCCATGTTCAGGGGCTCGGACGCCTATGTCGTGATGCCTGCCGAGGCCGTCATCGGCGGCTCGGTCCGCTACTTTGATCCGGCGACCCGCGAACTGGCCGAGGCGCGCATCCGCAGGCTCGCCGACGGGATCGCCGCGGGCTTCGGGGCGACGGCGGCGATCGACTATCGCAGGAACTATCCGCCCACGATCAACCACTCGGCCGAGACGGAGATCGCGGCGGCCGTCGCCGCGGCGCTGGTCGGCGAGGCCTGCGTGCAAAGGGCGCTCGATCCGTGCATGGCCGGCGAGGATTTCTCCTTCATGCTGAACGAGCGCCCCGGAAACTACATCTGGATGGGCACGGACCAGCCGGGACGCCGGAACGCGATGGTCCATTATCCGGACTACGACTTCAACGACGCGGCGATCCCGCTCGGCGTCGCCTACTGGACGGCGCTCGTGGACCGCCTGCTGCCTGCGCGGTGACGCCAGCGCGCCCGACCGCCGGCCTGCCCGCTCCACGGATCGGGGCGGAGGGTGCGCGGACGGTCGGCGGAACGAACGCCATCGCCAGCATTCGCCGCGCGACCCGGAGACAAGCCCCGTGCCCCTGCGGGACATGGCGCAGCACGGCGAGGGTCGACGCGAGCGCGTGCGCCCCGACCGTGACGTCGCCACAGCCCGCGACGGCGCGGACGCCGCGCGGCTCCGCGGCCGCGACGTCCACATAGCCGCCTATTCCCGATGCTGCGAACCGGATGACCCGCAGATCGGGCGCGGCGTCGAACGCGGGGAGGGGAGAGTCCCACCCCAGAAGGACGGCGTCCGCGCCCGCCCATGAGCAGGCGGTTCGCCGCATCCGGCGAGCCGGCCCGGGGGCACGGCGGTCATCGCGCCTTCGGCGTGAGCGCCATGACGACGGGGAACGCCAGCCTCACGGCGCCGGGGGTCAGCGGCACGCGGATCGCCCGCCCTTGCAGGAACGGCGCCGCCTGATCGGCGAAGGTCGCGCTGCCGATCCAGCCGTCCTGACCGCCGAGCAGGACGAAGCGGTTCTCGTCGGGGTCGGCCATGTCCGACAGATGCCGCGCCTGCGCGCCGAACATCGTCAGGTGTGGCGCGTCGGTCGTGGGGTGTGCGGTCTTGAACACCGTCTCACGGCCGCCCGAGACGGCGACGGTTTCCAGTTCATAGCGCCGCCCCAGCACGGGCGCCGCCGCCAGAACATGACCGATGCGCAGGCGGTGCAGATCGCCCCACAGCGCGCCAGCCTCGGCCGCACGGCCTGCCGCCGAGAGCGCCGTCGTCAACGCGGCCCGGCGGTCATCGGGATGCAGCAGCGCCGCGTCCTCGGTCAGGAACGGGATCAGCCGACCGAAGCGCTCGTGCGTCGCGTCCTCCCCCTCGCGACCCAGCGCGCGCTGGACTTCGGGGGCCAGGGTCGCCACGAAGGTCTCGAAGATCGCCGGAGCCGCCGCGTCGGCTCGATAGGCACCGTCCCAACCCAGCAGCGCGGCGCGCGCCGCCCGCTCGCCCCGACCCGCAGCGGGCAGCGCGGCGAGGTCGTCGCGCAGCGCCGCGACGAGGGCGAGCGCGACCGGCGAGGTCACGTCCAGCTGGAGCTGCGCCAGATCATCGAGCGAGGGGCGGTCCATGGCGCCGAGCAGCGCGTCTAGGCGACGGATGCGCTCGTCCTGCGGGAAGGCGCCGCCGAAGGGTCGGTCGCCGTCCGGCGCGGGGCGATCGTTGGCCGACGCGATGAAGCCCGCCGGCGGATCGACCAGAGCGGGCAGGTCCGCGCCCGTCCAGACGCGCGCCCAGTCCCGGTCGGATCGCTCCGGCGAGGCGAGCACGTCGAAGCCGTCCGCCGCGTCGCGGGCCGGCACGCGCGCGGCGATGACCTTCGCGATGCGTCCCGCGCTGTCGGTGGCGAGAAAGGATTGGGGTGGAAAGGCGAACCCCGCCGCCGCGGCGCGGAACCCGTCCACGTCGCGCGCCGCCATCGCGCCGAGCAGCGCCGTGGTCTCGTCCGTCGCGTCGTGCCCAGTCCAGCGCACCGCGAAGGTTCCCTTCGCGCCCGCCAGCAGATCGAGGTCGGACAGGATCGGCCCGTAGGCGGTCAGGCGCGAGACGCGCTCGACATCCGGCCACAGGCGCACCGCGATGCGGTGGCGGATGCTCGTGATGGCGTCGGGCGGCAGCGCGCTCACGTCCACGAACTGGCTGGAGCGCGCGCGCAGGTTGGTCCCGCCCCAGGCGACATGCTCGGTTCGCCCGAAACCGAACACCGGCGTGCCCGGCACCATCATGCCGACCATGGCGTAGGACGGCGAGCGCAGGCCCGCGATCAGCCAGGCGTTGGGAAAGACGAAGGCCAGATGCGGGTCGTTGGCGATCAGCGCCGCGCCCGAGGCGCTGCGCGCGCCCGAGACGACGACGCTGTTGGAGCCGCTGCGCCCGGCCGCGCCCGCCAGGCGGGCGAACAGGGCCAGCGCCGGGCGGTCGCCGCTTGCGCCCATCGCCGGGGCCAGCGCGCCGAGGCCCCCCGCGTCGCTCTCCAGCACCCGCCTCGCCAGCCGCTCCCGCGTCGCCGTGTCCGGGATCGACAGCAGCGCGATCAGGAACTCCCAGTTGAGATCCACGCCTGCGGCCCGCCCGAGCGCGATGCTGTCGCGGGCGGTCCACGGCTCCCAGTCGATGGCGAGGACGGCGAACTCATGCGGCAAGGCCCCCGGTCGGACGCCCGCCGCGTAGTGGTTCACCCCGGCTACGTAGCGGTCCATCCACGCGCGGGTCTCCGCCGGCATCCCCTCGAGGATCGCGTCGCCGCCACGATAGAAGTCCAGCGTGCGGATCGCGTGGTCGAGGTCGATGGTGAAGGGGCCTGCGGACTCCGACAGCCGCCCCTGCACGATGCGCCGCACCACCGCCATCTGCCCCAGCCGCAAATGGGCGTGGACGAGACCAAGCGCGAACGCGGCGTCGCCGTCGGCGTCCGCCTCGATGAACGGGATCTGGTGGTCGTCCCAGCGGATCGTGACGGGCGCCGAAAGCGGCAGGTCGTCGGTGGGGAAGACCGCGAGACGCTCCGCCACGCTGGTCGGTCGCGGCAGGGGCGCCAGCGCGCCGCATCCCGCCGCCAGAAACGCCGCGGATGCGAGCGCCGCGCGCGTCAGACCGCGCATGACTGCGCCCTCCAGATCGCGACCGCCTGCGGCCAGTCGGGCGCCTGCGTCGCGGTGAAACCCACGGTGCGCCCCGTGGCGATGACCGGGAACAGCCGCATGGCGCGGGCATGGGCGCCGACGCGCAGATAGGCGAGCATGGCCGCCCGGTCGGTCCAGACCGACAGGGTGTGATGCACGCCCTCGACGGTGCGCGCGTCGGCGGACAGGCAGCCCGGAGCGCGCCGCGCCTGCGCCATGGCGGCGACGGCGTGCAACCAGAAGCCCGGCGCATGCCAGGGCCGCTTCAGGGACAGGCCGGTGATCGACACATGGACGGGGCGGGCGGCCGCGGCCGGCGCCCGTGGGCCGGTCGCGGTCTGCGCGGCGTTCAGCGAAACAGTCATCGGCGGCGATCCATTCTTGTGAGGGCGCAGACCTCTCGCGCCACGCCGAAGGGCGCGTCGGAATGGTCCGGCTTCGTGGGGGAAGAGACTGGCGGGAGCCGTCAGGGCGGCGCGCGCGACGGGCTCACTCGGCCGCCGCCATCGCAAGCGGTCGCGGCGCGGCCGCCTGAACCGGCGCTGGCCGCCGCTGCGCATAGACCAGCGCGAACAGCGGCGGCGTGGCGTAGAACGAGATCGCCGTCGACAGGAGCACGCCGCCTGCGACCGCCATGGCGAAAGGGGGCCAGAAGCCGCCGCCCGCCACGATCAGCGGCAGGAAGCCGCCGAAGGTGGTGACGGTGGTGCTGACGATGTGGCGGCTCGACCCCATCACCACGTCGGCCATGGCCGCGCGGTCGCCGCCGCGCGCGGCGGGGTCCTCCTGCAGGCCGGTCAGGATGATGATCGCGGCGTTGATCGACACGCCGATGGAGCCGATCACGCCGATGATGGCGTTGACGCCGAAGGGGTAGTCGAACACCGCGAGCGCCAGCAGGCTGAGGCCCGCCGACAGCGCGCTGACGACGAGCGCGACTCCCGACAGCCGGAATGAGCGGAACGTGACCACGATGGCGGCGATGGACAGGGTGACGATGATGCCCAGCGAGGCCAGCAGATTGCCCAGCGTGCTGGCGCGCGCGTCGCTGTCGCCGCCGATCTCCAGCCTGTAGCCGCGCGGCGGGGCGAAGCCGCCCGCATCCAGCGCCGCGCGGACCTCCGCCAGCGCGGCCTCCGGCAGCACGTCGCGCAGCGGGAACGCCTGCACGGCGTTGGCGCGCTCGCCGTTGCGGCGGGTGATGACCGGGGCGGCGGGGGCGAGGCCGACCCGCGCGATCGCCGAAAGCGGCGTGGCCGCGAAGCCGCCTTCCGCCGCGATCCGGGCCGCGTCGGCCGGGATCAGCGGCAGGTCGGCGATCGCCTGCAGGTCGCCGCGCACGGCGTCGCCGAGGCGCACGCGCACGGGCAGCTCCTCGGTCCCCTCGATCAGCGACCCGCCGGTGACGCCCTCGAGGCTGGCTTCGAGTTGCCGCGCCACCGCGCCCGGCGTCAGGCCCAGCGCGCGCGCCGCCGCCTCGTCGAGCGCGACGCGAACCTCCGCCCCGCCGGGCGTCGTCGTCTCGCGCGCCACGACGACGCTGGGCGCCGCCGCAGCGAGACGGCGCACCTCCGCGCCGAGCGTCCGCAGCGTCGCGACGTCCGGGCCGACCAACCGCAACTCGACCGGCGCGGCGACCGGCGGTCCCTGCACCAGCCCCCGCACCAGAACCTGCGCTTCCGGCGCGAGCGCGCCCGCGTCGCGCTCCAGCCGGCGGATCAGCGTCTCGGTCGCCGCGGGCGACGCGGTCGTGACCAGCGCCTGGGCATGGCGCGGCGCGTCGCGCCGGCCGCCGACGATGTTGTAGTAGAAGGCCGGCGCCGAACGCCCCAGCACCCACGCCACCGACGCCACCTCCGGCGCGTCGCGCAGCGCGGCGTCGAGCCGCTCCACGACGGCGCGGGTGGCGGACAGCGGCGCGCCGACGCGCAGGTCGATCTCCAGCGTGAACTGGTCGCGGTCGACGCCGGGGAAGAATTGCGGCGTCAGCAGCGGCAGCGACGCGAAGCCGAGGACCGGCAGGACCAGCGACAGCGCGACGGCGCGCACGGGATTGGCCAGCGCCGCCAGCAGCGAGGCGCGGAAGGCGCGCGCCAGCCGCGGCAGCCGCAGGCCGTCGCCGAGCATTCCCCCGCCCGCCGCCGCTGGCATCGCCCAGCCCGCCAGCGCGGGCGTCAGCGTCACCGCGACCACGAAGGACCACGACAGCATCACGATGACGGCGATGGCGATCGACCCGACGAAGTCGCCCGCGGGCCCCGGCAGCAGCGCCATCGGCATGAACGACAGCGCCGTGGTGACGGTCGAGGCCATCAGCGGCATGAACAGCCGCCGCACGGCGGCGCCCACCGCCACCACCCGGGCGACGCCGGCCCGGACGCGCTGGCCGATCTCGTCGGTCATGACGATCCCGGCGTCCACCAGCAGCCCCAGCGCGACGATCAGGCCCGTCACCGACATCTGGTGGATGGCCAGCCCGATCAGGTTCATCGTCGCCAGCGACGCTAGGGTGACCACGGGCAGGATCAGCGCAACGATCGTAGCCGCGCGCAGGCCCAAGGTCAGCAGCAGCACGCCCACCACCAAGGCGACGCCGAGCGCCATGTTGGCGCCCACGTCGCGCAGTCGCTCGGCGGTGTAGCGGCTCTGGTCGAAGATCAGCGTCGTGGACAGCCCGTCGGGGGCGTCGGCGCGGAAGGCGTCGAGCGCGACGTCGATGCGGCCCATCCAGACATCGACCTGCAGGCCCGTCTCCAGTTTGGCCGCCACGAGGATCGCCGGCCGGCCGTCGTGCAGCGCGGCCTCGGCGGCCGGCGCGCGGACGCCGCGTGCGACCGTCGCGACGTCGGCGACGCGGACCGACCCGCCCTCGGGCCCCTCGCGCAGGATGATCGCGCGCACGCGGTCGGCGGCGGCGATCTCGCCGGCCACGCTGAGGATCATCTCCGCGCCGTCGCCGCGCAGCTTGCCCGCCTGGCCCTTGCTGTCGGCGTCGCGGATCGCATCCGACACCGCGTCGGCCGTCAGGCCGATCGCCGCCGCCCGCCGTGGATCCAGCGTGACCAGCACCTCCTCCTCGGGCGCGCCGAACACATCGACGACAGACGTGCCCGGCACGCCGCGCAGGCGGTCGGCCAGTTCGCGCGCATGGCGCAGCACGATCCCGGCGGGCGCGTCGTCGCTCGCGGCGCTCAGGCTGACGATGGCGCCGTAGGCCCCGGCGCCGTCGGCCTCCAGCTCCGGCGGCTGCACGCCGGGCGGAAAGTCCGGGCGGAGCTCGGCGAGCGCGTCGCGCACCTCCGCCCAGATCCCTTCGATGCGGTCCGGCGCGATGGTCTCGACGAGGTCGATCTGCACGATGGAGACGCCCGAAGCGGACGCCGACTCCACCGTGTCGATCTCGGGGATCTCGCGCAGCGCCGTCTCGATGGGCACGGTCACCAGCGCCTCGACACGGGCGGCGTCCGCGCCGGGGAACGGCGTGGTCACCGCGGCGAAGAGGTTGGTGATGGTTGGATCCTCCTGCCGGCCGAGCGCGAGCAGCGCCGACGACCCCGCCGAGACGATCACGAGCAGCGCCAGCGCCGCGAGCCTCGGCTCGCGGAAGGTCAGCGTCGCGATCACGCGCCCGGCTCCGCGACCCGGACCTGCTGCCCCGGGACGACGCGATGCGCGCCGTCGACGATGAAGAATGCGCCGTCGGGGACGGTTCCGCGCACGAAAGCGCGCTCGGCCTCGGCGTGCAGGATCTCCACCGATTCGGTCGCGACCACCGTGCGCCCTTCGTGCTCGACGACGGTGAGGATGCGCCAGAGACCCCGCGGTCCCGCCTCCAGCGCCGAGACGGGCACCCAGGCGCCGCGCGCGGAGACGACTTCCGTCAGCCGAAGCACGCCGACGCTGCGCCACGCCGGCGGCGTCGCGACATCGAGGGCGAACACCGCCGTGCGGGCGCGGGTCGCCGCGTCCAGATCAGGCAGCGCGGCGCGCAGCCGGCCCTGCGACGGGACGCCGTCGATCTCTATCGCGACCACGCCGTCCTCGGGGATGGCCCGCAGCGCGTCGGGCGAGAGCCCGACCCTGAACTGCGCGCCGGCCGTCTCGACGAGCGACAGAACGGGTCGCCCCGGCTCCACGCTGGCCCCGAGGTCGAGATGCCTGCCTGAAACGCGTCCTGCGAAGGGCGCTGTCAGCGTCGCCTTCTCGATCCGGATCGCCACCGCCCTGAGACCGGCGTCGATCTCGGCGATCCTGGCGGTCAACGCCACCGCCCCGAGCGACGCGGCGTCCAGCGCCTGGCTCGACGCGAAGCCGCGCCCCTGCAGGGCTGTCTGCCGATCCGTGGTCCGTGCGGCGAGCTCGGCCTGCGCCGAGGCGGCGTCGCGCTCGGCCGTCAGCCGATCGCGCTCCGCTTCCAGCAGGCGCGTGTCGAGACGCGCGAGCGGCTCGCCCGCTGCGACCGCGTCGCCCTCGTCTGCGAACAGCGCGACGATGGTGCCGCCAAACTCGAAGCCCGCCGCGGTGCGCTGGGCGGGCTCGATCTGTCCGGCGAAGACGCGCTCCACCCCATAGCCGTCGGTGAGGGCGAACCGCGCCGCCGTCACGACCTGAGGGGCGACGGGCGCCGGCGTCTCCACCCTCGCGGAACGCTCGGCGAGCGCCAGACGCCCGAGCATCGCGAGGCCGACGGCGGCGGCGACCACGACGAGCGTCACCCCAAGACGGGCGGCGCGGCGCAGGGCGCGCTTGTATGTTCCGTCCGCCTGCGTCATGGGCTACACCGCGTCGAAGTTATCGGCTCTAACTTATGTTAGAGATTCTTACTTCGTCAAGCGAGGATATGCGCCAGATGACACGCGACGGTCCTGCGGCGGCGAAGACCGCCTACCACCACGGCGACCTGCGCGCGCAACTGATCGCCTCCGCCACCGTGCTGGTGGAGGCGCACGGCCCCGACGGCTTCTCGGTGGCGGAGGCCGCGCGTCAGGCGGGCGTCAGCACCGCCGCGCCCTACAAGCACTTCAAGGACCGC
>DAINOD010000050.1:0-21562 GCA_036735545.1 Rubrimonas sp. | reverse complement strand
ACAGCATGAACAGGATGTAGGCGTAGACCATGCCGGCCAGCACGCCGCCGTCGCCCTGCCAGCGGACGGGCTGCGACAGCACGCCGAGCCCCATGAGCACCTCGTTCAGCGGGCCGCGATAGGCCAGCAGAATGAACCACGCCAGCGTACGCAGCACCTCGTTGATCCAGAACGGGATGGTCAGCGCCACCAGCGCCAGCGCCGCCTGGTTGACCGTCGCGCGCTGGGCCAGCCACCACGCCAGCGGATAGCAGACGATCAGCGTCACGAAGGCCACCGCCGCGCTGGCCCAGACGGTCTTGAAGAAGATGCCGCGGTGCACCCGCTCGCCCGCGAGGTAGCGGAAGTTGTCGGCGGAATAGACGTCGCGCGGGCCGCCGATGTCGGCCGGCGGCAGGTTCGGGCGGAACGCGAAGTCGATCATCATGAGGTTCGGCGCCAGCACCAGCGCCGCAAGCCACAGCAGGGTAAGCCCCGCGAACAGCGTGGCGAGCCCCGGTCCGAAACGGCGCGACAGCTCACCCATCGGCCAGCACCACCGCCTCGCGCGCCGCGAAGCCGACCCGCGCCGCCTCGCCCGAAACGACGTCGCGGTCCTTTCCGGCGGCCGAGGCCACCAGCGTCGCGCCGTCGGGCAGGCGGGCGTGCACGAGCGCGAAGGCGCCCTCGAAGTCCACCCGCTCCACCACCGCCGCCAGCGCATTCTCGTCGGTCGCCCGCAGCGCCTCGGGCCGGACGTAGAGCGTCGCCGCCGCGCCTTCGCGCAGGCCTGGCCCGGCGCGGCCGCGCAGCGGGCCCTGCGCCGTCTGCACCGCCGCGAGCCCGTCGGCCACCAGCGTCACGCGGCCGGAGAAGGCGTTGGTCTCGCCGACGAAACGCGCGACGAAGGGGGTGGCGGGGTCGTCGTAGAGCGCACGCGGGCGGCCCACCTGCTGCAGCACGCCGTTGCTCATCACCGCGACCCGGTCCGACATCGCTAGCGCCTCGGACTGGTCGTGGGTGATGTAGACGAAGGTCACGCCGGTGCGCTTCTGCAAGCCGCGCAACTCCGCGCGCATGTGCTGGCGCAGCTTCAGGTCCAGCGCCGACAGCGGCTCGTCGAGCAGCAGCACCCCGGGCTCCACCGCGAGCGCCCGGGCGATGGCGACGCGCTGGCGCTGGCCGCCCGACAGCTCGGAGGGCAGCCGGTCGCCGTAGCCCTCCAGCGCGATCAGCGACAGCAACTCCTCCGCCCGCTTGCGCCGCTGCGTCCGCGGCGCACCGCGCGCCTCCAGCCCGAAGGCGATGTTCTCCCAGACCGGCATCAGAGGAAACAGCGCCAGCGACTGGAAGATCATCGCGGTCGGCCGCTGGTTCGGCCCCAGCCCCTTCATGTCGCGCCCGCCTATCAGCACGCGGCCCTCGGTCGGTTCGAGAAAGCCCGCCACCATGCGCAGGATCGTGGTTTTGCCGCAGCCCGATGGGCCGAGGATCGAGAAGAACTCGCCGCCGGCGACCGTGAGGCTGACGTCGCCCACCGCGCGCGTGGGGCCGAAGGTCATGCCGACGCGGTCGAGTTCGACGGAGTGGGACATGGATTCTCCCTGGCCCAAAGAATGACCCTCACCCGCTGGCGGGAGAGGGGGCGCGAAGGGCGGGGAAGGCGCCGCTAATCAGGACCTGACGCAGGCGTCAATGCCGCGTCCCCTCTCCCGCCGTGCGGGAGAGGGTCGGGGTGAGGGTCTCAGGCCGACAGGAAGCGGTCCTGCGCCTCGTTGCGGATGGCGACGTACCACGCCTCCTGGATCGGCCACCACCACAGATTGGCCAGCGCGTCGCCCGGATAGGCGGCGGCGAAGAAGGCCTTGGCCTCGTCCGACAGCAGGGCGTCGGCGCCGACGGCGGTGGAGTTGATCGACGTGTGGTTGGCGTACATGGCGCCCGCCTCGGGCGTCAGCATCCAGTTGATGAAGGCGTAGGCCTGGTCGACGTTCGCCGCGCCGGTGGGGATGCAGACGCCCTCCATCCACGCCAGCGCGCCTTCCTTCGGCGCGACGTAGCCGATCGGCAGCCCCTCGCGGGCGAGGCCGGCGGCGGTGCTGTCCCAGGTCTGGCCGATGGTGGCGCCGTTGACGCGGAAGGCGCCCTGCGCCTCGTTCTCGTTCGACCAGAACTGCGCGATGTTGGCCTTGCGCTTCACCGCCTCGGCCACGATGGCGTCGAGGTTGGCGCGCGCCATGGCCTCGTCGGCGTACATCGCGCGCAGCGGATGCGGCAGCATCCCCTCGCTCTCCATCCAGAGGCCGAGACCGATCAGGCCGGAATGGCCGCGGACGGTGGCGCGGCCCTCCATGCCCTCCTTCCAGATGTCGGCGTAGGAGGCGGTCCCAAACTCCAGCGGGTTGGCGTCGCGGTCGAAGCTCAGCGCCTCGGTGCCCCAGTCGGTCGGCACCTGATAGCGCGCGCCGCCCACGACCGCGCCCAGCGTCTCCGACCCGGTCCATGCGGAGGGGATGACGCGATCGACATGGACCTTGCTCTCGTCGATCGGCTGCACCAGCCCGAACTCGACATAGTTCGGCACGCGGTCCACCGAGGGCCAGATCACGTCGAAGCCCGAGCCGCCCGACGCGCGAAGCTGGTTCAGCAACTCGTCGTTGGTGCCGTAGGGCGTGTAGACCGGCCGAATGCCGGTCTCGCGCTCGAAGGCGGCGAGCATCTCGTCGGAGATGTAGCCGGCCCAGGCGAACACGTTGACCGTGCCGGAGGTGGCCTGCGCGTCGGCGCGGCGCGCGACCCAGGGGCTGGCGACGGCCAGCGAGGCGGCGCCGGCACCGAGCAGGGCGCGGCGGCTCAGACGGCTCGAGACGATGGACATTCGGGTTCTCCGCTTCTGGGGCAGGATGCGTCGCCCACCCAGTTAATCCCTGTGCGCGACGGTTCTGTGAAGGCTGCCGCGCGGTCAGACCGCCGCGCTCTCCTTCTTGATCCGCTTGTTCAGGATCTCGTCGTTCTCGCTGTAGTCCACGGCGCAGTCGATCAGGTGGACGCCGGGCGTGGACAGGCACTTCTCCAGCGTCGGCTTCAGCGCGGCGGCGCTGTCGATGCGATGGCCGTGGGCGCCGTAGCTCTCGGCGTATTTCACGAAATCGGGGTTGCCGTAGGTCAGGCCCCAATCCTGAAATCCCATGTTGGCCTGTTTCCAGCGGATCATGCCGTATGAATTGTCGTTCAGGATCAGCACGGTGACGTTCAGCTTCAGCCGCACCGCCGTCTCCAGCTCCTGACTGTTCATCATGAAGCCGCCGTCGCCGCAGACCGCCAGGATCGGCCGGTTCGGGTGCACCAGCCGCGCCGCCATCGCGGAGGGCAGACCCGCGCCCATGGTCGCCAGCGCGTTGTCGAGCAGGACGGTGTTGGGATGGCGGGCCGGATAGTTGCGCGCGAACCAGATCTTGTAGACGCCGTTGTCGAGGCAGACGATCCCCTCCGGCGGCATCACCGCGCGGATGTCGGCCACCGCGCGCTGCGGATAGATCGGGAAACGGTCGTCGTCGCGCCCTTCGGCGAGGCTGGCGTCGTGGGCCGCCTTCACCGCCATCATGCGCGAGAAGTCCCAGTTCAGGTCCTTGTGGTCGCTGAGGCCGTTCTTGATCTGCCAGATGGCGTTGGCGATGTCGCCGATCACCTCGAGCTGAGGGAAGTAGACCGGGTCCACCTCCGCCGAACGGAAGCTGACGTGGATGACCTGCGCGCCCTTGCGCGCCATCACCGGGTCCACCCCGGCGCCGGCGGGTTCGATGAGTTCGACCGCGGGGCGCATGAAGAAAGGCGGCTTCTCGATCACGTCGTGGCCGACGTTCAGGATCACGTCCGCCGCCTCGATGGCGCGGTGGACGAAGTCGCCGGCGGACAGGGCCGCGCAACCCATGAACAGCGGATGCGTCTCGTCCACCACCCCCTTGCCGAGCTGGGTGGTGACGAAGGGGATGCCGAACTTCTCGACCAGCTTCGTCAGCATTTTCGATGTCATCTTGCGGTTGCCGCCTGCGCCGATCACCAGCAGCGGCGACTTCGCGTTGCGCAGCAGCTCGACGGCGGCCGCGATGGCCTTCTCCTCCGCCACGGGACGGCGGGCGGTGGAGGGCGGGATGGGGCGCTGGTCGGTCTTCTCCTCGGCGATGTCCTCGGGGAATTCGAGGTGAACGGCGCCGGGCTTCTCCTCCTCCGCCAGCCGGATCGCCTCGCGGACGCGGGAGGGGATGTTGTCGGCCGAGACGATCTGGTGCGCGTACTTGGTGATCGGCTTCATCATCTCGACCACGTCGAGGATCTGGAAGCGACCCTGCTTGGACTTCTTCACCGGCTTCTGCCCGGTGATCATCATCATCGGCATGCCGCCGAGCGTGGCGTAGGCCGCGGCGGTGGTGAAGTTCGTGGCGCCGGGGCCGAGGGTGGACAGGCACACGCCGGTCTTGCCGGTGAAGCGGCCGTAGGTGGCGGCCATGAAGCCCGCCGCCTGCTCATGGCGCGTCAGGATCAGCCGGATCTTCGTCGAGCGCGACAGGCTGTCGAGAAAGTCGAGGTTCTCCTCGCCGGGCACGCCGAAGACATGCAGCACGCCCTCGCGCTCCAGCGCCTCCACGAACAGATCGGACGCCTTGGCCATGGTCCCCTCCCGCGACGCCGACCCCCCGCCGGCCGCGCGAGCCTACGCGCGGCGGTTGCAGGCCGCCAAGCGCAAAACGGCGCGATCACGCGAGCGTCGTGGCCGCAACGCCCGCGGCCCGGACCAGGGCGCCCGAGCGCACCAGCGCCGCCGCCGCCTCGATGTCGCCGCCGAGCGCCCGGTCGTCCGCCAGCGGGGCCACGTCGGCGCGGAGGCGGGCCAGCGCGGCGCGCAGGGGCGCGGAGGTGGCCAGCGGGGCGCGGAACTCCACGCCCGCCGCGGCGCACAGCGCCTCGATGGCGACGATGCGCGCGGCGTTGGCGGTCATCTCCATGAGCCGCCGCGCGCCGTGGGCGGCCATGCTGACATGGTCCTCCTGATTGGCCGAGGTCGGCGTGCTGTCGGTGGAGCAGGGATTGGCGCGCTGCTTGTTCTCGCTCATCAGCGCGGCGGAGGTGACCTCGGCGATCATCAGGCCCGAGTTCAGCCCCGGCGCCGGCGTCAGGAAGGGCGGCAGGTCGTGGTTCAGCGCCGGGTCCACCATGAGCGCGACGCGGCGCTGGCTGATGGCGCCGATCTCGGCGACCGCCAGCGCGATCATGTCGGCGGCGAAGGCGACCGGCTCGGCGTGGAAGTTGCCGCCCGACACGATGTCGTCGCCGATCACCAGAGGGTTGTCGGTGGCGGCGTTGGCCTCGACGCGCAGCGTCTCGCCGGCCTGGCGCATCAGGTCCATCGCGGCGCCGGTCACCTGCGGCTGGCAGCGGATGCAGTAGGGGTCCTGAACGCGCGCGTCGCCCTCGCGGTGGCTCTCGCGGATCGCCGAGCCCGCCAGCAGCGCGCGCATGTATCCCGCCGCCTCGATCTGGCCGCGGTGGCCGCGCAGGGCGTGGATCTCCGGGCGCAACGGCGCGTCGGAGCCCATGACGGCGTCGGTGGAGAGCGCCGAGACGACGAGCGCCGCCTGCGCGACGCGCCAGCCCTCGAACAGCCCCGCCAGCGCGAAGGCGGTGCTGAACTGGGTGCCGTTGATGAAGCCCAGTCCCTCCTTCGGCCCCAGCTCGATCGGCGCCAGCCCCGCCTCGGCCAGCGCCGCCGCGCCGGGCAGGACGCGGCCCGCCACCTCTGCCGCGCCCTCGCCCATCAGCACCGCGGTCATGTGGGCGAGCGGCGCGAGGTCGCCCGAGGCGCCGACCGAGCCCTGCGCGGGGACCACGGGCGTCACGCCGCGGGCTAGCATGTCCTGCAACAGCGCCACCGCCCGCCACCGGACGCCCGAGGCCCCGCGGCCGAGCGAGAGCAGCTTCAGCGCCATCATGAGCCGCACGACGGGACGCGGGACCGCGGGCCCGACGCCGGCGCAGTGCGAGCGGATGAGGTTGCGCTGCAGCGTCGCCGTGTCGGCCGGGGCGATGCGCACGCTGGCGAGCTTTCCGAAGCCGGTGTTCACCCCGTAGACGGCCGCCCCTCCCGCCGCCGCCCGCGCCACCGCCGCCGCCGCCGCCTCGACGCCGGGCCGGGCGGCGGGGTCGAGCGCGACGGGCGCCTCGTCGAACCAGACCGCGGCGAGCTGGTCGAGCGTCGCGGCCCCGGGGGTCAGGATCATGCGTCGCCTCCGACGATGCGCGCGTGCAGCGGGTTGAAGCCGATGCGGTAGGCCAGCTCCGCAGGATGCGTCACGTCCCACACCGCCAGGTCGGCGCGCATTCCGGGCGCGACGACGCCGCGCTCGGCCAGACCCAGCGCGCGCGCCGCGTGCCGGGTGACGCCCGCCAGCGCCTCCTCGGGCGTCAGGCGGAACAGGGTGCAGGCCATGTTCATCGCCAGCAGCGGCGAGGTCAGCGGCGAGGAGCCCGGGTTGCAGTCGGTGGCGACGGCGATCGCGACGCCCGCCGCCCGCAGCGCCGCGACGGGCGGGAGCCTCGTCTCGCGCAGGAAGTAGAACGCGCCCGGCAGCAGCACCGCGACCGTGCCCGCCGCGGCCATGGCGGCGACGCCCGCCTCGTCGAGCCATTCCAGATGGTCCGCCGACAGCGCGCCATGGCGGGCGGCGAGCGCGGCGCCGTTCAGGTTGGAGAGCTGCTCGGCGTGCAGCTTGACCGGCAGGCCCAGCGTCGCCGCGCGATCGAACAGCCGCGCGATCTGGGCCGGCGAGAAGGCGATCCCCTCGCAGAAGCCGTCCACCGCGTCGACCAGCCCTTCAGCCTGCGCGGCCTCCAGCGCCGGCAGGCATGCCGTGTCGAGATAGGCGTCGGCGTCCATGCCGGGCGGGACCGCATGGGCGCCGAGGAAGGACGTGCGCACCGTCACGGCGCGGTCGCGACCGAGGCGGCGGGCCACGCGCAGCATCCGCAGCTCGGTCTCGACGTCGAGGCCGTAGCCCGACTTGACCTCCACCGTCGCGACCCCCTCGGCGATCAGCGCGTCGAGGCGCGGCAGCGCCGCGGCCAGCAGGTCGTCCTCCGACGCGGCGCGGGTGGCGGAGACGGTGGAGAGGATGCCGCCGCCGGCGCGGGCGATCTGCTCGTAGGTCGCACCCTGCAGCCGCATCTCGAACTCGCGCGCCCGGTCGCCGCCGAACACGAGGTGGGTGTGGCAGTCGATCAGCGCCGGCGTGACCAGCCGCCCGCCCAGGTCGCGCGCCGGCGCGGCGGGGGCCTCGGCGCGGGGGCCCGTCCAGGCGATCCGGTCGTCGCGGATCAGCACGGCCGCGTCGTCGAGCAGGCCCCAGGGCGCGCCGCCGGGGGTCATGGCGGCGAGGCGCAGGCCGGTCAGCAGGGTGTCGCGGGGCATGGGCGGTCCTCGGCGGGCCGCCTCACCGTGCCGCGGCCGCTGAGGGCTGTAAACCTCGCGCGCGTTGACAGCGGCGGGCCGCCCGCGCACCTTCCGCCCGCCCGCATCACCGCGCCCCGGACCGCCCAGCCGAGGATCCCCGCATGGCCTACGCCTACGACGCGACCAACGTCTTCGCCCGCATCCTGCGCGGGGAGATACCGTGCAAGCAGGTCCTCGAGACCGCCCACAGCCTCGCCTTCCACGACATCAACCCCCAGGCGCCGAACCACGTTCTGGTGATACCCAAGGGGCCTTACGTGAACTTCGACCACTTCGCCGCCGAGGCGAGCGAGGTGGAGATCGCCGACTTCGCCCGCGCGGTGGCGGAAGTCGCGCGGGTTCTGGGCCATGCGCAGGACACGGGCGGGAACGGCTACCGCATCCTCTCCAACGCCGGGCCGGACGCGCACCAGGAGGTGCCGCACCTTCACATCCACGTCTTCGGCGGCAAGTTCCTCGGCCGCATGATCGCCGTCCCGGCCTAGGCGGACAGCAACGCCCGCCGCGCCGCGACGAAGGCGGCGGCCGCCGCCTCCCGCCGCGGGTGGCGGCCCTCGCTGACCACGGCGCGGCCGGCGGACCAGACCGCGAGAGGCCGCGGCGCGCCGGCGAAGACCCAGGCGTCGAGCAGCGCGTCGCCCTCCAGCCCGTCCAGCGCGACGTCGCGCAGATCGAGCGCCATCAGATCCCCCCAGCGCCCCGTCTCGACGGCGCCGCTGTCGCGCCCCAGCGCCTGCGCCCCGCCCGCCAGCGCCGCGGCGTAGAGCGCCGCGCCGGTCGAGCCGCTCTCGGCCAGCGCGCAGCGCACGCCGTCGCGCAGGCGCTGGCCATAGTCGAGCGTGCGCAGCTCCTCCGCCGCGTCGATGCGCACGTTGCTGTCGGAGCCGACGCCGAAGCGCCCGCCCTCGGCCATGTATACGGGGGCGGGGAACAGCCCGTCGCCGAGATTGGCCTCGGTGATCGGACAGAGTCCCGCGACGGCGCCGCTGCGCGCCAGGCGCGCGGTCTCGGCCTGGGTCATGTGGGTGGCGTGGATCACGCACCAACGGGGGCCAAGGGGCGCGTTGTCCGTCAGCCAGTCCACCGGGCGGGCGCCGAGCCAGGCCTGCACGTCCGCCACCTCCTTCGGCTGCTCGGCGGCGTGGATGTGCAGCGGGCCGTCCGGGGCCATGGCCACCAGCGCTGCGAGCCCCTCGGGGTCCACCGCGCGCAACGAGTGGGCGGCGGCGCCCACCCGAGCGTCGGCGGGCAGCGCGCGGCCGGCGGCGCGCGCGGCCTCCAGCAGCCGGGCGAAGCGGTCGGGGTCGCAGCCGAAGCGCGCCTGACCGGGCGTCGGCGCCGCCCGGCCTGCGCCGCCGAAGCTGTAGAGCACCGGCAGGTGCGTGAGCCCGACGCCGGCGCGGACGGCGGCGGCCATGATGCGCGCCGACAGCTCCGCGGGGTCGGCGTAGGCGCCGCCGCCGGGGGCGTGGTGGAGGTAGTGGAACTCGGCGACGGCGGCGAAGCCGGCCTCGGCCATCTCCACGAAGGCCCACTCGGCGACGGCCTCGACCTGCTCGGGGCTCAGGCGGGCGGCGAAGCGGTACATCAGCTCGCGCCAGCTCCAGAAACTGTCGCGCGGGTCCGGGCCGCGCGCCTCGGTCAGCCCGGCCATGGCGCGCTGGAAACTGTGGGAGTGCAGGTTGCACAGCGCCGGCGCCAGCGCGACGGGCGGCGCTCCCGCCACGCCGGTCTCGACGCGCGCGATGCGGCCGTCGGCGCCGAGCGTGACGGCGACGTCGTCCGCCCAGCCCCCGGGCAGCAGGGCGCGGGCGGCGCGGATCACGGTCATGGGCGGGCCTCCGGAGCATGGCGCGAGGGGCTGTCGAGGCGTAGACCGTGGGCGAAACCCCGGTCGAGAGGAAGCCCATGGCGCGCCGCATCACGCCGCGACAGCACCGGCCCGAGCCCTGGCGCAACGGCCTCGGCGTCACCGCCGCGATCGCCGCCAGCGCGCGGACCCGGCCCGACGGGGCGCCCGCCTGGAGCCTCAGCCTCGCGCGGATGACCGGCCCTGCGGACTTCTCCGACTGGGGCGGCTGGCTGCGTGTGCTGACGGTGGTCGAGGGGCCGGGGTTGCGGCTGGTCTGGCCGGAGGGCTCGCCGGAAGGGGCGCGCGTGGCCGCGGCGCTGCGGCCCTGCGCCTTCCCCGGCGCGCCAGCCCCGCGCGGGACGCCGCTGGGCGCCGTCGCCGCCAACCTGAACCTGATCGCCGACCCCGACCTCGGCGCGCATGTCCGCCCGTTGCGGCTGCTCGGGGCCGTGACGCTGCGCCGGCCGGCGGGCCGGGAGGCGGCGCTCTATGTCGCGCGGGGGCGCGTGTCGGCCGGCGGGCGGCTGTTGCGGGCGGGCGACGCGCTGGCGCTGGGCGGAGAGAGCCGGCTGCGCGTCGCGCCGCTGGGCGGACCGGCGAAGGCGGTGTGGGTCGTCGCCTGACCGGCGGCGGTCAGCGCTCGGTGAACTTCACCTCGATGCGGCGGTTTCGCGCCAGCGCCTCGTCGCTGGCGCCGGGGTCCACCGGCTGGAAGGCGGCGAAGCCCGCGGGCAGCAGACGCTCCGGCGGCAGGTTCTCCACGTTCGTCAGGTATTCCGCCACCGCCAGCGCCCGCTGCTGGCTGAGCCGCCAGTTGAACGCCACCGAGCCGCGCGCGTCGGTGTGCCCGTCGATGCGCAGCACCCAGTCGACGCCCTCGGGGATCTCCGGCTCGACCTCGCGGATCGCCGACGCCAGCCGCGCCAGCGAGGCGCGGCCCTCGGCGCCGAGATCGGCCGAGGCGGTGTCGAACAGCACCTCGGACTGGAACACGAAGCGGTCGCCGACGACGCGCACGTCCTCCCGGCCGGCGAGAATGTCGCTCATGCGGGCGAAGAACTCCGAGCGATAGGCCGAGACGTCCTGCAACTCTCGCCGCAGCCGCTCGGCCTCGCGCCGCTGCAGGGCCGCCTCGCGCGCAAGCGCCGCGTTCAGCTGCTGGCCGAGATTGGCGATCTCCACCTCCGAGGCGTCGTCGGCGGCCTCGGCCGCCTGCAGCGAGGCCTGCAGCGCGGCGATCTGCTCGCGCAGGGCGCGGGTCTGGGCGTTCAGCGCGGCCATCTCGCGGGCGCGCTCGCGCTGGGCCTCGCTGGCGGTGGCGAGGTTCTGGCGCGCGACCGCCAGCAGGGCGCGCTCGCGCTCGGCCGCGTCGATCGCCTCGTCCCGCTCGAGCCTCAAGTCGCGCCGGGCCGCCTCGGCGGCGGCGAGAAGCTCCATGGTCTCCTCGGCGCGGCGGCGCTGTTCGTCGAGGATCAGCGACATCGCCGACAGCTCGCTCTCCGCGTCGGTCAGCCGGCGGCGCAAGGCCTCGGCGGCGGCCGCGTCGGCCAGCCGCGCCGCCTCGGCCTCGCTGAGCGCCTCGGCCGTGTCCTGGGCCTGGGCCTGCGCCGTGTCGCGGTCGGCGCGCAACTCGGCCACCAGCGCCTCCAGCGCGGCGGCGCGGGCGGCGGCGAGACGCGCCTGCTCCTCCTCCGCGCTCACCTCCTGCCGCAGCCGGGCCAGCGCCAGCTGCATCGCCTCGCGCTCGCCGATGGCGCGGCTCTGGGCCGCCTCCAGCTCGGCGACCGAGGCGCGGGCCTCGGCCAGTTCGGCGGCGCGGGCCGCCGCGTCCTCGCGGGCCCGGCCCAGATCGACCCGGGCGGCGTCGCGTTCGTCCAGCAGGGCGGCGACGCGGGCCTCGAACTCGGTCGTGCGGGCGGTCAGCGCGTCGCGCTCGGCGGTCAGCGCCACGGCGAGCGCGTCGAGCCGCACGATCTCGGCGCGCTCCTGCGCCAGCGAGGCGGAGAGCCTGCCGACCTCGCTCTCCAGATCCTCCGCGCGCCCCTGCTCCATCGCCAGCACGTTGGACAGCTCGGCGAGCTGGAGCGTGAGCTGGCTGAGGCGGCGCTCGGCGCCGGTGATGGTTTCCTGCAGGGTGAACTGGACGATCATGAAGATCGACAGCACGAACATCACCACCAGCAGCAGCGCGGTCATGGCGTCGACGAAGCCGGGCCACGCCATGCCCATCGCCCGGTCGCCGCGTCGCGCGAGCGCCATGGTTCAGCGCCTCTGCTCGGCCAGCCGCACCAGCGCGCGGCTCAGCCCGTGGATGTCTGAGCGCAGCTCGGCCACCGTGTCCTGGCGCCCGGCGGCCAGCTCCTCCAGAAGGCGCAGCAGGTGGCGGTCGATGCTGCGCAGCCGCGCCCGCACCTCCACGTCGTCGCCGGCCTCACCGCCCGCCGCAGGCGTCGCCTGCGCCAGCCGCTCCACCACGCGCTCCAGCGCCTCGGTCTGGGCGCGGGACTGTGCGGCGGTCTGGGACTGGCCCTCCTGCATCGCGGTCAGCGCGCCGGCCAGCCGAGACACGCTGTCGGTCAGCTGCGCGACGCGGTTCTCGAAGGCCTCGCGCCGGCTCTCGCCGCGGTCGAGAATCGCGCCCAGCGACTCGATGTGCTCGGCGTTCTGCGCCACCAGCGCGGCCGCGAGCGATTCCTCGCCGCCCTCGGTCGCGCCGGCGCCGATGCGGGTGATCGAGGACAGCCAGTCCTCCAGTTCGCGGAAGAAGCGGTTCTGCGCGTGGCCGGCGAACAGCTCCAGCAGCCCGATGACCAGCGAGCCGGCGAGCCCAAGCAACGAGGACGCGAAGGCGGTGCCCATGCCGCCGAGCTGGTCCTCCAGCCCGGCCATCAGCCGCTCGAAAGCGCCGGCCGCGCTGCCGCTCTCGTCGGGCGCGAGGCTCCGGATCGTCTCCACCACCGCCGGAACCGTGGTGGACAGCCCCCAGAAGGTGCCGAGAAGACCGAGGAATATCAGGAGATTGCCGATATAGCGCGTGATGTCGCGCGCCTCGTCGAGCCGGGTTGCCACGCTGTCGAGGATCGAGCGCGTCGAGGTGGCGTTCAGCGAGGCGCGCGCGCCCTTGCCCTTCAGCAGCGCCGCGAGCGAGGCGGTCAGGCGCGGCGGCGAGGCGAACTCGTGGCCCGGGCGGTCGGCGGCGAAGCCCTCGATCCACGACACCGCCGACGAGACGCGCAGCACCGAGAAGAAGCAGGCCACCACGCCGACCAGAAAGACGAAGATGATCAGGCCGTTGAGGTAGATGTTGGCTTCGAAGACGGTCTGGATCGGCTCATAGAGGAACCAGCCGATCGCGCCCACGCCGGCCAGCACGACAAGCATGATCAGAAGCTGGCGCACCGGTTGGGAGAAGCTCACGGCGCGGTCGAAACCGGCCGCCCGCACGCCTTCACGCCCACCCTCGCGCCCAGCCTCCAGCCGTGTCGCCATGCCGAACCCCTTGCCGCTCGCGTCTTTTTCGCAGCTTTACGCGGTTGCGGCGCGATAGGCGAGCCTCGCGCGTCAGGCCTTCGACAACAACGCCAGCAGCGGCTCGCCGATCTCGGCGTTGGCGGCGAGCATCCGGCCGGAATGGATCGGGTCGGCCTCCGGACGGTCGAGGTCGCGCAGGATGCCGCCCGCCTCCCGCACCAGCAGCGCGCCGGCGGCGCAATCCCAGGGCTTCAGCCCGCGCTCCCAGAACCCGTCCAGCCGCCCCGCCGCGACATAGGCCAGATCGAGCGCAGCGGCCCCGGCGCGGCGCACGCCCGCGCACTGCGGCATCAGCAGGGCGAGCTCGCGCAGGAAGCGCGGCAGGTGCGGCGAGCCGGCGAAGGGCACGCCGCAGCCGAACAGCATCACCGACATGTCGCGCCTGCCGGAGACGCGCAGCCGCCTGCCGTTCAGCCAGGCGCCGCCCCCCTTCTCGGCGGTGAACATCTCGTCCTTGATCGGGTCGTAGACCACGCCGGCGGTGATCTCGCCCTTGCGCTCCAGCGCGATCGAGATGGCCCAGTGCGGCCAGCCGTGCAGGAAGTTCGTCGTGCCGTCGAGCGGGTCGACGATCCAGCGGTGCATCCCGTCGCGCGATTCCTCCGGCTCGCTCTCCTCGCCGAGCCAGCCATAGGCGGGGCGGGCGTGGGCGAGTTCCTCGCGGATGGTCTGCTCGGCCTTGCGGTCGGCGTTGGAGACGAAGTCGCCCGCGCCCTTCAGGGAAACCTGAAGGTTCTCGACCTCGCCGAAGTCGCGCACCAGCCGTCGGGCGGCCTTGCGCGCGGCGTCGATCATCACGGTCAGGTTGGCGGAGGCGGTGGACATGAGGGGGACTCCCGGCAGGACGCGCCCTTCTAGGCCGCGGCCCCCCGGGAGGGAAGGCGCGGCTCAGTCGAGCGCGAACTCGACGCTGACGGTCGCGCCGACGGTCGTCGAGCCGGCGGCGATGGGCATGGCCTCCATCGCTGCGGCGCGCATCATGGGCCGGGGATCGCCGTAGTCGTCGCGCAACGACATGCCCACGATGCGGCCGAGCGTCACGCCCGCCGCCTCGGCCAGCAGCGCGGCGGTCTCGCGCGCGTCGGCGACGGCGCGGCGCCGGGCCTCGGCGCGCAGGGCCGAGCGATCAGCGACGTCGAAGCCGATGCCCTCCACCTCGACGTCGCCGCTCTTGGTCACGGCGTCGAGCAGCGGGCCGAGCGCGTCGAGGCTGCGCACCGTGACGCTCAGGCTCTGGCGCGCCTGATAGGCCTCGATGCGCAGCGGCTGGTCGCCGCCCCCGGCGTAGATCGGCCCGAGCGACAGGCCGGTGGTGCGCAGGTCGGCGCCCTCGACGCCCGCCGCCGCGATGGCGTCGAAAACGGCGCGAGCCGCCTCGGCGGCGGCGGCGAAGGCGCCCGCCGCGTCGTCGCGGCGGGTGGAGACGGCGATCTGGGCGGTGGCCATGTCGGGCTCCGCCAGCACCGAGCCCGAGCCTGAGACGGACAGGCGCGGCGACCGCGCCTCCTGCGCCGCGACGGGCGAGGCGGCGGCGAGCGGGACGGCGAACAGGGCGGCGGCGAGCAGCGGCTTCATCGTGTGTCTCCCTCGGCGATGGAGGCGGGCGCGTAGCGGCCGATTGCGGCGGCGCCGCGGCGGCCCCCTGTTGCGCCCGCGACGCTGCGTGCGACGCCGGAGGACGACAGGGGATTGGCCATGGTCCCCTGCGCCGGCTATCCTGCATCACTGGATCGCAGAAGGGGATCGCGGGATGGCGCCGCAGGCTCCTGCCGACCGGGCGCTGGCGCTGGCCGAAGACGCGCTGCGCCTGATGCGCCGCGAGGGCGACGCTTGGCGCGAGGTCGCGCGAGCCGCACCGGCGGAAGGCGCGGCGCTGGCCACCCGCGCCGACGGGCCGGTCGCGCTCTGGCTGCCGGAAGGCTATGTGCTGCGCCTGGCGCTCGAGCCCGGCGCCGACCCGGCCGACCGTCTCGCCGCGCTGGGCACCCGCACCGAGGGGCTCGGCTGGACGCTCTCGCCGGACGGCCGAGCCTTCGCCGCGGCGGACCGCGACGTGGTGGACGAGGCGCTGGCCATGGCGCGCCGCTGGGGCTTTGAGCCGATGGGCGTCGCGGCCGCCCCCGACGCGGCTTTCCCCGAAGGCGCATGGTTCGCGACCACGCCCGTCGATGCGCCGGCCCTCGCCCCGACCCTGACCGACCCGAACTTGACAAGCGCCCCGGCCGCCGCGCCGGCGCCCGCCGCGCGACGGGGCCTCGGCGCCGCGGTCGCGGCCGGCGTGGCGGTCTGCGCGCTGGCGGTCGGCGCCTGGCTCGCGCTCGCGCCCGGCGAGAGGGCGCCGGCGGAGTCGAGCCGGCCCGCGGCGTCGGCGGTCCCGCCTGCCCTTGCGCTCGGCGGGGCTCCGGTCGACGGCGTGGCGGCGGCGCCGCAGGCGGCGGCCGTTCCGGCGCCGCCGCGCCTCGCCAGCCTCACGCCCTCGCCCGGTCCAGAGGCGGTCGCCCCGCAGGTCGAGCGCCCGGGCCCCGCGCCGCGCCTCAGCGCGCCGGCGACGACCCCGCCGGTCGCGCCGACTCTGGTGGCGGCGGCGGCGCCGGCGGCGGCAGGCGACGCCGCCGTCGCCCTCGACGCCGCCCTGCGGGAGCCGTGGGCCGAGGCGCTGACGCTGGCGCAGGCGAGCCTGCCCAGCGCCCCACCCGCCTTCCGGCCCGGCGCGACGACCCCCGACCCGGATCCTCCCGATACGGCCCAGCGCGATTCGGCCCAGACCGATGCGGGGATCGAGGCGTTCGCCACCGTCGAAAGTCCTGCGAATCCAGCGGGTCGGCCCGCCCCCGGCGTCGCCATGCCCGCCCCTCGCCCCGGCGGCCAGCCGACTGAGCCCGTCGCAGCCGAGGCCGCTGGACCGCCCCCTGACGTCGCGGCGCCGGAAGCGCCGACCGAACTCGCGCAGCCCGCGGCGCCGGTGGATGCGCCGGCAGGGCAGCCGGCGCCGGACGTCGCGCCGCCCGCAGCGCGCCCCGAAGCCGTCGCTCCGCCGGTCGCCGCGGCGGCCCCGGACGACCCGGGCGAGGCGACGCCCGAGGCGCCTGAGACGCCGGCGGCCGGCGCGCTCGCCGGCGCGCCGCGCGCAGCCCCGCCCGCCCAGCGGCCGGCGCGGGAGGCGGCGCGCGCCGCCGCCGCCGCGCCTCCTGTCGCCGGCGCCGCGCCGCCCCGTGTCGCCGGACCGCGCGCAAGCCCGCCGTCGCCGCGGCCGGAGCGTTCCGGCGCGGTGGCTCGCGCGGCGCCGCTGCGCGCCGAGCCCTCGCGCCCCCGCGCCGCCGGCCCCTCGCCCGAGCCGGTGCGCGAGGCGGCGACGGTCCGCAACGCCATGCCCGCCGGGCAGACGAGCCTCGTCGGCGTCTTTGGCGACGAGGCGACGCGTCAGGCGCTGATTCGCGAACCGTCCGGCGTCATTCGCCGCGTGCGCCCCGGCGACCGCGTGGACAACTGGACCATCGCCGCCATCGGCCAGGACAGCATCCAGTTGCGCAACGGCTCGGAGCGGCGGACGATGCGGGTGCCGGGTCGCTGAACCGCCGCGCGCGGGCCCGGCTCAGGCGGCCGGCGCGCGCCTCGCCCGCCAGACCGCCCACGCCTCGGGCGTGTCGAGGTCCACCGCCGCCGCATCGCCGGGCGTGGGAACGAGCTCCACGAGGTCGGCGTGTTCGGCCAGCACGGCGCGGGCGCCCGCGTCGCCCTCCAGCAACCCCAGAGTCTCGAAGAAGCGCCGGCCGAACAGCACCGGGTGGCCGGGGACGCCGGCCTCGGTGACGGCGCGACAGATCGCGCGCCCCTCGGCGGGATCGAAGGCGGCGATCAGGCGATCGATGTGCTCGGGGCCGATATCGGGCATGTCGGCCAGCGCGAGCACGACCGCATCGGCGCGGGGGTCGAGCGCCTCCAGCCCCGCGCGGATCGAGGCGGCCATGCCCTCCGCGGCGCTCGGGTTCTCCACCACCCGCAGCCCGAGGCCCGAGAGCGCGGCGCGGCGCGCGTCGTCGGCGGGGCCGAGCACGACCAGCGCCTCGTCGGCGCGGCTGGCGGCCAGCGCGCGCGCGGCGCGGGCGATCTGGGGCGCGCCGTCCACGGGCTCCAGCAGCTTGTCGCGCCCGCCCATGCGCCGCGACGAACCGGCCGCCAGCAGCACCGCCGATACGAAGGGCCGGCCCGCGGCCGCATCGGTCGCCCGCGCCCCGCCCGCGCGCGGCTCCGGGCGGGAGGGGATCTCCTTCAGCAGCCCCCCCACTCCCATGGCGGCGACGGCGGCGCCGTCCACCGGCAGCCCGCAGACCAGCCGCTCCAGCACCCAGTCGGCCCCGTTCAGCTTGGGGCTGCGGGCGCAGCCGGGCAGCCCGACCACCGGCCGACCGCGCAGCGCGCCCAGAAACAGCAGGTTGCCGGGGTCCACCGGCATTCCGAAGCGCTCCAGCCGCCCGCCAGCCGCCTCCAGCGCCGCAGGGCCGACGTCGCGGCGGTCCGACGTGGCCGAGGCGGTCAGGATGAGGGCGATGTCGGCGGTTTGGGCGGCCAGCGCGGCGGCCAGCGGCCCCGCCTCGTGCGGCACGCGGAACTCCGCGATCTCGGCGACGCCGAGCGCGACGAGACGCGTCCGCACCGCCTCGGCTCCCTTGTCGACGACGGAGGGCTTCATGCCCGGCGCCACGGTCAGGATCAGCGCCGCCGACCGCGCCGCCACCGGATGGGCGCGGATCGCGCCGGCCGACAGCGCGGCGCAGGCTGCCTCCACCGCGGCGCGGGGGGCGGCGTAGGGGATGATCTTGACCGTCGCCACCATCTGGCGCGGCGTGACGCGGGCGTGGTCGGGCAGCGTGGCGACCGTCACCGCCTCGTCGATCGCGTTGGCCGCGGCGATGGCGGCGGCGTCGACGCGCAGCACGCCCGTGACCTCGGCGAAGAGGTTTGCGCGCCCGGTGAAGGCTGCCGACACCGACAGCCCCAGCGCCGCGGGATCGTCTCCGGCGAGGGCGGCGGCCAGGGTGGCGGCGGCCGCGTCCTCCTCCATGTCGCCGGGTTCGAGCCGCGCGGCGACGACCTCGGCGTAGCCGGCGGCCCTCAGGACTTCAAGGTCGGCCGGGGTCAGGCGGCGACCCTTCTTCAGCCGCGCCGCGCCCGCATTGACCGAGTGGGCGAGGATCGCGCCCTCGGCCTGGCCGAGCGCGAGGCGGCCGAAGGTCACGCCGCCGCCGCCCGCTGCGTCGCGCCCGGCCGGCGCAGCGCAAGCGTCAGTTGCGCGAGCACCGAGACGGCGATCTCGGCTGGCGACTTGGCGCCGATGTCGAGCCCCACGGGGGCGTGGATGCGCGCGATGGCCTCGGGCCCGAAGCCCGCCTCGCGCAGCCGCTCCACCCGCTTCGCGTGGGTGCGTGGCGAGCCGAGGCAGCCGAGATAGAAGACCTCCGAGCCCAGCGCCGCGAGGATCGCGGGGTCGTCGAGCTTGGGGTCGTGCGTCAGCGTCACCACCGCCGTGCGCTGGTCGAGGCCCAACCCCTCCAGCGCCGCGTCGGGCCATTCGCGCAGGATGGTCTCGCCGGGAAACCGCGCGTCCGCGGCGAAGGCGTCGCGCGGATCGATCAGCGTGGCGTCGTAGCCGAGCTGGCGCGCCATCGCGAGCAGCGGCTGGGCGATGTGCACCGCGCCGACGACGGCGAGGCGGAGGGGCGGGTTGTGCACGCCGATGAACCAGCGGCCATCCTCCAAGGGCGCGAAGCCCGAGCGGTCGGCGTCCATCGCCGCCCGCACCGCCGCGCCGATGGGCGCGCCAGCGGCGCGGTCGATCAGCAGCCGGTCCCAGTTCTCGACATCCACGACATAGGCCAAGGCCCGCCGCGCGGCGCGGGCGGCTGCGAGGTCGCGGATCGTCTCGACCCGTGGCCCGACGCCGACGCCGATGGGCTCGACGATCACGCGGATGCGCCCGCCGCAGGCGAGGCCCACGGCGAAGGCCTGGTCGTCGGACACGCCGAAGTCGAGCACGCGCGGCCGCCCGTCCTCCAGCGCCTCCAGCGCCTCGGCGACCACCGCGCCCTCCACGCAGCCGCCCGAGACGGAACCGGCCAGCTCGGCCTCGGCGGAGATGGCGAGTTGCGAGCCGACGGGTCGGGGCGCGGAGCCCCAGGTCTCGATCACGGTCGCGAGGGCGGCGCGCCGGCCCTGATCGATCCAGGCCAGCGCCTGCTCCGGGATGCGGTCGTGTTCGGCGATCATGGCGGGCCTCCTGACCGCATCGAAGATAGGCGCAAGCGCGCGGAGGCGCCACAGCGCCCTCGGGCGCGCGAGCCGGGCGCGCGAAATCTTTGCGCGCGGCCATCGGCCCGCTGGCGCCGCCGGGCGAAAACCCGTTCGCCCGACACGCGCCCGTCAAGCTGGATCGACCTCGACCCTTCGCGCGCGGCCGGTCTCGACATCGAGCCCCGCGCCGCGCGGTCGGGGCGGCCTAGCGCCGCTCGGCCAGCAGGTCTCGGATCTCGCCCAGCAACCGCTCCTGCGTCGTGGGGGCGGGCGTCGGGGCGGCCGTTTCCTCGGCGACCGCGCGCTTGCGCAGTTCGTTCACCGCCTTCACGACGAGAAACAGCACCCAGGCGACGATCAGGAAGCTGACCACCGCGTTCAGGAAAACGCCGTAGTTCAACGTCGCCGCCCCGGCCGCCCGCGCGGCGGCGAGCGAGGGGAACTCCTGCCCCGACAGGTTCAGAAAGAGGTTCGAGAAGTCGATCCCGCCGGTGAACAGGCCAATGATCGGGTTGACGACATCCTCGACGAAGCTGGTCACGATCGACGTGAAGGCGGCGCCGATGACGATGCCCACGCCCATGTCGACCACATTGCCCCGTACTGCAAACTCCCGGAATTCCTTCAGCATCGCGTCCTCTTGGCTTCTTGCGCGGCCGCCCCCCGCGACCGTCGCGCCAGACGTTAATCTAAAGTTGCGCCGATTGCGCGCGGCGCATGGCGGGCCTGCGCGGATCGCGCTTGTTGCGACGCACAATCCGATCCACATCCTGCACACGAAACAGGCGATCGCACTCCGTGATCGCTTTCTCAAGGAGCACTACCAATGTCCGCCATCGCCAACACCCGCGCGCTCGGCGTCGCCTCCCTGGCCGACCAGATCGTCGCGCTGGCGCGCGGCGTGTTCGAGGCCGCCGGCAAGCGCGCCGCCTTCCGCCGCACCGTATCCGAGCTCAACACCCTGAGCGACCGCGAACTCGCCGATCTCGGCGTCACGCGCTGGGAGATCGAACTGATCGCCCACCGGTCCGTCTACGGCGCCTGAAGCCGGCGTCACGGCGTCGTTCCCTGCGGGGGACGGCGCAGCGCCTCGGCGCCGGAGAGTCCGCTGTCGCGGGGGGCGTCGATCGCGCGCTCCCGCCACTGCATCAGGTAGTCGATCCGGTCCCTCAGGATCATCCAGACATAGGCGTTGCACGCGATCAGCGTCGAGACACGCGTCTCAGGGTCGGTCAGCCGTTGTCTGTTCCGGGATAGCGCCTCGGAGAAACCGATGAAGAAGCCTTCGACGAAGCCGAGGGCGCGACGGCTCTCCGAGATCGTGCCCGCCGGCGCGAAGCGCACCGTCTCGAACATGATGAACGCGATCTGCTCCTGCATCGCCTCGGCGTAGGCGTGGGGGAGCGTCGTCTCGTCCTCAGCCGCTGCGAGGTGATAGAACACCGCGGCGCGGCAGAGTTGAAACCGTTCCCGCTGTTCGGCCGTCACCACGTCGCTGGGCAGGGGCGTCTGCGCCGAGGCGGCCAGCGCGGCCAGCGCAAGGGCCGCCATCGCGATCAGGCGCATCAGAACGGCGCCTCCTCGGGTGCGCTCACGAAGCTCGCGAGCACGCGCTTCTCGCCGGCCTTGTCGAAGACGATGGTCAGCTTGTCGCCCTCCACGCCCTCGACCACCCCGTAGCCGAACTTCTGGTGAAAAACCCGCGCGCCCATCGTGAAGCGCGCCACGGCCGCAGCGTCCACCACGAGGTTGCGCGCCTCCGCCGGCGCCGCGAGGCCCCGGGCGCCGCCGCGCGACTGCAGGCGCGCCCAGCCGGGCGAGTTGTAGGCCGAGGCCTGCGACGCCCGCGCCTCCAGCGTCGAGCCGCCGTAGACGCCGGGCGCCTGCGCCGCGACGCCATGGCCGGCCGTGGCGAGGCCGGGGGGCGTCAGCACCTCCACATGAGCCTTGGGCAGCTCGTCGATGAAGCGCGAAGGCAACGCCGATTGCCACTGGTTGTAGACCCGCCGGTTGGCGGCGAAGCTGATCGCGCAGCGCTCCCGCGCCCGGGTGATGCCGACATAGGCCAGGCGGCGCTCCTCCTCCACGCCCTTCGCGCCGCTCTCGTCCATCGAGCGCTGGGAGGGAAACAGCCCGTCCTCCCACCCCGGCAGGAACACGACCGGGAACTCCAGCCCCTTGGCGGCGTGCAGCGTCATCACGGAGACCTTGTCGACGCTGTCGCCCTGCGCGTTGTCCATCACCAGCGCGACATGCTCGAGAAAGCCGGTGAGGTTCTCGAACTCGCCCAGCGCCTTCACCAGTTCGCGCAGGTTGTCGAGCCGGCCGGGGGCGTCGGGGTTCTTGTCCGCCTGCCACATGCCGGTGTAGCCGGACTCGTCCAGAATGACCTGCGCCAGTTCGACGTG
>DAINOD010000049.1:0-21717 GCA_036735545.1 Rubrimonas sp. | reverse complement strand
AACGTCGCCGACTACGTCCGCACCATCCCGGACTTCCCCCACGAGGGGATCATGTTCCGCGACGTCACCACGCTGTTCGGCGACCCGCGGGGGTTCCGCATGGCCATAGACCTGCTACTGCACCCCTACGCTGGCCTGCGCATCGACAAGGTGGCGGCGCTGGAGGCGCGGGGCTTCATCCTGGGCGGGGCCATCGCGCACCAGCTCTCGGTCGGCTTCGCGCCGATCCGCAAGAAGGGCAAGCTGCCCTGGAAGACCATCGCGCAGGACTACAAGCTGGAATACGGCGAGGCGATCGTGGAGATCCACGAGGACGCCATCCTGCCCGGAGAGACGGTGCTGCTGGTCGACGACCTGCTGGCCACCGGCGGCACCGCCGAGGCGGGCATCCGGCTGATCGAGCGGCTGGGCGGCGAGATCGTCGGCTGCGCCTTCGTGATCGACCTGCCGGAGCTGGGCGGGCGCAAGCGGCTCGAATCGCTCGGCGTCGACGTCCACGCGCTCTGCGCCTTCGACGGCGGCTGACCTGCCCCGCAGCGGCGCCGCGCAATTTTGCGGCGCCGCAACATCTCGGCGCCCGCGCCGTGGTCGCCTGAGCCCTGCGCGCCACGCAAGGCCGCATCTCACAAGGGCGCCCTTCCAAAGATATTCATCACACCTTAATTTGTGCATCGCAGCATCGTGCTGCAGAGGCGACAGAGATCGCCGGAACCACGCCGGGAGGCAATGCGCAGAAGCGCCCTGATACGCGCCCTGTGACGCACCGCACCTGCGGCGCGCCGTCTCTGGAGTAGGAACGACATGACCACGATCACCGCTAACCGCGCCGCAAGCCACGCCCCCGCCCGCACCGGCGTCGCGGGCAACCTCGCCGCGCTCTGGACCCGGCTCGTCGCCTGGCGCGACCGCGAGGCCGCCATCGCCGCGACCTTCGCCGAGTTGAACGGGCTGACCGACCGCGAGCTGTCCGACATCGGTTTCCACCGCGCCGACCTGCGCCGCATCGCGCGCGAAGCGCATCAGGACTGAGGAGAAGCCCCATGGCCATCCAGGATCACCACGCCGCCCCGCCCGCGCTCGGCTTCGGCCTCGGCGGCGCCGTCGCCCGCCTCGGCCGCTGGCTGATGGGCGGCGTCCACGTCATCCAGTGCGCGCGCATGTCCCAGGCGCTGGCGGAGATGAACGACCACCAACTCGCCAAGATCGGCATCACGCGCGCCGAAATCCCGACCTACGCCGCCAGTCTCGTGAACGGCGACAGGTGAGGCGGCGTCAGGCCGGACCGTCCCAGCCGGACGGGGCCCTCAGGCCGGGCGCTTTCTGAGCGCCCGGAACACCTCGACCATCTCCGGCATGTAGCGCTCGCCGAGCCCGAGATTGTCGCCGAGCCGCAGCATCTGCGCCACGCTCGACGAGACCAGCGTCGGGGCGGAGACCCGCTCCGCAAGTCGGCTGTAATAGGCGATGTCCTTGACGCAGTTCTCCAGCGTGAACTTGTGCGCGTTGGGGTCGCCTTCGAGCACATACTTTGAATAATTCTGGAAGTTGCCGCAGTTCATGCCCGAATTGCTGACCACCTGGTGCAGCACGGACGGCGCGACGCCGGCGGCCTCGGCGGTGGAGTAGGCCTCCGACCACAGCGCCGCGAAGCCGATGGCGATCAGGTTGTTCACCAGCTTGACCGAATGCGCCGACCCCGCCGGCCCGCCGGTCGGGATGATCACCGTAGCCCAGGTCTCGAACAGCGGCCGCAGCCGTTCGATGATCGCCGCGTCGCCGCCGATATAGGTGGTGAGTTCGCCGTCCCAGGCATGGGAGGGCGTGCGCGACAGCGGCGCGTCGAGCAGCGTCACGCCCAGCCCCGCCAGTTCCGTCGCCAGCCCCGCGGTCGAGGTCGGCTCGGCGGTCGAGCAGTCCACCACCACCATCCCCGGGCGCAGCGACGGCTTCATGGCGGCGACGTTCTCCTCGACCTGCGGCGAGCCCGTGACGCAGAGCACCACCACGTCGCTGACCGCCGCCAGCGCCGCCGCGTCGGGCGCCTCAGTCGCGCCGCGGGTCACGAGATCGTCCACCGCCTCGCGCTTGCGGTGCGCGAGCACGGTCAGGGGGAAACCCTTCTCCACCGCGTTCTTGGCCATGCCCCACCCCATCAGGCCCACGCCGATGAAGCCGACCCTCGGCTTGTCCGCCATGTTCTCGTCCCTTGTCCGGATGCGCCAAATCGCGCTAGCGAAGCGACCCGTGCGCCAGCGCACAGTGCCCGCCGCGCCCGGCGAGGGGAAGACGCGGCGCGCCGCCCGCCGGCCGGAGAAGCCATGCCCCTGCCTCCGATCGAGGACCGCCGGCTGCTCGGCATCGGCCTGATGGTCATGGCCTATGCGTTCTTCGCCGGCATCGACAGCTGCGCCAAGTGGCTGGCGCTGGCGGGCCTGCCGGTCTGGCAGATCGCCTTCGTGCGCTTTTTCGTCCACGGCGCGCTGACGCTCGCGCTGCTGATGCCGTCGGAGGGGCCCGCCATGCTGCGCCCCCGCCACCCCGGCGCGGTGGTCCTGCGCGCGGCCTGCCTCCTGACGGGCACGCTGTGCAACTTCGTCGCCGTGCAGCACCTGCCGCTGGCGCTGATCGCCACGATCTTCTTCGCCGCGCCGCTGGCCATCTGCGCGCTGTCGGTGCCGCTGCTGGGCGAGCGCGTCGGGCCGCGGCGGTGGGCCGCCATTCTCGTCGGCTTCGGCGGCGTGATGATCGCGACCCGGCCGTGGGGGGCGGAGGCGCACTGGGCGATCCTGTTCTCGATGGGCTCGATGCTCGCCGCCTCGCTCTACGCCATCCTGACGCGCAGGCTGGCGGGGGTGGTCAGCTCGGGCGCCCAGCAGATCTACGCCTCGCTGCTGCCCGCGCTGGCGCTGTTTCCCTTCGCCGCCGCCGAGTGGTCGCTGCCGGTCGCAGCCCCCGACTGGGCCGCGCTGGCGCTCGTCGGCTGCTTCGGCTTCGCGGGCCACCAGCTCCTGACCCGCGCCCACCGCCTGGCCGAGGCGAGCGTGCTGGCGCCCTTCGTCTACGTCCATCTCGGCTTCATGACCGTGGCGGGCTGGGTCGTGTTCGGCGAGGTCCCCGACGCCATGGTGCTGGCGGGCGGCGCGGTGACGCTGGCGAGCGGGCTCTATCTCTGGGCGCGGGAGCGGCGGCTGGCGGGGCGGGGCTAACGCCGGGCCACGCCGCGCGACCGGTTGCGCCCCGCGGCGACCCGCGCGACAACCGCTGATCCCCGCCGGAGACCGCCATGACCGCCGCCACCCTGCTCGCCGTTCTGGCCGCCGCCACGGCGGGAATGGGGCTGGCGCTGCAGGCGTCGCTCAACACCGCGGCGGGGCGCCTGCTGGGCGACCCCGTGGCCGCGGCGGCGCTGAGCTTCGGGGTCGGCTTCGCGGCGCTGACGACGGTGGCGCTGGCGCGGTCGGGCGGGCCGGCGGGCGCGGCGCTGGCGGGGCTGCCGTGGTGGGCCTGGGTCGGGGGCCTGCTCGGCGCGTGCTACATGGTGGCGATCCTGTGGGCGACGCCGCAGGTGGGCGTGCTGACGGTGATGGCCGCGGCCGTGCTGGGCCAGATGGTGGGCGCCATGGCGCTGGACGCGCTGGGCGCCTTCGGGCTGGCCCCGCAGGCGATCAGCTGGAGGCGCGTCGCGGCGGTGGCGCTGGTGGCCTGCGGCGTGGCGCTGTCGCGGGCGTGACGCGGGAGGCCGGGCGGAAAGCCCTTGATCGCAAGGCGCGCGCATGGCTGACTTCGCGCGGCTGAGGGGGCGCGCGATTGGATTGGTTCCGGCAATTTTTGCTGACGTTCGGGCCGTGGGGCCTGTTCGCCGGCTGCCTGTTCGGGCTGTTCCTTTGGCACTTCAACGACCTGCACAAGCAAACCGGCAAAGGGCGCTGGGTCGCGCGGCTGCGCCATGACGCGTTCGCCCGGCGCTATCGCGACCTGCTGCGCGCGGCGCTGGACTGGCTGGACGCGCGGCTGTCGCCCGAAGCGCCGACCGAGCCCGGCCTGCCCCGGACCGAGGTTGCGCGGGCGTGGAGCCACGGGCTGCTGAACTGGTGCATGCTGCTGGCCGTGGCCTATCCGATCCTGAGCGTGGTCGTGGTCTGGGCGGCGACGGGCGAGGCGGGAAAGATCGGCTCGCTGACGCTGCTGCCTGATCAGCCCCGATGGTGGCTTCGCCTTGCGACGATCGGCGGCCTTGTCGCCGCAGCCGCATCCTTCGTTTCATCAATGGCCTCAAAATCAGCCCGACGGCGACTAGTGCTTGCACTCGTCGCCGTCGGGCTGGCAGGCGCATCCGCAGTCGCAGGCGCATCCGCAGTCGCAGGCGCATCCGCATTCGCAGGCGCAATCGCAGGCGCAGGCGCAGTCGCATTCGCAGTCGCAGTCGCAGTCGCAGTCGCATTCGCAGGCGCAGGCGCAGTCGCGCAGGACTTGGCGGGGAGACGGACGGGGCGACCGACCGTCGCACTCGCGTCTTTCGGCGCGCTGGTGCTGCTCGCCGTCTGCGTAGCCGTATCCCTACTCCCGCCACTCGAGGCGCGCCGTGGCGAAGACGCCGCCGCGATGATCCTGTTCCTCGCGCTGCTCCCCCTGCTCAACGCCGGCTTCGACTTCGCCTCGGCCGGCCTCACCCGCTTCCTGTTGCGGCGCGGGGTGCAGGGGCGGCTGGTGTGGAACGCGCTGCGCGACGCGGCGGCGGCCGTGCTGATCCTCGTCCTGCTGGGCTTCGCGATGGTGACAGTCATCCACCTCGCCCGGCCGCAGGGCGGGCGGGCGCTGATCGACCTCGCCGCGCTGTTCGCCGACCTGCGGGCCAATCCGGGCGACTACTACTGGCTCTACTTCTGCTTCTTCTCCACCCTGCTGCCGACCGTGCTGCACCTCGGCGTCGGGCTGTTCGGCTTCTTCACCCTGTTCTCGGGCTGGGTGGGCCGCCCCGTCGCGGCGGGGCTGATGGCGGCGGACGAGGCGACCGCCCGCTTCGCCAGCCTCGCCTTCGTGCTCTGCGCCGCCGCCGCGGTCTGGACGCCCGTGTTCCTGATCTGGCGGTTCCTCGCGTTCTTCGGCGAACCGATCCTCGGCGCCCTGCTCGATCTCTTCGAGGGCTACGCAAGGCTGATCGGCGCGATATGAAGGGGCGATGAGTTTTCTCCACGCCAACGACCGCCCCGGCGCGCACGCCCCAAGCTGGTACGCCGCGACCGCCCACCCCCCGCCGGCGCTGGCGCCGCTGCGGGGCGAGGCGCGGGCGGACGTTTGCGTGATCGGCGGCGGCTACGCCGGCCTCTCGGCGGCGCTGCATCTGGCGCAGGCGGGGCTCTCGGTCGTGCTGCTCGACGCCCATCGCGTCGGCTGGGGGGCGTCGGGGCGCAACGGGGGGCAGCTCGCCTACGGGCCGCGGGCCGACATCCGCGACTATGAGCGGCTGGTGGGGGCCGAGGACGCGCGCAAGGTCTGGGAGATATCGGCCGAGGCGAACGGGCTCGTGCGCGCCCTGATCGACCGCCACGCCATCGACTGCGACCTGACGCCGGGCTGCCTCGACACGGCCGTGAAGCCCGCCCACGCCGACCACGGCCGCAGCTTCGTCGAGCATGTCGCGACCCGATACGCCCACCCCGCGATCCGCTTCGCCGACGCCTCCGAGACCCGCGAACGGGTGCGCTCGCCGCGCTATTTCGGGGCGGTGGACGACGGGATGGGGGCGCATCTGCACCCGCTGAACTACGCCCTCGGCCTCGCGCGCGCCGCCATCGCCGCCGGCGCCCGGCTGCACGAGGGCGCGCAGGCGCGCCGGATCGAGGGCGGCCGCGTCGAGACCGCCGAGGGCGCGGTGACGGCCGAGCACGTCGTCGTCGCCTGCAACGGCTATCTGGAGGGGCTGGAGCCCGGCGCGGCGGCGCGGGTCATGCCGATCAACAACTTCATCGTCGCCACCGAGCCGCTCGACCCCGCGACCGTGCTGCCGGGGCGTGAATGCGTCGCCGACAGCCGCTTCGTGCTGAACTATTTTCGCCTGAGCCCCGACAACCGGCTGCTGTTCGGCGGCGGCGAGACCTATTCCAGCCGCTTCCCCGCCGACGTCGCCGCGCTGGTCCGCCGCCCGATGGAATGGGTGTTCCCGCAACTGAAGGGGGTGCGCATCGACCACGCCTGGGGCGGCACGCTCGCCATCACCCGCAACCGCGCGCCGCTGTTCCGCCGGGCGGGGCCGCGGCTCTGGGTGGTCGGCGGCTGGTCGGGCTCGGGCGTGCACATGGCCACGATGGGCGGCGCCATCGCGGCCGAGGCGGTGCGCGGGACCATGACGCGCTGGGACGTGCTGGCCCGCGCGCCCTGTCCGCCCTTCCCCGGCGGCGTGCGGATGCGCCCGGCGTTGTTGGCGCTCGCGATGACGTGGTATGCGCTGCGGGATCGTCTCTGAGGGATCGGCATGGACGTTCTCGTGATCGAGGCCGGCGGCGTGACCGTCACGGTGGCGCTGCGCGACACCCCGACCGCGCGCGCCCTCGCGGCCGCCGCGCCCTTCGCGGCGCGGGCGCGGACCTGGGGGGAGGAGGTCTATTTCTCCACCCCCGTCTCCGCGGCGCAGGAGCCCGACGCACGCGACGTGATGCAGCCGGGGGAAGTCGCGTTCTGGCCGCCGGGCGACGCCATCGCGCTGGTCTTCGGCCCCACGCCGGTCGCGCGCGGCGACGAGCTGCGCCTGGCCAGCCCCGCCAACGTCATCGGCCGCGCGCGCGAGGACCTGCGGGCGCTGGCCCGCGTGCGCGACGGCGCCGCGCTCTCCATCCGCCTTGCGAAAGACTGACCGATGTTCGTGGTTCCCGCGCCGTCCGAGACCGAAAGCCCGCGCCAGCTCGGCGGCGATCCCGACTGGTGGCGCGGCGGGGTGATCTACCAGATCTATCCGCGCAGCTTCCTCGACCTGAACGGCGACGGGGTGGGCGACCTGTCGGGCATCGCGGCGCGGCTCGACTATGTGGCGGGGCTGGGCGTGGACGCGATCTGGATATCGCCGTTCTTCACCTCGCCGCAGGCCGACTACGGCTACGACGTGGCGGACTATCGCGGCGTCGACCCGATGTTCGGCAAGCTGGAGGACTTCGACGCCCTGCTCGCCGGCGCGCACCGGCGCGGGGTGCGGGTGATGCTCGACCTCGTGCTGAGCCACACCTCCGACCGCCACCCGTGGTTCCAGGAGAGCCGGGTGAGCCGCGACAACCCCCGCGCCGACTGGTATGTCTGGGCCGACCCCAGGCCCGACGGGACGCCGCCCAACAACTGGCTGTCGATCTTCGGCGGCTCGGCGTGGGAGTGGGACAGCCGGCGGCGGCAGTATTTCCTGCACAACTTCCTGACCAGCCAGCCCGACCTGAACTTCCACAATCCGGACGTCCAGCAGGCGATGCTCGACGTCGTGCGCTACTGGCTCGACCGCGGCGTGGACGGTTTCCGGCTCGACACGGCGAACATGTATTTCCACGACGCCCAGCTGCGCGACAACCCGCCGGTCGCGGCAGGCATGGCGGTCAACGGCATCCCCTCCCAGAACCCCTATTCGTTCCAGCAGACGCTCTACAACATCAACCGGCCCGAGAACCTCGGCTTCATGGAGCGGCTGCGCGGCGTGATGAACGCCTATCCCGCCACGACGACGGTCGGAGAGATCGGCGCGGTGCTCGACATGGCGCAGGCGCTGTCGGACTACACCGCCGGCGACCGGCGGCTGCACATGGGCTACAGCTTCGACTACCTGTCGCCGACCTTCTCCGCCGGCCACATCCGCGCGGTGGCGGAACGGATGCTGGCGGTGCGGGACTGCTGGCCGTCCTGGGCCTTCTCCAACCACGACAACGAGCGCGTCGTCAGCCGCTGGGGCATGCCGGGCGAGGCCGACCGCGCCGGCCCGCTGCTGCTGGCGCTGCTGACCGCGCTGCGCGGCAGCCCTTGCGTCTATCAGGGGGAGGAGTTGGCGCTGCCCGAGGCGGTGGTGCCCTTCGAGCAGTTGCGCGACCCCTACGGCATCCGCTTCTGGCCCGAGTTCAAGGGGCGCGACGGCTGTCGCACGCCCATGCCATGGAACGCCGCCGCGCCGCACGCCGGCTTCTCCGAGGTCCACCCCTGGCTGCCCGTGCCGCCCGACCACGTGGACCGCGCCGTATCGGTGCAGGACGCCGAGACGCTGTCGCCCCTGAACCGCGCGCGGGGCTTTCTGGCGTGGCGCAAGGGCCATGACGAGCTGATCAAGGGCGACATGGTCTTCCACGACGCGCCCGAGCCGGTGCTGGCCTTCACGCGCAGCCTCGGCGAGACGCGCACGCTCTGCGTCTTCAACCTCGGCGCCGCTGCGGCGAGCTTCGACACCGGCGGCTTCGGACCGGTCAGCCCGCTCGGCGGCCACGGCTTCGGCGGCGCGCTCGGGGGAGCGGGCGTTGCGCTGGGGCCGTGGGACGCCTTCTTCGCGCGCTACTGAGCGCGTGCGCCAGCCCCGCGCCGAGGGCCGCTCCCGCGTCTCCGCGCGCCTGCGCGACGGGCGCAGCGTGCTGGGCGCGCTAGAGGAGCGGGGCTCGGCCAAGATCCGCCTGCCGCGCGTGGAGAGCCCGGCGCTGGAGGCGGTGCTGCTGAACACCGCCGGGGGGCTGACGGGCGGCGACCGCTTCGCGGTGAGCGCCGAGGCGGAGGCCGGCGCGCGGCTGGTTCTGGCCAGCCAGACCGCCGAGCGCGCCTACCGCGCCCAGCCCGGCGAGGTGGCGAGGGTCGACAACCGCCTGAGCGTCGGCCCCGGCGCCACGCTCGAGTGGCTGGCGCAGGAGACCATCCTGTTCGACTGCTGCGCGCTGCGCCGCACCCTCGAGATCGACATGGCGGCCGACGCGCGCCTGCTCGTGGTCGAGCCGCTGGTGCTGGGGCGCGAAGCGATGGGCGAGACGGTGCGCGCCGCGGACTTCACCGATTCGGTGACGCTGCGCCGCGAGGGCCGGCTGGTCTACGCCGACCGGCTGCGGCTGGCGGGCGACGTGGTCGCGGCGACGCGGGGCCCCGCCGCTTTTGGCGGCGCCAGGGCCTGCGCGACGCTGCTCTACGCGGCGCCGGACGCCGAAAGCAGGCTCGACGGGCTCCGCGCCCTGCTGCCGCAGGCCGCGGCCGGGGCATCGGCGTTTGACGGCGCGATTTCCGCGCGTATCCTTTCACCTGACGGTTACGACTTGCGACGGACGCTGCTCGCCGTGCTGCGCGGGTTCCGCGACCTGCCCTTGCCGCGCGTCTGGGAGATGTGAATGCTGCTGACGCCCCGCGAAAAGGACAAGCTTCTGGTCTCCATGGCGGCCGAGGTCGCAAGAAAGCGTCTCGCGCGGGGCGTGAAACTGAACCATCCCGAGGCTGTGGCGTTGATAACGGACTATGTCGTCGAAGGCGCGCGCGACGGCCGCACCGTCGCGGAGTTGATGAGCGCCGGCGCCGGCGTAGTTAGCAGAGCGCAGGTGATGGAGGGGGTGGCGGAAATGATCCACGACGTTCAGGTCGAAGCCACCTTTCCGGACGGCACGAAGCTCGTGACCGTCCACGAACCGATCCGCTGAGGGGGAGGGCGTAGCGTGAAGAAGATTCTCGAGGCTCTGGCCGATCTGCTGGACGACCTGCTGCCCGCCCCGCCGCCGCGGCCTGTGCCGGTGCGCGTCAAGCAGCCGCCGCGGCGTTGACGGCGCCGATGATCCCGGGCGAGGTCTTCTGCGCCGGCGGCGAGATCGAGCTGAACGCCGATCGCCCCCGGCTGACCATCGAGGTGGCCAACACCGGCGACAGGCCGGTGCAGGTCGGCAGCCACTATCACTTCGCCGAGACAAATCCGGCGCTCGACTTCGACCGCGAGGCGTCGCTCGGGATGCGGCTCGACATCGCCGCGGGCACCGCGGTGCGCTTCGAGCCGGGTCAGAGGCGTGAGATCACGCTCATTCCCTACGCCGGCGACCGACGCGTCTACGGCTTCAACCAGAAGGTCATGGGCCCGCTACCCGACTGACGCTCAGAACAGCGCGCAGGCCGAGGCGGCTGCGGCGAGCAGGACCAGCGCGCCGGCGCAGAACGCCCAATCGGCGCGCGTCGGCCGCGGCGCGCGCATCATAGTGCGCGGCGCGCCCGGTACGAAGCCCCGCGCCTCCATCGCCACCGCCGCCCGCCCCGCCCGGCGGATCGCATAGGCCAGCAGCGGCACCGCCAGCGCGACCCCCTCGCCCGGCGTAGGGATGCGCCGGGGCGCGCGCCCGCGCCGCATCGCGCGCGCCATCCGCATCGCCTGGAACTCTCGCGCCAGATCGGGGACGAGGTGCATCGCCTGCAGCAGCGCATAGCCGACCGAGGCGGGCAGGCGGAGTTGCGCCATCAGGGAGCGCACCAGCGCGCCTGCGTCGGTCGTGAGCGCGAACAGCGCCGAGACCATGCCGCAGGCCAGCGCCCGGAAGAACAGCACCAAGCCCGGCGCGAGGTCGGGTCGCCCCAGCGCCTGCTCCTGCGCCATCCGGACAGCGAAACCCGACTCGCGACCGAACAGCACGCTGGTGGACAGAAAGCCGAAACCGAACAGCGCGAAGGGCACCATCAGCGCCAGCACCGTCAGCGGGCGCACGCGCTCGGTGAACACAAGCAGCCCCGCCGCCAGCGTCAGCGAGCCGATCTGGAAGCGCACGTCGAAGATCGCGATGGAGGCGACGATCCAGCAGAGGCAGGCCGCCAGTTTCGGCAGCGGGTGGACGCGCCCCAGCATCAGCCGAGCCATGCGAGAAACGGCGCCGCCTCGGGCGGCGCGAGGCCGGCTCGCTCGAGCCGGGCGGCGTCGCGCAGGATCTCGCGCGCGGGCCCCTCGGCCACGAGGCCGCCCCCGGCGAGGAGGGCGACGCGATGGCAGACCGACAGCGCGAAATCCATGTCATGGGTCACGACCGCCAGCGCCCGCCCCTCGCCGGCCAGCCGCGCGACCTGCGCCGCGATCGTTGCGGCGCCGCGCGCGTCGAGGCCGGCGGTCGGCTCGTCCAGCACGATCAGCGGCCAGCGGTCGGTCGCGGTGATCGAGGCCAGCGCCAGCCGCCGCTTCTGGCCCTGCGACAGCGCATAGGGGTGCTGGGCCGCGACTTCCTCCAGCCCCCAGACCGCGAGGATGGCGTCGATCCGCTCCGGCGGCGCGCCCGAGCGCCGAAGCTGGTCGCGCGCGTCGGCCCCGATGAAATGCGCCTCGGGGTTCTGGAACGCCACGGCCCCCGGCGGCCCCGAACGCTTTCCGCCCCGCAGCCGCGCCAGCCCGGCGAGGCAGGCGGCGAGCGTCGACTTGCCCGCGCCGTTGGGCCCCAGCAGGCCCAGCACCTCGCCGGGCCGGATCGCCAGCGTGACCCCCCGCAGCACCGCCGGCCCGAAGGGCGGCGCGCAATCGGCGCCGGCCAGCGCCACGATCGGCGGCGCGGCGGGCGGCGCGGGCGGCGGCGCGGGCGCGAGGCCCTCAAGCGCGGCGCGCGCCGCCGGTCGGTCGTGCGGCGGCAGGGCGTCGACGGCGGCGAGCAGTTCGGGCGTGGTCAGCGGCGGCGGGACCGACAGGCCGGCCCGACCGAGCGCGCGATGCAGGCGGCTGGCCAGCGGGGTCCAGACCCCCGCGGCGTCCAGCGCGTCGCCGGCCCGGGCGAAGACCGCGCGCGGGGACCCCTCGGCCAGCAGCGCGCCGTCGGCGCCGAGGACCACGACGCGGTCCACGTCCTGCAGCCACGGGCCGAAACGGTGATCGACCATCAGCGCCGCGCCCTCGCCGCCCGGGCGCAGCAGCAGCGCCGCCATCCGGGCCGCGGCGGCGGGGGCGAGGTTGGCGGTCGGCTCGTCGGCCACCGTCACGCCCGCCTCCTGCGCGAGCAGCCCCGCCAGCGCCACGAGTTGCTTCTCGCCGCCTGACAGCGTCGCGATGCGCCGCCGCCGCCAGGTCTCCGCCAGACCGACGCGGGCCATGGCGTCGCGCGTCAGCGCCGCGATGCGGTCGGGCGGCAGGGCGCGGTTCTCCGGGGCGAATGCGATCTCGTCCTCGACGGTGAAGCCGCACAGCGTCTCCTCCGCGTCCTGAAACAGGAAGGCGACCTCGGTCGCCCAAGCGGCGGCGGGGCGTTCGCGCGCGTCGCGCCCCCGCAGCGTGACGCGCCCCGTCAGGGCGGGCTGGACCCCTTCGGGCGACAGGCCGGTCAGCGCGCGCAGAAGCGTGGACTTCCCGCAGCCGGAGGGCCCGAGCAGCAGCACCCGCTCCCCGCGCCGCAGCGCCAGCCACACCGGGCCCACCGCATCTCGCGCGGCGAAGGGATAGCGCGCGGCGACGCCCTCCCAAGCCGCGAGCGGCGCGTCAGGCGCGGGCGGCGCGGCGGTCACGGTCGATGGCCAGCCCGGCGAGAACTCCCGTCCGGTGCAGGGCGTTCACGATGACCCAGCCCAGCAGGCCGCCCAGCAACGCGCCGCTGGCCACCCGCAGCGCGAACATCACCACGAGCAGCGACGGCGCCAGAGCGCCGTAGTCGAAGCGCACCCACGTGTAGGCGAAGGAGAACACCGCCGCGCCGACGCCCGCGGCCATCAGCACCGGCAGCGAGTAGTTGCGCCAGCGCGTCGCCGCGAACACCGCCTCGCAGCCGAGCCCCTGGACGAAACCGGTCAGCAGCAGGATCAGCCCCGCCGGGCTGCCGAGCAGAAGCTGGGTGACCGCCGCCAGCACCTCCGACACCAGCGCCACGCCGGGCTTGCGCACGATGGCGGCGGCGATGATCGAGACGATGAACCAGAAGCCCATCACCACATCCATGGTGACCGGCCCGAACACGGCCTGGGCGATCAGCCAGACCTGCACCCAGCCGAGATAGAGCACGCCGAAGACCGCGCCGAGGACGGCCACGATCAGGGTTTCGCGCAGGGTCCACGCTTGCGACGCCATGATGCGCCTCCTTGTGTCAGGGGTTCGGGGTCGCGCCCGCGGCGCGGCCGGGTCAGGCTGCGGTGGGGCTGTTGGCGGAGACGGTGACGTCCATCGCCACATGGCCCGCCGCCGGGCCGAAGGCGGTGAAGGCCTCGGCGAGCGTGGCGAAGAGCGGTCCCGCGTCGCCGCGCAGTTTGGTGCAGAAGTTCTTGGAGCGATCGAAGCAGCCCGACGCCTTCAGGAAGTCGATGCAGCCCATGATCTCGTCCATGTGCCCGCCCGTCCCGAGCGGATAGAGCGAGAACTGCGCCGCGACCGGCCGCCCGACCAGCGGCGCCGCCGCCACCCGCGCCACCGCCGCCGCGACGCGCTCCGCCATCCGCCCGGTCGGGCGCGGGCCGTCGGCCGGCGCGCAGATCGGGTCGTCGGGCTCGCCGGGGCAGCCGCGGGAGACGGTCGCGTGCATGACGCAATGCGCCTCGCTGGCCGCCGCGCGCGCGAACAGGTCGCGCATCGCGGGAAACAGCGCCTCGGGCGGACCGACGACGAGGGTGGAGATGTCGTCGGTCTCGAAGCGCAGTTTCGACCGCCAGGGTTCCAGCGCCCCGATGGCGTCGAGGATGACGGCTACGAAGTCGTCGCGCATGGGGTAGAGAGAGAGCTGCGCTCCCGCGAACATGGCCACCTCGCTCCGCTGGCATTACCCAGATCAGCTTCGAGGGTGTGCGGGCATGCGCCCGTCATCTCAGCCCCGGCGATACGGAGCCCCCCTGTGCAAAGCGAAGCATAAGCGCGCCCGCAGGCGGCGCAAGGGGGCTCAGCCGAAGCGCATCACGGCGCGCAGGCCGGGCGCGTTGTCCTCGAGCGTCAGACGCGCGCCGTGCAGCTTGGCGACGGCCGCCACCAGCGCCAGCCCCAACCCGGCGCCCGATCCGCGGCTGGGGTCGCCTTGGGCGAAGCGGGCGGTCAGCCGTTCGGGGTCGGGGCCGGCGCCGGGGCCGCGGTCGGCGACGGTCAGCGCGGGCGGATCGGCGACGACGCTCAGGGCGATCTCGGGGGCGTCGGCGGCGTGGGTCAGCGCGTTGTCGAGCAGGTTGGCGACGGCGCGCGCCAGAAGCTGGGGGTGGCCCTGCACCACGACGTCCTCCGCCGCGTCGCAGCGCAGGACCATGCCGCGCTCCTCGGCGGCGGCGGCGTAGAGTTCGGCCATGTCGCGCGCAAGCCGGCCGAGATCGACTGGCGCGAACTGGTCGGCCCCGACGCCGGCCTCGACCCGGGAGATCTCCAGCAGCGCCCCCGACGTGGCGAGCACGCCCTCCGCCTCGGCCATCGCGCGCCGGATGCGCTCGCGGCGCTCGGGTTCCACCAGCCCCTCGTCGAGCGCGGCGTCGAGGTGGCGTCCGAGCCTTCCGAGCGGACTGCGGATGTCGTGCGCAAGGCTGTCGGTGACCATGCGCAGGTCGCCCACGAGCGCGGCGATGCGGTCGAGCATGGCGTTCAGCGTCGCGGCAAGGCGGTCGAACTCGTCGCCCGTGCCGCGCAACGGGGCGCGGCGGTCGAGCGCGCCGGCCATGATCTCCCGCGCGGCGCGGTCGATCTCGCCCAGCCGCGACAGCACCAGCCGCGAGAGCAGCCACCCGCTGGCCAGCGTCAGCGCGACCATGGCCGCAAGCGCCCAGCCCAGCGCCTGCCATAGCGTCGCGTCGAAGGCGGCGCGCGCGGCGACGTCGCGGCCGACCAGCAGCCGCTCCCCGCGCGGCAGGCGCAGCGACAGGCCAGAGATGGTGGTGGGCCGGCCGGTGTCGACGCGCTGAAGCTCCAGCGTCACCCAGCCCGAGCCGGGCGCGACCGCGGGCGGCCAGGCGGCGAGGTTGCCCGCGAGCCGCCCGCCGGCGGGCGCGGCGAGCAGGTAGACGGCCTCGCGCCCGGCCGCCGGCGCGGCGACGCGCCGCTCCACCGCCGCCGCGAGCGCCGGCAGGCCGCCGCGGGCGTAGTCGTCGGCAAGGCCGCGCAACTCTGCCTCGACCACCCCACGCGCCTCGGCGTCGATCACGCCGCCGGCGCGCCAGTAGACCACCCCCAGCACCAGCGCCGTGGACAGCGCCACCAACGCCAGATGCGCCGCGAAAAGCCGCGCGGTGGCGTCGCGCAGCAGCGTCACGACCCCGCGACCATGTAGCCGGCGCCGCGGACGGTGCGGATCAGCGCGGGCTCGCCCTCGGCGTCGATCTTGCGGCGCAGGCGGCTGATATGGACGTCGATCACATTGGTGCCGGGGTCGAAGCGGTAGTCCCACACCGCCTCCAGCAGCATGGTGCGCGTCACCACGCGGCCCTGCCGACGCATCAGGTGTTCGAGGATCTGGAACTCGCGGGGCAACAGTTCGATGCGCCGCGGGCCGCGGCGCGCGGCGCGGCCGATGAGGTCGAGCGTCAGGTCGGCGCAGCGCAACTCGGTCTCGGCGGCCTGGGCCTCGGCGGGGCGGCGCATCAGCGCCTCCAGCCGCGCCTCCAGCTCGGCGAAGCTGAAGGGCTTCACGAGATAGTCGTCCGCGCCCGCGCGCAGGCCGCGCACGCGCTCGTCGATGGCGCTCATCGCGGTGAGCAGGATGGCCGGCGCGGCGATCCCGGCGGCGCGGGCGGATTTCAGCAGAGACAGCCCGTCGAGGTCGGGCAGCATCCGGTCCAGCACCATGGCGTCGAAGCCGCCGCCGGTGGCGCGGTAAAGCCCCTCGCGGCCCGAGCCGGTGGCCTCGACGGTCCAGCCGGACTCGCCCAGCCCCTTTTCGAGATAGGCTCGGGTGTCGGGGTCGTCCTCGACGATCAGGATGCGGCGCGGCATGGCCGCCTATACAGGGCCGGAGCCGGGCTACTGCAGCCGCGCCGCCGCCAGCCCGCCCTCGCGGAACAGGTGGCACTGTTCGCCGTCCACCGCCAGCGCGACGGGGTCGCCCTCGCGCGCATGGGCGTCGCCGGCGCCGCGGGCGACGATGCGCTGGCCGCCGGGCAGAAGCACGTGCAGGAAGTGGCTCTCGCCGAGTTGCTCCACCACGTCCACCTTGCCCGTCAGCTGCGGGCCGCCGTTCCGGGCCAGCCCCATGTGCTCGGGCCGCAGGCCCAGCTTGATCGGCTCGCCCGGCTGCAGTCCGCCGCCCGAGACGCGCGCCACCGCCGAGCCGCCGCCCGGAAGCGCCACGCGCACGCCGCCGTCCTCCATGCCTTCGACCCTGGTCTCGATGAAGTTCATCTGCGGCGAACCGATGAAGCCGGCCACGAACAGGTTCTGCGGCCGGTGATACAGCTCCAGCGGCGCGCCTACCTGCTCGACGCGGCCGTCGCGCAGCACGACGATCTTGTCGGCCAGCGTCATCGCCTCGACCTGATCGTGGGTGACGTAGATCATGGTCGCCGCCATGTCCTGGTGCAGCTTGGCGATCTCGATGCGGGTCTGCACGCGCAGGGCGGCGTCGAGGTTGGACAGCGGCTCGTCGAACAGGAAGACCTTGGGATCGCGCACGATGGCCCGCCCGATGGCGACGCGCTGGCGCTGGCCGCCCGACAGCTCCTTGGGCAGGCGCTGCAGCAGGGGCGTGAGTTCGAGGATGTCGGCCGCCTTCTCCACCGCCTGCTTAACGGCGCCGTCGCCCTGTTTGGCCAGCCGCAGGCCGAACGCGATGTTCTCGTAGACCGTCATGTGCGGATAGAGCGCGTAGGACTGGAACACCATCGCGATGCCGCGCTTGGCCGGCGGCAGGGCGTTCACGCGCTGTCCGTCGATCAGCAGATCGCCGGAGGTGATGTCCTCAAGCCCCGCGATCAGGCGCAGGAGCGTGGACTTGCCGCAGCCGGAGGGGCCGACGAACACGACGAACTCGCGATCGGCGATCTCGAGGTCCACGCCATGGATGGTCTGGACCTTGCCGAAGGCCTTGCGGATGTTCTTGAGGACGACGTCGGCCATGCTTACCCCTTCACCGCGCCGGCGGTCAGGCCAGAGACGATCTTGCGCTGGAAGATCAGCACCAGCACGATCAGCGGCACGGTCACGATCACGCTCGCGGCCATGATGTTGCCCCAGGGCAGTTCGAACTGGCTGCCGCCGGTGATCAGCGCGATGGCCACCGGCACCGTGCGCATCTCGTTCGACAGCGTGAAGGTCAGCGCGAACAGGAACTCGTTCCAGGCGGCGATGAAGGCCAGCAGGCCCGTGGTCGCCAGCGCCGGGCCCATGATCGGCAGGAACACCTTGCGCACCACGATCAGCGGCGTCGCGCCGTCGACATAGGCCGCCTCCTCCAGCTCCTTGGGCAGCTCGCGCATGAAAGTGGTCAGCACCCACACCGTGAAGGGAAGCGTCAGGATCAGGTTCGACAGGATCAGGCCCCACAGCGAGTTGTAGATGCCGAGATAGCGGATCAGCTCGAACATGCCCGACAGCACCGCCACCTGCGGGAACATCGAGACGCCCAGGATGGTCAGCAGCAGCGCCGAGCGGCCGCGGAAGTTCACGCGCCCCAGCGCGAAGGCTGCGGTCACGCCGAGACCGAGCGAGATCACCACCACCACCACCGCGACGAACACCGAGTTGAAGATGTTGCGGGCGAAGGGCTGTTCGGCGAAGACGCTGACGTAGTTGGTCAGGTTGAAGGCCGGCAGGTAGGTGACCGCGAACATCTCCGACGGCGCCTTGAGGCTGCTCACGATGGCGTAGTAGAACGGAAACACCGCGAAGACGCCGATTACCAGCAGCAGGAGCGCGAAGCCGATGCGCTCGATCAGGCTCATGTGCGTCATCGCGGATCGCCCCCCAGCTTCACGCGGCCGATCACGATGGTGGCGATCGTCAGCGCCGCGATGATGAAGAACAGCATGGTCGAGGCGGCGGAGCCGTAGCCGACGTCCTGGAAGTCCACCAGTTGCTGGCGCGCATAGACCGACATGGTCATGGTCTCGCGGCTGTTGGAGGTCAGCACGTAGATCAGGTCGAAGATGCGCAGGCTGTCCAGCGCGCGGAAGATGACCGCCACCATCAGCGCGGGCCAGACCAGCGGCAGCGTGACCCGGAAGAAAACGCGCACCGGGTGGATGCCGTCCACCCGCGCGGCCTCGTAGCAGTCGGAGGGCAGCATCTGCAGGCCGGCGAGGATCAGCAGCGCCATGAACGGCGTCGTCTTCCACACGTCGACGATGATGACGGCGATCATCGCGGTGTCGGGGCTCGCGGTCCAGGCGATGGGCTGCGAGATCAGGCCGAGCGTCATGCCCAGATCGTTCAGCATCCCGAACTGGTCGTGCAGCATCCAGCCCCACATCTTGGCGCTGACGATGGTGGGGATCGCCCAGGGGATCAGGATGGCGGCGCGCACCCAGCCGCGGCCGGGAAACTGCACGTTCAGCGCCAGCGCGACGATCAGGCCCAGCGCCGTCTCGAGGCTGACCGAGATGAGCGTGAAGCGCAGCGTGTTCCACACGGCGTTCCACCAGTTGGGGTCCTGCAGGACGCCGTAGCCCTCGGGGTCCCAGAAGTTGCCGAAGCCGATGAAGCTGTAGTCGGAGATGTTGCCGAGGCCCGCGTCGGTGAAGGCGAAGAAGATGGTGCGCAACAGGGGCCAGCCCGCCACCAGCGCCAGCACCACCACCATCGGCGCGAGAAACAGCCTGGCCGAGCGGACGCGCGCGCGACCAAGCGACATGCCGCCGTCCGGTGAGGTCGAGGTCGACGCCGGCGCCTCGCGCCCGGCCAGGGTCTCGGTCATCGCTCAGGGTCCTCCCCTCGCCGCCCCGGGCCCCGGGCCGCGCGGGGCCCGGAACGCCGGAGGCGGAGCCGACTCACCAGCCGCGACGACGCACGCTCGCCAGTTCGGTCTCCAGCGCGGCCATCGCCTGCTCGGCGGTCTGGCGGCCGGTCAGCGCCGAGTGCACCGCGTTCCAGAAGCTGTTGGAGACGCGGTTGTAACGCTCGCCGGTCACGCGCGAGGGGCGTGCGACGGCGTTGGTGAAGGTCTCGTAGAGGTCGCCGAAGAACGGAACCGCCTCCAGCACCTCATCGTCCTCATAGAGCGCAGGGATGGTGGGGTTGTAGCTCGCCTCGATGGCGCGGCGCTTCTGCTCGGCCTCGCTGGTGAGATACATCACCAGATCGGCGGCGATTTCGGCGTTCGGGGAATAGCGCGACACCGCCAGCTGCCAGCCGCCGAGCACGCCGGTGTTCTTGCCGTCGTCGCCGCCCTTGGGCAGCGCGACCACGCCGACGTTGCCGCGGATCGGGCTGTCCTGGGAATTCGCCAGCGACCAGGCGTAGGGCCAGTTGCGCATGAAGACCGCGTTGCCCGACTGGAAGACGCCGCGCGCCTCCTCCTCGGTATAGTTCAGCACGCCCTCGGGCGCGATGGTCCGCACCCAGCCGGCGGCGGTGGCGATGGCCTCGACCGCCCGGGGGTTGTTGACGGTGATCTCGCCGTCGGCGTCGATGATCTCGCCGCCGCCGAAGCTGTCGATCCACTCCAGCGCGTTGCAGGTCAGGCCCTCGTAGGCGCTGCCCTGGAAGACGTAGCCCCACATGCCGGAGACGCCCGCGGCGCGCTCGGCGTCCATCACGACCCGGGCGGTCTCGGTCAGTTCGGCCCATGTGGTCGGCACGGCGCGTCCGTGCTTCTCCAGCAGGTCGGCGCGGTAGTAGAGCACGCCCGCGTCCGTGTACCACGGCATGGCTTTCAGCTCGCCGCCCACGGTGTTGTTCTCGACGATGGCCGTGAAGTGCGCGTCCTCGGCGCCGTCGCTGTGGGGCGCGAGGTCGATGAAGTGGCTGGCGAGGATGCCGGGCCAGATCACGTCGATCTGGAACACGTCGATGTCTTCCGCGCCGGCGGCCAGCAACTGCTGATAGAGCGCCAGCCGCTCGGTCGCCGAGTTCGGCGTGGAGACGATGGTGACGCTGTTGCCGGTCTCCGCGGCCCAGGCCTCGGCGCCCTGCCGGCACAGCTCCAGCTCGGCGCCGACCGCCCCGCAGGAAACCGAGATGTTGACGGACTGCGCCGAAGCGCCGACGGCGCCGAGCGCCAGAACCGAGGCCGCCAGAGGCAGACGAAAGGCGTGAAACATGTGTCGCTCCCCGATTGGTTCGGCCACGTTCCGACCCGGGGGCCGCCGCGGCGCTATCGTGCGATTGTGCAACCAAGGCTACAGGCCCGGACGCGGGGGTCAACCCCCGCGGGTGGGCCTCAACGCAAGCTCTTGTGAATGGACGAGTTTTTTCGGCGTCGTCTCAGGCGCCGTTCGTGAATCGCACCGTGCCGATAAAGGGCAGGTTGCGATTGGCCTGCGCATAGTCGACGCCGTAGCCGACCACGAAGGCGTCCGGGATCTCGAAGCCGATGAAGCGCGCGGCCACGGGCGTCTCGCGCCGGGCGGGCTTGTCGAGGAGCGCGCAGATCTCAAGCCGCCGAGGGCCCTTGGCGCGCAGCAGCTTCTCCACCTGCGCCAGCGTCAGGCCGCTGTCGATGATGTCCTCGACCACCAGCACGTCGCGGCCGGCGATCTCGCCGCGCAGGTCCTTCAGAACGCGCACCTCGCGGCTGGAGACGGTGGCGTCGCCGTAGCTGGAGACCTCCATGAAGTCGATCTCCACTGGCACGGTCAGCTTGCGGGCGAGGTCGGCGATGAAGACGAAGGAGCCGCGCAGAAGGCCCACCAGCACGAGCTTTTCGGTGCCGGCGAAGGCGGTGTCGATTTCGGCGGCGAGCTCGACCACGCGCGCGGCGATGGCGTCCTCGGCGATGAGCACGTCGATCGTATGCGGCCGCATGACCCGCTCCCTTGCGTCGCCCGCCGGCTTGGCCCATGTGGGGCCGCGCTGCGGAAACCCGGATGCCCATGCCGACCCACGCGGAAAAACGCAAGATGCCGCATTCGGCCGAACAGATGTTCGCGCTGATCGCCGACATCGAATCCTATTCGGCCTTCCTGCCCTGGTGTCAGGCGGTGCGCATCCGCAGCCGCAAGCCCCTGCCGGACGGCTCGGGCGAGGTGATCGAGGCGGACCTCGTGATCTCCTTCAAGGTTTTCCGCGAGCGCTTCGGCAGCCGCGTGACGTTGCGCCCGCAGGCGCGGACCATCGACGTGGAGTATCTCGACGGGCCGTTCCGCTACCTCAACAACCACTGGAAGTTCGAGCCGGCGGGCCCGGACGCCTGCGAGGTGGACTTCTTCGTCGACTTCGAGTTCCGCTCGCGCACGCTGCAGGCCATCATCGGGCTGGTGTTCAACGAGGCGATGCAGCGCATCGTGCGCGCCTTCGAGCGCCGGGCCGAGTCGCTCTACGGCTGAGCGCCGGCCGCCCCCCTGCCGCCTTGCCGCGCCCCCCTTGCCGGGTCGGCCGGCGGGGCCTAAGCCCTGCCGCGCATCCAGCGGGGAGGCGAGGCGCGTGTTCACAGGCATCGTGACGGACGTGGGCGAGGTTGCGGCCGTGGAGCGGCGCGGCGACCTGCGCGCCCGGCTGCGCACACGCTACGACCCCGCAACCGTCGCCGTCGGGGCCTCCATCGCCTGCGACGGCGTCTGCCTGACCGTGGTCGACCGCGGGCCCGAGGCGTCGCCCTGGCGCGGCTGGTTCGAGGTGGACGTCTCGGGCGAGACCGTGTCGAAATCGGTGCTGGGCGACTGGGCGGCGGGGCGGCGGGTGAACCTCGAGCGCGCGCTGAAGGTCGGCGACGAACTCGGCGGCCACATCGTCTCGGGCCATGTCGACGG
>DAINOD010000048.1:0-21818 GCA_036735545.1 Rubrimonas sp. | reverse complement strand
GCGTCACCGCGTCGATCACGGCCTGCGGCTTCTGCGCCGAGGCGCCGTTGTCGAGGTAGACCAGCGGTTTGCCGTGCACCGTGCGCGACAGGATCGGAAAGTCCCGCCGCACCGCCTCGACGTCGTAGCCCGTCCGCACCTCGTCGCGCATCGCGTTCACCTCATCGAGCCGACAAAAAGCCAGAGCACGATCCCCAGCGTCAGAAAGCCCGCCACCACCGCCGCGGCGACCCTGCCGGTGTTGCGGAAGCGGTGCGCCTCCGCGATGCAGGCGGCCAGCAGCCAGATGTTCAGGCCGGCGTAGACCATGATCAGCAGAAGGCCCGCGAAGCCGATGTCCGGCCCCATGCCCCCGCCGGACAGCGCCGCCACCTGCAGCGGGCTCAGCGCCGCGCTCAGAATCGCGTGCCAGGCGATGGCGGCGGCCACCGCCTCCCCGTCGCCCACGCCGCCGAAGCGCCGACCGACATGCAGCGCAAGCGCCACCGTCAGCGCGTAATTGATAAGGCTGACCGCGATCAGCACCACCAGCCCGCCGAGGCCGAAACGCTCGCCCGAGCCCGTCACCAGCCCCGCGAAGGTGTAGAACAGCGCCTGGATGGTCGCGCCGAGCGCAACCATGGTCAGTCGCGTCGCCAGATCGGGCCGGGCGTCGATCACGCGGCGCGCGACCGGGCGGGGGCTCATCACGCCCGCCGTCAGCGTCGCGAGGAAATCTCTCAGCGTGTCGGCGAGCATGGCGTTTGGCCCGTGATGAGGGGTTTCGGGTAGGTCCGCGCGGCGCGCACCCTCCATAGGCGATCGCCGGACGTGGCGCACCCCTGTCATGACGCGAGGCTCGCCAGCACCGCCAACGCCGCAAGCAGGGCGAAGGCTCCCGCCACGCCGCGCAACGGCAGCCCGTGCGCCTCTGCCAGCGCCGGGGCCAGCAGCGCCGCCCACAGCGCCGAGCCCGCCGCCGTCCCCGCCGCGGCGACCGCCGCCGGCGCGTGGCCGAGGCCCGTGGCCGCCGCGCCCGCCACGGCGAAGGCGACGCCCGCCGGCGCGGCGACCAGCGCGGTCCAGAAGGCGGCGGCGCGCGTGTCCCGCCACCCGCCGCGCCCGCCGAACCGGCGGCAGACCAGCGCCATCAGCGCCGCCGCGGCGTAGAGGCCGAGCGGACGGAAGAACAGGCCCACCGCGGTCTGGGTCACGACCCATTGCCGGAAATCGGCGGCGACGCCTGGCGCGGGGTTCAGCGCCTGCGCGCCGATCAGCCCCAGCGCCCCGAGAACCGACGCCGAGACGGCGTAGAACAGCAGCCGCGCCTCGTCGGCCGTGTCGATCTCGCGCCGCGCCGCCGACCGCGGCGCCGCCCATGTCCGCGCCATCCGGTCGACGAGGCCCCCCGGGGCCGCCGCGGCGGGCGCCGTCACGCTCAGCGCCCCGCCATCCAGCCGGCGACCTGCGCGCGCAGGATGTCGGCCAGACGCTCGTCGGCGACCTCCGCGACCGCCTCGTCGACGAAGGCCGTGACCAGCAGCGCCTCGGCCTCGCGGCGCGGCACGCCGCGGGCGCGCAGGTAGAACAGCGCGTCCTCGTCGATGGCGCCCGTGGTGGAGCCGTGGCTGCAGATCACGTCGTCGGCGTAGATCTCCAGTTCCGGCTTGGCGCTGAAGGTCGCGCCCTCGGCCAGCAGGATCGCCTGGCTGATCTGGTAGCCGTCGGTCTTCTGCGCGCCCGGGCGCACGAAGATCTTGCCCTGGAACACCGCACGGGCCCCGCCGTCGACGACGTTCTTGTAGACCTGCCGGCTGCGCCCGTGCAGCGCGCCGTGGGTGACGAAGACGGTGTTGTCGACGTGGCTGGCGCCCTTGGCCAGCACCGCGCCGCCGACCTGCAGCGCGGCCCCGTCGCCCACCAGCTCCGCCACCACCTCGTTGCGCGTCACCGCGCCGTCCATGCTCAGCGTGAAGCTGCGCAGGTCCGCTCCCGCGCCGACGCGGGCGAACAGGTGCGTCGCCGAAGGCGCGGCGCCGCCCTGGAGGCGGACATGGTGCAGCCGCGCGCCGGGGCAGAGGTCGATCTCGATGCAGCCGTTGCCGACCGCGCCGGTCTCGATCAGCGTCGCCTCGCCGCCGGTTTCGACGCGCACGACGCTGCGCGCCATCGCCGGGCCGTTGACCAGCAGGATCGGACGCTCGCAAGGCCCGGTCACCCGGATCGCGAAACCCTCCGTCGCACGCGCCGTGTTGGCGGCGGCCAGCGGGCGGGCGACCTTCTCCTGCCCCGCCGCCTCCAGGCGGCCGAACAGCTCGCGCGCGAAGCCCAGATCGGCGCCGAGCGCGGCGCGCAACGTCACCGCCTCCACGCCCGCGACCTGCGCCGGCGCCGAGCCCACCGCAAAGCGCACCCCGTCGACGCCGGCGAAAGCCTCGGACGGGTCGCCCGCGGCGGCGGCGGGCGCCAGCAGCGGGGCGGGGTCGGTGTAGCGCCAGTACTCGTCGCGCCGCGCCGGCCCGCCCATGGCGCCGAGGCGGGCCGCGGCGGCGGCGCGGGCCTGCGACGCCCAGCCGGCCTCGCCCGACGGCGCGGGCGTAGCCAGCAGCGTCTCGGCGGCCTGTCGCTTGGGTGCGGGCAGGGCGCTCATGCCGCCTCTCCGACGATGCCCTCGTAGCCCTCGGTCTCGACCTTCAGGGCGAGGTCCGGCCCGCCGGTCGCAATGATGCGCCCGTCGTTGAGGATGTGCACGACGTCAGGCTGGATGTGGTCGAGCAGGCGCTGGTAGTGCGTGATCACCACGAAGGCGCGATCGGGCGCGCGCAGGGCGTTCACGCCCGAGGCGACCAGCTTCATCGCGTCCACGTCCAGCCCCGAGTCGGTCTCGTCGAGGATGCAGACCTTCGGCTTGAGCACGGCCATCTGCAGAATCTCGTTGCGCTTCTTCTCGCCGCCGGAGAAGCCGACATTGACCGCGCGCTTCAGCATCTCGGCGTCGATGCGCAGCTTCCCCGCCTCATCGCGCACCAGCCGCAGGAAGTCGGCGCCGTTCAGCTCCGCCTCGCCGCGGTGGCGTCTCTGGGCGTTGAGCGCCTCGCGCAGAAAGATCATGTTGCCGACGCCCGGGATCTCGACCGGATACTGGAAGGCCAGGAACAGCCCCTCGGCCGCCCGCTCCTCCGCCTCCATCGCGAGGATGTCGGCGCCGTTCATCGTGGCCGAGCCGCCGGTGACCTCATAGCCGTCGCGCCCCGCCAGCACATAGGACAGCGTGGACTTGCCAGAGCCGTTCGGGCCCATGATGGCATGGACCTCGCCGGGTTTCACATGCAGGCTCAGGCCCTTGAGGATCGGCTTGTCCTCCTCGACCAGCTTCACGCGCAGATCGTCGATCTTCAGCATCGCGTCTCTCCTGTCGGCGCCGGGCGCCGCGACTGTCATTGGGGGGTGGGCAGACGGGCCCAGGCGCGGAACCGTGCGACCAGCGCGACGATCGCCATGCGCGCGGCTATCGACATCAGCACCCACAGCCCCAGCACGAACCAGCCCGAGGGCTCATAGCCGGGCACGAGCAACCCCGGTCCGCGGGCTGCGGCGGCGAACGCGACCGCGACGGCCAGCACGCTCAGCGTCTTGTCCATCAACAGGGCCGCCACCTTCAGCCGGCGACGCCGCGCGTCGGGCTCGTAGTCCTCGCCGCTGGGGCCGAGGCGGTCGCGATGCGCGCTCACCGGCCCGGCCCGCGGTTGCAGCGCACCCAGCCCAGCGTCAGCAGACCCCAGGCCGCCAGCACCGCGAAGATCAGCGCCGTCTCGACCGTTGGCAGCCACGCCGCTGGCAGGCGCAGGAAGTCGACCAGCGCCGCCGCGACCTCCTCGTCCTCCAGCGCCGTGGCGATCACCAGCAGGTGGCCGAGCGCCAGCCACAGCTCACGGCGCGACATGCCCAGGCGCATCCGGTGGCCGATCTCGACCCGGCGCGGGGCGCGCGGCGCCTTGGCTGTCATCGCGGCGCCTCCTGCCGGCGACGGCGCGACCACTCCTCGAAGGCGAACCAGGCGGCCAGCAGCGCCACCACGAAGCCCACCGCCAGCGCGACCTTGATCAGCGCCATCACAGAGCCGACGAGCCCGAGCTGCATCAGCTTCTTCACCGGCAGCACGACGAGGATCAGCCCCACGCAAAGCAGCCGCAGCGCATAGGTCGTGAAGCGCTTCTCGCTCCGGCGCAGCGTCACCGCCCCGCGCAGGTCGGCCCACAGCGCCAGAAGGCGCGCGCGCACCACCGCGCGGATGGCCGGCTCGGCGGTCATCCCACGCTCCCCTCGAGGCTGATCGCCACCAGTTTCTGCGCCTCCACCGCGAACTCCATCGGCAGCGCCTGCAGCACCTCGCGACAGAAGCCGTTGACCACCAGCGCGACAGCCGCCTCCTCGGGGATGCCGCGGGCGCGCAGGTAGAACAGCTGGTCCTCGGCGATCTTGCTGGTGGTCGCCTCGTGCTCGGCCTTCGCCGTGGGGTTCTTGATCTCGATGTAGGGCACCGTATGGGCCCCGCATCTGTCACCGATCAGCAGGCTGTCGCACTGGGTGAAGTTGCGCGCCCCCTTCGCCTTGGGGTGCATCGTCACGAGACCGCGATAGGTGTTCTGCGCCCGTCCCGCCGAGATGCCTTTTGACACGATGCGCGACTTCGTGTTGCGGCCCAGATGGATCATCTTGGTGCCGGTGTCGGCCTGCTGGGCGTTGTTGGCGATGGCGATGGAATAGAACTCGCCCTGGCTGTCGTCGCCGCGCAGGATGCAGGACGGATACTTCCAGGTGATGGCGGAGCCGGTCTCCACCTGCGTCCACGACACCTTCGACCGGTCGCCGCGACAGTCGGCGCGCTTGGTCACGAAGTTGTAGATGCCGCCGCGCCCCTGCTCGTCGCCGGGATACCAGTTCTGCACCGTGGAGTACTTCACCTCGGCGTCGGCCAGCGCGACGATCTCCACCACCGCGGCGTGCAGCTGGTTGGTGTCGCGCATCGGCGCGGTGCAGCCCTCCAGATAACTGACCTGCGCGCCCTCGTCGGCGATGATCAGCGTGCGCTCGAACTGGCCGGTGTTCTCGGCGTTTATGCGGAAGTAGGTGCTCAGCTCCATCGGGCAGCGCACGCCCTTCGGAATGTAGACGAAGGAGCCGTCGGAAAAGACCGCCGAGTTCAGCGTGGCGAAGAAGTTGTCGGACGTTGGCACCACCGAGCCGAGATATTTGCGCACAAGCTCGGGATGCTCTCGCACCGCCTCGGAGATCGAGCAGAAGATGACACCGGCGGCGGCCAGCTCCTTCTTGAACGTGGTTCCGACCGACACGCTGTCGAACACCGCGTCGACCGCGACGCGGCGGCCCTCGGCAGGCGCGCTGTCCGCGCCCTCGACGCCCGCCAGGATCATCTGCTCGCGCAGCGGGATGCCGAGTTTCTCGTAGGTGCGCAGCAGTTCGGGGTCCACGTCGTCCAGCGACTGCGGCTTGTCGTCGAAGCCCTTGGGCGCCGCGTAGTAATACTGGTCCTGATAGTCGATAGGCTCGATGTTCAGCATCGCCCAGTCCGGCTGCGCCATCGTCTGCCAGCGACGCCAGGCGTCGAGCCGCCAGTCAAGCATCCACTGCGGCTCGCCCTTCTTGGCCGAGATCAGGCGCACGATGTCCTCGTTCAGGCCCTTCGGCGCGAACTCGGTCTCGACGTCGGACTCCCAGCCATACTTGTACTTGCCCATCGAGCGGATCGCGTCGATGGTCCCGGCGTCCACGCCGTCCTTCGCCTTCAGCGCGTCGAGTGCGGCCATGGTACTGGTCTCCTTCAAGCCGCCACGGGGCGGCGGCGTGCGTAGAGCGCGGTCCATGCGTCGGCGAACCGCATCACGTCGTCTTCGGTCGTCGTCGGGCCCAGCGAGACGCGGATCGCGCTCGATGCGGCCACCGGGTCCAGCCCCATCGCGCGCAGGGCGCGGCTCGGGCCGACCTTGCCGGAACTGCAGGCCGGACCCGCGCTGACTGCGAAGCCGGCGAGGTCCATCTGCATCACCTGGGTCTCGCCGCGCCAACCGGCAACCACGATGCAACTGGTGTTCGGCAGCCGCGGCGCCTCCGCGCCAACGATGATGGCGTCGGGGGCGGCGGAGACAAGGCGATCTTCTAGAATGTTTCTAAGTGAGGCGACGCGCTCCCACACGCCCGCCTCCAGATCACGCCGGGCGGCCTCGGCGGCGGCGCCGAAGCCCGCGACGCCGATCACGTTCTCGGTGCCCGCGCGCCGGCCGCGCTCCTGACCGCCGCCGACCAGCAGCGGCGAAGGCTCCGAGCCCGGCGCCCCGTCGGATACATGCGCGCCGACGCCCTTGGGCCCACCCAGCTTGTGCGCCGTCAGCGCCGCGCTGGCCGCGCCGCTGGCGGCGAAGTCGAAGGCGATACGCCCCACCGCCTGGGTGGCGTCGGCGTGAGGCGGCGCGCCGCGGGCCCGCGCCAGCGCGAACAGCGTCGCAGCGTCCTGAAGCACCCCCGTCTCGCCGCTCGCGGGGGCGAGCGCGAGCCTGAGGATCGGCGGCGGCGCCTCGTCCGCAAGCGTGTCGCCGAAGAAGGGATGGTCAGCGGCGAGGCGGCCGTCCGGGCCCACCGCCAGCGCCTCGTCGTACGCTGCGCCGCGGTCGGCGGCGGCGACCACGCTCTCGTGCTCGGTGGCGGCCCAGAACACCGCGCTGTCCGCGCAACCCAGAGCCATCCGGTTGGCCTCGGTCGCCCCGCTGGTGAAGGTCACGCCGTCCGGGTCGCAACCGACCAGCCGCGCCACCTGCGCGCGCGCGCGCTCCACGATGGCCCACGCCGCGCGCCCCTCGGCGTGGACGCTGGACGGGTTGCCGACCACGTCCATCGCCGCGAGCATCGCCGCCCGCGCCTCCGGCCGCAGCGGCGCGGTGGCGTTCCAGTCGAGATACACCCGCCCGGTCACGCCCGCGCCTCCTCCGGCCAGAACACCGGCGCGGCGGGGCACGGGACCAGCCGGTCGCCCACCACGTCAGCGATGCTGGTCTGGCTCAGGAAGACGTGAACGTGGCTCGAAAGCTGCTCCCACAGGTTGTGGGTCAGGCACTTGGCGCGGCTGCCCGCGCAGCCCTGCTCGACGCCGCCCTCGCAGCGAAGCGCGCTCACGGTCTCGTCGACCGCCCCCATCACGTCGATGATGCGCACCGCGTCTGCCGGCAGACCAAGCCGGTAGCCGCCGCCGGGGCCCCGCACGCTTTCAACCAGTCCGGCCTTGCGCAGCTTGACGAACAACTGCTCCAGGTAGGCCAGAGAGACGTCCTGTCGCTCGGCGATCTCGGCCAGCGTCACCAGCCTGCCGCCCTGCAGCGCGATGTCGGCGAGCGCGGTGACGGCGTAGCGGCCCTTGGTGCTCAGTTTCATGCGCAAACTCCCCGCCGGTTGACGCGGGACCGCGCCCCGACTACCTCGCAGCCACCACGCGTCCGGTGACGCGGAACTTTAGAATAGTTCTAGGATGCCCGACCATTTGCGTCAAGCATCCGGTGGCCATCAGCGTCGCAATCGAGAGGCTTCGGCCCATGCCCGAGATCATCTTCCCCGGCCCGGAAGGCAGGCTCGAAGGGCGCTATCACCCGCAGGCCGAGCGCGACGCGCCGATCGCCATCGTGCTGCATCCGCACCCGCAGTTCGGGGGCACGATGAACAACAAGGTGGTCTACAACCTGCACTACGCCTTCCACCGCCTAGGATTCTCGGTCCTGCGCTTCAACTTCCGGGGCGTGGGTCGCAGCCAGGGCGAATTCGACCAGGGCATCGGAGAGCTGTCGGACGCGGCCTCAGCGCTCGATCACCTGCAGAACCTCTGCCCCAACGCCCGCACGTGCTACGTGGCGGGCTTCAGCTTCGGCGCGTGGATCGGGATGCAGCTGCTGATGCGCCGGCCCGAGATCACCGGATTCATCTCCGTGGCGCCGCCGGCGAACATGTACGACTTCACCTTCCTCGCGCCCTGCCCGTCCTCGGGCCTGATCGTGAACGGCGACGCCGACCGCATCGCCCCTCAGGGCGACATCGAGAAACTCGCCACGAAGCTGCGCTCGCAGAAGGGCATCACCATCACGCACCATGTCGTCTCGGGGGCGAACCACTTCTTCGACGAGGGCATGGACGAGATGGTCAGCACCGTCGAGAGCTACATGAAGATGCGTCTGCGCGAGTCGGCGCCGGCGTAGCCGCTCAGGTCGCCCCCTCCGGCGCATGCAGTCGGCCGCCGCAGGTGGCCCGCGCACAGCCGGTGGTGGCGGGGAAGGTGGTCGGCAGGCCTCGCGCCGCGCGCACCGCGAGATAGGCGAAGGCCTGCGCCTCCAGCATGTCGCCGTCGAGCCCCGCCGCCTCGACAGGCTCGACCGTCGCGTTGAGCCGTCGCCGCAACCCCTCCAGCATCGCGAGGTTGCGCCGCCCGCCGCCGCAGACCAGCCAGCGCCGCGGCGGCTCCTGCGCCCAGCGCAGCGCCGCCCCGGCCGACTCGACGGTGTAGGCGGTCAGCGTAGCCGCGCCGTCCTCCACCGAAAGGCGGGCGACCGCCGCCAGCGCGTCCTTGAAGCGGTCGCGGTCGAGCGACTTGGGCGGCGGCGCGGCGAAGAAGGGGTCGGCCATCAACCGATCCAGCGCGCAGGCGTCCACCCGCCCGCGCAGGGCGGCGGCGCCGCCCTCGTCGAAGTCGGCCCCGGTCGCGGCGGCCATCCAGTCGTTGACCAGCGCATTGCCGGGCCCGGTGTCGAAGGCCGTCAGGCGCTCGCCGTCGATGAAGGTCACGTTCGCCACGCCGCCGATGTTGAGGAACGCGACCGGCCCCTCCAGCCCCAGCCGGCGCGCCAGCGCCGCGTGAAACACGGGAACCAGCGGCGCGCCCTGCCCTCCGGCCGCCATGTCGGCGCGGCGGAAGTCGTCCACGACCGGCAGCCCGACCCGCGCCGCCAGCCGCGCGCCCGAACCGACCTGCAGCGTGAAGCCCTCCGCCGGCCGGTGCGCGAGCGTCTGGCCGTGGAAGCCCACGAGGTCGGGGCGCCGCTCGGCCGCCAGCCGCTCCACCGCCCGGGCGTGGGTCTCGTCGGCGGTCGCCGCGGCGGCGCGCACCTCCAGCGGCCATCGCCGCGGGTCGGCCAGCACGGCGGTCGCCGTGCGGCGCGCCCGCTCGAGCCCGTGCAGCAGGATCTTCAACTCGCGCCGGCCGTAGCCCTGGAAGGCGCAGGGGCCGAACTCGGCGATCGTCTCGCCGTCGGTGCGCAGCATGGCCGCGTCCACCCCGTCCATCGAGGTGCCCGACATCAGCCCCATCGCCCATACGGGAGCGTCGATCGTCATCGCCTTCCCCTCGCGCGACCGCCTCGCTATACCGCCGCTCGCCCCGCCGAGAGGAGAGCCCGATGAGCTACCAGCCGCGCTCCGATTTCCTGCGCACCCTCGAGGCGCGGGGCTTCGTGCAGGACTGCACCGATTTCGAGGGGCTCGACAAGCGGCTGATGGCCGGCCCGGTGGCGGGCTACATCGGCTTCGACGCGACGGCGACCTCGCTGCATGTCGGCTCGCTGATCCAGATCATGATGCTGCGCTGGCTGCAGAAGACCGGCGGACGGCCGATCTGCCTTATGGGCGGCGGCACCACGAAGATCGGCGACCCGTCCTTCAAGGACGACGCCCGGCCGCTGCTCGACGCCGAGCGGATCGCCGCGAACATGGCCGGCATCCGCCGCGTCTTCGCGAACTACATCAGCTTCGGCGACGGTCCGGCCGACGCGATCATGCCCGACAACGACGCCTGGCTCAGCGAACTGAAATATATTGACTTTCTGCGCGACTACGGCCGGCATTTCAGCGTCAACAGGATGCTGAGCTTCGACAGCGTGCGGCTGCGGCTGGACCGGGAGCAGAACCTGTCGTTCCTCGAGTTCAACTACATGCTGCTGCAGGCCTACGACTTCCTCGAATTGCACCGCCGCCATGACTGCGCGCTGCAGATGGGCGGGTCGGACCAGTGGGGCAACATCGTGAACGGTGTCGACCTCACCCGCCGCGTCGCAGGCGCGGAGGTGTTCGGGCTGACCTCGCCGCTGCTGACGACCGCAGACGGCAAGAAGATGGGCAAGACGGCGCAGGGCGCGATCTGGCTGAACGCCGAGATGCTCGCGCCCTACGAGTTCTGGCAGTTCTGGCGCAACACCGCCGACGCCGACGTGGGCAGGTTCCTCAAGCTGTACACCGAACTGCCGCTGGAGGAGATCGCGCGCCTGGCCCGGCTGGGCGGGGCCGAGATCAACGAGGCGAAGAAGGTTCTTGCGAACGAGGTCACCGCGCTCGCCCATGGCCGCGAGGCGGCGGAGACGGCCGAGGCGACGGCGCGCGAGACCTTCGAGAAGGGCGGCGCCGGCGAGGACCTGCCCACCGTCGTCGTGCCCGCCGAGGACGTCTCGGTGGTCCAGTTGCTGGTCAAGGCGGGGCTCGCCGCCTCGGGGCGCGAGGCCAAGCGGCTGATCGCCGAAGGCGGCGCACGGGTCGACGACGAGCCCGTGGCCGACGGCGCGATGGTCACGGCCGCGCGGCTCGCCGAGGGGCCGGTGAAGCTGTCGGCCGGGCGCAAACGCCACGCGCTGGCGCGCCTGGGCTGAAGGCTCAGCCGCGCGGCGAGGGCTCAAAGGGCTCCGCCGGCGCGCCGCCGCCGTCCTCGAACAGCCGCCGCAGCACGCCCGGCGTCAGCACCGACAGCGGGTTGACGCTGACGCTGGGGTCGCCCGCCGGTCCGCGCACCGCGAAGTTGAAGGCGATCACGCCGCGCCCCTCGCCGCCGGTCAGCAGATCGCCGAGCAGCGGGATCGCGCCCACCGCCGCGTTCAACGCGAAGGCCGGGCTGAACACGCCGCGCAGGTCGAGCCGGTCTCCGGCGATGTCGTAGTCGCCGCTGACCGACAGCCCCACGGTGGGCCCGTAGGCCACCGCCTCGTCGAGGCTCAGCACCGAGCCGGCGAGCCGGAACGGCGCGCGGATGGTGTCGAAGCGCACCCCGTCCGCGCCGGCCGGCGGCGTCGCGTCGGCCTGCGCCAGCAGGGCCTGCAGGGCGGGGTCGTCGGCGACGCGCATGCCAAGGATCGTCACCTCGCCCGCAAGCCGCAGCGCGGGCGTCAGCGTCACGGCCGCCTGCGCCTCCAGCGTTCCGCCCAGGCCGTCGCTGAAGAACCCGGCGCCGCGCAGCAGCGCGCCCGCGTCGTCTGCGCTGAGCCGCGCGCGCGCCGGGGCGCCCGGCCGCTCCTCCGCCTCCAGCCGCACCCCCGACGTCCCCAGCGCGCCCGACAGCGTGACCCGGCGCGCGCCGTCAGCGCTGCGTGAGAGCGCGCCGTCGGCGCCGGACAGCACGATCTCGGGGCTCAGGCGCAGGCGGTCCAGCCGCAGCGTTCCCGTGACGGGGGGCAGCTCCCCGGCCGCGCCGTCGCCGCCCTCGGCCAGCGCCGCGATGTCGAACAGGCGCCCCGTCACCGCCACGTCCAGCGCTCCGCCCCGGCGCGACAGCGCGAGCCCGAGGTCGGCGGCGTCGCCGACCCGAACCCGGTCGAGCCGTAGCGCGCTCAGGCCCCCGTCGGGGGCGAGCTGCGCCGAGCCTGACGCCACAAGGCCGCCCGCGTCGATCGAGAAGGACGGCAGCGAGACCGCGCCGCCGCCGGCCGGCAGACGCGCCTCGACCCGCGCCCGTCCCGGCCGGCCGGCCGCCTTGCGCCACGCCAGCGCGCCTCCCGACAGGGCCGCGGCGGCGAGATCGAGGTCCGCGACGACGGTGGCCGCGCCGTCGTCGGCGCGCTCGATCACCGCGTCGGCGGCGATCTCGCCGTCGATGTAGGGGCGCGGATCGACGCCGAGGCGCGCCAGTCGCTCCGCCGACAGCGACCCCGCCACCTCGAAGCGGCTGCGCGCGACGCCCGGGCCGGGGGCGAAGCGCTCCGACCAGCCGAAGCGCACCGGCGTCCCGTCCAGCCGTCCGGTCCCGCGCGCCGCCAGCCCCTCGGTGTCGGCGCTCAGCGTCACGTCCGCGCCGCTGAGCGCGACGGGCAGGCCCGGCGGGGTCAGCGCGACGCCGGTCAACCTGCCCTCCACCGCCACCGACACCTGCTCAAGCAGCAGGTCCTTCAGCAACGGCAGGCGCATCGCGGCGGTGGCCGTCGCGGTCCCGCTGACCGAGCGCGGGGCCAGCCCGAGCTCCGACACGAATTCGAGCGGCGGATAGTCCAGCACCTCCAGCACCGCCGGCAGCGAGCCGGTCCCCCGCACGGCGATGTCTGTGGTGGACACGGGATCGTCCAGATCGGGCAGGAGCATCACCGAACCGGCGAGATCCACCTCGCCGCCCCCGGGCGGGCGCACGAGCCCCGCGTCGAGCGTCACACGGAAGCGGCGCAGGTCGATCTCGCCCCAGCCGGCGGCGTCCTCGATGGGGGGCAACGGGCGGAAATAGTGCGCGCGGGCGTCGCGGAAGGCGAAGCTCAGCGCGACGGTCTCCTCGTCCGGGGCGATGCGCGCGAAGCCGTCCACGCGCTCGATCATGCCGTCGTCGAGGTTCTCCGACAGCCACGCCAGCGCGCCGGGCGCCGCCTCCAGCGGCCACAGCGCCAGCAGGTCCGCCGCGCTCAGCGCACGGGCCCCGAAGCGGCCCTCGCCGCGCCAGTCGGCGCCGTCGCGCTGGGCGTCGCCGCGCGCCTCGATCACCGCCGCGCCCCGGCGCAGATGCGCCCCGGCCAGTTCGATCCGTGTCGGATCGAGGCGCAGGCGCAGCGCGGCGGCGCCGCCGTCGAAGACTGCGGGCGCAGCGAAGACGCCCGGGGGGGCGAGGGTGAGCGCGTCGAGGTCGATCTGGGCCAGCAGCCCGGTGGGCGCGCCCTCCGCGTCGGTCTCGACGTCCACCGTCGCCGAGCCGGCGATGTCGCCGAACTCCGAGTCGAGCGAGAAGCGGCGCACGGCGAAGCGCCGGCGCGCCGGGTCCAGCGCGAACGCCGCCGACGCGCCCGAAAAGGCCGCCTCCGCCGCGCCCGCGCGCAGCGCGCCGGGGGCGGCGCGCAGGGCGGCGTCGAAGGCGGTCAGCCGCCCGCCCGCGTCGATGGCGACGCTCGCGCGGCCCTGCACCGGCGCGTCCAGCGCCTCCAGCCCCGCCAGCGCGGGGAACTGGTCCACAAGGTCGCGCGGCGCGACGCCGGAGAAGTTCAGCCGCATCCGCGCGCCGCCGTCCGCGTCCCGCGCTCCCTCGGCGCGCACCACCGTCGGCGCGGCGCCGGCGCGCGGCAGGCTCAGCGCGGCGATGGCGGTCAGCGCGCCGTCGCGGCGCAGGATGCGCAGGTCCGCCCGATCGGCGCGCCAGCGCCGCCCGGAGGAAAAGTCGTCGTAGATCAGGCGCGCATTGGCGACGCTGATCTCCTCCAGCAACACCAGCGGTCCCGGCGCGCCCTCCGCCAGCGTCGCCACCGCCCTCGCCACGCCGTCGAAGGCCGCCGCGGCGTCCTCCTCCATCGCGGCCGCGGCGCCCTCGGAGGCGGCCGGGGCGGCGCCGACGCCGAGGCGGAAGCGCCCTTCCGCGTCGCGGGTCATGCGCAGGAGCGGACCCGTGACCACCACCGCGACCGGCCGGACCCGCCCGCTCAGCAGATCGAGCGGCCGCAGCGCCACCCGCGCCTCGGGGGCCGCGAAGACGATCCGCCCTTCGGCGTCGAGCAGGCGCAGGCCGGCGAGGCGCAGGCCCGGCCTAGGGTCGAGATCGTCGCCGAGCGAGAGCGCGAGCCCGCCAAGCGAAAGGCGCGCGCCGCCCGCGACCCCCGCGACAGCGGCTTCGACGCGCGGGGCGAGATAGGACAGATCCACCGGTCCCTCGCGCAGCCTGAGCCACGCGGCCGACGCCGCCAGCACCGCCAGCGCCAGCGCGCCGGCGGCGATCCGGCCGAACAGCCGGGCCGCGCGCCGGCGGGCGCGGCGCGGGCTCGGGTCGGTCATCGGCGCTCCCAGCCGCATGGCGGCGCGCTCTCCCCTGTCGTGTTCGCCCCCGGCCGCGCTTGACGCGGGCGCTATCGCGGTATGTCTACGCGCGCCGCGATCATACGCTCCCCGCGGCGTTCAGCGAAGGAGACGCACGATGACCGACGCAGCCGCAACCGACGGATCCCCGGCCCCCGCCTTCGACCTGCCGCGCGACGGCGGCGGGACGGCCCGCCTCGCCGACTTCGCCGGGCGCAAGGTGGTCCTCTACTTCTACCCCAAGGACGACACCAGCGGCTGCACCACCGAGGCGCTGGACTTCACCGCGCGCGCCACCGACTTCGAGGCCGCCGGGGCCGTGGTGATCGGCGTCTCCAAGGACAGCGTCAAGAAGCACGACAAGTTCAAGGAAAAGCACGGCCTCGGCGTCATCCTCGCCTCCGACGAGGGCACGGACGTCTGCGAGCGCTACGGCGTCTGGGCCGAAAAGAGCATGTACGGCAAGAAGTACATGGGGATCGAGCGCTCCACCTTCCTGATCGGCCCCGACGGCGTGATCGCGCGGGCCTGGCGCGGCGTGAAGGTGCCCGGCCACGCGGAGGACGTGCTGGCGGCGGTCCGCGCCCTCTAGGACCGGTTCTCCGGTTTACCGGTTGGTCACCGAACGCCGGTTGATTGCGGCCGGCGTTCCCGCTAGGCAGGGAGCGCTGCTCAGCCATCATGGCGAGATGTGGAGGACCACGGCTTGCAGGAAGGATCCAGCGCCCGAACCGGTTTGCTCCACGGCCTTTTGCCCGAGAAATCCGTCGTCGTCCGATCCTCCGCCCGTCGCACCCAGGTCCTGCGCATCTGCTCCCGCACCCAGTTCGCCTGCCTTTGCCTGGCCGTGCTTCTCGGCGTCTGGTCGGTCTCGGCCACGGCGCTGTTGACGCTTCGGGCCGTCGAGGACGACCTGACCGCGCTAGACGCGCCCGCAGGGGTCTCCGGCGACACCGACCGGGACGCGCTGCTCGCGGCGCTGGAGGAAGCCCGGGCCCAGGCCTCCGCGGCGCTGGCCGAACTCGGCGCCCGCCACGACGCGCTGACCGCCGCGACCGCCGCGCAAGGAGCGCTCGAAGCCGACAAGGCGGCGCTGAAGGCGCGGCTCACGACGCTGGCCGCCGAAGCGGCGGCCGCCAACGCAGCCGCGCAGCAGGCGGCTTCCGAACTCGCCGCGGAACGGGCTGGCCACCAGATGGCGGCGGCCGAGCGCGACGAACTGGCCGACACGCTGCACCGGCTGTCGATGGCGCTGGACGCGACCGCGCTGGCGCGCGACGACGCGACGGCGCAGGCCGTCGAGTTCGTCGGCGCTCTCGGCGCGCTCGAGGCCGGCGTGGAGCGCGAGCGCGACCGGCAGGCGCGGCTCCTCTCGCAGATCGAGAAGGCGGCCGAACTCAGCATCGTGCCGCTGCAGGACATGCTGCGCGGCGCCGGCGTCAACGTCGAGCGCATCATCGAAGAGCTGCGCCGAGAGACCGGCGCGGCGGGCGGGCCGTTCATCCCGGCCTCCTACGACCCTGACGCCGGCGACGCGCCGGACGCCGCCGCATCGGTGATCGCGGGTCTCGAGCAGTTGCGTCTGCTGCACACCGCCGCCAAGCGGATGCCCTTCGGCTCGCCGGTGAGCAATCCGCGCATCACCAGCGGTTTCGGCACGAGGCGCGACCCCTTCAACCGGCGGCTGGCGCGCCATGACGGCATCGACTTCGCCGGGCCGACCGGCACGCCGATCCTCGCGCCGGCGGACGGCGTGGTGGTCTTCGCGGGCGTGCAGCGCGGCTATGGACGGATGGTGAAGATTCGTCACCAGTTCGGTTTCGAAACCCTCTATGCTCACCTCAACAGGGTGCGGGTCAGTCAGGGCCAGACCGTTCGCCGGGGCATGCGCATCGGCGACATGGGCAGCACGGGCCGCAGCACGGGCACGCATCTGCACTACGAAGTCCATGTCGACGGCAAGCCCGTCAACCCCCGGAAGTTCATCGAGGCCGCGCGAAATGTTCTCTAAGCCCAAGATCACAGACCCGATCGAGCCCTCGGCCGCCCGGACCGAGGACAAGCCGCCCTACGCGCCCGCCGCGCCTGCGTCCGCGGCGTCCAAGCCCAAGCCGGCACCCTCGACCATCTCCTCCGACCTCACCGTGGTCGGCAACATCACAACGACCGGCGACATGCAGGTCGACGGGACCATCGAGGGCGACATCCGCGCCCACCTGCTGACCGTGGGCGAGGGCGCCGTGATCTCAGGCGAGATCGTCGCGGACGACATCGTCATCCACGGCCACATCCGCGGTCGCGTGCGCGGGCTGAAGGTGCGGCTGACGTCCTCGGCGAAGGTCGAGGGCGACATCATCCACAAGACGATCGCCATCGAGAGCGGCGCCCATTTCGAGGGCTCGGTCCAGCGCCGCGACGACCCCCTCGGCGAGGGCAAGGCGGCCCCCGCGCCGGTGTCGCCGCCGCGAATCACGCACACGCCGGCCAGCGAATAGGCCTCAGGGCCGCCAGAGCCTGCCAGAGCCGCCCGCCGTCGCCAGGCGCGGGCCGGCGAGGATTGCCGCCCCACCGCCGCGCAGCGCCTCCGGCTCCACGCTGAGACAGTCGCCTGCCGGAGCCGGACCGGGCGCGATGACCACGGCGCCCGATGCGCATCGCGCCTCGGCGCCGGCGGGGCGCGACCTCAGCGCCACATGCGCGACGCCGCCATCGAAGGGGACGACGCGCCAGCCGCGATCCTCGGCGAAGTCCGCCCGCGCCGCGGCCTGCGCCGCTTCGGCGTCGTCGCCGTCCCGCCGCAGCCAGCTCTCCACCACGAAGCCCGCGCCCGGCGGCCCGGCGACAGCGCGGCCCCCCGCCGTCAGCGCCCCGACCACCACCGCGGCCGCGCCGGCGCGCGTCTCGGACAGGGCCAGCAGCAGCGGTGGGCGCGCGGGCGGCAGGGCCATGAGCCCGATCCCCAGCGCGAGCGGCGCCAACCCGGCCAGGCGTCCCCGTCCGCGCCAGAGGCAGAGCCAGAGCCCGCCCAGCGCAACCGCCCACAGCGCCGCGGGCGGAGCGGCGGCGACCGGGCGCGCGGCGCCGGGGAGCGCGGCGACGAAGCGCGCAACCGCGAGGATCCACTCGACGCCCGCCCGCGCCGCCGCCAGCGCCGGCCCCTCGAGGCCGAAAGGGGCGAGCAGACCGGCGACGGCCAGCGCCGGGGCCACGATCAGCCCCATGGCCGGGACCGCCGCCAGATTTGCGAGCAGGCCGAAGCTGGTCGCACGATTGAAATGGAAGGCGGCGAACGGGGCCGTCGCCAACCCCGCGATCAGGCTGGTCGCGGCGACCCCCAGCGCATAGCCTCCCAGCCTTCGCCAGAAACCGCTCTGCGGCGACAGCCAGCCGCGGGCGCGCGCCTCCTCGTAGGCGGCGACCAGCGCCAGCGTCGCCGCGAAGGAGAGCTGGAAACCCGCCCCGAGCAGGCTTTCCGGCCGCAGCGCCAGCACGATCAGCGCCGCGACCGCCAGCGCCCGCAGCGTCACCGCCGGCCGGCCGACCATCATGGCGAGGAAGGCCACGGCGACCATCACATAGGCGCGCTGGGTCGCGATGGCGGCGCCAGAGACGGCGAGATAGGCCGTCGCAGCCGCGAGCCCCGCCACCGCAGCCCACGCCTTCACCGGCCGGCGCAGCGCGAGGCCCGGAACCAGCGCCAGGCCGAGACGCGCGACGAAGAAGGTCATGCCGGCGACAATGGCCATGTGCAGTCCCGAGATCGCCAGCAGATGGGCGAGGTTGCTGTCGCGCAGCGCCGCCAGCGCCGCCACAGGCAGGGCCGCGCGATCCCCCGTCACGACCGCCGCGGCGAAAGCGCCGGCCTCGCCCGGCAGCGCCGCCCGCAGCCCCGCCGAGAGGCGCGCCCGCTCGCGGTCGAGCGCAATCCGGGCCCGGACGAGCGCGCCCTCGGGCTGCGTCGCGTCCAGCCGCGCCACCCGGCTGCGGGCCACGCCGACCGCTCCGAGCCGCTCGAACCACGCGGCGCGGGCGAAGTCGAAGCCGCCCGGCTCCACCGGCCCGCCCGGCGGCGACAGCCGCGCCATCACCGAGACATGGTCGCCGGGCGCGAGCCCCTCGGCGTGGCGGACGGACAGCAGCGTCACCCGCACGCGCGCCGGCGTCGCGGCCGGGTCCAGGCCCCAGATCCGCGGGGCGTCGAGCAGCAGGCGCGGCCGTCCGGCGGCGGACTGGGAGAAGCCGGCGATCCGTCCCTCCACCAGCGCCTCGACCGGCCCGGCGAGCGCCGGCGCCGCGACGACGCGCGCCCGGGCCCCGGCGGTCGCGAACCCCAGCCCCACCGCCAGCGCCGCCGTCGCCAGCAGCAGCGCGCCCAGCCCCCGCCCCTGCGCCGCCAGCAGCGTCGTCACCGGCGCCGCGGCGGCCAGCAGCAGCGCGGCCGGGCCGGGCTCGACCGGCCAGAGGAAGTAGATCTGCACGCCCAGCCCGAACAACACAGGCGTCCACAGCGCCAGCCGTCGCCCCTGCGACGCCCACAGCGCGGCGCCAAGCGCCGGAGGGCCCGCGGCCGGGGCCTGCTTGTCCCATCGCGACCCGTCCGCCATAACCCCCTCGCGACCGAGCAGGCCCCTTCCGGAGACCGAGACGCACCATGACCGAGCCCGCGCGCCCCGTCACCTCGCCCGAGCCGGGCTCGCCCGTCGTCACCCGCTTCGCGCCGTCGCCCACGGGGTATCTGCACATAGGCGGCGCGCGCACGGCACTGTTCAACTGGCTGTTCGCCCGCGGGCGCGGCGGGCGCTTCCTGCTGCGCGTCGAGGACACCGACCGCGCCCGCTCCACCCCCGAGGCCACCCAAGCGATCTTCGAGGGGCTGCGCTGGCTCGGGCTGGACTGGGACGGGGAGGCGGTCAGCCAGTTCTCCCGCATCGAGCGCCACGCGGAGGTCGCGCACGAGATGGTCGCCCGCGGCGGCGCCTTCCGCTGCTTCGCGACGAAAGAGGAGGTGGACGCCGCCCGGGCGCGGGCGCAGGCGGAAAAGCGCCCGCTCGGCTTCCAGAGCCCATGGCGCGACGCGGGGCCCGGGGACTGGCCCGACGCGCCCTATGTCGTGCGGCTCAAGGCGCTGCGCGAGGGCGAGACCGGCGTGGACGATCTGGTGCAGGGGCCGGTGCGCTGGGGCAACGACCAGCTCGACGACCTGATCCTGCTCCGCTCCGACGGCGTGCCGACCTACATGCACGCCGTGGTGGTGGACGACCACGACATGGGCGTCACCCATGTCATCCGCGGCGACGACCACCTGACCAACGCCGCGCGCCAGAGCCTGATCTATCGCGCCATGGGCTGGCCGGTTCCCGCCTTCGCCCATATCCCGCTGATCCACGGTCCGGACGGGGGCAAGCTGAGCAAGCGCCACGGCGCGCTGGGCGTGGAGGCCTATCGCGACATGGGCTATCTGCCGGCCGCGCTGCGGAACTACCTCGCGCGGCTCGGCTGGGCGCATGGCGACGACGAGTATTTCACCACCGCACAGGCCGTCGCATGGTTCGGGCTGGACGGCGTGGGCCGGGCGCCGGCGCGTTTCGACTTCGCCAAGCTCGCCGACCTCAACGGGCGGCACATGCGCGACGCAGCCGACGCCGACCTGCTGGCAGAGATCGAGCGGCTTCTCGCAGCGCAGAGCCGGCTGGCGCTCACAGCGCCGCAGCGCACAATGCTTCTCGCGGCGATGGACGGACTGAAACAGCGCGCGCGCACTCTCATAGAATTGATCGATTCTGCCTATTATATTCTTGCGCCAGGCCCGGTGGAACTTGACGAGAAGGCTGAAAAACTGCTCGGCGGCGCCGGCCGCGACATCCTCGCCAAATTGACCCCCCGGCTCGGCGATGCTAGCGAATGGTGCAGTGAAGCACTGGAGGCGGTCGTCCGCCGGTTCGCCGAAGACGAAGGGTTGAAGCTGGGGGCGGTGGCGCAGCCGATGCGCGCAGCACTCACCGGGCGGTCGACCTCGCCGGGCGTCTTCGACGTCCTGACGACGCTGGGGCGCGACACGTCGCTCGCGCGGCTCGCCGCGCAGGCGGCCCGGGGTTCCTGAACCGCGCGCCTTGGGCGCGCGGCCTTCCAACCGGCCGCGCCTGCCGCGCGGCCCAACGCAGGGGGTGCGCATGGCTGACGGCGCTCACAAGAACGTCGCGACGTTCACACACGACGGCAAGACGATCGAAATGCCCGTCATCGCCGGCTCGGTCGGGCCCGACGTCGTGGACATCCGCAAGCTCTACGCGGCCACGGGCATGTTCACCTACGACCCCGGCTTCACGTCGACCGCGGCCTGCGAGTCGGCGATCACCTACATCGACGGCGACAAGGGCGAGCTGCTGTATCGCGGCTATCCGATCGACCAGCTCGCCGAGAAGAGCCACTACCTCGAGGTCTGCTTCCTGCTGCTCTACGGCGATCTGCCGACCGCGGCGCAGCTTGAGGACTTCGAGAACCGCGTGACGCGCCACACCATGCTGCACGAGCAGATGGTGAACTTCTGGCGCGGCTTCCGGCGCGACGCGCACCCGATGGCGGTGGTCTGCGGCGTCGTGGGCGCGATGAGCGCGTTCTATCACGACAGCACCGACATCTACGATCCGTGGCAGCGCGAGGTCGCGACGATCCGGCTGATCGCGAAGCTGCCCACGATCTGCGCCTGGGCCTACAAGTATTCGATCGGCCAGCCTTTCATCTACCCCCGCAACGACCTCGACTATGCGTCCAACTTCCTGCACATGTGCTTTGCGACGCCGTGCGAGGAATATGTGGTGGACCCGATCATCGCGCGCGCGATGGATCGCATCTTCACCCTGCACGCCGACCACGAGCAGAACGCGTCGACCTCGACGGTGCGCCTGGCGGGCTCGTCTCAGGCCAACCCCTTCGCCTGCATCGCGGCCGGCGTCGCCTGTCTCTGGGGGCCTGCCCACGGCGGCGCCAACGAGGCGGCGCTGATGATGCTGAAGGAGATCGGGTCGACCAACAGGATCCCCGAGTTCATCGAGAAGGCGAAGGACAAGAACGACCCCTTCCGCCTGATGGGTTTCGGCCACCGGGTCTACAAGAACTTCGACCCGCGCGCCAAGGTGATGAAGCAGTCGGCGGACGAAGTGCTCGGCCTCATGGGCGTCGAGAACAACCCCACCCTGCAGGTCGCCAAGGAGCTGGAGCGGATCGCGCTGAGCGACCCGTATTTCGTCGACAGAAAGCTGTATCCGAACGTCGATTTCTACTCGGGCATCATCCTCGAGGCGATCGGCTTCCCGACCTCGATGTTCACCGCGATCTTCGCGCTGTCGCGCACCGTGGGCTGGATCGCGCAGTGGAAGGAGATGATCGAGGACCCCGAGGGCAAGATCGGCCGCCCGCGCCAACTCTACACCGGCGCCGCGCCCCGCGACTACGTCGACGTCGAGAAGCGCTGAGAGCCGCCGGCGCGGGGGCTTTTCCGGCCCCCGCGCCGCGTGGCGCGCGCGTCGCTGACGCGACGCCGCATGCCGATCCGGTCCACGCAACGCAACGCCGCGGACCTCCGCGCCGGACGGACCGGCGGCTACGCAAGTCAGGGCCGGACGGATCGCGTCGGCCGCGCGAGACGCGGCGCCGATCAGCCGGGCGACCCGTCCGCGCACCAACACACCTGCGGACGGGCCTGCCGACGGCTGCTTCCCGGAAACAGGACCGGGCTCGCGCAATCCGCCGCGAACGCGACGTCAAACCCCGACGAC
>DAINOD010000047.1:0-22135 GCA_036735545.1 Rubrimonas sp. | reverse complement strand
TTTCGTTTTGTCCAAGCCCCGCCGCCGCCTTGACCTATCGCCCTGCGATCCATAGGGTTTGGCGGCGATACGGCCAGTCCGACAGGGATACGACAAGACCGGGGGCGGCGGCGAAAGCCCCGCCCACCGGCGTTGTCTTCCCCGGGCGGGGCTTGATTTTCGCACCCACCCGCGACAAGGCTCGCGCCTGTCGGCGCATGGCGCCGGGTTGGACAAGCGAAGGGGTTTTTTTCGTGTATCGCAGCCTGCTGATCGCCGCCGTCGTCGCGGCAACGCCTCTCGCCCCGGCCTTGGCGCAGGAAACGCCAGCCGCGCCGGCCGAGCCGGAACTCGTCCGTCGCGACGTCGGGGACTGGTCCGTCGTGTGCGCGGTGAGCGGCTCGCCCTGCGCGATGGAGCAGATCGGCAAGACCGCCGCCGGGGAAGACGCGATCCTCATCCAGGTCGAGAAGCTGCCCGAGCCCGCGACGGTCGAGGGGCGTCGCGTGGTGGCCGTGGCCAACGTGCTGACGCCGCGCAACGCCTTCCTGCAGCCGGGCGTGACCCTGCGGGTGAACGGCGGCGAGGCGCGGACCTATCCCTACTACGCCTGCCAGAACAACGGCTGCATCGCCCAGATCGCGATGGACGAGGCGATGGTGAACGCGTTCCGCCGCGGCGCCCGGCTTGCGGTGACCATCGCGATCTTCCAGCCCGAAGGTCCGGCCTCCGGCGAGGTCTTCGTCTCTCTGGCCGGCTTCACCCGCGCCTTCGAGGGCATCTGAACCTCAGGCGCGCCGCAGCGCCAGCACCGCGTTCAGGCCGCCGAAAGCGAAGGAGTTCGACAGCGCGGCTGTGACGTCGCGCCGTCGCGCCGTGTTCGGGGTGACGTCGAGGTCGCAGGCGGGGTCCTGGTCCACGACGCCGACGGTGGGTGCGATCAACCCCTCCTCCAGAGCCATCAACACCGCCGCCATCTCGACAGCGCCGGCGCCGCCGATGCAGTGGCCATGCATCGACTTGGTCGAGGACACGGAGACGCCGTCGGCCGCCGCCCCGAGCGCGGTCCGGATGGCCGCGCATTCGGTGCGGTCGTTGGCGGCCGTCCCGGTGCCATGGGCGTTGATGTAGGCGACCTCGGCCGGGTCCATGCCCGCATCCGCCAGCGCCGCCGCGATCGCGCGAGCGGCCCCGTCGGTTGTAGGGGAGACTATGTCGCCGGCGTCCGCGGTCATCCCGAAGCCCGCCACCTCCGCGCGCAGGCGGGCCCCTCGGGCCCGGGCGTGCTCCTCCGCCTCCAGCACCAGCACGGCGGCGCCCTCGCCCTGGACCATGCCGTTGCGGGTGGCGCAGAAGGGGCGGCAGCCGTCCCTCGACATCACGCGCAATCCTTCCCACGCCTTCATGACGCCGAAGACCAGCGGCGCCTCGGCCCCGCCCGCCAGCATCACGTCGGCGCCGCCCGCGCGGATCAGGTGGAAGGCCTGACCGATGGCGTGGTTCGACGACGAACAGGCCGTGGTCACCGTCCAGGCCGGCCCCTTCAGGCCATGCGCCATGCTGATGTGGCTGGCGCCGGCGTTGTTCATCAGCCGCGGCACGACGAAGGGATGGACGCGGTTCTTGCCCTCCTGGAACACCGCGCGATAGCTCGCGTCGATGGTCTCCATGCCGGTCAGCGCCGTGCCGATGGCCACGCCGGCGCGAGGGGCGAGGTCGGCGTCGATGCTCAGCCCCGCGTCGGCGACCGCCTCGCGCGCCGCGGTGACGGCGAACTGCGTCGTGCGGTCGAACAGGGCGAGGTCGCTCTTGGAGAATCGCTCCTCGCCGCGGAAGTCGCGCGCGGCGGCGCCGATCCGCACGCTCAGCCGCTCGACGTCCTCGATGGCGAGTTCGCCGACGCCGCAGCGTCCGGCCCGCAGCCCCGCGTCATGGGCCGCGCGCCCGACGCCGAGGGCGGAGACGACGCCGAAGCCGGTGACGACGACGCGCCTGTGGCGAGCCGCCACCTCAGGCCTTCTCTGCGACGAGCCGGCGAACCGCCTCGACGATCTTGCCGACGTTGGAGATGTCGAAATCGGAGCTGTCCGGCTCGTTGGCGTTGAAGGGAACCGAGACGTCAAACGCCTCCTCGATCGCGAAAACGATCTCGACCATCCCCAGGCTGTCGAGCCCGAGGTCCTGCGGCGAGGCGTCCATCCTGATCTCGGACGGCTCCAGCATGGCCTGCTCCGCAATGATGGCGATGATCTTGCGGGCAAACTCGTCGGTCATCTCGGCCTCATCTGCGCATCGGTTGCGCTTCTAGCGTGTGGTGTCGGGGGCGGAAAGCCGTTTCTGGATCGCCTTGACGGCCTCGATGAGGCGGGGAAGCCGGCGCAGCGCCAGCGCGATCGCCAGCGCCTCGGCGCGGGGCAGGGCCGGCGCCCCCAGCACGACCGAGCCCGCCGCGAGGTCGGTCGCCACGCCGGGGCGCCCGCCGGCCACCACGTCGTCGCCGATACGCACGTGATCGGAGACGCCCGCCTGGCCTGCAAGCACCACGCGGTCGCCGATCACGGCGCTGCCGGCGACGCCGGTCTGGGCGCAGATCATGCAGTTGGCTCCCACGCGCACGTTGTGGCCGAGCTGGACGAGGTTGTCGATCTTGGTGCCGTCGCCCACCCGCGTGTCGGTGAGCGTGCCGCGGTCGATGGTCGCGCCGGCGCCCACCTCCACGTCGTCGCCCAGCGTCACCGCGCCGAGACTGTGGATGCGCGCCAGCGCGAGGTTGCGCGCGGCGGCGTCCACGCGACCCTCCGCCCGCGCCGCCTCGACCGCGCCACGGGAGGGGGTGACGAAGGAGAAGCCGTCGGCGCCGATGACGCAGTTGGGATGCAGGATCGCCCGTGCGCCGACGCGCACCCGGGCCCCCACGCGCACCCCGGGGTGCAACAGGCCATCGGCGCCGATCTCGGCGTCCTCGCCGACATGGACCTGCGCCACCAGCACGGTGCGCGCGCCGATCCGCGCGCCGGCCGCCACGACGCAGAGCGGCCCCACCGCCGCGTCGGGCGCCACGCGGGCCGCGGGGTCGACAATGGCGCTGGGGTGCACGCCCGCCGCCGCGCCGGGCGGGCGGGCGAACAACGCCGTCAGCGCCGCGAGCGCATAGCGCGGTCGCGCCACCCGGATCGCCCCGGACAGGCCCAGCGCCCGCCAGTCCGTGTCCCGCCCCAGCAGCGCCGCGCGCGCCGAGCCCTGCGACAGAGCGGCCACATGCGCGGCGTCCATGGCGACGGCGAGATCGTCGGGCCCGGCCTCGGCGGGGTGCGCGGGGCGGCGAACGGGCAGGGCGGCGTCGCCCTCGGCCTCGGCGCCCAGCGCGGCCGCGATGTCGGCGAGGGTGTGGCGCATCGGGCTACGGCTCCGGCGGGGCGAGGGCGCTCTATAGAACCCGCCGCGCCCCGCGCCAAGTCGGACCGCCTTCAGGCTCCCGGCGCCTCGAGCCCGAGCGCCCGCAGCGCGTCGAGCGCCAGCGCGTCGCGGCCGTAGATGTCGCCGCGCAGCTGCAGCACGCCCGCCGCGTCGACCCAGGCGGTGCGGTAGATCAGGTGCACCGGCACCGTCGCGTCGAGATCGACGTAGCGCTCCCGCCCCGTGGCGAGGATGCGGTCGATGAACGCCTCCGGCGAGTCGTTCTGCGGCGCGAGCAGCAGCGCGGCGAGCCGCATCGGGTCGCGCACGCGCACGCAACCCCAACTGAAGGCGCGCTGGTCGCGGTTGAACAGGTTTTTCTGCGGCGTATCATGGAGGTAGATGTTGTCGCTGTTGGGAAACATGAACTTGACGAGCCCCAGCGCGTTGCCGCTCGAAGGCGCCTGCCGGATGCGGTAGGGAAAATCGCCCGCGGTGTAGGCGTTGAAGTCGTGCGCGGAAGGGTCGGCCGGGATCGGCCCCCCGTCGACGCGGATCAGGCGCATGTTGCGCTGGGCCAGCACGCTCGGGTCGCTCTGAAGGGCGGGCAGCAGGTCGCGGGTGGCGATGCTCCGCGGCACGTGCCAGGTCGGGTTGAAGACGAGAAACCTCATCTCGTCGGAGAACTCGGGCGTCTGTTCCGCGAGACGGCCGATCACGACGCGCTCGTGAAACAGCGGCCTTCCATCCTCGACAAGGGAGACGGTGAAGTCGGGCTGGTTGACGACGACGTGGCGATGGCCGAGCGGGCGGTTCATCCAGCGCATCCGCTCGAGGTTCACCGCGATCTGGCCCGCGCGGAAGGCCGCGGTGGCGTTGACCGCGGCCAGCGTGGCGGGGCCGACGACGCCGTCCTCGATCAGGCCGTGGCGCCGCTGGACGCCGCGCACGGCCGACTCCAGGGCGCCGTCGAACAGAGCGGGGTCTGCGGAGGGCGCCAGCGGTTCGCCGAGGGCGGCCAGGCGGTCGCGCAGCGCGGCCACCCGCGGCCCGCGCTCGCCGGGGCGCAGGGTGGGGCCGGCGGGTACGGCTGCGCCCCAGACTTCGGCCTCAGCGGCGGCGGCGAGCGCGGCGTAGGCGACCCTCAGCGCGCGATAGCCGGGATCGGCGGGGGCGAGGGCGGCGAGGTGGGCGGCCATGTCGGGCGCAGCGGCGGCGGCGGCCAGCAACACGGCCGGGGCCCGGCGGGGCGGGTCGACCTTGATCAGGCGCGCAAGCCGCCGCGGCTCCAGCACGCCCGAACTGACGTCGCGGGCGTAGCGAAGATAGGCCCTTGTCAGCGCCGCCTCCAAGGCTGGCCCATGAGGGCCGGCGATCTGCGCCTCCAGCGCCTCGACGCCGTAGCGCGCGACCGGCAGGGCGTGGTCGTCGGCGCGGCGCAGCGCGTCGAGCAGCGCCGCGGCCGGCGCGGCGTCGTCCGCCAGCCAGATGGGCGCGTCTGCCCGGGCGGCGTAGACGGCGGCCAGCGCGTCGTCGGCCAGCGCGGCGCGCAGCGATGCGCCGAACCCGGAAGGCGCCGCTGAGTCGGCGGCGAAGCCCGGCCGCGCCTCATTGGCCCACCCATTCGTCGGGCTGATCAGAATCGCCGCAAAAAAGATCGCGCTCAACCTGCGCGCGAGCGCGTTTGTTGCAATATTGCCGATCATAGCTGCCTCCATGTCACAGCCATCAGTGTAACCCGAAATGGGGGGCTTCGGGCCACGAACCCTTCGCCCTGCATCTCACTGGTTCGTGAATTCGCCGCCTCCCGTGGGAATTGCGCCGCACTGCTGATCCCCTCATCCGGAGCCCGTCACTATTGCGTAGCGCAATTCGGCCCGATGCTGGTCCCGGAAGCGCTGCAAAAGGGCAACTTGCGAACTGAATCTAGGTTATGCCAATGTTAAGCGAGATCAAGCGATGATCTCGGCAGAGCGGACGGTGACAGTTCGCCTGCTGTGAACGAGGACGAGAGACAGTGACAATCGATAATCCCGCGACGATCTCGCGGCGGGGAATGCTGTTCGGGGCGATGGCCTTGACCGCAGCCGCGCCACTGGGAACGGCGAAGGCCGCGCCCTCGATCATTCGTGGCGCGGGCGATGTCCGCGTCATCAGCCTGGCCAACCCTCGGACGGGCGAGAGCCTGCACTCGGTCTACTGGATCGAGGGGTCCTACATCCCCGAGGTGCTGGGGCAGGTGGACCACATCATGCGCGACTGGCGGCTCGACCTGAGCCGTCGCATCGCGCCCGAGCTCGTCGACATCATCGCCGCCACGCACCGCCTGCTGGACACGCGCGAGCCCTTCACGGTGTTCTCGGGCTATCGCAGCCCGCAGACCAACCGGATGCTTCGCTCCCAGAGCCGCGGCGTCGCGCGCGACAGCTACCACATGCAGGGCATGGCGGCCGACCTCCATCTGGAGAGCCGGTCGGTGCGCCAGATCTCCGCCGCCGGCGCTTCGCTGCAGTCGGGGGGCGTGGGCCGCTACTCGCGGGCGAGCTTCGTGCACCTCGACAGCGGCCCGGTCCGCGACTGGGGCCGCTGAGCCTCAGCGCGCGCCCTGCAGCAGCAGGTCGAGCGCCACTGCGACGCTCTCGGCGCGCACGCGCGCCCTTCCGAGCGGGCCGAAGTCCCGGCGATCAACCACTGTCTGTCGTCCACGTCGGGCTAGGGCGAAGAATACGAGGCCCTCGGGCTTCGCCTCGCTGGCCCCGGGGCCGGCCACGCCGGTGACGGCGACGGCCAGATCGGCTGTCGAGTTGCGCAGCGCCCCCTCCGCCATCGCGCGGGCTACCGGCTCCGACACCGCGCCATGCGTCGCGATCAACGCGGCGTCCACCCCCAGCATCTGGGTTTTCGCGGCGTTGGAGTAGGTTACGAAGCCACGCTCGACCACGGCGGAAGAGCCGGGGACGTCGGTCAGGGCGGCGCAGACCATCCCGCCCGTGCAGCTTTCGGCGGTGGCGACCATCAGGCCCGCGGCCTTGCACGCCTCCAGAACGGCGACGGCGGCGCTCATGGCAGACGCGTGGGGGCGGTCAAGACGGCGAGGCGCCAGATCAGCATCGCCGCCGCCGCGGCGAGGCCCACGGCGATTCCGAGCCACACCCCCACACCCTCCAGCCCCAGCGGAAAGCCGAGCGTCCAGGCGGCGGGCAGCCCGATCGCCCAGTAGCCCGTCACCGCGGCCAACATCGGCGCGCGCGTGTCGCCGAGCCCACGCAGCGCCGAGGCCGCGCTGACCTGCGCCCCGTCGGCGAGCTGGAAAAGCGCGGCTATGCCCAGATAGCTCACAGCGAGCCCGAAAGCGGACGTCGCCGCGGTGTCGTCCAGGAAGACGCCGACCAGCAGCCGTGGCGCTGCGACGAAGACGGCCGCCATCAGCGCCATGAAGCCCAGCGTCGCGCCCATCGCGACCCAGGCGGCGCGGCGCACGCCGTCCCCGTCGCGCCGCCCGGCCGCGAGGCCGACCCGCGCGGTGGTCGCCTGACCGAGCCCCAGCGGCGTCATGAAGGCGATGGCGGCGAGTTGCAGCGCAATGGCGTGGGCGGCCAGCGCGTCCGGCCCGATCAGGCCCATCAACAGCGCCACCCCCGAGAACAGCCCCGTCTCCGCCGCCAGCATCAGCCCGATGGGCAGGCCCATGGCGAAGATGGCGCGGAACCGCGCCCAGTCGGCCCGCCAGAACCGGGCGAAGGGCGCGTAGCGGCGATAGGGCGCCGTGCGGGCCACATGCAGCGCCAACAGCGCGAACATGGCGCTGTGGCACAACACGGTGCTCAGCCCCGCGCCGGCGAGCTCCATCCGCGGCAGGCCGAAGTTGCCGAAGATCAGCCCGTAGTTGCCCAGCACGTTCAGGCCCACCCCGGCCAGCGTGACCAGCAGCACGATGCGGGTCTGGCCATGGGCGGCGATGAAGCCGCGCAGCACCACGAAGCCCATGAAGGGCGCCAGATGCCACGCGGCGAACGAGACGTAGCGGTCGGCCATCGCCGCCAGCGCGTGGCCCTGGCCGCTGAGGCGAAGGGCGGCGCCGGTGAACATCAGCAGCGGGATCATCACGGCCGCCAGCGCGATGGCGGCCCACAGGCCCTGACGCAGGCTGCGCCGCACGTCGCGCCGCCGCCGGGCGCCGAGCGCCTGCGCGATCAGCGGCGCAGAGGCCAGCGACACGCCGGTTCCGAAGAACAGCAGCGGGTGCAGCACAGCCCCGGCGAGCGCGCTGGCCGCAAGCGGCTCGGGCCCGAGCCAGCCGAGCATGACCACATCCGTCGCGGTCAGTGCGATCGTCGCCAGTTGCGCCGCGATCAGGGGGCCGCCGACACGAAGCAGCGCCCACAGCTCCATGAGCCATGGCGGCGCTGTCTGCGCGGCGCGCAGGTGAGCCGCTTCGGTCATCGCTCCCCTCCCCGGACGCGCCCGGGGCAGGGGGCGCGGGGTCAGCCGAATACCACGCCGGGCAGCCAGGTGGCCATGGCCGGGAACGCCGCCAGCAGCGTCAGCCCGATCAGTTGCAGCACCACGAAGGGGATGACGCCGCGGTAGATGTCCATCGTGCTGACCTCGGCCGGCGCCACGCCGCGCAGGTAGAACAGCGCGAAGCCGAAGGGCGGCGTCAGGAACGAGGTCTGCAGGTTCACCGCCATCATGATCGCCACCCAGATCGGATCGAGCCCGAGCATGAACAGCGTCGGCGACATGATCGGCACGATCACGAACACGATCTCGAGAAAGTCTAGGAAGAAGCCCAGCACGAACATCACCAGCATGACGACGAACATCGCGCCGAACGCCCCCCCGGGCACGGCGGAGAGGATTTCGTGCACCGTCTCCTCGCCGCCGAGTCCGCGGAACGTGAGATTGAAAAGCTGCGCCCCGATCAGGATGACGAACACCATGCTGGTGACCTTGGTCGTCGCCTGCATGACATCCGTCAGCACGCCGGCGCGGAAGGTGCGGTAGAGGCTCACCACGAGCCCCAGCGTCACCAGCGCGAGCAGCCCGACCGTCACCCAGATGCCGATCAGATCGGCAGGCTCGATGACGCTGCGCGTCAGCCGCAGGTCGAAGTTCACCGTCATCACGAACACGGCGACCAGCCCGAACACCGCCAGCAGTTGCGGCCACGCGTTCGCCGCGCCGAGCCGCCCGCCGGCGAGCAGGATCGCGCCGATCGCGCCGACCGACGCCGCCTCGGTGGGCGTCGCGACGCCGCCAAGGATCGAGCCGAGCACCGCCACCACCAGCATCAGCGGCGGGAACAGCACCCGCGCGACCTCGCTCAGCGTCACCGGCTCGGTGACCGGCATGGCGGGGCTCTTCTCCGGGCGCAGGATCGCCAGCGCGATCTGGTAGGCCATGTAGAGGCCCACCAGCATGAGCCCCGGCAGCAGCGCGCCGACGAAAAGGTCGCCGACCGAGACCGGGTTGGGCGCCCAGTCTCCCACCGCGCGGCGCGCCTTGAGATACTCGTTGGAGACCGTGTCGCCGAGGATGATCAGCACGATGGAGGGCGGGATGATCTGGCCCAGCGTGCCGGCCGCGGCGATCGAGCCGCAGGCCAGCCCCTTGTCGTAGTTGTATTTCAGCATCGAGGGCAGCGAGATCAGCCCCATGGTCACGACCGTGGCGCCGACGATGCCGGTGGAGGCCGCCAGCAGCATGCCCACGAAGGTCACCGACAGGCCGAGGCCCCCCGGGAGCGAGCCGAACAGCCGCCCCATGGTCTGCAGCAGCTCGCCCGCGACGCGGCTGCGCTCCAGCATCACGCCCATGAAGATGAACAGCGGCACCGCCACCAGCACCTCGTTGGTCTCGTCCATCAGGCCGAAGATGCGGTTGTAGAACGGGCGCAGGAAGTTGATGTCGCCGGTCGCGAAGAATCCCTCGCGGAAATAGGCCCCGATCAGCGCGAACAGCAGCCCGACGCCGGCGAGCGTGAAGGCGACCGGGAAGCCCCGCAGCAGCAGGAAGATCGCCGCGAGGAACATGACCATGTCGAGGTGGTCGACGAGAAACTGCATGGGTGCGCCTCAGTCGAGCGATTCTTCGCCGCGGTAGGGGTCGTCGACTTCCAGACCCATAAGCCGCATCGCGGCCTTGATCATTGTCGAGACCGCCTGAAGCGCGAGCAACACGGACAGCAGCAGCACGGTGCTTTTGAGGAGATACTTGTAGGGAATACCGGAAGTCTCCGTGGAGCCTTCGAGATTGCGCCACGACAGCATGACGTTCGGCCAGGCCGACCACCAGATGAGATAACACACCGGCAGCAGGAACAGCGCGCAGCCGATCAGGTCGGTCCAGTCCTGCAGGCGCTGGCTCGCCGTGCGGTAGATGATGTCTACGCGGACATGGCCGTTGTGCAGGAAGGTGTAGCCGGCGGTCGCCATGATCAGCGTGCCGTGCAAGTAGACGATGGCCTCCTGCCACCACAGCGTCGACAGCGTCAGGAAGTTGCCGGCGGAGAAGACGTAACGCATGACGACCAGCACGAACTGGATCAGCACCATGCCCAGCGTGAACCAGGCGATCGTCCTGCCGATCCGGTCGTTAAGACCGTCGATGACCCTGTAGATCGCGCGCACCCGATGCCCCGCCGTCGCCCTGCTTCACGAAAAGGACGCCGCGCGCCAGTGGCGCGCGGCGTCCGGTGTCGGTCCTGTTCGGCTCGCGGCCTCAGATACCCAGCGTCTCGTAGCGGATGCGGGTATAGGCTTCCTCGGAAAGCCGCGTGCTGGCCGCGATCGACTTGCGGAACGACGCGTAGCTCTCGTAGACGCGCTGGCTGAATGGGTCGTCGCTGCCGACCGAGGCCACGACCTCCTCGGACGCCTTGGCGAGTTCGGCGAAGACTTCTTTCGGGAACTCGATCAACTGCACGCCGTGCTCGTTGATGAGCCGATCCAGCGCCGGGCCGTTGTTGGCGTTCATCTCCGCCAGCGTGACCTCGTTCTCCGCGAGGCAGGCGCACTCGACGGCGGCGCGGTCGGCGGCGTCCAGACGCTCCCACCAGTTCAGGTTCACGCCGACCGACAGGATCGGGCCGGGCTCGTGGAAGCCGGGATACATGTAGTTCTTGAGGATGTTCTGGAAGCCGAAGGCGATGTCGTTGTAGGGGCCGACCCACTCGGTGGCGTCGATGGTGCCGGCCTGCAACGCGGGGAAGATCTCGCCGCCGGGCAGGGCCACCGCGGTGCCGCCGACGGCGCGGATCACTTCGCCGCCAAGGCCGGGGATGCGCATCTTGAGGCCGCGCAGGTCGTCAACCGACATGATCGGGTTGCGGAACCAGCCGCCGTACTGAACGCCGGTGTTGCCCGCCATCAGGCCCTTGACGCCGAAGTTGCGGCCGAGTTCGTCCCACAGGTCCTGGCCGCCGCCATAGTGGATCCACGCGTTGATCTCGGCCGCGGTGAAGCCCATCGGCACGGTGGCGAAGAAGTTGTAGGCCTTGTGCTTGCCCTGCCAGTAGTAGTCGACGCCGTGATACATCTCAGCTGCGCCGGTGGCGACGGCGTCGAAGCTCTCGAAGGCGGGCACCAGTTCGCCCGCGGCGAACAGGCGGACCTCGACGCGGCCATTGGTCATGGCGGTGATGCGGTCGGCGACGCGCTGGGCTCCCGTGCCCAGGCCGGGGAAGTTGCGCGGCCACGTCGTGACCATGCGCACGATCTGCTTGTCCTGCGCCAGAACCGCGGGCGCGGCGAGCGGCGAGGCTGCGGCGGCTACGCCGGCCGCACGAATAAAGGTACGACGATCCACGAAAGACCTCCCGGTTGTTCTCATCCCTCGGCGTTGGTCGCCGAATCGCGATTTCGACGCTACGAACTCGTCACGGCCGGTTCAACGATTGACGCGCAAAATCGTGGTGAAGGCCGCGTCAGAGCGGATCGAAGGGGGCCGGCCCGCGCGGGGCGGCGGCGGCGGCCTCGGCTGCGTCCTGCATCAGCCGCCAGCGGCCGCGCATGTAGACCTCGAAGGGACGGAACGCCGCCTTGTAGTCCATCTTGGGCGAGCCCGGCACCCAGTAGCCGAGATAGACGTAAGGCAGCCCGGCCTCCCGGGCGATCTCGATGTGGTCAAGGATCATGTAGGCGCCGAGCGAGCGTTGCGGCTCGTCGGGGGCGAAGAAGCTGTAGACCATCGACAGTCCGTCGCTGGTCACGTCCGTGAGACAGGCGGCGCGCAGGGAACGGCCGCGAGGGGCGGCGACGTCGTGATACTCCACGACGCGGCTGCGCACCGGGGTCTCCTCGATCATCGCGGCGAACTCGCCCGCGTCCATCTCGGCCATGCCGCCGTCGGCGTGGCGCGCGTCGAGATAGCGGCGGAACAGCGCGTACTGCTCCTCGGTCGCCCAGGGCGCGCAGGCGCGGCGGGCGAGGTCGCCGTTGGCGCGGGCGATGCGGCGCTGCGTGCGGCTCGGCTCGAAGCCGGCGACGGGGATGCGCGTGGACAGGCAGGACGCGCAGGTGGGGCAGGAGGGGCGGTATGCGACGCTCTGGCTGCGGCGAAAGCCGCGGAGCGACAATTCGTCGTTGACGCTCGCCGCGTCGCGGCCGCGCAGGGTGGTGAAGACCTTGCGCTCGTCGCGCCCGGGCAGGTAGGGGCAGGGTTGCGTGGCGGTTAGGAAGAACTGCGCCGTGATCTTCTTCTGGTGCTGGCTCATCGCCCGTCACGCCTGCTGCGGTTGTCCTCGAAATGGTAGACGCGATTCACAGGCTCGTCACGCAGGACGATTGATCAGCGCCGCCCCGGTCGCAAGGTCGTGCAGGCCGCGCCCGTCCGCGCGGCTGGCCATCAGCGCGAGGCCGATCAGTTGCGGGATCGCGAAGAAGCAGACGGCGAAGAACATGGCCGTGTGCGCCGCCGCCTGCGCCTCGCCGAGCGGCTCGCCGCGCGCGTCGCGCAACTCCACGCCCGCCAGCAGCATCCCCGGCGTCGCCGACCACAGCGCGATGCTGCGCCAGCGGTACAGGAAAGCCGTCACGAGCCAGATCGGGATCGCGAGCAACAGACCGAAACCGAGCGTCAGCAGCGTCTCGAGGAGCGTGACCGCCAGCGCCAGCGCCGCGATCGCGGCGCTGTCCACGACGAAGGCCAGCAGGCGGCGCGGCGACGTGCCCGCATAGAACTGAGCGTCGCGGTCGGGGTCGGGCAGACCGAAGGCGGTGAGCGTCATCATCCATCGAAGATGGGTGGCCGCGGCGACAGCTCAAGCCTGCGCCAGCGGAAGGCGGTCGGGCGGGCCAGACAGCAGCGGGTCCGGCGCGCCTGCCGCCTCGGGGTCGCGCCCCTCGTAGGGAACGCCCGAAAGCACCACGCGCAGCGCCTCGAGGCGCGCACGGCGCTTGTCGTCGGCGCGGATGACGGTCCACGGCGCTGCGGGCGTGTGGGTGCGGGCCAGCGTCTCCTCGATCGCGGCGGTGTAGGCGTCCCACCTGCCCAGCGCCGCGCCGTCGATCGGCGAGAGCTTCCACTGCCGCAGCGGGTCGCGGGCGCGGTCGAGGAAGCGGCGGAGCTGCTCGGCGCGGCCGATGGTCAGCCAGAGCTTGAACAGCAGCACCCCGTCCTCGACCAGCATCGCCTCGAAGCCGGGAACCTGCGCGAACCACGTCGCGCGCTGCTCGGGGGTGCAGAAGCCGAAGACGTGCTCCACAACGCCGCGGTTGTGCCAGGAGCGGTCGAAGAACACGATCTCGCCGGGGCTGGGCAGGTGGGCGGCGTAGCGCTGGAAATACCACTGGCCGGCTTCGGCCTCGGTGGGTTTGGACAGGGCGGCGATCCGGGCGCCGCGGGGGTTGATGTTCTCGGTGAAGCGCCGGATCGCGCCGCCCTTGCCGGCGGCGTCGCGCCCCTCGAACAGGATCGCGACACGGGCGCCGGTGGCCTTCACCCAGGCCTGCATCTTGACCAGCTCGATCTGCAGCGCCGCGTTCTCGGCCTTGTAGGGCTCGCTCTTCATCGGCTTGCGGTAGGGGAAATCCTTCGACAGCGCATGGGCCTCGCCCGCCTTCTTCACGGCCGTCCGAAGCGCCTTGGGCGCCTCCTCGCGATACCAGCGCTCGATGAGGGCGGGCAGGTCGGGCTCGGACATCTGGGCCTCGCGCGTGACGCTTCGATGACACGCTACGCCGGCGCGGTCTCCGCGGCCAGTGCGACGCGCCCTTCCTCGACAGCGTGGCAGGCGACGCGCGCCGGGCCCGCGACGCGCATCGCCGGCCGCTCCGCCTTGCAGCGGTCGTCAGCCAGCGGGCAGCGGGGGTGAAAGGCGCAACCGGAGGGCGGGTTGATCGGGTCGGGGATCTCGCCCCGCGGCGGCTCCGCCTCGCGCCCGAAGGCGTCGAGGCGCGGGGCGGCGGCCAGCAGCATCTGCGTGTAGGGGTGGCGCGGCTGCGCGAACAGCGCGTCGCGCGGCGCCTCCTCGACCAGCGCGCCGAGGTAGAGCACGCCCACGACGTCAGCCATGTAGCGAACGACGCTCAGATCGTGACTGATGAACAGGTATGCCAGCCCGAGCCGCGCCTGCAGGTCCTTCATCAGGTTCAGGACCTGCGCCTGCACGCTGACGTCGAGGGCAGATGTCGGCTCGTCGCAGACGATGAAGGCGGGCTCGGCGGCCAGCGCGCGGGCGATGGCGATGCGTTGGCGCTGGCCGCCGGAGAAGGCGTGGGGGTATTTCTCGGCGTCGCGCGCGGAGAGGCCCACCTGCTCCAGCAACTCGGCCGCGCGGTCGCCCTCCTCGACGCCCCGGGCGCGCAGCGGTTCGCCCACGATGTCGCCGACCCGCCAGCGCGGATTGAGCGAGGCGTAGGGGTCCTGAAAGATCATCTGGATGCCTGCCCGCGCCCGAGAGACGGCGCCGGCGTCGCGGGAGCGGTGCAGGTCCACGCCCCCGATCTCGACCGAGCCCCCGGTGGGCGCCAGCAGGCCCACGGCGATCCGCCCGATGGTGGACTTGCCCGAACCGCTCTCGCCGACCAGCGCATAGACGCCATGGGCGGGAATGTCGAAGCTGACGCCGGCGACCGCGGTCAGCGACTGGCGCGGCAGCCGCTCGATCAGGCGGTTGAGCAGCGGCTTGGAGACGTCGAAGCGGCGGACGAGGTCGCGCACGCGGACAAGCGGGGCGTCGGTCATGCGGGCGCGCTCTCCAGCAGCCAGCAGGCCGCGGCGCCGTCGGCGGTCGTCGTCAAGGGCGGCGCCTCGGCGCGACAGTGCGGCATGGCGTGGGGGCAGCGGGGGTGGAAGGCGCAGCCGCCGGGCAGCGCGTCGAGGCGCGGCATGGCGCCGGGGATCTGGCGCAGCCGCTCGCCCGGCGCGACGGAGGAGGGGGTCGAGGCCATCAATCCGGCCGTGTAGGGGTGGCGCGGCGCGGCGATGACCTGCCGCACCGGCCCGATCTCGGCCAGCCGGCCGGCGTAGAGCACGGCGACGCGGTCGGCGGTCTCGGCGATCACGCCCATGTCGTGGGTGATCAGCATCACCGCGGCGCCGCGCTGGCGACAGAGCCGGCGAAGCAGCGCCGTGATCTGCGCCTGCACGCTGACGTCCAGCGCTGTGGTGGGCTCGTCGGCGATCACCAGTTCCGGCTCGGCGGCGAGCGCCAGCGCGATGACCACGCGCTGGCGCATCCCCCCGGAGAACTCGTGCGGGTAGCTGTCGATGCGGCGCGCGGCGGCGGGGATGCCGACCTCCTCCAGCGCCGCGACGGCGCGGGCGCGCGCCTCGGCCGGGCTCACGGGCAGGTGGGTGAGGATGGTCTCGGCCAACTGGTCGCCGATGCGCAGCAGCGGGTTCAGCGATGTCAGCGGGTCCTGGAACACCATGCCTATGCGCTTGCCGCGGACCTTGCGCATCGCCTCGGGGGGCAGGTTGTCGATGCGCATGCCGCCGAGCAGCACCTGCCCTCCGGCGATGCGGCCGGGCGGGTCGATCAACCCGATCACCGCCGCGCCGGTCATCGACTTTCCGGCCCCGCTCTCGCCGACGACCCCCAGGATTTCGCCCTGTGCGATGTCGAAGCTCACCCCGTCCACCGGGCGCACGACGCCGGCGCGGGTCGGGATCTCCACGACGAGGTCGCGGACGGAGAGCAGCGGACCGTTCACCGCAGCCTCGGGTTCAGCGCGTCGCGCAGCCAGTCGCCCAGCAGGTTCACCGCCAGCGCCAGCGTCAGCAGGGTGAGGGACGGGAAGAACAGGATCCACCACTCGCCGGAGAACAGGAAGCCCTGGCCGATGCGGATCAGCGTGCCCAGCGAGGGCGAGGTCGGCGGCGCGCCGACGCCGAGGAAGCTCAGCGTCGCCTCGGCGATGATCGCCAGCGCCAGCGAGATCGTCGCGATCACCAGCACCGGCCCGAGGCAGTTCGGCGCCACATGGCGCAGCATGATGGACCAGCGCCCCCGGCCGATCAGCCGCGCGGCGGCGACGTAGTCCTTCTTCGCCTCGACCATTGCCGAGGCGCGGACGGTGCGGGCGAACTGCACCCAGTCGCTGAGGCCGATCGACAGGATCAGCACCCAGATCGCCACCTGGTCGCGCATGTCCGGCGGGGTCAGCCCCTTGGCGACGCCGAAGATCAGCAGCGCCACCAGGATCGAGGGGAACGTGAGCTGGATGTCGGCGATGCGCATGATCACCCCGTCGACCCATCCCCCGACATAGCCCGCCACCAGCCCCAGCGTGACGCCCAGCGCCATCGCCAGCGCCACCGCCATCACGCCGACGAACAGCGAAATCCGCAGTCCGTAGAGGATGGCCGACAACATGTCGCGGCCCTGGTCGTCGGTCCCCAGCAGGAAGCGCTCTGCGGTGAAGGCGTTGTCGGTCAGCGGCGGGGTGAAGCCGTTCATCAGGTTCAGTGTGGCGGGGTCGTGCGGGTTGGTCGGCGCCAGCAGCGGCGCCAGCACCGCCGCCAGCAGCAGGACCAGCGTCACCGTGGCGGCCATGACCGTCAGCGGGCTGCGGCGGAAGCTGCGGCCGAGGTCGCTGTCGAAGGCGCGGCCAAGCAGGCTGCGCGGCTCGACCGCCGGCCCGACGGCGGGTTCGGAGACGTCGGTCATCGGGCGGCTGCCGTGCGGTCGATGCGCAGCCGCGGGTCGATCATGACATAGAGGATGTCCACGACGAGGTTGATCGCCACGAACAGCGCCGCGATGAGCATCAGGTAGGCGGCCATGACCGGAATATCCACGAACTGCACCGCGTTGATGAACAGAAGGCCCACGCCCGGCCACTGGAACACGGTCTCGGTGATGATGGCGAAGGCGATGATGGAGCCGAGCTGCAGGCCGGTGATCGTCACGACCGGCGCCAGCGTGTTCTTAAGGGCGTGGCCGAAATTGATGGCGCGCGCGCTCAGGCCGCGGGCGCGGGCGAAGCGGATGTAGTCGGCGCGCAGCACCTCCAGCATCTCCGCCCGCACCAGCCGCATGATCAGCGTCATCTGGTAGAGCCCGAGCGTGACCGCCGGCAGGATAAGCGAGCGCAGCCCCGATTGCGTCAGCAGCCCCGTGCGCCAGCCGCCGAGGTCGACCGTCTCGCCGCGCCCGAAACTCGGCAGCCAGCCCAGTTCGACCGAGAACACCCAGATCAGCAGGATGCCGATGAGAAAGGTCGGCAGCGACACCCCGATCAGCGAGACGGTCATCACCGCGCTCGCCGCCCAGCCGCCGCGCCGGATGGCGGTGAAGACGCCCAGGCCCACCCCCAGCCCGACCGCCAGCACGCCCGAGACCAGCGCCAGCTCCAGCGTCGCCGGCGCCCGCTCGGCGATGATGGCCGAGACCGGGCGGGCGAGGCGGTAGCTGACGCCGAACTCGCCCTGCACGGCCCCGGCGAGGAAGCGCAGGTACTGCTCGGCGAAGCTCCGGTCTAGCCCGAGGGCGGCGCGCAGGCGCTGGACGTCCTCGACCGTGCGCTCCTGGCCCAGCATGTTGTCGACGGGGTCGCCGACGAAGCGGAACATGGCGAAGGCCACGAGGCCGACCACCAGCAGCACCAGCACGGACTGGGCGAGGCGACGGAGGATGAAGGCGAGCATCTCCCGCTTCCCCTCAGTTCACCGTGACCCAGCGCAGGATGAAGAAGTTGTCCGCCCGCTGCGCCAGCGTCACGTTCTCCCGCGTCCCCCACAGCAGCGGCTGGACGTAGAGCGGCGCATAGGCGGCCTCGTCCTGCAGGATGCGCACGGTCTCGTCGAGCATCGCCTGCCGCGCCGCCTCGTCGAGTTCGGCCTGGATCGCCGGCAGCAAATCGTCGATGCGCGCGCTGGAGTAGCCGCCGAAGTTCCAAGAGCCCAACCGCTTCTCGGCGTTCGGGGTGGCGACCAGGAAGCGCAGCGGGTGCTCGGCGTCGAAGGTGCCGGGCGACCAGCCGAGCAGATACATGTCGAACTCGCCCGCCCGCAGCGCCGGGAAATACTGTGACGCCGGCATGGTGACGAGCCGGGGTGCGAGCCCCGCCTGCGTCAGCATCGCGGTCACGGCCTGGCACACCGCCTCGTCGTTGATGTAGCGGTCGTTGGAGCAGGCCAGCGTGAAGGACGCGCCCTCCGCCCCCGCCTCGGCCAGCAGCGCGCGCGCCGCGGCCGGGTCGAACGCGGGGCGGGCGGCGAGGTCCCGGCTGAAGCCGCGGGAGGCCGGGTCGGTGAGCTGCGACACCGGCTGGGCCGCGCCGCGCATGATCACGCGGGTCAGCGCGTCGACGTTGATCGCGTGATTGACCGCCCGGCGCACGCGCGCGTCGCGAAAGACGTTGGGCGCGCCGTCCAGCAGCGTCTCGGGCGCGTGGCGGAAGCCGAGGAAGATCGTCCGCGCCTCGACGCCCTCGATCACCGTCACGCCGGGATCGGCCTTCAGCCGCTCGACGTCCTGGATCGGCACGGGCTCGACCATCTCCACCGCGCCGGTCAGCAGCGCCGAGACCATGGTGGCGGGGTTCTGGATCGGGGTGTGGGTGGCGCGGGTGATGTTGTGCTCGACCTCGCCCCACCAGCCCTCGAAGGGCTCCAGCACCGTGCGCAGGCCCGGCTCTCGCAGCGTGACGCGGAAGGCGCCGGTGCCGTTGGCGTTCAGCGTGGCGAAGTTGCCCGCCTCGCGGTTGGGCAGGGCGGCGCCGTTCGCCTCGGCCCAGCCGCTGTCGAGGATCATGAAGTTGGCGATGCTGTCGGGAAAGATCGGATTGGGCGCGGCTGTGATGAAGTCCACCGTGTGCGCGTCGACCTTCTCCACCGCCGTGACGCCGGCGAACCATGACGCCACGTCGGACTGGGCGGAGGTCGCGCGGGCGTGGCTGAAGATCACGTCGTCGGCGTCGAAGGCGGCGCCGTCATGGAACGTCACGCCGCGACGCAGGTGAAAGCGCCAGCCGCGCCCCTCCGGCAGCGCCTCCCACCGCTCCGCCAGCGCCGGCTCCACCGCCATCGCGCGGTCGCGGCGCACCAGCCCCTCGTAGACGTTGTTCAGAAAGCCCAGCACCGTGGCGGTGTTCTGGGCGTGGGGGTCGAGCGTGGTGGGGTCCGCGACCGTCGCCCAGCGGAACTCCGCCGCGGTGGACGCGGTGGCGAAAAGCGCTGCGGCGAGCGCGACGGTGTGGCGCATGGGGCGCTCCCTAGAGCAAGGTCCGGCCGGGGGCGCCGGCCGGACGTGTGCGTTAGTCGGCCATCTGGAAGTATTTGATCTTCGGGCTGTCCTCGGGCTCGACCAGCGTCGCCACCTTCTCGCTGAAGCCCCAGTTCAGCACCTGGTGGTGGATCGGCAGGTAGATGGTCGCATCCTGCACCTCGCCCCAGATCTCGGCCACGGTCTGCGCGCGCTCCTCGAGGTTCACGTTCGAGGCGAGCGTGCGGATCTTCGCGTCGAGGTCCGGGTTGGAGAAGCGCGTGGCGTTCCACGAGCCGAAGCTCTCGGTGCGGGTGTGGAACAGGAAGTTGAAGATGTATTCGCTGTCGTAGGTCGGCACGCCCCAGCCCAGCAGGTAGAAATGGGTCTCGCCGTTGGCGATCAGCGGGAAGTGCAGCGACCGCGGGCGGGCCTCCAGCTGCACGCGGATGCCGATCTGGCCGAGCATCCCCACCGCCGCCTGACAGATCGCTTCATCGTTGACGTAGCGATCGTTGGGGCAATCGAGCCGCGTGGTGAAGCCGGCGGGAAAGCCCGCCTCGGCCATCAGCGCGCGGGCCTTCTCGATGTCGTGCGGCGGGTAGGCGTCCAGCTCCTCGGTCCAGCCGTCGACGAAGGGGGGCATGACGACGCCGGTGGGCTGGCTCTGGCCGCGCATCACCACCTGGCGGATGGCGTCGCGGTTGATCGCCATGTTCATCGCCTGCCGAACGCGGAGGTCGTTGAACGGGTTCCGGCCCTGAACGTCGTCGCTGGGCAGGTCTGCGTCGCTGACGTCCAGCCCGAAGAAGATGGTGCGGTTCTGCGGCGTCGTGCCCAGAATGAGGCCCGGCGTGGAGGCCACGCGGTCGAGGTCCTGAACCGGCACGTCCTGGATGAAATCGACCTCGCCCGACAGCAGCGCGGCGACGCGCGTCGCCGGGTTCTGGATCGGGGTGAAGATGATCTCGCTCACGTCGAGCTGGAACTCGCCCTGGCCCCAGTAGTCGGGATTGGCGCGCATCACTGTGCGGGTGTCGGCCTCGCGGCTGACCAGCACGTAGGGTCCGGTGCCATTGACGTTGCGGGCGGCGTAGTTGTCCTCGCCGGCGGCGAAGTTCTGCGGCTTCTCGGCGCCGTTCGCCGCCGCCCAGCCCGCGTCCATCATGAACAGGTTGGTGAGGTTCGAGGGCAGGATCGGGTTCGGCCCGTTGGTGACCACGTTGACCGTATGGCTGTCCACGGCGACCACGTCGACGATGGAGCTCAGCAGCTCCTTGTAGTTGCTGTCGTTGTGGCGCGCGCGGTTCAGCGAGAAGACGACGTCCTCGGCGTCGAAGGCCGCGCCGTCGTGGAAGGTGACGCCCTGGCGCAGCGTGAATGTCCAGATGTTGGGGTCCACGTCGGACGGCGCCCAAGAAGTCGCCAGGCCCGGAACCATCGCCCCGGAATGGTCGCGCATGACCAGGGGCTCGTAGATCTGGTGCAGCATGGTCGCGGTCGGCCCCTCGTTCTGCGCGTGGGGGTCGAGCGTCAGCGCATCCTGGGTGCGCGCCCATCGCAGGGTCTTGGCGTCGGCGGCGGCCGCTACGAAGGCTGCGGCGGCGGCCGCTACGAGGCTCAGCGAGCGTTTCATGGACCGGTCTCTCCTGTCGGGCTGAACACGCGGTTCGCGCCGCGCGCCGTTCTGCCCGCATAGTGACCGGAAAGGGCCGCCGCGCAAGCGGCGGTTGCGTGATCAGGCGGCGTTCGCGGCCTGCCGCGCCGCGGGCTGCGCGAAGTGCGACGCGATCACCGTCGCCGCCGCCTCCAGCCCGCCGCGGCCGTGGCGGATGCCGGCCGCCTGCAGCCCGGCCTCGGCGGCGCCGAGCGTGCCCATGATCATCGGCGGGTTCAGCCAGCCCATGTGCCCGATGCGGAAGGCGCGCCCCTCGCTGTCGCCCAGGCCCTTGCCCAGAACGAGGCCGAAATTGTCGCGGCAGAAGGCGCGGAAGCCCTCGGTGTCGGCGCCGCCGCCGAGGATCGTGGTCACGCTGTCCGAGCGCTCCGACGGCTCCAGCGCGCTGAACTCCAGCGGGCCGTCCGCCGCCCAGGCCTCCACGCAGGCGCGCACGGCGCTGGCCAGCACGCGGTGGCGAGCCCATGCGTTCTCGATACCCTCGCCCAGCAGGATGTCGAGCGCGGCGCGCAGGGCGAACAGATGCTGCACCGGCGCCGTGCCGCAGAAGTTGCGATACTGCTCCTCGCCGCAGCGCCAGCCGAAGTCCCAGTACTGGGTGCGCAGGTCCGCGGTCCTGTTGGCCGCCATCGCCTTGTCGTTTGCCCAGCAGAAGCTCAGGCCCGGCGGCGTCATCAGGCCCTTCTGGGCGCCGCCCACGGTCACGTCGACGCCCCAGGCGTCCATCTCGTAGGGCATGCAGCCCTGCGAGGCGATGACGTCGACCATGAACAGCGCCGGGTGCCCTGCCGCGTCGATGGCCTTGCGGATCGCGGCGACGTCGTTCCAGACGCTGGTGGCGGTGTCGACCTGCACCACGAAGATCGCCTTGATCCTGCGCTCGGTGTCCGCGCGCAGCCGCGCCTCGACCGCCTCGGGGTCCACGGCGCGGCGGGGGCGGGCGTTCAGGATCTCGACGTCGCAGCCCATCATGCGCGCCATCTCGCCCCAGCCGACCGCGAAGCGGCCCGACTCGAGCACCAGCACCTTTTCGCCGCGCGAGAGGCAGGAGGAGATCGCCGCCTCCCACGCCGCATGGCCGTTGCCGATGTAGATGAAGGGCCGACCCGCCGTGCGCCCGACCAGCTTCAGGTCGCGCAGGATGCCGGTCGTCAAGTCGATGATCTCGCCTTCGTAGATGTTGATCGACGGCCGGCACATGGCCGCCATCACCGCGTCGGGCATGACGGAGGGGCCGGGAATCGAGAGGAACTCGCGTCCGGTGGACAGGGGGGCGGCTTTCATCGGACTGATCCCTCGCATGCGGCTGCTAGGGCCAGCATCGCCGGCCCGGCGTTTGGGTCAAGTGCGCGGCGCTGGAGGCGACGGCCGGAATCGAACCGGCGTACACGGATTTGCAGTCCGCTGCGTAACCACTCCGCCACGTCGCC
>DAINOD010000046.1:0-22180 GCA_036735545.1 Rubrimonas sp. | reverse complement strand
TTCTCGAAGCCCTCGGCCTCGACCAGCTTGTTCAGGATCGCGCGCCGCCCGTTCTGGGTGAAGGCGATCTCCTTGCCGTAGCCCTCGATGCGGCTCTGCAGCCAGGCCTTCTCCTCGGGGTCCTGCAGGTGCATGAACTGCAGGGCGAAGGTGCTCTGGTAGGTCCGCTTCAGCAGCGCGTGGATCTCGCGCATCGAGGCGGTCTCGAGCCCCAGCACGTGGTTGATGAAGATCGGCCGGTCGAGGTCGGCCTCGGTGAAGCCGAAGAACGTCGGGTCGAACTCGGGGAAGTCGCCGTGGCCCGACAGGCCCAGCGGGTCGAGGTTCGCGCCCAGATGGCCGCGGGAGCGGAAGCTGCGGATGAACATGATGGCGCGGATCGAGTCGAGCTGCGCCGCGCGCACCTGCGCCTCGGTCAGCCCGACCCCGCCCTCTGCGGCCCTGGCCTTGATCTTCTCGGCCACGACCTTGGGCGCGACTTCCGGCCACTGGCCGTCCAGCGCCGAGATGAGGTCGCCGTTGGCTTGCGGCGGCCAGTCGGCGCGCTCCCACGGCGCGCCGGCCGCCTCGGCGCGCACCGCCGCGCTCTCGTCGCCGAGGCCTGCGAAAAAGGCCCGCCAGCGCTCGTCCACCGACATCGGGTCGGCGGCGAAGCGGTCGTAGAGCCGCTCGACGTAGAGCGCGTTGCCGCCCTGCAGGAAGGAGGTGTCGTGGAAGACCTTGTTGCCGCTGTGGTCGGTCATCGCTCTCGGGGGCGCCTTGCGGCGTCCGGGTCCCTGACTGTCGCGCGCCGCGCCCGTCGCCGCGCAGGTTGGTCGGGCGCCGCGCCGAGACGCCCGCCCGTCACCGTGTCTACCTCAAGTCGCGCCAGCGCAACCATCGCCGACGATGCGGCTCAGCGCCCCATGGCCTTCAACACCGCTTGACCGAGACCCGCCGGGCTGTCGGCCACGGTGATCCCGGCCGCCTTCATCGCCTCGATCTTGTCCTCGGCGCCGCCCTTGCCGCCGGAGATGATCGCGCCGGCGTGGCCCATCCGACGCCCCGGCGGCGCGGTGCGGCCGGCGATGAAGCCCGCCACCGGCTTGCCGCGACCGGCCTTCGCCTCGTCGGCGATGAACCGGGCCGCCGTCTCCTCGGCGTCGCCGCCGATCTCGCCGATCATGATGATCGCCTCGGTCTCGGGATCGCCCAGCAGCCACTCCAGCGCGTCGATGTGCTCGGTTCCCTTGATCGGGTCGCCGCCGATGCCGATGCAGGTGGACTGGCCGAGGCCCGCGTCGGTGGTCTGCTTGACCGCCTCGTAGGTCAGGGTGCCCGACCGCGACACCACGCCGACGCGGCCCCGGCGGTGGATGTGGCCGGGCATGATGCCGATCTTGCAGGCGTCCGGCGTGATGACGCCGGGGCAGTTCGGGCCGATCAGCACCGATTTCGAGCCGGTCAGCGCGCGCTTCACCTTCATCATGTCCAGCACCGGGATGCCCTCGGTGATGCACACGATCAGCGCGAGCTCGGCGTCGATGGCCTCCAGGATCGCGTCGGCGGCGAAGGGGGGCGGCACGTAGATCGCGGTGGCGTGGCAGCCGGTGGCCTCCTTCGCCTCGGCCACCGTGTCGAACACCGGCAGGCCGATATGGGTCGAGCCGCCTTTGCCGGGCGTGACGCCGCCGACCATCTTCGTGCCGTAGGCGATGGCCTGCTCGGAGTGGAAGGTGCCCTGCGCGCCGGTCAGGCCCTGGCAGATGACGAGGGTGTTCTCGTTGACGAGGACGGCCATCACACTGTCTCCTTGACGGCGGCGACCACCTTCTCCGCCGCGTCGGCGAGGTTGTCCGCGGCGATCACGTTCAGCCCGCTCTCGTTCAGGATGCGCTTGCCCAGCTCGACGTTGGTGCCCTCCAGCCGCACGACCAGCGGCAGCGACAGGCCCACCTCCTTCACCGCGGCGATCACGCCCTCGGCGATGACGTCGCAGCGCATGATGCCGCCGAAGATGTTGACGAGGATGCCCTTCACCTGCGGGTCGGCCGTTATGATCTTGAAGGCCTCGGTCACCTTCTCCCGCGTCGCGCCGCCGCCGACGTCGAGGAAGTTGGCCGGGCTGGAGCCGTAGAGCTTGATGATGTCCATGGTCGCCATCGCCAGCCCGGCGCCGTTGACCATGCAGCCGATCTCGCCGTCGAGCGCGATGTAGTTCAGATCGAACTTCGAGGCCTCCAGCTCCTTGGGGTCCTCCTCGGTCTCGTCGCGCAGCGCCAGCACCGCCTTCTGGCGCCAGAGGGCGTTGCTGTCGAAGTTCATCTTGCAGTCGAGGCAGCGCAGGTCGCCGCCGCCGTCCACGATCAGCGGGTTGATCTCGAGCATCGACACGTCGCGCGCGATGAAAAGGCGGTAGAGCCGTTCCACCAGATCGGCGCACTGGCGCACCTGCGAGCCCTCCAGCCCGAGCGCGAAGGCGACCTTGCGGGCGTGGAAGCCGCTGACCCCGGTGGCGGGATCGACCGAGAATGTGACGATCTTCTCGGGCGTGGCGTGGGCCACCTCCTCGATGTCCATGCCGCCCTCGGTGGACACGATGAAGGAGACGCGGCTGGTGGCGCGGTCCACCACCATAGACAGATAGAGCTCGCGCTTGATGTCGGAGCCGGCCTCGATGTAGACGCGGTTCACCTGCTTGCCGGCGGGCCCGGTCTGCACCGTCACCAGCGTCCGGCCGAGCATCTGTTCGGTGAAGGCCACCGCCTCGTCCACCGAGCGGGCCAGCCTGACGCCGCCCTTCTCGCCGGCCTCGGGCTCCTTGAACGAGCCCTTGCCGCGCCCGCCGGCGTGGATCTGCGCCTTCACCACCCAGAGCGGGCCGCCGAGGCTGTCGGCGGCGGCGCGCGCGTCGGCGGCGTGCGTCACGGCCACGCCGGCCGACACGGGCAGGCCGAACTCCTTGAGCAAAGCCTTGGCCTGATACTCGTGGATATTCATGTGGCCCCCCAAGCCCGCCCGGTCGCCGTCCCCCCGGCACCGGCGCGATTACGCTATCGCAGCGCACCATTCAACAGGGCGGCGCGCCGCAGCGGGCTGGACGGCTTGACGCGGCGAGCGGTCGCGGGCAAAGCCGGGTCATGATCGCGCTCGATCCGCCAGCGATGCTCGCCGCGCTCGCGGCCTTCTCCGCGGCGGGGCCGGCGGAGCGGCCGGTGGAGGAGTTCGTGTGCCTTGCGCTCAACGTCTACCACGAGGCGCGGGGCGAGAGCGTCCAAGGCCAGCGCGCCGTCGCCCATGTCACGCTCAACCGCGCCCGCGACCGCGCCTTTCCCGGCTCGGTCTGCGGCGTCGTCGGCCAGTGCTCGGGGCGCTCCTGCCAGTTCGGCTGGTGGACGCGCGCCTCGGTGACGCCGCGCGAGCCGCAGGCCTGGGGGCGCGCGCTCGACGTCGCGGCGGCGGCGCTGACGGGCGACGACGACGACCCGACGGGCGGCGCCCACTACTTCGTGCCGGCCGCCCGCCCCGTTCCCGGCTGGGCGCGGCGCTTCGCCGTGACCGCGACCATCGGCGCCCACCGCTTCCTGCGCCGATGATCCCTTCGCCGCTGGGGCCGCATTGCCAAAACCCCGCCGCGGCGTAGGCTGCGCGCGAAAGCCTGCGGCGCGACGCGGGCCCCGGGAAAGGAAGACGACCATGGCGTGGCGCGACCATCTGCACGAGGCCTGCATGATCGGCGGCCAGTGGCTGCAGGCCGACAGCGGCGAGACCATTCCCGTCACCGACCCGGCGAGCGGCGAGAAGCTGGGCGTCGTGCCCAAGATGGGCCGCGCCGAATGCGCCCGCGCCATCGACGCGGCGCACGAGGCGTTCGACGAATACGCGCACCTGACCGCGAACGAGCGCGCGGCGCTGATGATGAAGCTGTTCGAGGCGTTGATGGACAACGCCGACGACCTGGGCGAGCTGCTGTGCCGCGAGATGGGCAAGTCGCTGGCCGAGGCGCGCGGCGAGATCGTGTTCGGCGCCAACTTCATGCGCTGGTTCGCCGAGGAGGGCCGGCGCGTCTACGGCGACACCATCCCCTCGCCGTGGCCGGGCAAGCGCATCATCGTCGGCCATCACCCGGTCGGCGTGGTGGGCGCGATCACGCCGTGGAACTTTCCCAACTCGATGATCGCCCGCAAGCTCGGCGCGGCGCTGGGCGCCGGCTGCACCATGGTGTGCAAGCCCGCCACCGCCACGCCCTTCTCGGCGCTGGCCGTGGGCGCGCTGGTGCGCGAGGCGGGGTTCCCGAAGGGCGCGTTCAGCGTGATCACCGGCTCTGCCGGCCCGATCGCGGACGAGCTTTGCGAGAACCCCAAGGTGCGCAAGATCACCTTCACGGGCTCGACCGAGATCGGCAAGCAGCTCGCCTCCAAGGCGCTGGCGCACATGAAGCGCGTGTCGATGGAGCTGGGCGGCAACGCGCCCTTCATCGTGTTCGACGACGCCGACCTCGACGCGGCGGTCGAGGGCGCGCTGGTCTCGAAGTATCGCAACTCGGGCCAGACCTGCGTCTGCGCCAACCGCTTCCTCGTCCAGCGCGGGGTCTACGACGCCTTCGCCGAGAAGCTGAAGGCCAAGGTCGAGACATTCAAGGTCGGCCCGGGCTACGAGGCCGGCGTCAACCAGGGCCCGCTGATCGACGAGGGCGCCGTGGCCAAGGTCGAGGAGCATGTCGCCGACATGCTGGCCCATGGCGGCAAGGTCATCACCGGCGGCAAGCGCGTGGGCAACACCGGCAGCTTCTACGCCCCCACCGTGGTCGTGGGCGCGCACCCCAAGATGAAGGTGTTCCAGGAGGAGACCTTCGGCCCGCTCGCGCCCCTGTTCCCCTTCGACACGGAGGAGGAGGCGATCGCGCTGGCCAACGGCACGCCCTTCGGGCTGGCCTGCTACTTCTACACCCGCGACCTCGGCCGGGCCTTCCGGGTCATGGAGGCGCTGGAGTTCGGCATGGTCGGCGTGAACGAGGGCCTGATCTCGACCGAGGTGGCGCCCTTCGGCGGGGTCAAGGACAGCGGCATGGGCACCGAGGGCTCCAAGTACGGGCTCGACGACTATCTCGTGCGCAAGTACGCCCTGTTCGGCGGCCTTGGCGTGCGCGGCTGAACGATGACCGCCGCCGTGGCCCTCGTCGGCCTGGCGCTGATCGATCACGTCTTCGCCGTCGAGCGCCTGCCGGCCGCGCCCGGCAAGCACTTCGCCAGCGGCCACCGCGCCGTGGTCGGCGGCATCGCCGCCAACGCGGCGCTGGCGGTGGCGCGGCTGGGGGGGCGGGCGCGGCTGTTCGGCCGGGTCGGCGACGACGCCGCGGGGCGCGAGGCGCGCGCGGCGCTGGAGGCCGGCGGGGTGGACTGCGCGGGGCTGGAGACGGCGCCGGGGGCCACGCCGCTCTCGGCCGTGTTCGTCGACGCGGCGGGCGAGCGGATGCTGGTCAACCGCAAGGACCCCGCCCTGTTCGCGGCGCCGCCCGCCTTCGACGTCTCCGGCTGCGACGCCGTGATGGCCGACCTGCGCTGGCCCGCCGCGTCGGCGGCGGCGCTGCGGGCGGCGCGCGCCGCGGGCCTGCCGGCGGTGCTCGACTTTGACCAGGCGCCGGAGGCCGAGGCTCGGGCGCTGATCGCGCGCGCCTCCCATGTCGTGTTCGGCGCCGAGGCGCTCGCGGCGCTGACGGGGCTGGCCGACCCCGTCGCGTCGCTGGCCGCCTGCGGCGCGCCCGCCTTCGCCGCCGTGACGCTGGGGCCGGCCGGCGTGCTGTGGCGCGGGCCGGACGGCGCCGCGGGCCACGTTCCCGCCTTCGCCGTGCCGGTGGTGGACACGCTCGGCGCCGGCGACGCCTTCCACGGCGCCTGCGCGCTGGCGCTGGCCGAGGGCGCCGCCTTTCCCGCCGCGCTGCGCTTCGCCTCGGCCGTGGCGGCGCTGAAGATCGGCCGCCCCTCCGGCCCCGGCTGCCTGCCGACGCGCGCGGAGACCCTCGCCCTGCTCGGAGAGACCGCATGAGCCCGACCCCCGGCAAGTTCCGCGGCCTGCGCCGCATGGCCGACGCGGGCGACCGCTTCAAGATGCTCGCGGTCGACCAGCGCCCCCCGATCAAGAAGGTGACCGCCGCGGCCCGCGGCGAGGCCGAGGCGCGGGCCGAGGACGTGCGCGCCGTCAAGCGCGCGCTGATGACCGCGCTGTCCGACCACGCGACCGCCGTGCTCGCCGACCCCACCCACGCGCTGGCCGACGCGCTGAAGCTGGTCTCGCCGAAGCTGGGCCTGATCGTGACGCTCGAGGACTCGCTGTTCCGCGAGACCCCCGGCGGCCGGCTGTCCGCCGAGATCGAGGGCTGGTCGGTCGGCAAGATCCGGCGCGTCGGCGCCGACGCGGTGAAGGTGCTGGCGTGGTATCGCCCCGACCAGAGCGCCGAGACCGCGCAGGCCCAGCGCGACTTCGCCCGGCGCGTCGGCGAAGCCTGCGCGCGCTGGGACATCCCCTACCTGTTCGAGCTGCTGGTCTATCCGCTGCCCGGCGAGGCGGGGCAGACGCAGGACTATGTCGAGCAGCCCGGCAAGCTCGCCGACCACGTCCTGCGCTCGGTGGAGACCTTCGCGGCGCCCGACTACGGCGTGGACGTCTTCAAGCTGGAGAGCCCCGTTCCCGCCGACGCCTGCCCGCCCGAAGGCGACCGCGACACGGCGGCGCTGTTCGCCGAGATGGGAAACCTCGCCGGCCGACCCTGGGTGATGCTCAGCGCCGGCGCCACGAAGGCCGCCTTCCGCACCGTGCTGGGCCACGCCTACGCCGCCGGCGCCTCTGGCTACCTCGCGGGGCGCGCGATCTGGTGGGAGGATTTCCAGCGCTTTCCCGACATCGCCGCCATGGAGGCCGGGCTGCGCGGCGAGGCGGCGACCTACATGGCCGAGCTGAACGCCCTGACCGACGCCCGCGCGCGGCCCTTCACCGACTGGTTCGGCGACCCGGAGGCTGGCTGGCCGCGCCTTCCCCACGGCTACGGAGAGCCCTGATGCGCCTCGCCCTGTTCGCGCTGGCCCGGCCCACCTTCGACGTGCCGCTCGCGACCGAGACCGCCGCCCGCGCCGCGGCGGCGCTCGGCGCCGACCTGCTGGGCGACGCCGCCCTGCTGATGGACGCGGACGCCGTGGAGGCGCGCATCGCCGCGCTGGCGCAGGCCCGGCCGGACGGCGTGCTGATCCTGCAGGCGAGCTTCTGCGACGCGACCATGGCCGTGCGCATCGCCGAGGCCGTCGATGCGCCGCTGGCGATCTGGGCCTTCCCCGAGCCGCGGACGGGCGGGCGGCTTCGGCTCAACAGCTTCTGCGGGCTGAACCTCGCCGCCCACGCGCTGGGCCTGCGCGGCCGGCGGCCCGGCTGGCATGTCGGCCCGCCCGACGCCGCGCCCGACCTCGCCGCGCTTCTCGCCCCGCCGCGCCCGACCGTCGCGCCGCGGACCGCGCGCGATCCCGCGCCGGCGGCGGCGGTCGCGGCGCTGGGCGACCTCGCCGGGCCGTTCGGGCTGGTGGGCCGGCATCCGGACGGCTTCGACACCTGCGCCTTCGACGAGGGCGAGATCGCCGACCGCTACGGCGCCACCGTGGAGCGCGTGCCGCTCGACGCCTTCTTCGCCGCCGCCCGCGCCATCGACGCGCCCCGCGTGGCCGCCCTGCGCGCCGAGACGGCGGAACGCCTCGCCGGCCTCGACGCCATGGACCCCGAGCCGCTCGACAAGGCGCTGCGCAGCTACGCCGCGCTGTCCGACCTCGTGGCCGCTCACGGGCTGAAGGGCCTGGCGGTGCGTTGCTGGCCCGAGACCTTCACCGACTATGGCTGCGCCGTCTGCGGGGCCATGGCGCGCGTGGGCGAGGAGGGCGCGCCGGCCGCCTGCGAGGCGGACATGCTGGGCGCGCTCACCTCGCGGCTGTTGCAGGCGCTCACCGGCGGACCGGCCATGCTGACCGACATCGTGGACATGGACGCCGAGGACGACAGCGCCGTGCTGTGGCACTGCGGCCTCGCCCCCCTGCCCTTCCGCGACCCCGATGCGCCGGCCGAGGCGGCGCTGCACTCCAACCGCGTGAAGCCGCTGCTGCACCAGTTCCCGCTGAAGCCGGGCCGGGTGACGCTGGCGCGGCTGAGCCAGGCCTTCGGCGAGCGGGCGCTGGTGGTCGGCCGCGGCGAGATGCTGCGCCGGCCGATGAGCTTCACCGGCACGTCCGGCGTGGTGCGGCTGGACGGCGGCACGGCCGCGGCGCGGGCGGCGCTGATCGGCGGGGGGCTGGAGCACCATGTCAGCGTCGCCTACGGCGACGCCAAGGCGGGGCTGGAATCGGTGGCGGCCCGGCTGGGGCTGCCGGTGCTCGATCTGGACGAGGCCGCCTGATGCGTTACGGCATAATCGGCTGCGGCATGATGGGCCGCGAGCACATCGCCAACATCCGCCTTCTGGGCGCCGAGGTCGCCGCGATCTGCGATCCCGACCCCGAGCAGCGCGCCCTGAACGCGCAGGCCGCCCCCGGTGCGGTGATCCACGACGACCCCCGCGCGCTGGTCGCCCGGCCGGACGTGGACGTCATCCTGATCGCCAGCCCCAACCACACCCACCTCGACGCCCTGCGCGCGGTCTTCGCCGGCCCGCCGCGCCCGGTGCTGGTGGAGAAGCCCGTGGTGACGACGCTGGAGGACTGCCGGCGCCTCGCCCAGATGGCGCGGGGCTGGACCGCGCCGCTGTGGGTGGCGATGGAGTATCGCTACATGCCGCCCGTCGCGGCGCTGCTGGCCGAGGCGCCGCAAGTCGGCCGCGCGCGGATGCTCTCGATCCGCGAGCACCGCTATCCCTTCCTGCCCAAGGTCGGCGACTGGAACCGCTTCACCGCCAACACCGGCGGCACGCTGGTGGAGAAGTGCTGCCACTTCTTCGACCTGATGCGCCTGATCCTGCGCGCCGAGCCGCTGCGCGTGGCGGCCGTGGGCGGCGTGGACGTCAACCATCTCGACGAGCGCTACGAGGGCCGGACGCCGGACATCCTCGACAACGCCTATGTCATCGTCGAGTTCGAGGGCGGCAGGCGCGCCATGCTGGAGCTGTGCATGTTCGCCGAGGGCGCCTGGTTCCAGGAGGAGATCGCGCTGGTCGGCGACCGCGCCCGCGTCTCCGCCTACATCCCCGGCCCCAGCCGCTTCTGGCCCGGCGGCGCCGAGCGCGACGCCGAGATCGAGATCAGCCCGCGCGCGCCGCAGGGCCCCGTCCGCCGCACCATCGAGGTGGACGCCGCGGTGCTGGCGGCGGGAGACCACCACGGCGGCACCTTCTTCCAGCACCGGCGCTTCCTCGCCGCCGCCCGCGGCGAGGGTCCGGTGGAGGTGACGCTGGCCGACGGTCTGCGCGCCGTGGCGCTGGGCGTCGCGGCCGAGCAGGCCGTGCGCGAGGGCCGCGTCGTGGAGATCGAGCCGCTCGGGCTCCCCTGAACCTCCGGCGACCCTACCGGCAGCGGCGCGCGTCGTCGCGGGCGCGGCGGGCGTCGGACTCGGCCCGGCGGGCGCGGCTGTCGGCGTCGCGGGCGGCGCGCTCGGCGGCGTCGGCGCGGCGCTCGGCCGTCTCGCCGCGGCGGGCGGCCTGCTCCGCGGTCGTCAGGCGGCTGCGCGCGGCGTCGAGGTCGCGGGCGCAGGCGGTGCGCTCCAGCCGCAGCCGGTCGCGCTCGGCGCCGAGGTTCAGGACGCGCGCGCGCACGTCGTCGGCGGCGGCCCGCCGCTCCGCCTCCAGCTCCGCGATGCGCGCTTCGGCGGCGGCGAGCGCGGCCTCCAGTTCGGCGATGCGGTCGGCAGGCTCCTGCGCGGCCAGCGGCGCGGCGGCGAGCAACAGGGCGATGAGCAGGATTTTCACGGCGCGGCCTCCCGGACGATCCGGCCGCCCCGCGCGATGGCGACGCCGGCAAGGATCAGCGGCAGCGCCACCGCCGCGCGCAGGGGCGGCGTCTCGGACAGAAGTAGCGCCGCGAAGCCCAGGCCCCAGAGCGGGATCATGAAGTTCACCATGCTGAGAAACGACGGCCCCGCCCGCTCCAGCACCTGCAGCGTCAGCACCTGCCCCAGCGCGGTGGACAACAGCGCCAGCCAGACCATCCCCGCCAGCCCCGGCGCCGAGGGCGTCGCCTCCCATGGCCGCTCGAGGATCAGAGCCAGCGGCGCCACGACCAGCGCGGCGAGCCCCGCCATGGCGGCGGACATGGCGATGGGGTGGGTCGGCGGCGCGCGCTTGGCCACGATCGAGCCGCAGGCGTAGGAGACCACCACGGCGACGCAGGCGATCTCGGCCAGCAGCACGACGCCGACGCCCCCCAGCGCGGCGATCGCCTGCGGGCCGATCAGCGTGACCGTCCCCGCCACGCCGACCCCGAAGCCCGCCGCCTTGCGCAGGGTCATCGTCTCGCCGGCGATGAAGAAATGCGCCAGCGGCAACGTCATCAGCGGCAACAGCGCCATGAAGATCGCGGCCACCCCGGCGGGCACATGCTGCTGCGCCCAGGCCAGCAGCACGAAGGGCGCGCCGTTCGAGAGCATCGCCATGGCGAAGGCGAAGCCCCAGACGCGCCGCCCTCCGGCCTCGCGCCAGGGCGGCATCCGCGCGCCCCAGGCCCGCGCCGCCAGCGCGAGCGCCGCCGTCGCCAGCACGAGCCGCGACCCGGCGATGGTCAGCGGCCCGAAGTCGCGCAGGGCGAAGGCGATGGCGACATAGGAGCCGCCCCACATCATGCCCATCAGCGTCAGCCGCGCCCAGGCGCCGGGATCGTTGGCGCCGATCACCTCACAGGCACTCGGCGAGCGCCCCGATGAAGCGGTCGGCGTCCTCGGCGTCGTTGTAGAGATGCGGCGTGACCCGCAGCGACCGCCCGCGCCGGCTGACATGCACGCCCCGCGCCGCAAGCCGCGCCGGCAGGTCGTCCGGCGCCCCCTCGGGCAGGGCGAGCGACAGGTAATGCGGCCCGCGCAGCGCGTCGGGGGTGGCGGTCAGCCCCAGCGGCTGCGCCCGGCGGGCGAGGTCGGCGGTGTAGGCGCCGAGCGTCGCGGCGATGGCCTCGGGCGTCCACTCCAGCAGCTGGCGCAGAGCGGCGATCGCCGCCGGCATCAGGGCGAAGTTGGCGCGCTCGCCCATGTCGAAGCGCCGCGCGCCGGGCTGGTAGGCGTCGCGATAGTCCACCAGCGCCGTGAAGTCCTCCGAGCCCGCGCGGCCGATCCAGTTCTCCTCCAGCGGCCGCCCCTCGCGCCAGCGCGGCGCGACGTAGAGAAATCCGATCGAATACGGCCCCATCAGCCACTTGTAGGCCGCGGCGACCGCGAAGTCGGGGCGGATGGCGGCGAGGTCGGTCGGCATGGCGCCAGCCGATTGCGTGAGATCCAGCGCCAGCGCGGCGCCGACCTCGCGGCACCGCGCGCCGATGGCCGCAAGGTCGAGCCGCGCGCCGGTGGTCCACAGCAGATTGGGCAGCGCCGCGACCGCGCAGCGCTCGTCGATGGCGGCCAGCACCGCCGCCGTGGCGTCGCCCTGCGAGGGCAGCTCGACGGCCGCCATCTCCGCGCCGCGCCGGGCGGCGAGGTCGCGCCAGGAGTGGACGTTGGAGGGGAACTGGTCGCGCAGCGTGACGATCCGCCGGCCCGCGGCGACGGGCAGGTTCGCCGCGGCGACGGCGACGCCGTAGCTGGCCGCCGGCACGATGGCGACGCCCTCGGCGTCCGCGCCGACGAGGCGGGCGAACAGGTTCCGCGCCTCCTCCGGGTCGTCGAAGAAGTCGCTCGGCGCGACGCTCCAGGGATGGGCCTTGCGGCGAAGGCCCGCCTCGCCCGCGGCGAGCGTCGCGCGGCTGAGCGGGCTCATGTAGGCGCAGTTCAGCCAGGCGACGTCGCGCGGAATGTCGAACAGCGCGCGCTGGCAGGGCAGGAGCGCGGTCATTGCGCCGCCGCGCCGGAAAGCGTCGCGACGAAGCCCGGCAGCGCGGCGAAGGCGTCGAAGCGCCAGAGCGCCGGCAGCGCCTCGGCCGGCGCCTTGCGGTAGCCCAGCGTGAACAGCGCGAAGCGCACGCCCGCCGCCTGCGCCGTCGCGGCGTCGGTCTCGCTGTCGCCGACATAGAGCGCGGTCCCCGCCTCCGCCCCCAGCGCCGACAGGCACAGGCGCAGCGGCTCCGGGTCGGGCTTCAGCGCCACGCCGTCCCGCGCGCCGACCGCCGCCTCGAAGAAGGGCGCGAGGCCGGTCTCGGCGAGCACCTTGTCCGCCGGGCCCTGCGGCTTGTTGGTGCACAGGCCCAGCCGCAGGCCCTGCGCGCGCAACGCGCCCAGCGCCTCGGGAACGCCGGGGTAGAGCGTGGTCAGCGCGGCGGGCGTCGCGGCGTAGCGCGCGTCGAACAGCGCGCGCGCCTCGGCCGGCGCGCCGCCGCCGGTGGCGGCCAGCGCCCGTTCGATCAGCTTGCCCACGCCGTTGCCGATGAAGGAGGTGGTGCGCGCCAGATCGAGCGGCGCACGGCCGAGATCGGCCAGCATCCCGTTGACCGCGTGGTTCAGCGCGGGCGCGCTGTCGATCAGCGTGCCGTCGAGGTCGAACACCACCGCGCGCAGGCTCATGACGCGGCCTCGACGAGGGCGCGCAGGTTGGCGGCGTAGGGGGCGGGGTCGTCGGGCGAGCCGCCGCGGAACAGCGCCGATCCCGCCACCAGCACGTTCGCCCCGGCGATCGCGGCCAGCGGCGCCGTCTCGACCGTCACGCCGCCGTCCACCTGCAGGTGGATGGGGCGGTCGCCGATCATGGCGCGCAGGCGGGCGATCTTCTCCAGCATCGCGCGGATGAAGCCCTGCCCGCCGAAGCCGGGATTGACGGTCATCACGCAGATCAGGTCCAGCCGGTCCATGACCCAGTCCAGCGCCTCGGGCGGGGTGTGGGGGTTCAGCGCCGCGCCGGCCTTGCAGCCCAGTTCACGGATGCGTTGCAGCGCGCGGTCGAGATGCGGCGTCGCCTCGACGTGGACGGTCAGCACGTCGGCCCCGCCCTCGGCGTAGTCGGCCAGCAGCGGCTCGGGCGGCCGCACCATCAGGTGCACGTCGAGCACGCCCGTCACATGGCGTCGCAGCGCCTTCACCATCGGCGGGCCGAAGGTGAGGTTCGGCACGAAATGGCCGTCCATCACGTCGACATGGACCCAGTCGGCGCCCGCCGCCGCCACGGCGCGGCACTCCGCGCCGAGCGCGGCGAAGTCGCCGGCGAGGATCGAGGGCGCGATGCGCAGGCGTCTGTCGAACCCCATCGGAACGTCCCTCTCCCGGCGGCGCGCCCCTGATGCGCGCGGGGCCCCCCCGACGTCAAGCATCGCGGCGTCAAGCATGCAGCACGCCGTCCACCACCACCGCGCAGGCGCGCAGGCCGGCGTCCAACAGCGTCAGGCTGGCGCGGCGGCCGGGCGCGATCCGGCCAAGCTCTCCCGCCAGCCCCAGCGCCGCGGCGGGCGCGCCGGAAGCCATGCGCAGCGCCGCGGCTGGGGTGGCGCCGGCATGGGCGACCATGTTGCGCACCGCCAGGTCCAGCGGCAGCTGAGCGCCCGCCAGACGGCCCTCGGCGTCGGTCAGCCGGCCGTCGCGCAGCACGATCTCGCGACCCTCCAGCGTGAAGCGGTCGGCGGCTCCGGCCAGCGTCGGCATGGCGTCGCTGACCAGGCACAGCCGGTCGCCCAGCACCCGCGCCGCCAGCGCCACGTTCGACCACGCGACATGGAAGCCGTCCGCGATGATCCCGGCATGGAGCCCGCCCGAGGCCAGCGTCGCGCCGACCACGCCCGGCTCGCGCGCCGTGAGCTGGCTCATCGCGTTCCACAGATGCGTGACCCCGGCGAGCCCCTCGGCCTCGGCGCGCGCAATGTCGGCCGCGGTCGCGGCGCTGTGGCCGGCGAAGACGCGCAGTCCCGCCGCCGCCAGCCGCGCCACCGCGCCGCGCGGCGCGCGCTCAGGCGCCAGCGTCAGCAGCAGGACGCCCGGGAAGGGCGCGCAGAGCGCGGCGACGTCCGCGTCGGCGAGGGGGCGCATGGCCGCCGCCGGGTGGACGCCGGCGCGCTCGGGCGACAGGAACGGCCCCTCCAGATGGAGGCCGAGCACGCCCGCGACCCCTTCGGCCAGCGCCTGCGCCGCCGCGGCCCGGGCGGCGCGCCACGCCTCGCCCGGGGCGGTGACGAAGGTGGGCAGCAGATGCGCCGTCCCGCCCGCCCGCGCCCCCTGCGCGATGCGGGCGAGCGTCGCCGGGTTCGGCGCGGCGTTGAACAGCGCGTCGGCCGCGCCGTTGATCTGCATGTCGATGAAGCCCGGCGCCGCGACCTCTGCCTCGACCGCGCCGCGCCGGTCCGCCGCGGTCGCGGGACGCACGGCGACGATGCGCCCGCCCGCGATCTCCACCGTGCGGTCCGACAGCGCCTGCACCCCAGCGCCGTCGTAGAGGCGCGCGGCGACGACGCGGGCGACGGGGCCCAGCGGTTCGGGCAGGGGGCGGCTCATGGCCACGATCCGCCCCGCGCCGGCGCGGCCCGCCCGCTCAGGCGACGACCTCCGTCAGGAACCGCGCCAGCGCGCCGAACACGGTCTGCCGGTTCTGCACGCGGGCGAAGCCGTGCCCCTCGCAGGGGATGCGCAGCATCACCGTGGGGTGGCCGCGGCCGCGCAGGGCGGCGTAGAGCATCTCGCTCTCCATCGGCGTCACGCGCGGGTCGTCGGAGCCATGGGCGATGAACAGCGGCGCGCGGATGCGGTCGACCTTGCGCATCGGCGAGAAGGCCGCGAGCATCGCCGCGCCCTCGGCGGTGTCGGGGTCGCCGTACTCCACCGCGCGCAGGGCGCGACGCCACGGGCCGGTGGTGGCCATCAGCGTGTTGTAGTCGGCGATGCCGTAGAACTCGGCGCCCGCGCGCCAGTCGTCGGGGTATTCGGTCAGCGCCGCCAGCGCCATGAAGCCGCCGTAGGACTGGCCGTAGACCACGAGCCTGCCCGCGTCGACGCCGGGCCGCGCCGCCAGCCAGTCGCGCACGGCCTTCAGGTCGCGCACGCTGTCCATGCGCTTCTCCAGATCGTCGCCCGCCTGCCAGTCCCGTCCGTAGCCCGTCGAGCCGCGCACGTTGGGCGCCACCACGGTCCAGCCGTGGCGCACGAGGTGCTGCACGTCGGAGCGCCAGTGCGCGGCGTACTGGCTCTCCGGCCCGCCGTGGACGATCACCAGCGCCGGGCGGCCCGGCTTCGGCGCCCGCGGCTCGAAGACGAAGGCCGGCACGTTCCGGCCGTCGAAGCTCTCGATGGCCACCGTCTCGGGCTGAACGGTATCGGCCTCGGAAAGCGGAAACGCGCCCTCGGCCAGCGTCGCGACCGCCCCGCTGGCGAGATCGACGCGGAAGACGCGCGAGGGGCGGTCGAAGCAGGTCACCGCGCAGATCACGGCCGCATCCTGCGCCGCAAGCGCCAGCGTGGTGATCCGGCCCTTCGGCAGGCCCGCGATGGTCCGCGCCGCGCCGTCCTCGCGCGAGACGACGACGAGCCGGGAAAAGCCGCCCTCGTTCACCGCGCAGGCGATGAGCCGCTCGTCCCTGCTCAGCGCCGCGGCCTCGACGTCGGCGTCGGGCGCGAACAGCCATTCCGGCTCGCCGCCCGCGAGCGGCAGGCGGGCGACGCCGTGGAACTGGCGCCCCGCGTCGGTCACAAGCAAGAGCGCCGCGCCCTGCTCGACGAAACGCGCGGAGACGATGTGCGCCTTTCGCCGCTCCAGCAGGGTCCGGGTCGCGCCCGTCGCGAGATCCAGCGCCAGCAGGTCGGCGTCGAACATGCCGCGCCGGTTGTCCTGCACCAGCAGCGTCGCGCCGTCGGGCGAGAAGCGCATCGGCGTGCGCCAGCCTTCGCCGGTCAGCACCGTGGCCGTCTCCCCGCTGGCGAGGTCGCGCACATGCACGTCCATGTGCCGAGCGTCGCGGGCGTTGCTGGCGTAGGCGACGCGCGCGCCCGCGGCGTCGAAGCAGCCCCACTGGTGGACCCAGCGCGGATCGTCGGTCAGCGCCTGCGGCTCGGTCGCGCCGTCAGCCAGCAGCCGCAGCTGATAGCGCTCGTCGCCGCCGCGGTCGGTCATGAACAGGATGTCGCGCGACCGGGGGCGGAAGGCGACGGCGTAGACCTTCTCGCCCGGGGCCGCCCGCAGCGTCGGCGCCCCGCCGGCGGCGAGGTCCATGCTCCACAGCGCGTCGAGCCCGGTCTCGTCGCTGATCCAGGCGAGGACGCCGCCGTCCTCGGACAGCGCGGGGCTATGGTGCGAGCGCAGCGCGATGTAGTCGGCGATCCCCGGCCCGCGCCCCTCGATCCGGTCCGCCAGCCGGTCGGTGGCCGCGGTCAGCGCCGCCGACAGCGCGGGCGCCTCGGGGGTGGCGACGTGGTTGGCGAGGTCCACGACCGTGAAGCGGGCCTCGGGCCAGGCCCGGTGCAGCCGCCAGGCCCCGGCCATGGGCGTGACGACGTCGTAGCGCCCCTGTACGATCTCGCAGGGCAGGCGGCGGATGCGGTCGATCCCGTCCAGCAGCGCGCCCTCCGGCATGAAGCAGCCGTTTGCGCAGTAGTGCGCGAACAGCCTCGCGATCTCCAGCGCCGCCCGCGGCTCGGTCAGCGCGGCCAGATGCGCGGCGCTGGGCAGCAGCGTCTGGGTGCGGGCGGAGAAGCCGCGCAGCGCGACTGCAGCCGGCAGGTGGATTGCGGGGTCGGGATCGATCAGGCGCCGGTGGTAGGCCGTCAGCAGGTCGCCCCGCTCCGCCTCCGGCACATGGCCCTCGAACGCCTCGAAGGCGTCGGGGAACAGCTTGCCGATGCCGTGGAACCAGAAGCGGATGGTCTCGGGGTCGCCGAGGAAGATCCCGTGCAGCCGCAGCCCCAGACACCGCTCGGGGTGCGCCTGCGCATAGGCCAGCGAGAGGAAGCTGCCCCAGGAGCCGCCGGTCACCAGCCACTTATCAATGCCCAGATGCGCGCGGATCGTCTCGATGTCGGCGATCAGCGCCCGGGTCGTGTTGCCCGACAGCTCGGCCGAGGGCGTGGAGCGCCCGCACCCGCGCTGGTCGAACAGCACGACGCGAAAGCGCGCGGGGTCGAAGGTGCGCCGCGCCGCGGGCCGCACGCCGCCGCCGGGCCCCCCGTGCAGGAACAGCGCCGGCACGCCCGCGGGGTTTCCGCATTCCTCGACATGCAACTCGTGCGGCGCATCCACCGCGACGCGATGCGCGCGATAGGGCTCGACGGGCGGATACAGCCCTTCCGGCGTCAGCATGGCGGGGGACCTCTTCCTGGGCGGGCGTTGGCGAGGTGAATCGCCGGCCAGTGTGACCCTCCGCGATGCAGGTGCAAGAACCCCGCCCCGGAAAAGGCGTTTCCCAGGCATGCGTCCGCCGAAAGGCGCAAGGGCTGGCAAGCGGCGACCAGCCATGTGAGCTCGCCGGCGTCCTCGTTCACAAGAAACAGACAGGCAAACATCCGTCATGCACAGCGCCCGGCTCATCGGCGGCGCGACTGCGCTGGCCTGGCGCCGCCCTGGCGCCGCCGGCGCTCGCGGCCACCCCGGCGGACACCATGGTGATGGCGCGGAACATCGACGCGATCGGCACCTTCGACCCCGCCCGGATCGGCGAGGTCGTGACCAACGAGCTGATCCAGAACACCTGCGACGCGCTGGTGGAGAACGATCCCATGGACGAGGCCGCCGTGCGGCCGGCGGTGGCGGAGAGCTGGTCGGTCTCCGACGACAGGATGCGGATCACCTTCAACCTCGTGCGCGGCGCGACCCACCCCTCGGGCAACCCGGTGACGGCCCGCGACGTGGCGTGGAGCATGCGGCGCGTGCTGACGCTGGGCTTCGGCAACGCCGCGACCCTGGCGACGATGCCGGGCCTCGCGATCCTGTTCGTCTCGCTGTCCTTCAACCTGCTGGGCGACGGCCTGCGCGACGTGCTGGACCCCCGCCATGGCTGAGCCGCTGCTGACCGTGCGGAACCTGCGCGTCGCCTATCCCGCCCCCGGCGGCTGGAACGAGGTGCTGCGCGGCGTCTCCTTCACCCTGGGCCGCGAGCGGCTGGGCATCGTGGGCGAATCCGGCTCCGGCAAGTCCACCGCCGGCCGCGCGATCATGCGCCTGCTGCCGCCGCAGGCGCGCATGAGCGCCGACGTCCTGCGCCTCGGCGGGACCGACCTGCAGACCGCGCCCGAGCGCGAGATGCGCGCGCTGCGCGGCGGGCGGATCGCCATGATCCTGCAGGACCCGCGCTATTCGCTGAACCCGCTGCACAGCGTCGAGCGGCAGATCGCCGTCGGCCTCGCGCCCGACTTCGCCTACCGCTATCCGCACCAGCTGTCGGGCGGCCAGCGCCAGCGCGTGGCCGTGGCGCGCTGCCTGATCCTGGAGCCCGAGGTGCTGCTGCTCGACGAGCCCACCTCGGCGCTGGACGTCTCGGTGCAGGCGGGCGTGCTCAACCTGCTGGACGGGCTGCGGCGCGAGCGCGGACTGACCTTCGTGCTTGTCAGCCACGACCTGCGCGTGGTCGCGCATCTGTGCGACCGCATCGCGGTCATGACCGAGGGCCGCGTGGTCGAGCAGATCGACGCCGACGCCCTGCGCGCCGGCCGCTGCGACCACCCCTACACCCGCGCCCTGCTGGCTTCGAGCCGGAGCTGGACCCGCAGCGGCGCGGCGAGGGTCCAAGCCTAGAACAGCTCGTCGGTGTCGTCGCCGCGCGGCGGCTCCGCCTCCACCCCGGCGCGGGGCGAGATGAGGCCGGCCTCGCGCAGCTCCTTCAGCCCCGGCAGGTCGCGGGGGCTGTCGAGGCCGAAATGGTCGAGGAAATCGCGGGTGGTCACGAAGGTGACCGGGCGGCCGGGCGAGAGGCGGCGGCGGCCCAACCGCACCCAGCCCAGCTCCAGCAGCAGGTCGAGCGTGCCCTTGGAGACGGCGACGCCGCGGATCGCCTCGATCTCGGCGCGGGTGACGGGCTGGTGGTAGGCGACGATGGCCAGCGTCTCGGTGGCGGCGCGCGAGAGCTTGCGCGGCTCGGTCTGGTCGCGGCGCATCAGGAAGCCGAGGTCGGGCGCGGTGCGGAAGGCCCAGGCGTCGCCGACCCGCCGCAGCTCCACGCCGCGGCCGGCGTAGCGCGCGGCCAGCCGCTCCAGGGCCTCGGCGGGATCGGCCCCCTTCGGCAGGCGCTCGGCGAGCTCCCGGACCGTCAGCGGACCGGCCGAGGCGAACAGCAAAGCCTCCACCATGCGCTCCTGCTCCGCCGCCGCGGGGGGGTCGAACAGGGGTTGCAGGGCCTCGTCGGCGCCCTCGTCGCTCACGGCGCGGTCGGCGCGCGACGGCGCAGGCGCAGCGGCGCGAAGGGGGCGGGCTGGTCGAACTCGACGGCGCCGCGCTTCGCCAGCTCCAGCGCCGCGGCGAAGGTGGAGGCCACCGCCGAGCGCCGGCGCGCGGGCGCGCCCAGCCAGTCGGGCGGCAGGAAGGCCGAGAGCGCCGTCCAGTCGCCGCAGCCGGCGACAAGCTCCGCCAGCCGCGCATGGGCGGCCTCCAGCGACAGGGCGGCGGGGCGCTGCAGGTGCAGGGGCGCGTAGCTGTCGCGCGTCTTGACGGCGGCGTAGGCGCGCAGGAGGTCGGTGAGCGAGGCGTCCCAGACCCGGCGCGGCGCGGCGATCGGCTCGGGGTCGCCGCGGGCGAAGACATGGGCGCCGAGGCGGTCGCGCGCCATCAGCCGGGCGGCGGCGCGGCGCATCGCCTCCAGCCGCTCCAGCCGGAAGGCCAGCCGCTCGGCCAGCTCCTCGCCCGATGGGCCGCCGTCGGCGGCGGGCCTCGGCAGCAGCAGGCGCGACTTCAGGAAGGCGAGCCAGGCGGCCATGACGAGGTAATCCGCGGCCAGCTCGATCCGCAGCCGCCGCGCCTCGGCGACGAAGGCCAGATAGCGCTCCGCCAGCGCCAGCATCGACACGCGGCGCAGGTCCACCCGCTCGCGCCGCGCCAGCGTCAGCAGCAGGTCGAGCGGACCCTCGAAACCCTCGACGTCCACCACCAGCGCGTCGGTCTCGTAGTCGGGGGCGTGGTCGCCGGCGAAGTCCTCAGGCATGGGCGAGCGCCAGATCAGCCAGCGCGGCGTCGGCTTCGGCCGGATCGAACGGCTCGGGGGCCCGGCGCGCGGCGAGAGCGGCGTCGGCGCGCGCGGCGGCGCGGCCGGAAAGGCGCGGGACGGCGGCGGCGAGGGCCTCCATCTCGGCGAGATCGCCCGAACAGTGCAGGACCATGTCGCAACCCGCCGCCAGCGCCCGGGCGGCGCGGGTCTCCACGGCGCCGTCGAGGGCGCCCATGCCGATGTCGTCGGTCATCAGCAGGCCGTCGAAGCCGATCTCGCCCCGGATCGCGGCGATGGCGGCGGGCGAGAAGGTGGCGCAGTCGTCGGGGTCGAGCGCAGGGAACAGGACATGGGCGGTCATGCCCAGGGCCGCGTCGGCGTGGGCGGCGAAGGCGGCGAAGTCCTGAGCCGACAGCGCCGCGCGGCTCGCCGCGGCGACCGGCAGGCTGCGGTGGCTGTCGGCGTCGCCGCGGCCGTGGCCCGGCATGTGCTTGACCACGGGCAGCACGCCGCCTTCCTCCAGCCCCCGCCGCACGGCCCGACCGAGGCGGGCGACGGCGGCGGCGTCGGACCCCAGGCAGCGGTCGCGCAGGAAGGGGTGGCAGCCCGGGGCCACGACGTCGAGCAAGGGCGCGCAGTTCACGTCGACGCCCGCGGCGTGCAACTCGTCGGCGATCAGGCGGTAGCGCAGGCGCAGCATCGCCTCGGCCTGCTCCGGCGGACAGGCGGCGAGCGCGGTCGCGACGTCGGGCCAGTCGCGCCAGTGCGGGCCGCGCAGGCGGGCGACGCGGCCGCCCTCCTGATCGATCAGCACCGGCGCGTCGCGGCCGACGCAGGCGCGCAGGTCGCGCGTGAGGGCCGACAGCTGCGCCGGGTTCTCGACGTTGCGGGCGAACAGGATGAAGCCCCAGGGGTCCGCCTGCGCGAACAGGGCGCGCTCGGCGGGGGTGGGACGGGGGCCGGCGAGGCCGAAGATGGCCGCGAGGGGCGCCGCCACCTCAGTCGGGCCCCGGAATGAGGCAGTCCTCGCGCCGCTCGCGCAGCGCGGCGCAAAGGGCGCGCGCCTCGGCGACGTCGGCGAAGGGCTCGGCGCGCAGGCGGTAGAGCGTGCGGTTGGTCCCGACCAGCGGCGCGACCGACGGCTGGCGCCCGGCCAGCAGGTCGCCGTTGCGCGCGCGGATGCCGGTCCAGAAGCGCAGGGCGTCGGCCTCGGAGAGATAGGCGCCGAGTTGCACCTGCGGTCCCGCGGGGGTGGCGGCCGGCGGGGCGGCGGCGGGCGGAGCGGCGGAGGGCGGGGCGGCGGCGGGGGTCTGCGGCTCCAGCGCGGCGACGCGCTCGCGCGGCCGCGGCGCAGGGGCGGCGCTGCGGGAGGACGCCTCGGCGGCGAGGGGCGCGCTCCCGGTCTCGGGGCTGTCGCTGAGGACGGCGGCGACGAGCTGGTCCACCTCCTCCGCCGTCGCGTCGAGCGGCGCGACCACGACCGGGTCCACCGGGGCCGCGGCCGCCGGCGGAACCGGCGTCGGGGCCGGCGACCCCGCCAGCGCCATCGGCGCATCCTCCTCGGTCAGCGCCTCGGGGCCCGGGGCCAGCGTGACGCCGGCGGCGGCGTCGGCGGGGGCGCCGGAGACCGCATCGTAGACGGCGCGGCCCTGATGGGCGAAGCGGGCGCCGCCGGGCTCGTCGGGACGGATCTTGGAGGGCCCCTCGATGGCGCGCACCACCGGCACCTCGTAGGCGTCGCGCACGCCGAGGCGGTAGGCCCAGACGACCACGGTCCCGGTGACCGCGAGGGACACCACCGCCGCAAGCGCCGCGCGCAGCGCGCGACCGCGCGCCGAACGCGCGTCGGCCGGGTCGCGCTCGCTCACGTCGCGATAGACGTCGAAATGCTGCTCGTCCCGCATGGGCCGCCGCGCCTGTTCCAAACCGGACGTCCAAGGGGCGCCCGCCGACCTGCTCTCAACCCCGACCGCCGGCAGCTTGACGCTACATTTCGTCCGACGGGGTCG
>DAINOD010000045.1:0-22968 GCA_036735545.1 Rubrimonas sp. | reverse complement strand
ACAGGCGCCGGTGCAGGAACCGGCAATGCCGGTCCGTCCAGTCCATCATGGGCGCAACGCTGAGGCGATGCGGCGGGAGGTGGCGGCGATTGTCCGCTGCTTCAGTCATTTGCCGTATCCGCTCAAGGCTCGCTCCATGAGCGGATCGGGCCCCGATCGCGATCGATCGGGCGCGCCCTGCGCCGCAAGCGCGCCGCGTCGTGCGCGCAGAGTATGTCGCCAAACACGAAGCGTGTCACGAAGGCGGGGGGCGGCTGACGGATCCGGATCGGCCGCCGGGACGTGTGAGCGGCCGCGCCGGCGCGTCCGCCGGGATGCGTCGCGGCCCGGGGCCCGGAGCCTTGGCGCGCAGGGCGACCGCCACCGCATGTCAGCAGTAGTTCTCCACGCCCAGGGTCTGAGCGTCGGAATAGCGCGGGCCGAAGGCGAAGCCCGCCGGCAGGATGCGGGCGATCTCGGCGCGATCCTCGTCGGTGAAGGCGATGTCGGCGGCGGCGGCCAGGTCCCGCAGATGCGCGGCCGAGCGCGTGCCGGGGATCGGCAGCACATGCTCGCCCTGGTCCAGCGTCCACGCCGACGCCGCCGCCGCGGTGGTCCACCCGCGCGACCGGGCGAAGGCCTGGAAGGGCGCGATCGCGGCCTTGTTGGCGCTGTAGTCGGGCTCGAGGAACCGCGGATTGTTCCTGCGGAAGTCGATCTCGCCGAAGCGCGCGGGATCGGGAAAGCTGTCGGCGAAGACGCCCCTGCCCAGCGGCGAGAACGCAACGAAGGTCACGCCGAGTTCGGCGCAGGTCCGCACCAACCCCAGATCGGGCTGGCGCGCCCAGAGCGAGTATTCGCTCTGGACCGCCGCCACCGGATGGACGGCGTGGGCGCGGCGCAGCGTGGTCGGCGAGACTTCGGACAGCCCGACGGCGCCGATCTTGCCCTCCGCCACGAAGGTCTTGAGCGTCTCCATGACCTCCTCGACCGGGCGGGCCGCCTCGCGCCGGTGCACGTAATAGAGATCGACGTGCTCGACGCCGAGCCGGCGCAGCGAGCCCTCCAGCGAGCGCCGCAGCGCGGGCGCGCTGTTGTCGAAGTAGCGCTTGGGCTCGGTGTAGATGCCGCCCTTGGTGGCGATGGAAACCTTCGCGCCGCTGTCGCGCAGGAAGGCGCCGATGATCTCCTCCGAGCGGCCGCCGCCGTAGCGCTCGGCCGTGTCGAAGTGATCCACGCCCAGCGCCACCGCCTCGGCGAGGCATGCGCGGCTCTCGGCCTCGTCCGTGGCGCCGTAGACGCCGGCGAAGCTCATGCATCCGAGCCCGACCGCGCCGACCTCGCGTCCGGCGATCCTGCGTTGCTTCATTGGGGGGCCTTCTAGGCGGGGATTGTGGCGGGCGCCGCGGCGCCCGGCTTGGGGGCTGTCGCCTGATCCCCGGCGCCGCCGCGGACGGCGCACTCGGGCGACAGGCGATGGTCGCGAAACGCGCTCTCGCCGGTCAGGCCGGGGCGACCCGGCGCCGCTCCAGCTCCTGCTTGTAGATCGCGGCGAAGTCGATCAGGTCCAGCAACAGCGGCGGATACCCGCCGTCGCGCGTGACGTCGGCCATGATGCGGCGCGCGAACGGGAACAGAATGCGCGGACATTCGATCAGCAGGAACGGGCGCAGATGCGTCTCGGGCACGCCCGTCACGGTGAAGACGCCGGCGTAGTCCAGCTCGACGACGAACACGGTCTGCTCGCCGGTGGTGGCGCTGGCGTTCAGCTTCATTGTGACTTCGTAGCGGTTCTCGCCCCGCGGCTTGGCGTCGAGGTTCACCGACACCTTGATGTCAGGCCGGCCCTCCTGCACGCCGCCCTTCTGCGCCGCCACGTTCTCGAAGGACAGGTCGCGCATGTATTGCGCGACGAGCCCGACCTGCGGGTTCAGGACCTGCTGCGCCGGCTGGGCGCCGCCGTTGTTCTCGCCTTCGGCCATCGTCGCGTGCTCCATCGCGCAAAACTCGCGGCGGGGCTAGCACGCGTGACCGCCTCGGGCAATCGCGAAGGGTCTCAGCGGCGCGCGGGCGGCTCGTCGGTGACGTCGCGATAGTCGGCGTCGATGGGCCCGTCCATTCCCGGCGCCCGCGGCGCCGGGCCGCCGCGGCGCACCACCGCGCGGGCCGCGATCCGCGGTCCCGCCCACGCGATCAGCGCCGCGCGCGCCGCAGGAAACAGCAGCGCCAGCCCCACCGCGTCGGTGAAGAAGCCCGGCGTCAGCAGCAGCGCGCCCGACAGCAGCAGCAGCGCGCCGTGGGCGAGCGGTCCCGTGGGGTCCTCGCCGCGCTCCATCGCCGCCTGCAGCCGGCGCAGCGCCTGGAGGCCCTGGGTGCGGAACAGCGCGGCGCCGGCGATGGCGCTCAGCAGCACGCAGGCCAGCGTCGGCCAAAGGCCGATGGCCCCGCCGACAGTGACGAAGAGCGCGATCTCGATCAGCGGCACGCCGATCAGCAGCAGGAACACGATCATGGCGCAGCGCCGCTCATGCCCGCGCGGCGGGCCGAACGCCTTTCAATGGACTCCGGGGCCTTCGCGCCATACATACCGCGCAGGGCGCAGTGGCGCCACCGCCGCCGGTCATCATGCGCGGCGCAAGTGGAAGACGAGGTTCCTGCCCCATGCCCACGGGCGTCATCGAGCTCATCATCCTTGCCGGTATCGCGATCTTCCTTCTGTTCCGCTTGCGCGGCGTGCTTGGCACGAAGACCGGCCTGGAGGAACAGCAGGCCAGCCGCGTCCTGCGCCCCGAGCCCGGGCGCCCTGCGCGGCAGCCGAGCACGCCGGTGATCGAGGACGAGGGCGGGATCGACCCCGACAGCGCGACCGTCGCCGAGGGCGACGACCGCGTGGCGGAGGCGCTGGCGGCGATGCGTCGCGCGGAACCTCAGTTTCTCGCCAGCGAGTTCATGGTCGGAGCGCGGCAGGCCTTCGAGATGATCCTGATGGCCTACGAGCACGGCGACCTCGACACGCTCCGCCGCTTCCTCGCCCCGGACGTCTACGGCGGCTTCGCGGCGGCCATCGAACAGCGCAAGGCCGAGGGACTGACCGTCGAGGCCAAGTTCGTCGGCGTGCGCGACGCCCGCGTCGTCGACGCGCGCTACAACCCGGCGACGCGCGAAGGGGAGGTCGCCATCCGCTTCACAGCCGAGCTCATTTCGGTTGTGCGCGATGCGAGCAACGCCGTCGTGGAGGGCGACCCCAACGAGGTGCGCCGCGAGACCGACGTGTGGACCTTCGGTCGCCGCATGGGCGTGAACGATCCGAACTGGACGCTCGTCGCCACCGGCGACTGAGCCATGGCGCGCCGTCCATGAAGCGGCGCGCGCCCCGCGCGGGCCTGACCGAGGAGGAGCGGGCGCTGTGGCGGCGCGTCGCTTCGACGGCCAAGCCCTTGCGTCCCGAGGCGCCCGAACCTCTCGCGACGGCGGCGCCCGACCCGAAGCCCACCCCGGCGCCTGCGCCGCCCCCGACGACAGAGCCTTCGCCGCCCCCCGTGTGGCGCCGCCCGACCGGGCGTCCGGAGCCGGGCCTGCGCTGGGCGCCGCCCTCGGTCGAGCGTCCCGGTCCGGTGGCCCCCAACACGCCGGGCCTTGACCGCGGCACGGCGCGCAGGCTTGGGCGCGGGCGGATCGCGCCGCAGGCGAGGCTGGACATGCACGGCATGACCGCCGACCGCGCCCACGGCGCGCTGTGGCGCTTTCTCGACGGCGCGGCGGCGGGGGGGCTGCGCTGCGTGCTGGTCGTGACCGGCAAGGGCGGCGACGGCCGGGGCGGGGAGGGCGTGCTGCGCCGCGAGACGCCGCGCTGGCTGACCGCGCCCCCTTTCGCCGGAATGGTGGTCGGCGTCTTCGAGGCCCACGCGCGGCATGGCGGCGCCGGGGCGCTCTACGTCTACATCAAGCGGCGGCGCTAGAGGTCGCGCAGCCAGAAGCGCATCCGGTGCGTGGTTTCGGCGTCCGCGCCGACCTCGCGCCAGCGGAACTCGGCCGTGAGGTCGGGGGCAGGCTCATAGCCGCGCTTGCGCCAGAACGGGTCGAGCGGCGTGTAGCCGGCGGGCTTGCGCGGATCGGCCGGGTCCCGGACGACGGCGCAGAAACACGCGCGCCGGCGGCCCAGCGCGCGGCCATGGGCCTCGCGCGCGTCGAAGAAGGCGTGGCCGACGCCGCGGCCGCGATAGGCGGGCAGCAGCACCGACTCGCCGCAGTAGAGGATCGCGCCGAGGTCGTGGCGGTGGGCCCGGAAGGGTTCGGCGAAGTCGGCCGCATGGTCCTCCATCGGCGCGGCGGTGGCGGCGCCGACCAGCGTGTCGCCGTCGACGGCGCCGACCACCAGCGCGCCGGGGCTGTCGGCGTAGGCGCGCAGGTAACGCGTCTCGTAGGCGGCGTCGCCCTCGTAGAGATAGGGCCAGTCACGGAACACCGCGATGCGCAGTTCGGCCAGCCGCGGCAGCGCGGCGCGCAGGGTCTCGCCGGTCAGCGCCTCGACGCGCAGGCTCAACCGCCGACCTGCCGCAGCCAGTCGGCGAGGTTGTAGCAGGTCGCCACCCGCGCGATGCGCCCGTCGCGGATGTCGAGGAAGGCCCCTGCCGGCAGGACGTAGGTCTGGCCGGCGGCGGGGGGCAGCCCCTCGTCGGTCGCCTTGTAGGTTCCGTGCACGGTGAAGGTCGCGGCGGCGTGGGCGCCGGCGGGTTCGGTCATGATCACGACGTCCTCCAGCCGCTCGGCGTAGCAGCGCCCCATGTGGGCGAGAAACTCGGCGAACAGCGCCTTGCCCGCGCGCGTCGCGCCCTGGTTGACGTCGTGGCGCAGGTCCTCGGCGACCAGCGCCAGCATTTCGTCGGGCTCGCCCGCGTTGAAGGCGCCGTAGTAGCGGGCGACAAGGTCGTGGGCGGCGCGGGCTTGGGGCGTCATCGGCGGGTCTCCGGCGGAGCGGGCGCAGCTTAGCCGCGTCGCGGCGGCGGTTGAAAGCGGGACGCGGGCGGTCTAGCTCACGCGCCATGACATATCGCACGCGCAAGCGCCTCTCGCTTCTGGTCCTGCTGGTCGGTCTGCCGCTCTACGTGGTCGTGGCGGTGTGGCTCGTCGACCAGTTCGATCGGCCGCATGTCCTGCTCGAACTCGGCGTCTATGTCGGCCTTGGCGTGCTCTGGGCGCTGCCGTTCCGCGCCGTGTTCCGCGGCGTCGGCAAGCCCGACCCGGACGCGCCGCGGTGAACCCGCGCTTCCGCTTCGACCGCGGGGTGACGCTGGTCGGTGGCGGGGACGCCGATCTCGCGGCGTTCCGCGACGCCGTGGCGCTCGCTCCCCATGTCGTGGCGGCGGACGGCGGCGCCGACCGGCTGGAGGCCTGGGGCGCCGCCCCCGAGGCGCTGGTGGGCGACATGGACAGCGTCGCCGACCTCGCGGGCTGGCGCGCGCTGCTCGGCGATCGGGTGGCGCATCTGCCCGAGCAGGACACGACCGACCTCGAGAAGTGCCTCTACACCGTCGCGGCGCCGTTCTTTCTCGGCGTCGGCTTCACGGGGAGGCGCTTCGACCACACCCTCGCCGCGCTGCACGCGGTTATGCGCCGCCCCGATGCGCCCGTCGTGCTGATCGGCGAGGAGGACGTGACCTTCTTCTGTCCGCCCGACTGGCGCGCGCGCCTGGCGCCGGGAGCGCGGGTGTCGTTCTTTCCGATGGCGCCGCTGCGGGGCCTCGGCTCGACGGGGCTGCGCTGGCCGGTCGACGGGCTCGATTTCGCCCCCGGTCTGCGCGTCGGCACGTCGAACGAGGCCGCCGCGGCGGACGTCTCCGCCCGTTTCGACGGGCCCGCCATGGCGACGATCCTGGAGCGGCGCTTCCTCGGCGCGGCGCTGGAGAGCCTTGGCGTTCTGACGCCCGCCGGCGAGGCGTCCTAGACGCTGCGGCGCAGCGTCGCCAGCAGCCCCTCCATCGTCCGCGGCGCGTCGTCGAAGGGAAAGACCGTGGCCAGCTCCGCGGGCAGCCGCGGGTCGCGCTCCACCTCCGCCTCGCCGGCGTGGCGGCAGGCGAGCAGACCCTCCGCGACCAGCGCCGTGCCCATGGCGCCGAGCCTGCGGCCCTCGCCGCCGCCCAGATCGGCCGGGGCGGCGCTCTCCAGCGCCAGAAGCGCCAGCGGCGGCGGGTCGCTGCGCAACCACGCCCGCTCCGCGAGCGGGCCGCGCGCCGCCCAGTCGGCGACAAGCCGGGTGCGCGCTGCGCCGTCCACGGCGATCCAGCGCGCGGCGGCCGGCAGCGTCGCCAGCCGCGGGGCCAGCAGCGCGGCGAGCGACTCGACACCCAGCACGCCGCCCGCCGCGCCGAAGCGCAGCGCCCGCGCCAGCGCGGCCGGGGTGGCGGACGTCTCCGTGGGCGCGTCGATGCCCGCGTCGCCGTCGGCCGCGGCGGTCCACAACGGCAGCGCGACATGCGCCAGCTCGCTCGCCGCGTCGTCCGCATCGGCCGCTGTCGGGTCGGCGAGCGGCTCTGCGGCGCAGGCGGCCAGCACGTCCGCGCGAAGCGTCGCCGGGGCGAGGTCGTGGAAGACGATGTCGCGATAGACCGCGCGCGTCACGCGCTGCGCCGCCGCGAAGCGCGCCGCGCGGTCGGTCACGCCGCTCAACCGACCCAGCGCGAGGGCGTGCAGACAGGCGAAGGCGGCCGCGACGGCCTCGGCTGCGCCGTGAGCGCGGAAGTCCGGCGCGCTCGACCGCGAAAGGGGGCTGAAGGGATCGGGACCTGCGGCGCGCAGCGCGCCGGCCAGCGGACGCAGGCCCGCCATGGGCCCCGCGCCCTCGTCGTAGCGCTCGGGCTCGCGCGCCGGTCCGTCGCCGTATAGGATGGCCAGCATCAGCCGGCGCCGGTGCGGCGGCGTCCAGGGCGCTGCGACCGGCGGATAGGCGGGGTCGTCGGGCGCGCAGAACAGGTCGATCTCCACGAAGCGGGCGAGGGCGGCCGCGCCGGCGGCCATGCGCGGCGCGGGCAGGGAGGGCGCGATGGCGTCCAGCAGCGCCTCGGTGCGCGCCAGCCCGCCGCAACCCCGCCAGCGCAACGCCTCCGGCGCCTCGCCGCGCCAGCCGAGATTGCGGAAGCCGCGCGGCGGCGCGCAGGGCAGGAAGGCGTCCCGCGCGTCCTCGCGCAGCGCGTCGGGCAGGCGGCTGTAGGCGATCGCTGGTCGCATGGCGGGCTCTCCGGCAAGACGGCGCAAACCGTTAATGACGTCGCGTCAACGAAACGTCAGTGAACTTCGTCACACCGGGCCGGCCGACGCCGCTCGCGGGAAAAAAGGCCGGACGGGCGCCCGGGTTACGCACCGGGAACGCCGCATCCGGCCGAGACCTGCGGGCGTGCGAAAACGGCCCGCCGCAGGGACGTCGCGCGAAGGGGCAGGGACAACCCCGAACGAGGACAGGACCGCGAGCGTCGTTAACCCTTCTGCACGCCGTCCGTCATGGCGACGTCAGCGATTCGTCAGCACGTGGGCACGTTCACCGCGAGACCGCCGAGCGAGGTCTCCTTGTATTTCTCGCTCATGTCGCGGCCGGTCTGGCGCATGGTCTCGACGCAGGCGTCGAGGCTGACGAGGTGGCGCCCGTCGCCGCGCAGCGCCAGCGAGGCCGCCGCCACCGCCTTGACCGCGCCGAGCCCGTTGCGCTCGATGCACGGCGCCTGCACGAGGCCTGCGATCGGATCGCAGGTCATGCCGAGGTGGTGCTCGAGCGCGATCTCGGCCGCGTTCTCGACCTGGGCCGGCGCGCCGCCCAGCGCCTCGGCCAGCGCGGCGGCGGCCATGGCCGCGGCGGAGCCGACCTCGGCCTGGCAGCCGCATTCGGCGCCCGAGATCGAGGCGTTCTTCTTGATGATCCCGCCGATGGCGGCCGCCGTCAGCAGCATCCGCCGCGGCGCGTCCGGCCCCGCGCCCGGCACATGGCGCAGGCGGTAGCGGATGACGGCGGGCAGCACGCCCGCGGCGCCGTTGGTCGGCGCGGTGACGACCTGGGCGCCGGCGGCGTTCTCCTCGTTCACCGCCATCGCCCAGCAGGACAGCCAGTCGTTGATGGTGTGCGGCATGGGCTGGTTGAGGCCCCGTTCGCCCTCGAGTTGGCGGTGGATCGCGGCGGCGCGGCGGGGCAGGCGCAGGCCGCCGGGCAGCGCGCCCTCGCGCGACAGGCCGCGCTCGATGCAGGCGTCCATCGTCGCCCACAGCCGGTCGAGGCCGGCGTCGAGGATGGCCGCGTCGCGGAAGGCCAGTTCGTTCTCGCGTTTCATGGCGGCGATGGAGAGGCCGGAGCGGCGCGCCATCTCCAGCATCTCGGCGGCGGTGCGGAAGGGGTGGGAGACCGGCTCGGGCAGCGCCTCGGCCTCGTCGCGGCGGGCGAGTTCGCGCTCGGTCAGCACGAAGCCGCCTCCGACCGAATAATAGGTCTCGCGCGCCACGACGCGGCCTGCCGCATCCATGGCTTCCAGAACCAGGCCGTTGGCGTGCCCGGGCAGGGCGGGCCCGTAGTCGAACACGATGTCCGCGTCCGGGTCGAAGGCCATCTCGGGCAGGCCGGCGGGCGCAAGCCGACGGGTGGCGCGCGCGTCCGCCTCGGCCAGATCCGCGGCGGTCGCGTCCAGCGTCTCGGGCGAAAAACCGGCCAGCCCCAGCAACACGGCGCGGTCGGTGGCGTGACCCTTGCCGGTGAAGGCCAGCGAGCCGTGCAGCCGGCAGGCCAGCCGCGCCGGAGCCCCGGCGCCCGGCGCCCGCTGGGCGGGATCACGCAGCAGGTCGAGAAAGCGCGCCGCCGCCACCATCGGCCCCATCGTGTGGGAGGAGGATGGCCCGACCCCGATCTTGAAGACGTCGAAGACGCTGACGAACATCAGCGCCCGACCGTCGCGCGGTATTCCGAGAACACGACCGACGCCCCGCCGGCGGCCCGCCCCGCGCCCCGGGCGGCGCGCAGCACCGCGTCCAGCGCCCGCGACGGCGCGGGCAGGCTGACCAGCGCCACCAGCCCGAACCACAGCGCCTGGAACACGCCGGCCGTGACGTAGCGCCAGCGCGGATAGCGCTTGAAGCGGAACAGCGCCTCGTTGTTGCCGATGCGGAACGAGCGCCGCAACAGCCAGCCGAGCCGCTGCTTTTCGGCCGGACAATGCTCGACCGAACAGCTCTCGCGGGTGACGACGATGCGCGCGCCGGCGTCCGTGGCGCGGAAGAAGAAGTCGGTGTCCTCGCCGCCGGCCAGCGGAAAACGCTCGTCGAAGCGCAGCCCCATCTCTCGCCACAGCCGCGCGTCCAGCACCACGCCGTTGGTCGCCGCCTGGCGACCGCCAGCCTCGCGCAAGGGGCGCTGGTCGAGAGGCACGCGGCCCTCGAACTCGTGGCGATAGCGGCCGGGGGGCTCGAAGTCCCACCGCACGTCAGGTCGGACGATCTCCACGCGCTCCTCGGCGAGCACGCGGAAGGCGGTCGCGAACCAGTCCGGCGGCACGGTCTGGTCGTCGTCCAGAAACACCAGCGCGTCGAAGCCGCCGGCCTCCGCCGCCGCCAGCGCGTGGTTGCGCGCGATGGCGATGCCCCGGCGCCGTTCGGTCGCGATCCGGGCTGGGAAGGGACCCACGCCGTCCGCCACGAACGCACGGTTGCGCGCCGCGGCCGCTTCGGCGCTTGCGTTGTCGATCACGAGGATCTCCAGCGCCACCCCCTCCGGCGGGCTCGCCGCGGCGACCGAGGCCAGGCAGCGGCCGAGGCTCTCGGGACGGTCGCGCGTCAGGATCGCGCACAGCGCGCGCATCGGCAGTCTCCGCAGCATTTCACCACCCGCGCTCACATGCTAAGCGAAGCGCGAGCGGCGCGCGAGGGCGCCGCCCCCATCCCCGACCCCGGAGCGAACCATGTCCAAGCCGCTCAGCGACGCCGACCTCGCCAAGCAGGTCGCGGCGACACGGGCCGTCGACTACGTCGAGGACGGGATGCGGCTCGGCCTCGGCACCGGCTCCACCGCCGACTGGTTCGTGCGCGCGCTCGGGGAGCGGGTGCGCGCGGGGGGGCTGCGCGGCGTCGTCGGCGTGCCGACCTCGCTGCGCACGGGCGAACTGGCGGAGCGCGTGGGCGTGCGGCTGACCACGCTGGACGAGGCCGGCTGGCTCGACCTGACCGTGGACGGGGCCGACGAGATCGACCCGGCGCTGCGGCTGATCAAGGGCGGCGGCGGGGCGTTGCTGCAGGAGAAGATCGTCGCCTGCGCCTCCGACCGCATGGTGGTGATCGCCGACGCGAGCAAGGCGGTCGAGACGCTCGGCGCCTTCCCGCTGCCGGTGGAGATCGTGCCCTTCGGCTGGGAGACGACCAAGGCCATCGTCGAGGAGTTGCTGGAGGACGCCGACGTCGACGGCCGCGCGTCCTCGCTGCGGCTGGCGGGCGACACGCCCTTCATCACCGACGGGGGCCACATGATCCTCGACTTGCACCTGCGGCGGATCGGCGCGCCGGCGGCCCTGGCCGGGGCGCTGATCGCGGTGCCCGGTGTCATAGACACGGGTCTGTTCATCGACATCGCCGACACCGCGGTGATAGGTCACGCGAACGGCGCGACGGAGGTGCTGGCGCGCCCGAGTTGACAGGGGCGCGCATGGCTTTCGACTACGACCTTTTCGTCATCGGCGGCGGCTCCGGCGGGGTGCGCGCGGCGCGCATGGCCGCCGAGACCGGCGCGCGCGTGGGCCTGGCCGAGGAATACCGCTACGGCGGGACCTGCGTCATCCGAGGCTGCGTGCCGAAGAAGCTGCTCGTCTACGCCGCCGGCTTCCGCGACGCCTTCGAGGACGCGGCGGGCTTCGGCTGGAGCGTCGGCGAGAGCCGGTTCGACTGGGCGTGGCTGATCGCGGCCAAGGACCGCGAGATCGCCCGGCTGGAGGGCGTCTATCGCAAGGTGTTGCAGGGCGCCGGCGTCGAGTTGCACGATTGCCGCGCGACGGTCGCCGGGCCGCACGAGGCCCGCCTGGCCGATCGCGACCGCGTCGTCACCGCCCGACACATCCTGATCGCCACCGGCGGCGGGCCGTTCGTTCCCGACCTGCCCGGCGCCGAGCACGCGATCACCTCCAACGAGGCGTTCCACCTGCCGGACCTGCCCGGGCGCGTGCTGGTGGTCGGCGGCGGCTACATCGCCTGCGAGTTCGCCGGCATCTTCAACGGCCTCGGCGCGCGCACGACGCAGCTCTACCGCGGCGACATGATCCTGCGCGGCTTCGACGACGACGTGCGCGCCCATGTCGCCGGGGCGATGCGCGCGCGCGGCGTCGACCTGCGGCTGGGCGCCGACGTCGCGCGCATCGACAAGCGCGGGGCCGCGCTGGCTGTGACCCTGACCGGGGGCGAGACGCTGGAGGTGGACACGGTGATGTACGCCACCGGCCGCCGGCCCTCGACGGCGGGGCTTGGGCTGGAGAACGCGGGCGTCGCGCTGGCCGCCTCCGGCGCCGTGCCGGTGGACCGCTTCAGCCAGACGACGACGCCCTCGATATACGCTGTTGGCGACGTCACCGACCGACTGGCCCTGACGCCCGTCGCGATCCGCGAGGGCGCGGCCTTCGTGCGCACCGTGTTCATGGGCGAGCCGACCGCGGTCGATCACGAGACCGTCGCCACCGCCGTCTTCACCCAGCCCGAGATCGGCACGGTGGGCCTGAGCGAGGCCGAGGCCCGCGCCGCCCACGACGTCGAGATCTACCGCGCGACCTTCCGCCCCATGCTCCACACGCTCGCCGCGCGCGAGGAGCGGATGCTGATGAAGCTGGTCGTCGACAAGGCCAACCGCCGCGTGCTGGGCGTGCACGTCGTCGGCCATGCGGCGGCGGAGATGATCCAGATGGCCGGGATCGCGGTGAAGATGGGCGCGACGAAGGAGGACTTCGACCGCACCGTCGCCGTCCATCCCACCGCCGCCGAGGAGCTGGTGACCATGCGCGCGCCGGTCGGCTGAGGGCGGCGCCCGCGACAACTGGCGCAGCGCGCTTGATCGAGGGTCGCGAGACGCCACTTACCGGACACGGCTGGTCGCGTTGCGGGCGCGTCCGCCGCCCCCTATAGAGGGGTTTCCGATACAGGAGGAAAACGGTCACATGCCTTGGTCGAACAATTCCGGCGGGCCGTGGGGCGACCGCGGCGGCGACGGCGGACAGGGCGGCGGCCGCGGTCCCTGGGGTGGCGGGGGCGGCGGCGGCGGCGGCAATCGTCCGCCCGACATCGAGGACATTCTCCGTCAGGGGCGGGAGAAACTGCGAGTCATCGTCGGCGGCGGCGGCGGCGGTCGGGGGCAGGGCCCGCAGATCCCGAGCTTCGGACCGAAGGGCTACGCCGCGCTCGGCCTGGCGGTGGTCGCGCTCTGGGCATTCGTCTCGATCTATACCGTGAAGCCCGAAGAACAGGCGGTCGAACTGATGTTCGGCGAGTTCTACGCGACCCGGAACCCGGGCCTGCAGTTCGCGCCGTTTCCGATCGTGACCTACGAGAAACTCGCCGTCACCCGCGAGAACACCGTCGACATCGGCTACGACAGCGCCATCCGCGGCCGCGGCCGCGACATCGACAGCGGTCTCATGCTGACGGGCGACGAGAACATCGTAGACATCGACTTCCAGGTGGTCTGGAACATCAACAACCTTGGCGACCACCTGTTCAACCTCGTCGGTCCGACCGAGACCATCCGCGCGGTGAGCGAGTCCGCCATGCGCGAGGTCATCGGCCGCTCCCAGCTGAGCCCGATCCTGAACCGCGACCGCGCGCTCATCAGTCAGCAGGTCCAGGCGCTGATCCAGCAGACTATGGACAGCTACGAGGCCGGCGTGAACATCCTGCGGGTCAACTTCGACCGCGCCGACCCGCCGCCCGAGGTGATCGACGCCTTCCGCGACGTGCAGGCGGCCGCCCAGGACCGCAACACGCAGGAAAGCCAGGCCGAGGCCTACGCCAACCGGGCGCTGGCCGAGGCGCGCGGGCAGGCGGCGCAGGTGCTGCAGGAGGCCGAGGCCTACCGGGCGCAGACCGTCAACGAGGCGTCGGGCGAGGCCGCGCGCTTCAAGGCGATCTACGCCGAATACCAGCTCGCGCCCGAAGTCACCCGCAAGCGTCTCTACCTCGAGACCATCGAGCGCGTGATGATGGGCATCAACAAGATCGTCATCGACGAGACCGCCGGCGGCTCCTCGGGCGTCGTGCCCTATCTGCCGTTGACCGAGCTTGGCCGACCGACCTCCGAGACGGCGAGGAGCACCCGATGAACCGAGCCCGCATAGCGCTGTTCGGGGGGGTCGGAGCGGTCGTCGCACTGTTCCTGCTCGCCAACTCGCTGTTCATCGTCGACGAGCGCCAGCGCGCGCTGGTGCTGCAGTTCGGCCAGGTCCGCGGCGAGCCGATCGCCGAGCCCGGCCTCTACTTCAAGGCGCCCTTCATCCAGAACGTCGTCTTCTTCGAGGATCGGATCCTGCCGCTGGAGACCACCTCGCTCGAGGTGACGCCGCTCGACGACCGTCGCCTCGTGGTGGACGCCTTCGCGCGGTGGCGCATCACCGACACGATCCGCTTCCGCCAGGCCGTGTTCGACGAGGCCGCCGCCGCCCCGCGGCTGGAGCGCATCCTCAACGCCGCCCTGCGCCAGGTTCTGGGTTCGGTGGTGTCGGAAGCGCTGCTGTCCGACGAGCGCACGCAACTGATGGTCCGCATCCGCGACGAGGCCCGGCGCAACGCGCGCGAACTGGGCGTCGACATCGTCGACGTGCGCATCCGACGCGCCGATCTGCCGGAGCAGAACCTGCAGGCGACGTTCCAGCGGATGCAGGCCGAGCGGCAGCGTGAGGCCGCCGACGAGCGGGCCCGCGGCGCCGAGGCGGCGCAGCGCGTGCGCGCCAACGCCGACCGTCAGGCCGTCGAGCTGATCTCCGAGGCGCGGCGCGAGGCGGAGATTATCCGCGGCGAGGCCGACGCGCAGCGCAACGCCGTGTTCGCCGAAGCCTACGGGCGCGATCCGGAGTTCTTCGCCTTCTTCCGGTCCATGCGCGCCTACGAGAACGCCTTGCAGGGCGAAAACTCGTCGATGGTGATCTCGCCGAACAGCGAGTTCTTCAATTACCTCAAGGACCAGAACGGGGCCTCGCGCAACTGAGCGTCAGCGGCGGTCACGAGACGGTGATCGCCGCCGCGACAGCGGCCCAGACCGGCGCTATAGTTCAGGGCGGCGCGGCGATGTCGCGCCGCCTCATCCATTCCGGGAGAGACGCGTGCCGATAGCTGTCAGATCCGCCGCACCGACGCTCGCCTTCATCCTCGCGCTGGGCGCGGGTTTCGGCGCCGTCTTCGGCTCAGTCGCGCCGGCGTCGGCGCAGGAGCAGGAGCGGCCTGCGAGCTTCGCCGACCTGGCCGAGCGGCTCAGCCCGGCGGTGGTCAACATCTCGACGCGCCAGAGCGTCGGTCAGGCCGGCGGCGTGCGCCCGCCGGTGCCGCCGGGCGGCCAGTTCGAGGACCTGTTCCGCGACTTCTTCGAGCGCAACCAGCGCGGTCCGCGGTCGGTCAGTTCGCTGGGTTCGGGCTTCGTGATCGACCCGACGGGCGTGATCGTCACGAACAACCACGTCATCGAGAACGCCGACGAGATCGTCGCGAACTTCCCCGACGGCTCGTCCCTGCCGGCCACGCTGGTCGGCCGCGACCCCAAGACCGACCTCGCCGTGCTGAAGGTGGAGTCGCCCACGCCGCTGGTCGCGGTGACATTCGGCGACAGCGACGCCCTGCGGGTCGGCGACTGGGTGCTTGCGATCGGCAATCCTTTCGGCCTCGGCGGTTCGGTCTCGGCCGGCATCGTCTCGGCGCGCAACCGCGACATCAACGCCGGGCCCTACGACGACTTCATCCAGACCGACGCCGCCATCAACCGCGGCAACTCGGGCGGGCCGCTGTTCAACATGACAGGCGACGTCGTCGGCGTGAACACGGCGATCATCTCGCCTTCGGGCGGGTCGATCGGCATCGGTTTCTCGGTGCCGGCGCGCATCGCGACCAGCGTCGTGGCGCAACTGCGCGAGTTCGGAGAGACGCGTCGCGGCTGGCTGGGCGTGCGCATCCAGACCGTGACGCCGGAGCTGGCCGACAGCCTCGACCTGCCCGAGGTCTCGGGCGCGCTGGTCGCCGACGTCACCGCCGGCGGACCGGCCGCAGACGGCGGGGTTGAGGCCGGCGACGTGATCCTGACCTTCAACGGCCAGAAGATCGCGGCCATGCGCGACCTGCCGCGCATCGTGGCCGAGACCGCCGTGGGGTCCAGCGCCGAGGTGGAGATCTGGCGCAAGGGAGAACGGCGCCGTCTGAACGTCGAACTTGGACGGCTGGAGGAGGGTGAGGGGGTCGTCGCCGCCCTCGGCGGCGCGGACCCGGCGCCCGTGGCCTCGATGCTGGGGATGACCATGGAGCCGCTTACCGCCGACAAGCGCGGCGAACTGGGGCTTCCCGACGACGTGGAGGGTGTGCTCGTCACCGACGTCGAGGCCGGCAGCGCGGCCGAGACCAAGGCCGTGCGCCCCGGCGACATCATCCGCGAGGTCTCGCAGCAACCCGTCCGCACGCCCCAGGATGTGACGCGGCTCATCGAGGCTGCGCGCGAGGACCGTCGCGCCACCGTCCTGCTGCTGCTGAGCAACGGCGACGACCTGCGCTTCGTCGCGCTCGGCCTTTCGCCCAACTGAGCGAGGTTCGGGCCGCCGTCGCGCGGCCCGGCCACCGCCCATGCAGCCCTCCCGACGCATCCGCTCCATCGTCTCCGGCGCCTCCGACGGATGGGGCGTGCACTATCGTGCGCGCGCCATGGAGGCGGCCGGGCGGGCCGTGACCTTCCTGACCGTGGGCGACCACGACGTCCTCGCCACGCCGGGCATCGTGGAGACGATGGTGGCCGCCGCCCGCGGCGGCGCCCTCGGCTACGCGCCCTCGCCCGGGACGCCGGCGCTGCGTGCGGCCGTGGCGGCGCGGCTGGCGGCGCTGACGGGCGCGCCGACGGGGCCCGAGAACGTGGTCGTCACCACCGGCGGGCAGGCCGCGTTGTTCGCCGCCATGATCGCGACGCTGGACCCCGGCGACGCCTGCGTCCTGGTGGAGCCGTGGTACGCCACTTTCCCCATGACCGTGCGCGCCGCCGCCGGCCGCGTCGTGACGGTGGCCGCCCGGCCCGAGCGCGGCTTCGCCCCCGACCCCGCCGAGATCGACGCCGCCATCGCGGGCTCAGGCGCGCGGGCGCTGCTGATCAACTCGCCCAACAACCCCACCGGCGCCGTCTATCCCCGCGCGGTGATGGAGGGGATCGCCGAGGTCTGCCGCGCGCGCGACGTCTGGCTCGTCTCCGACGAGGTCTACGACGCCCTCAGCTTCGACGCGCCCCATCTGAGCCCCCGCGCGCTGCCGGGCATGGCGGAGCGGACGCTGGTGGTGGGTTCGCTTTCCAAGTCGCACGCCATGACCGGTTTTCGCATCGGCTGGGTGGCGGGTCCGGCGGAGACCTGCGCCCGCGTCGCCGACCTCGCCATCGCGGCGACCTACGGGGCGCCAGGCTTCATCCAGGCCGCCGCGCTCCATGCGCTGACCGCCGAGCCGGGTGGCGAGGCGGTCATCGCCGCGCGCTACCGCCGCCGTCGCGACGCCGCGCTCGCGGTCTTCGAGGGCGGAAACGTCGTCGGCGTCCACCGCCCCGCCGGCGCGATGTATCTCATGCTCGACGTGCGCGACGCCTGCCCTTCGGGCGAGACCTTCGCCGAGCGGCTGCTCGAGGAAGAGGGCGTCGCGGTCATGCCCGGCGAGAGCTTCGGCGCCGCCGCCGCCGGTCATGTCCGTGTCGCGCTGACCATCCCCGACGAGGCGCTGCTGGCCGCGCTCGGCCGCCTGCGCGCCTTCGCCGAGCGGCTGAGCGTGCCCGCCTAGCCGTTCTCGCGCAGCACCACGCCGGCGAGGTAGAGCGAACCGCAGATCAGCACGCGCCCCCCGGGGCCCACCTCGGCGACAGCGGCGGCCACGGCGGCCGCCACGTCGGGGGCGGCCTCGGCGGGCAGTCCGGCGTTGCGCGCGGTCCTGGCGAGCGAGGCGGCGGGCACGCTGGCCGCGGCGCCGGGGATGTCCACCGTCCATGCGGCGCGGACGACCGGCGCGAAGCAGCGCATGAACCCGCCTGCGTCCTTGGTGTCGAGCATTCCGCAGACCAGCGCGAGCGGCGCGGGGTCGGTCTGCGCCATCGCTGCGAAATGGGCGGCGATCGCCTCGGCCGCCGCGAGGTTGTGGCCGCCGTCGAGCCACATCGCGGTCGCGCCCGCCGCTTCCACCAGCGGCCCGCGCCTGAGCCGCTGCAACCGCGCGGGCCACTCGGCGCGGGTCACGGCTGCGGCGCAGGCGGCCGCGTCGAAGCCGAGCGCCCGCAGCCCCGCCACCGCCGCGCCGGCGTTGTCGAACTGGTGCAGGCCGGGCAGCACCGGCGGCGGCAGGTCGAGCCGCCCGTCGTCGTCCGCGAAGGCGAGCCTGCCGTTCTCGCGCCATGCCCGCCAGTCGCGCCCCGCAACGCGCAGCGGCGCGCCGATCTCCGCCGCCCGCGCCGCGATGGCTGCCATCGCCTCGGGCGGCTGGGGCCCGACGACGCAAGGGACCCCGGGCTTGAGGATGCCGGCCTTCTCGCCGGCGATCTCGCGAAGGCTCTCGCCCAGATACTGCTGGTGGTCGTAGGAGACCGGGGTGATGATCGTCAGCGCCGGGCGCTCGATCACGTTGGTGGCGTCGAGCCGGCCGCCGAGGCCCACCTCCAGCAACAGCCAGTCGGCGGGCGTGCGCGCGAAGGCCAGCAGGCCGGCGACCGTCGTGATCTCGAAGAAGGTGATCGGCGCGCCGCCATTGGCGCGCTCGCATTCCTCAAGCAGCGCGGCGAGCGCTGGGTCCTCGATCAGCCGGCCGGCGACGCGGATGCGCTCGTGGAAGCGCGCCAGATGGGGCGAGGTGTAGGCGTGCGCGATCAGCCCAGCGCCTTCGATCCCGGCGCGCATCATCGCCTGGGTCGAGCCCTTGCCGTTGGTGCCTGCGACGTGCACGACCGGGGGCAGGGAGCGCTCGGGGTGGCCGAGGGCTCCCAGCAGGCGCTCGACCCGCCCCAGCGTCAGGTCGATCAGCTTGGGGTGCAGCCCGAGCAGCCGCTCGAGGATCGCGTCGGAGGCGAGCGGTCCCGCCGCGCCGTCCATGGCGGCGCCCCTCAGCCCGCCGCCGGCGGCGGGGGGGCGTCCGCCGGGGTCTCGTCCGTCGGCGTCAGCGGGGCCGGCAGGTCGCCATGGGTGCGCGGCGGCTGGTTGGTCAGCAGGCGCAGGATGGTGGCCAGTTCGTCGCGCAGGCGGTGGCGGTGGACCACCCGGTCCAGCATCCCGTGGTCGAGCAGGTATTCGCTGCGCTGGAAGCCCTCGGGCAGCGTCTCGCGGATGGTCTGCTCGATCACCCGGGGGCCGGCGAAGCAGATCAGCGCGTCCGGCTCGGCCAGCTGCACGTCTCCGAGCATGGCGTAGCTGGCCGTCACCCCGCCTGTGGTGGGATTGGTCAGGACGGTGACGAAGGGCAGGCCGGCCTCCCGCACCATCTGGGCGGCGATGGTCGTGCGAGGCATCTGCATCAGCGACAGGATGCCCTCCTGCATCCGGGCGCCGCCCGCGGCGCAGAACACCACGAGCGGGGCGCGCGCGTCGACGGCGACGTCGGCCGCGGCGATCAGCGCGTCGCCCACGGCCATGCCCATCGAGCCCGCCATGAACTCGAAGTTCTGCGCCGCAACGACCGTCGTCAGTCCGCCGATCATGCCGCGGGCGACCAGCATCGCCTCGTGCTCGCCGGTCTTGGTGCGCGCCTCCTTGACGCGGTCGGGATAGCGCTTCTGGTCGCGGAACTTCAACGGATCGGCGGGAGGGTCGGCCAACGGGGCCTCGATGAAGACGCCGCCGTCGAACAGCCGCTCCAGGCGCTGGCGCGGAGCGATCAGCATGTGGTGGTCGCAATTGGGGCAGACGAACAGGGCTTCGGAGAGTTCGCGGTGGAAGATCATCTGACCGCAGGCGTCGCACTTGCGCCAGAGGTTCTCGGGCATTTCGCGCCGCGAGAACAGCGAGTTGAGCTTGGGGCGCACGTAGTCCGTGAGCCAGTTCATGCCGTAGGAGTTGTCGGAGGGCATGGCCCCTCTCATCAAAGACAGTCGCGCGCGCCGTGTGTGCGGCGCGCGCGACGTCTTGTCAAACGACCTGCGACGGCGCCGCTCAGGCGGCGGAGCGACGCCGGCCCAGGGCTGCGAGGCCACCGAGGCCGGCGAGCAGCATCCATGCGGCCGCTGGCAGCGGCACCTGGCCCACGGTGACGTCGTCGATCGAGAACCCGTCACCCTTGTCGATGTTCATCGCGATCGTGAGGTTCGATACGACCGAGTCGAACAGGAGGGTGAACAGCAGAAGTTCGCCGTTCGGGCGTTTGCCGAGCAACTCGGAGGCCAGCGAGAATTTGGTCGCGAGCACGTCGCCGCCTGCGCTGACGTTGAACGTCGCTGCGCCCACGTCGTCGATGTCCGTGGCGAGAAACGAGATCCTGTCGATCGGCCGAAGCGCGGCGCTTCCCGGGATCGACCAGAAGATCCCGCTGTTGTCGTTGCTGTCGAGGTAGTTGAAGCCGCCAAGCGTCGTGTTGAAACGCCCGCCGTCGTTTCCGCTGCCGTCACGCACATGCAGCTGTCCGGTCGGATTGAGATCGGTGGTTCCGCTGCCGGCGGGGTTGATGCTGGTGAAGTCGCCCACCTTGGTTTCGATCGTGGCGGCCGAGAAGGAGTCCGCTGCGCCGCCACCCTGCACTTGTGTGGTCGCCTGAAGCTGGAAACCTTCGAAATTCTCGACGATTCTCTGGCCTGAGCCATGGAACGCGCTCTGTTGGGCGCGGGCGGCGGCGATGTTGGCCGCGCCGGTTCCGAAGCTCTCGACGGCGATGGTCACCGTCGCAGCACTGGCGGAAAGGGCCGACATCGCCGAAATGGCCGCAGCCGCAAGCAGGGTATGCACGAACATTCGACTACTCCAACGTTGCTTAACGCCACGAGCAATCTCTTTCAAACCTGTCCGCGTCCAGCAGAAAAAGCGCTGAAAATTCATTTACAACTCAAGGTATAGCGCATTTTCAATTGTCAGTAGAGCCGTTCGCGGATTGCGTGCGGGCAGATCAGGAACGCCTGATTCTGGTGTCCCGGTCCGACGCCCCGTTGCGGACCGCGGACGACAGTTCGGCGACGAAACGCAGCACGTGCTCCGGCCGCTCTCCCGAACCGATTCGATCAACGATCGCCGAACCCACCACCACGCCGTCCGCGACCCGAGCGATGGCGCGCACGGCCTCCGGCGTGCGCACGCCGAAACCGACGCAGACGGGCAGGGGAGTCGCCGCCTTGATCCGCGCCACCTCGGGCGCCACCGCGTCGGCGTCGGCGGCCGCCGCGCCCGTCACGCCGGCGACCGAGACGTAGTACACGAAGCCGGACGTGTTGCGCAGCACGACGGGCAGGCGCGCGTCGTCGGTCGTGGGCGTGGCGAGGCGGATGAAGTGAATACCGGCTCGGGCGGCCGGCAGACACAGCTCCTCGTCCTCCTCGGGAGGCAGGTCGACCACGATGAGCCCGTCGACCCCGGCCTCGCGCGCCTCGGTCAGAAAGCGCTCCACGCCGCGGGAGAAGATGGGGTTGTAGTAGCCCATCACGATCACCGGCGTCTCGGCGTCGCCCTCGCGGAACGCGCGCACCGTCTCCAGCGTGCGCGCCAGCGAGCCGCCGGCGGCGAGGGAGCGCTGGGCGGCGGCCTGGATCGCCGGGCCGTCGGCCATCGGATCGGTGAAGGGCAGGCCCAGTTCGATCACGTCGACGCCCGCGCCGGGCAGGCCGCGCATCACCGCAAGCGCGGCGTCGTGGTCGGGATCGCCCGCCATGACATAGGCGACGAAGGCGGCGCGGCGCTCGGCGCGCAGCGCGTCGAAGCGGCGGGTCAGGCGGGTGTCTGCGACATCTGTCATGGGGGCGGGACGTTCCTCGGCCGTCAGAAGAAGATGGAGGCGAGCAGGCCGAGAACCGACACGCCGAGCAGCCCGAACATCAGCATCTGCTGGGTCCGCAGCGCGGCGGCGGTCGTCGCCTCCGCCGCGGCGCGGGCGGCCTCGGCGGCGGCGACCGCGCGGCGCAGCCCCTCGGTCTCGGTCTTCAGGGTCGCGGCCGTGCTCTCGGCCATCTCGCGCTGGGCTCTGGTCGCCTGTTCGAGGTTCGCCGACACGTCGGCGCGCAGGGTGGCGAGATCGGCGTCCATCGCGGCGCGCATGGCCTCGATCTGGCCGCGCATCGAGACGACCTCGCCCAGCGCGCGACGGTCGGCCTCCGTTCGCGCCTCGCCGACCGCCGCGGCGGCGCGCATCGCCTTGGCGTCGTCGAGGCCGAGCCCCTTGAGCGTCTCCAGCACATCCGTCGAGATGACGGGCATCAGCCGTTTCCTCCCGCTGCGTGCGTCCGGCGCGGCTCCGCCGCCTCGACCGGGCAAAAACCCGCCCCGGCGTCGCCCTGCGGCATGCCCGGCGAGGCGTCGCGCGGTTGGTGGGCGCGCCGCGCCCCGTCATGTCCGGCGCGGACGACGAATCGCGGGCATGCGCGCTGGCGCAGGCTCACCTGTCCGCCCACCCGCAAAGCGGGCGCCGCCGGAAGCGCTTCGCCCGTCACGCGTCACTCTTCCTTGCGAAAGAACGTCTTGGACTTGGGCTTGCCGTCCATGCCCGTCTTCGCCGCCGGCTTGCGGTCGGCATAGGGCTTCTTGTCGCCATAGGGCTTCTTTTCGCCGAACGGTTTCTTGTCGCCGAACGGTTTCTTGTCGCCAAACGCCTTGCGCTCGCCGTAGGGGCGGGCCGGGCGCTCGCCGTCGTCGTCGTCGCGGGGGGGGCGCGGGGCGGCGCGCGGCGTCGGGGCCGGGCGCTCCTCGCGGTGCTCCCAACGGTTCAGGGCGAAGGCGGGGAGGGTGTCGCGTCCGATGCCGCCGTCATTGGCCCAGACCACGGCCACGCTGTCGCCGTCGATGCGCTCGACGAGCATGCGCATGGAGCCGGACTTGAGGACGACGACGTCGCCCGGGGTGAACTCGGCCACTGAGGGCCCTCCAATGGCGGCGCGGACCGCGCCCGCGCCAGACGTCGCGCGCCGCCGCCCCTGCGGGCCGCGACGGCCGACCTAGATGTCGCCGCCCAGATGGGCCGCGACGGTGAAGATGTCCTTGTCGCCCCGCCCGCACATGTTGAGGATCATCAGGTGATCGCGCGGCAGCGTCGGCGCAAGGCGCGCCACATGCGCCAAAGCGTGGCTGGGTTCAAGGGCCGGGATGATGCCCTCCAGCCGGCAACACATCTGGAACGCCTCCAGCGCCTCGTCGTCGGTGGCGGAGACGTATTCCACCCGGCCGATATCGTGCAGCCAGGCGTGCTCGGGGCCGATGCCGGGATAGTCGAGCCCGGCGCTGATCGAGTGCCCCTCGATGATCTGGCCGTCGTCGTCCTGCAGCAGGTAGGTGCGGTTGCCATGCAGCACGCCGGGCCGCCCGCCTGTCAGGCTGGCCGCGTGCTCCATGCGCGCGTCGACGCCGTGGCCGCCCGCCTCCACGCCGATGATGCGCACTTCCTTGTCGTCGAGGAACGGGTGGAACAGCCCCATCGCGTTCGAGCCGCCGCCGATGCAGGCGACCAGGCTGTCGGGCAGCCGCCCTTCGCGCTCCAGCATCTGGGCGCGGGCCTCGCGGCCGATGATCGACTGGAAATCGCGCACCATGGCCGGATAGGGGTGGGGGCCGGCGACGGTGCCGATGCAGTAGAAGGTGTCGGCGACGTTGGTCACCCAGTCGCGCAGCGCCT
>DAINOD010000044.1:0-23283 GCA_036735545.1 Rubrimonas sp. | reverse complement strand
CGAAATCACCAGCGCCTCCGAGATCGTCACCGCCACGCGGTCGCCGGGCCGGCGGGCGGCGGCGAAGGCGCGCATCTCGGGGTCCACCAGCACGGTGATCAGCAGCCCCTCGGGGTTGCGCACCACGCCGACGCCGGTGGCGGGGTCGTAGGACACGACCTCCACGATCACGTCGCGCGAGGCCGCCGCGAAGGCCCCCGGCGCCTCGGTCTCGGGCGCCCGGCCGACCGCGCCGACCTCCACCCGGCCGACCTCGCCCGGCGACGCCATCCGCGCGGCGACGGCCTCGACGTAGTCGACCAGCACCCCGTCGCCGGGGCGGACTTCCTCCAGCCGCCGCACCTCGGGCCCTGCGGTGAAGGCGTAGACCGCCCCGTCCTCCAGGCGCAGCGTGACCGCGCGGGTCGCGAGGTCCACCGTCTCCACCGTGGCCTGGAGCGTCGCGGCGCGCGTGACCTCGGCCTGGGGCTCGGGCTGCATCGCGCAGGCCGACAGCAGCATCAGCGTCGCGACGGGGATCAGGCGCATGGTTGTCTCCGGGTTGCGCAGGCGCGCAGCATAGACGCAGGCGCGCGCCGCCGCCAACGCCCCGCGGCGCCCTTCCGACGCGACGGGCGGCCCCCGGCGCGCGGGCGCGACGGAAACCGCGCGGCGCCGCGTTGGACCGGGCGACGGGCGCGAAGGGGATGCGATGAGCGACGACGCAGGGCGGGACGACGGCGGGGCTGCGGCCCCGCGCCCGGCGCGGCGGCTGCGGCGCCTTCTGGCCGCGTCGCTGGTCGCCAACGCGCTGCTGGCGGGCGTGCTGGGCGGGATGCTGTGGCGTGAGTCCGCCCCGCGTCGCGCGCCGCCCGCGCCCGAGGCCGCCGTGGAGCGGATCGTGGGCCGGCTGCCCTCCGGCGAGCGCGCCGCCGTCCGGCGGGCGGTGGCGGAGGCGATGGCGACGGCCGGGCCGGACTTCGCCCGCCTGCGCGCCGACGAGCGCGCCGCGGCCGGGCGTCTGGCCGAAGCGCTGCGCGCCGATCCCTTCGACGCCGAAGCCTTCCGCGCCGCGGCCGCCGACCGCCGGGCGGCGGCGGCGGAACGCGGCGCGCTGGTCGAGGCGCTGGCGGCCGAGCGGCTGCCGGCGCTGTCCCCCGTCGCCCGGGCGGCGATCGCCGCGCGGCTGGAGCGGCGAGGGCGCAGGGGCGACTAGAGGTTCACGGCATCGGCACGGCGCCGACGTCCCTCGGGCTGCGGTAGCCGCGCTGGACCGCGGGGCGCTCGGCGATGCGGACATACCAGTCGCGCACCGCAGGGAACGCGTTCAGGTCCACCTGCTGCCACTCGAAGCGCGACGCCCAGGGCCAGCAGGCCATGTCGGCGATGGAATAGGACCCGCGCCCCTCGCCGGCGAGGAAGTCGCGGCCGGTCAGCCGCCGGTCGAGCACGCCGTAGAGCCGCCGCGCCTCGGCAGAAAAGCGCTCCTCGGCGTAGGGGGCCTTGCCGGGGTTGTACTTCACGAAGTGGTGGACCTGGCCCAGCATCGGGCCGAAGCCGCCCATCTGCCACATCAGCCACTCGACGCAGCGCCAGCGCTCCAGCCCCTCGGGGATGAAACAGGCGTGCTTGTCGGCGAGATAGAGCATGATCGCGCCGCTCTCCATCAGCGTCAGCCCGTTATCGCGATCGACGATGGCGGGGATGCGGTTGTTCGGCGCGATCTTCAGGAAGTCCGGCTCGAACTGCTCCCGATTCGAGATGTCGACGGCATGGGTCCTGAACGGCGCGCCGATCTCCTCCAGCAGGATGGAGACCTTGCGGCCGTTCGGCGTGGTCCAGGTGTAGAAGTCGATCATGGGGCCTCTCGGGCGGACGTTCGGGGCGGGCGGCGTGGACCTTGTGGCCGAGCGCCCGGCCGCTGTCGAGGCGGGCGCGGGCGAGCCGGCCGGTCGGCCTCCGCTCGCCCCCGGCCGCGAAGGGCGCTACTGAAGTCCGGCCAAGCAATGCAAGACTTCGAGCCGGAGACCGCCCATGCCCGCCTACTGGATCGCCCGCGCGCGCGTCGATGACCCCGTCGCCTACAAGCGCTACGCCGACCAGGTGCCCGCCATCCTCGCGAAGTTCGAGGGCCGCGTCCTCGCCCGCGGCGGCAAGGGCCGGGTGCTGGAGGGGCCCGAGACGTTCCAGCGCTTCGTCGTGGTCGAGTTCCCGAGCTTCGAGGCGGCGGTCGCCTGCTTCGAGTCGCCCGAATACGTCGCGGCCGCGCAGCACCGCCGCGAGGGCGGCGGCGTGGTCGAGATCGCCGTGGTGGAGGCTTTCGACCCCGCGGCCTGACGGGCCGCCGCCGCAAGGGGGATCTCAGCCCTGCGCGACGCGCGGCGGCTTGGGCGCGTCCGGCTTTGCGGCCCCGTCCGCGGCCCCGTCCTCGTCCTCGGGCAGCGCGTCCTCGAAGCTGAGCCCGATCTGGCGCCCTAGCTGTCGAAGGGCGGGCATCTGCACCGCCATCCCCAGCATGGCGTTCATAGCCTCGCCGACCGGCGTCGCCGCGCCCGCTGCGCCGTTCCCGCCGGCCGCGCCGTTCGCGACGCCGCCGCCGAGACCGCCGACATGGTGGATGCGGATGGAGTCGATCTTCTCCGCCGGCTTGACCAGCTCCGCGGCCAGCGCCGGGGCCATGTCGATCTTCTTCATGGCGATCTTCATCGCCACGATCTCGTCGGACAGCGCGTTCTCGGCCTCGGTGATCGCGCGACGGCCCTCGGCCTCGGCCAGCATGTCCACCTTCTTGGCCTGGGCGCGGATGCTGATCGCCTCGGCGTCCGCCCGCGCCTCCTCCAGCCGCGCGGCGGCGCGGTCGGCGGCGGCCGCCTTCTCCGCCTCGGCCTCCACGGTGATGCGGGTGGCGGCGACCTGGGCCTGGCGGCGCGCCTCGATCAGCGCGATGTCGCGCTCGCGCTCGGCCTGGGCGGTCTCGCGCGCGGTGCGGATGGTCTCCTCGGCCTTGGCCGCGTCGGCGCGGGCGAGGTCGGCCTTGGCGCGGGCCTGGCTCTCCTCCTCGCTCTTGCGGGCGACCGCGATCTGGCGCTCCTGCTCGGCGACCGCGATGGCCTGCTCCTTGGCGATCTCTGCGGCGCGGATCGACTGCTCGCGCTCGATGTCGGCGGCGCGGACCGCGCGCTCCTTGGCGATGCGGGCGGCCTCGGAGGTCTGTTCGGCGGCGGAGCGGCGCTGGGCGATCTCGGTCTGCTGCGCGGCCTTCAGCGTCTCGATCTCCTGCTGCTGGGCGATGCGGGCCTGCTCCTCCTCGCGGGCGATGTCGATCTTCTTCTTCTCCGCCTCCAGCGCGGCGCGGCGCACGGCTACGTCGGCCTCGGCCTCGATCTCGGCGCGGCGCTTCTTGCTGTGGGCGATCACCTCGGCGAGCTGGCGCATGCCGACGGCGTTGAAGGCGTTGTTCTCGTCGAGCTTGGCGAAGGGGGTCTGGTCGAGCGAGGTCAGCGACACCGACTCGAGTTCAAGCCCGTTCTTGGTCAGATCCTCCCCCACCGCCTGCTGCACCTGCTGCACGAAGCCGGAGCGGTTCTCGTGCAGGTCGTCCATGGTCATCTGGGCGGCGACGGCGCGCAGGCCGTCGATCAGCTTGCCCTCGATCATCTCGCGCAGGGCCTCGACCTTGAAGGTCTTGTCGCCCAGCGTCTGGGCGGAGCGGGCGACGCCCTCTTCGGTCGGCTCGACGCGGACGTAGAACTCGGCGCCGACATCGACGCGCATGCGGTCCTTGGTGATCAGCGAGGCGTCGCCCTCGCGTTTCACCTCCAGGCGCAGGGTCTTCATGTTGACCGGCGCGATCTCGTGCAGCAGCGGCACCACCAGCGCGCCGCCGTCCATGATGACGCGCTGCCCGCCCGAGCCGGTGCGCACCAGGCTCACCTCGCGGGTGGCGCGCTTGTAGAGGCGCGCCAGCACCAGCCCCACGAAGGCGAAGAATACGACGACGACCGCGACCAGCGGCAGGATGGCGAACAGGGCGTCCATGGATCTTTCCTCCCTTGCAACTGACAGGCGACGGCGGGCGACAACCCGCGGTTCACGACGCGCCGAGGCGGCGCAGGGCGTCTTCGGCCGCGTCCAGCGGGACGCCGAGATAGACGCCCTTCATCTCCGGCCGCAGCCGGCGGGTCGACAGCAGCGCGATCTCCTCGCCCGCGCGCAGGCGACCGTCATCGTCGAAGGGCTCGACGCGGACGTAATGCGTGCGCCCATGGTGGTCGCGCACCCGAGCCTCGGCCGCGAAGCCGCGCCGCGCCTCGCCGACGGTCACAACCGCGCGCCGGCCGCCGAGGCGGGCGCGGGAGACGGCGGTGGTCTCGATCTGGGGCAGGGCGCGGCCGATGCCGCCGGCGAGGCCGCCGCCGATCCGCAGCGCCGGAAGCAGCACCAGCGGCGCCGCGAGCCAGGCGGAAAGCGGCCGGCCCAGCGCGGCGTTGGCGAGAACCTGCAGCACCCAGCCGAGGCTCGCGAAGGCGGCGAGCTGGGCGGCGGCCCAGATCAGGAAGGGCGTGCGCCCCAGCCCGAGCCACGCCAGCGGCCCGGCGCCGGCGACCTCGGGCTCGCCGGCCTCCCCGACCGCCGCCTCCAGCTCCGCCGCGGGGTCGGCCCCGGCGTCCAGCCCCGCGTCGGCGTCGCCGCCCCCCGCGCCGCCGGCGCCCGCGGCCAGCAGCACGGCCTCCAGCGCCGCGAAGCCCGCCATCAGCAGGAACGCGAACAGGAAGGGCTGGGTCTGCGGGGCGAAGATCAGCGCGGTCACGGTCATCGGCGAGGTTCCGGCGGAGGGTTGAGGCGCTCCGCATAGCCCGCGATCGCTTAGCAAACTGCTCGCGACCGGCGGCGCAGTCTAGGCGATCGACGCAGCCACGCCGATACTTTCCGGCGTCGCGCCGGGCGGCGGGGGTCTTGATGCGCCGACGTCATCGTGACATATGCGCGTCTCGTCGGCGCGACCTGCGCCGGAGAACCATCGCAACGACGAAGGAAGGGCGGGCCGCGTCGCTTGGCCTGAGGGTGAAGAGATGAAGGTTCGCAATTCGCTGAAGTCGCTGAAGACGCGCCACAAGGATTGCCGGCTGGTCCGGCGCAAGGGTCGCGTCTACGTGATCAACAAGACCCAGCCGCGGTTCAAGGCCCGTCAGGGCTGATCAGGCGGCTCGCGACAGCGGGCGCGGCCGGCCGCGCGCCGGCCGCTCCCATGCGTGTGGCGGCCGTTATCTGTGCGAAGCTCGGCAGGGCCGCCCGCCCCGAAACGGGGCGGGACTACGGGTCAGGTCTTCTTGACCAACGTGAGATGACCGCGACGCGCCGGCGACTGCCGTGGCCCGCCCTCCAGCGGCGTGAGCGTCGGGCGCTCGTCGCGCGGCGGCGCGGGAGGCTCGGGCGCCTCGGTCGGGGCGGGTCCGTCGACCGGAAACAGCACGGCTCGTTCGACGTCGAGCAGAATGGGGCCGTCCACCACCTGCGCGCCGTCCAGCAGCCAGACGCCGGCGAGCACGCGGTCGATGCGGCCGAAGTCGCTGCGCATGGGCAGCAGCACCATCTCGAAGGCCTGGGCCTTGCCGTCCAGCGACCGCGTCCGGCCCGACAGCACCCCCACGGCGGGGTCCGCCACCACCCGGTTGAGCGCCGCCTGCGCGTGGTTGCGCGCGGCGCCGTCGATCATGGCCAGCGCGCTCATCCCGCGCAGCTCCAGGCCGAACCAGCGGTTCAGACGGTCGCCGGCGATCCGAATGCGGAAATTCGACGGGCCCACATGCTCGAATATCGCGAGGAAGGGCGCCTTGGCGCCGATTCGACCCGCGTCGAGTTCCGCCCGGAACGGCGCGTTGCGCCCGCCGCGCAGGGCGTTCCACATCTCGTGGAGCCCGGCGGCGTCGGCGTGTTTCAGAATGGCTGTCCCGGTTTCGGACATGCGTCCCACTTCGATACGCCGTTCCTCGACGTCGATCACCAATTTCATACTCCACGCTCCCGTCGCCGCTTGCGTTTCGCCGATCTGCGCCGCATCGAGGCGATGCGGTTCAGAAAATTCTCAGCAAAACCCATGCCAATCAGTCGCGTTTCGTGCCGCCGGCGTCTCATCCAAGGGTTGGCCCACAAGGAATGACTACATCGGAAAATCGCGAAAGGCGAGCGGATGCATGAAGAACCCGCGACGCTGCGCAGCATGACCGGCTTCGGCGCCTCGGAGGGAGGCGCCGGTCCGTGGCTGTGGCGGTGGGAGGCGCGCAGCGTCAACGGGCGCGGGCTCGACCTGCGGCTGCGACTGCCCGAGGGCTGGGACGCGCTGGAGCCGGCCCTTCGCCGCGCCCTGCAGGCGCGGCTGCGGCGCGGCGCGGTGACGATCGGCCTGCGCCTGTCGACGGCGACGTCGGGCGGCGTCCCGGCGCTCGACCCCGTCGCGCTGGCGGCGGCCGTCGCCGCGACCGAAGCGGCGGCCCGGGCGGCGGCCGAGGCCGGGCTCGCCGTGGCGCCGGTGGCGCCCGAGCGGCTTTTGTCCCTGCGCGGGGTCTGGCGTGAGGGCGGCGCGGATGGCGGCGCGCTCGCCGGCCCGGACGAGGCGACGCTGGCGCAGGCCGCCGGAGATTTCGCGCGCGCGCTGGACGCGCTCGACGCCGCCCGCGCCGCCGAGGGCGCGGCGCTCGGGGCGGCCTTCGACGCCACCCTGTCCCGCATCGACGCCCTGCGCGCCGGGGCCGCCGCCGCCCACGCCGCGCAAGCCGCCGCGGCGCCGGAGGGGCTGCGCGCGCGCGTCGCCGCGCTGGTCGGCGCGGGCGCCACGCCGCCGCAGGAGCGGCTCGCTGCCGAGCTGGCCCTGCTGGCGGTCAAGGCCGACGTTCAGGAGGAGCTGGATCGCCTCGCGAGCCACGTCGCCGCCGTGCGCGCGCTGCTCGGCCGCGGCGGCGCGGTGGGGCGCGAGCTCGATTTCCTGACGCAGGAGCTCAACCGAGAGGCCAACACCCTCTGCGCCAAGTCCGCGTCGGCCGCTTTGACCGCGGCGGGCGTGGCGTTGAAGGTGCAGATCGACCAGTTGCGTGAACAGGCGGCCAATCTGGAATGACCGGCGTCTCCCCCATCGCGCGCCGCGGCGTGCTGTTCGTGCTGTCCTCCCCGTCGGGCGCGGGCAAGACCACGCTGGCGCGCCGCCTGCTCGCCGCCGAGCCCGACCTCGCATTGTCGGTCTCCGCCACCACCCGCCCGATGCGCCCCGGCGAGCGCGACGGGCAGGATTATCATTTCGTGTCGCAGGAACGCTTCGAGACGATGGCGCGGGAGGGCGCGCTGCTGGAGCACGCCGAGGTCTTCGGCGCCTGCTACGGCACGCCTCGCGCGCCGGTCGAGCGCTGGCTGGAGCAGGGCCGCGACGTGCTGTTCGACGTCGACTGGCAGGGCGCGCGGCAGCTGCGCGACAGCCCGCTCGCCCGCGACGTCGCCAGCGTTTTCATCCTGCCTCCTACCATAGACGAACTTGACCGGCGTCTGCGCGCGCGCAACCAAGACCCCGCCGCCGTGGTGGAGCGGCGCATGGCCAAGGCGCGGGACGAGATCAGCCATTGTCCGGAATACGATTTCGTCGTCGTGAACGCCGATCTGGACGCCGCGGAGCGCACCCTCGGCGCCATCCTCGCGGCCGAGCGGGCGCGACGGGACCGTCTGACCGGCCTCGACGCCTTCCTGTCCGGGCTGCGCTGAACGTCGGAGGAGACGGACCATGGCGCTCCTGAGCCTCGACGGCGTCGCTCCCATCCTGCCCGCGGGCGGCGACTGCTTCATTGCGCCCGGGGCGCAGGTGATCGGTCGCGTCGCGCTCGCGGCGGGGACGAGCGTCTGGTTCAACGCCGTGCTGCGCGGCGACAACGAGGCCATCGAGATCGGCGAGGGCTCCAACATCCAGGACGGCTGCGTCGTCCATACCGATCCCGGCGCGCCGGTGACCGTGGGCGCGGGGGTGACGGTGGGGCACCGGGCGATCCTGCACGGCTGCGCCGTGGACGACGGCGCGCTGATCGGCATGGGCGCCGTGGTGCTGAACCGGGCCCGGATCGGGCCGCGCTGCCTTGTCGGCGCGAACGCGCTGGTGACGGAGGGCAAGGTCTTCGAGGAGGGTTGGCTGATAGTCGGTCAGCCCGCCCGGGCGGTCCGACCTCTGACCGACGCCGAGATCGCCGCACTGGCGCTTTCCGCCCGCAAGTATCGCTGGAACGCCCGGCGATACCGCGCCGGCCTCACCAGCGGCGCCGCGCCCGGCGTCGATATGGCGGCGGAGTGACGCGGCGCTCAGCCCTGCGCCATGATCGTCACGCTTTCCTCGCCCGCCTCGATCGAAAGCTGCGCGCCCAGACGCAGCGCGACGCGCGCCGCCAGCGGCAGATGCGCGTCCCGCGGCGAGGCGGCGCCGACGGGCAGGGCCCCCTGCAGCAGCCCGGCCGCCTCGTTCGACAACCCCGCCCGCCTGCCCGACGCGACGACGCGCAGCGACAGCGGCGATGCGAGGGGTGAGGCCACCTGCATGACCCCGCCTATCGGCGTCGCGGTCGCTCCCGCCAGCAGCAGCAGAAGCAGCAGTTGCGAAGCCGGCCGCGGCAGGGGATCGCCCACCAGAGGCCAGTCGAGCCGACGGCGCCCGCCGGCGAAGTAGGCGGCGGCCAGTTCGCCAAGCTCCTGCGCGGCGTGCGTCGAGGCGCTCGCGCTCGACGAGCCGAAGGCCAGCCGGAAAAAGCCGAGAGCCGCCTGGGCGCTCCGTGCGCTCTCCACCAGCAGCGTGCGCACCTCCGCTTCCGCCGCGCTCGGGGCGTCCAGCAGTTCGAGTCCGTTGCCGATCGCGCCCACGGGGCTGATAAGATCGTGACAAAGCCGCGAACACAGCATCGTCGCGAGGTCTAGGTCGTCGTCCATCAGGGCGTCGTCATCGGGGATGGAGCTCCTCTCATGCGCCACCTGATCGAAGTCGGCGCCCTCGTGCGCCTTTCGTCGCGTCCCGAATGGGGATTGGGGCAGGTGCAATCGCTCGTCGGCGAGGTGGCGACGGTGAACTTCGAGCATGCTGGCAAGGTCGTCATCAAGCTCACGGAAGCCACGCTGACGCTGGAGCACGCGGACTGGTTGTGAGAGTGCGTTGATTTGGCGGCGGGTTCAACCCCCGGTGGCGCCAACCCGACCATGCGCGCCGCCCGCGCGGAGTTGCCATCCGCCACCGCACTGTCATAGACGGGTCGCGTCGCCGGCTGGAGCCGGCGTTCTCGGCGGGGAGCCGCATGGTGCGCATCGACGCCGGCCGCTTCACGGTCAGGCTGGCAGAGACCGAGGCCGACGTCGCCGCCGCCCAGCGGCTGCGCTACAAGGTCTTCGTGGAGGAGATGGGAGCCGACGCGACGCCCGAGGAGCGCGCGGCGCGGCGCGAACAGGATGCGTTCGATCCCTACTTCGACCATCTGCTGCTGATCGACAACGAGGCCGAGCCCGAGGAGGCCGTCGCAGGCGTCTATCGCCTGATGACCGGCAGCATGGCGCGCCGGGGCATCGGCTTCTACGGCGCGGGGGAATACGACCTCGCCGCGCTCGCCCGCACCGGCCGCGAGACGCTGGAGCTTGGCCGCAGCTGCGTAGACGCCGAGCACCGCGGCGGGGCGGGGATGCACCTGCTGTGGACCGGCCTCGGCCAGTACGTGACCGAACGCGGCGCGGAGATCCTGTTCGGCGTGGCCAGCTTCCACGGCGCGGACCCGGGCCCGCTGGCGCAACCGCTGTCCTATCTTCACTACACCCATCTGGCGCCCGAGGACCTGCGGGTGCGCGCCCTGCCGGAACACTTCATCGCGATGGACATCCTGCCGGAGGCCCAGGTCTCCAAGATCGAGGCGATGAAGCGCATACCGGCGCTGATCAAGGCCTATCTGCGGCTAGGCGGCTTCGTCGGCGAGGGCGCCTTCGTGGATCGCGACTTCAACACGGTGGACGTCTGCCTCCTGATGGACACCTCGCGCATGGTCGAACGCTACCGCGAGTTCTATTCGCGCGAGAAACGCGGCGCGACCGTGCGCATCCTCGGCTGACGCGTTGACCTGACATGCTGACCTGGGACGCCGCCGAGCCGCCGGCCCTGCCGCCGCTGACGACCGCGCAGCGCCTGCGCGGGGCGCTGCGCGTGGCGGCGCTCGTCGCGCTGTCGCTGCCGATGGTGACGCTGTTCTACCTGCTGCGCTGGGTGCGGCGGCGGCTGGCGCCATGGTTCAAGGCGCAGTTCTTCATCGCGCGTCTTTGGGCGCGGTCGATGCTGTGGCTGATGGGGGTCAAGCCGTTCGTCGTCGGCCGCCCGATCTCCGGCGGCGGGGTTTGGCTGGCCAACCATGCGAGCTGGGCCGACATCCTGGCGCTGCGCTCGGCGCGGCTGGTGAACTTCGTCTCCAAGGCCGAGGTGCGCGCCTGGCCCGGGGTCGGCGCGCTCGCCGAGGCGGCCGACACCGTGTTCATCGCGCGCCGCCGCGCCGAGACGCGCGCCCAGTCGGCCGAACTGGCGCAGCGGCTGCGAGCGGGGCAGCTGCTGTGCATCTTCGCCGAGGGCACCTCGTCGGACGGGCTGCGCGTGCTGCCCTTCAAGAGCGCGCTGCTCTCCGCGCTCTACGGCGAAGGGATGACCGCGCCGATGGTGCAACCCGTGACGCTCAACTGGATCCCGCCCGTGGACCTGCCCGAGACCTTCTTCGGCTGGTGGGGGGCGATGAGCTTCGAGGGCCACATCTGGCAGGTGGTGTGCCGCAGTCGCCGCGCCAAAGTCGAGATCGTGTTCCACCCCCCGCGCAGCGTCGCCGACTTCCCCGACCGCAAGGCGTTGACGCGCTGGTCCGAGGACACGGTGCGCTCCGCCAAGCGCCCGCCCGCCGGGGCGCCCGCCTAGCGCGCCAGCACGGCCAGCAGCGCCCACAGCGCCGCGATCTCGCCCAGCGCCTGCGCCGCGCCCAGCACGTCGCCGGTCACGCCCCCCAGCGTCCGCCGCGCGGCCCAGTGGACCAGCGCCGCCGCGCCGCCCGCCGCCGCCAGCGCGGGCAGGGCGGCGGGGCCGATCGCGAGCCAGCCGAGCGCGAGGCCCGTCGCCAGCGCCGCCGCGACCGTGGCGACCGCCGGTCGGCCGACGCCCGCGGCCAGCCCGCCGGGCCGGGCGGCGGGACCCGCGCGCAGCATCAGCGGCAGCGGCGCGCGGCTCAGCGCCCCGGCGGTCACGCAGGCGGCGAGGATCGCGCCGGCGGGCAGGACCGCGAGCAGCGCCGCCTTCGCCATCAGCGCCAGCGCCAGCGCGGCGACGCCGAAGGTCCCAAGCCGGCTGTCGCGCATGATCTCCAGCCGCCGCTCGCGGGTGTGGCCGCCGCCGACGCCGTCGGCGCAGTCGGCCAGCCCGTCCTCGTGCAACCCCCCGGTGGCGACCAGTCCCGCCGCCAGCGCCAGCGCCGCGGCCAGCATCGGCGGCGCCGCCAGCGCCTGCGCGGCGATCAGCGCGCCGCCCACGATCGCGCCCACCGCGGCCCCCGCCACCGGCCAGGCCCAGCCCGCGGCGGCGGCGCGGGCGCCGGCCTCGGCGTGGTCCACGGGGACGGGCAGGCGGGTCAGCAGGCTCGCCGCGGTCCACACGTCGCTGCGCCGAAAGGTCTCCATCCGCCGTCCCTTGTGTCCGTTGCGCCGCGAAGATAGCGCTGGCCGCCCGCCCTGCGACAAGGCCCCCGCCGATGCCCGATCCCTCCACGACCCTCGCGGACTTCCGCGCAGCGCTGGCCGCCTTGCCGCGGCCCGACGCCGAGGCCGCCGCAGCCGCCCGCGCCCGCGACGCGACGCTGACCAAGCCGCCCGGCGCGCTGGGCCGGCTGGAGAGCCTCGCGCTGTGGTGGTGCGGCTGGCGGGGCGTCGACCGGGGGCGGCTGGAGCGGCCGCAGATCGTGGTCTTCGCGGCCGACCACGGCGTGGTGGCGCGCGGCGTCTCGGCCTTTCCGGCGGCGGTGACGGCGCAGATGGTGGCGAATTTTCGCGCCGGCGGGGCCGCGATCAACCAGTTGGCGCAGATGCTGGGCGCCAGGCTCGACGTCATGGCGCTGGAGGTGGGGCGGCCCACCGCCGACTTCACCGTGGCCCCTGCGATGACCGAGGCCGAACTGGCCGAGGCGGTCGCGGCCGGCCGCGCCGCGGTGGACCCCGACGCGGATCTGCTGATACCGGGCGAGATGGGCATCGGCGCCACCACCGCGGCCGCCGCGCTGGCCGCCGCCCTGCTGGGCGGCGCGGGCGCGGACTGGTGCGGGCGGGGCACGGGGATCGACGACGCCGGCCTCGCCGCCAAGGTCGCGACGGTGGACGAAGGTCTCGCGCTTCACCGCGAGGCGCTGGCCGATCCGCTGGAGGCGCTGCGGCGGCTCGGGGGCCGCGAGATCGCGGCGATGGCCGGGGCGGTCGTGGAGGCGCGGGCGCGGCGCATCCCGGTGCTGCTCGACGGCTTCATCGCCTGCGCCGCCGCGGCCGTCCCCGCCCGCATGGCGCCGGGCGCGCTCGACCATTGCGTCGCGGGCCACCGCTCGGCCGAGCAGGGGCATGGGCGGCTGCTGGCTGCGCTGGGGCTGGAGCCGGTGCTCGATCTGGGGATGCGGCTCGGCGAGGGCTCGGGCGGGGCGACGGCGGCGCTGCTGCTGCGCGCGGCGCTCGCCTGTCACGACGGCATGGCCACCTTCGCCGAGGCCGGCGTGGCGGCCGGCAAGGACGCGCCCGGTCAGGAGGCGGCGAAGAAGTCCTCGATGACGCGGCCGTAGACCCGCGCCAGCGCCTCGATCTCCGCCACCGGCACGCGCTCGTCCACCGCGTGCATCCCCCGGCCGACCAGCCCGACCTCCACGACCGGGCAGTGGTCCTTGACGTAGCGCGCGTCCGAGGTGCCGCCCGAGGTGGAGCGCGCCGGCGCGCGGTTGGCCGCCTTCGCCACCGCGCCGGCCACGAGGTCGGCGAAGCCGCCCGGGGGGGTCAGGAAGCTCTCGGCGCTGCTCTCGGTCGCCACCGCGATCTCCACGCCGAAGGCGGCCGCGACCTCGTCGGCCTCGGCGCGCATCCGCGCCGCGATGCTCGCGCCGGTGTGCAGGTCGTTGAAGCGGATGTTCACCGTCGCGCGCCCCTCGGCGGGGATGACGTTGGCGGCCGGGTTGCCCACGTCGATGGTGGTGATCGCCAGCGTCGTCGGGTCGAAATGCTCGGACCCGGCGTCGAGCGCCGTCGAACTCAGACGGTCGAGCAACCGCGCCAGCGCGGGCAGGGGATTGTTGGCCCTGTGCGGATAGGCGGCGTGGCCCTGCACGCCGCGCACCGTGAAGCGCGCCGTCAGCGCGCCCCGGCGGCCGACCTTGATCATGTCGCCCAGCGCCTCGACCGAGGTGGGCTCGCCGACGATGCAGCCGTCGAGCCGCTCGCCGTTCGCGGCCATCCAGTCGAGCAGCGCCGGCGTGCCGTCGACCGAGGAGCCCTCCTCGTCGCCCGTGATCAACAGCGCCACCGAGCCGCGCCGCGGCCCCGCCGCGACCCATGCGGCGGCCGCGGCGCAGAAGGCGGCGACGCCTGACTTCATGTCCACCGCGCCGCGGCCCCACAGCACGCCGTCCTCGATCACGCCGCCGAAGGGGGGGCGGGTCCAGGCCGCCGCGTCGCCCACCGGCACGACGTCGGTGTGTCCGTTGAAGCCCAGCACCGGCCCGGTGGTTCCGAAGCGCGCGTAGAGGTTGGCGATCCCGCCCCGGTCGACCCGGGTGCAGGCGAAGCCGTAGGGCGCCAGCGCCGCGCGCAGGGTCTCGATCGCGCCGTCGTCCGCGGGGGTCACCGAGGCGCAGCGGATCAGCGCCTGCGTCAGCGCCACCGGGTCGAGGGGCGCGTCGAGAGGCTTGTCGAGGGGCGCGTCGAGCGGGTCAGTCATCCAGCGTCTCCATCTGCGCCACGATCACGGCGTTCTCGGCTTCGGCGCGGGCCATGAGCGCGCGGTCGTCCTCGCCGATCTCGTGGCCTTCCGCCTCGCGCTCGGCGAGGTCGCCGTAGCTCTCGACATCAAGGGGGTTCAGCCCGGCCGCGCGCAACACGGCGACGGTCTCGCGCACCGCCTCCGCCTCGTCGACGCCCGCGGCGTAGCACACCAGCGCCGCCCCGGTCGCGCCGTCGGGCAGGCCGTCGTCGGGGCCGCGGCCGGCCTGCACCAGCAGGGTGTAGACGGGCATCAGTCGCGCAGCAGCTCGTTGATCCCGGTCTTGGCGCGGGTGCGGGCGTCGACCTTCTTCACGATGACCGCGCAGTAGAGGCTCGGGCCCCAGTTCTCGCCCGGCAGGTTGCGCGAGGGCATCGAGCCCGCCACGACCACCGAATAGGCCGGCACCTCGCCCATGTGGATCTCGCCGGTCTCGCGGTCGACGATCTTGGTGGACTGGCCGATGAAGACCCCCATCCCCAGCACCGCGCCCTGACGGACGACGACGCCCTCCACCACCTCCGACCGCGCGCCGATGAAACAGTCGTCCTCGATGATGGTGGGGCCGGCCTGCAGCGGCTCCAGCACGCCCCCGATGCCGACGCCGCCGGAGAGGTGGACGTTGGCGCCGATCTGGGCGCAGGAGCCGACGGTGGCCCAGGTGTCGACCATCGTGTTCGCGCCCACGCGCGCGCCGAGGTTGACGAAGCTGGGCATCAGCACCGCGCCGGCGGCGATGTGGGCCGAGCGCCGCACGATCGCGCCCGGCACGGCGCGGAAGCCCGCGCGCGCCCAGTCGGCCGAGGTCCAGCCCTCGAACTTGGTCGGGACCTTGTCGCACCAGGTCGCGCCGTTGGGACCACCGGTCATGGGGCCCATGGCCTCGAGGCGGAAGGACAGCAGCACGGCCTTCTTCAGCCACTGATGGACGGTCCACGCGCCATCCGCGCCCCGTTCCGCGACTCGCGCCTCGCCCCGGTCGAGCAGCGCCAGCGCGGTCTCGATCGCCTCGCGCGCCGCGCCGCGGGTGTCGGGGGAGAGGGTCTCGCGCGCCTCCCAGGCGGCCTCGACCGCCGCCTGCAACTCCGAATGCGCCATGATCCCCCCGCGCCGCTTTGTCTCCTGCGTCGCGCCGCGCTATACGACGCGCCCCCGGCCCGCGCAACGAGGCCGCAGCGCGGGAGAGCGCCCCATGGACGAGCCGGCCGAGACCGACCCCCACCGCGTGTCGGTGTTCCCTTCAGCGGAGCGCGACGCCGCTGCGGCCGCCCGCATCCCCTCCACGCCGCAGACCCGCGCGCCGGCCTATCGGCTCGCCTTCGCCGATCTGGACTTCCTGCGCCGCGACGAGCTGCGCCCCCTGCGGCTGCAGCTCGAACTGCTCAAACCCGAGCTGGCGCTGGCCGAGCGCGGCGTCGTCTCCACGGTGGTGATGTTCGGCGGGGCGCGCATCCGCGCCACGGCCGCACAGGCGTCGAGCCCCGCCGCCGCGGCGCTGACGCGCTATTACGAGGAGGCGCGGCGCTTCGCCCGGCTGGCATCGCTGGAGTGCCTGCGCCGCGAGGGGCGCGAGTTCGTCGTCGCCACCGGCGGCGGACCCGGCGTGATGGAGGCCGGCAACATGGGCGCAGACGAGGTGGGCGCGCCCTCGATCGGGCTGAACATCGTGTTGCCCCACGAGCAGGCCCCGAACCCCTACGTCACGCCGGACCTCAGCTTCAATTTCCACTACTTCGCCATCCGCAAGATGCACTTCCTGATGCGCGCCTGCTGCGTGACGGTGTTCCCGGGCGGCTTCGGCACGCTGGACGAATTGTTCGAGGCGCTGACGCTGATCCAGACCAAGCGCATGGCCCCGATCCCGCTGCTGCTGTTCGGCGAGGAGTTCTGGCGCCGCGTCATCAACTTCGACGTCCTTCTGGAGGCCGGCACGATCTCGGCGGCGGACATGGGCCTGTTCCGCTTCGTCGAGACCGCCGAGGAGGCGTGGGAGATCGTGCGGAAGGCGCATGATCTGGCGGAGGCCGGCGCCGGCTAGTCCAGCGCGATCTCGAGGAACAGCGTGCGCTGGAACGGACTGAAATTGTCGTCCGAAACCAGCACCATGCGCCGCCGCCCCTCGGGGTCGGCCCAGACGGCGATTCCTTCGAGGTTGTCGAGGCCTCGACTGTCGAACAGCGTCTCGGGGCGCAGGTCGGGCCAGTCGGCGAGGTCGGCGCGGCGCACCCGAACCGCGAAGCCGCCGAGCAGCGAGAAGTCGCGCTCCACGACATAGAGCAGCCCGTCCGGCCCCACGTCGGCGCCGGTGACGAGGTGCGGCGGCGCGCGGGGCAGGCGGCCGGCGTCCCAGCGCCCGGTTTCGGGGTCGCGGCGGAACACGGGGAAGGGCCGCTCCAGCGCGCCCGAGCGCTCGGGGATGGCGAGCAGCGCGCCGTCATGGTCCAGCGCCAGCGCCTCCAGCCCGCTGTTGCGCTGCAGCGCCAGCATCTCGCGCGTCAGCGCCAGCGGCTCGGCCGGAGCGCCGGGGCGGGCGTAGCGCCAGATGCGCGGCGGCGACCCCTCGAAGGCGATCCAGAACGAGCCGTCCGGCGCCAGCGCCACGGCCTCCGCGTCGTCCTCGCCGGCTGGGCGGGGGCGGCCGGCGGGGTCGGTGATCGGGAAATGGCGCACGTCCGCCAGGCCGACCAGCCGGCGCCCCTCGCGCACGAGCCGCCCGGTGAACAGCGCGCCGCGGTCGGAGACGGCGATGAAGCGCTCGCCGTCCGGCCACAGCTCGATCGCCGAGAGCCCGCCCCACAGCGGATGATCGCCGCGCACCGCGATCGCCCCCGAGACGCCGAAGCCGAGGCCGGCGGGAAAGCCGGCGGGCTCGGCGCGCACCGCGACCGGCGCGCCCGCCGGATCGGCAGGCGCGGGACGCGGCGCGGGGGGCGCCGACGGAGCCGCCGGGCCGCCGGCGCAGGCGGCCAGCGCGAGCGCGAGCAACGCCAGACGTCTCACCGGGCGCGCAGGACGTCGGCGCAGGCGGGCGGCAGGTCGGCCAGGGTCAGCGGGGCGCGCGGCGGCGGGGGCGTCGCCGGGGGCGGCGGGTTCAGCGCCTCGTCGGAGAACCACCAGTCCAGCGACGCGTCGCAGCCGTCGCCCGCCGGCACGGGGTCCTGCGCCACGCAGCCGGGGCTGTCGGCAGGGCAGTGCAGGCGGACGTGGAAATGGTGGTCGTGCCCCCACCACGGCCGCACCTTTCCCAGCCACCCCCGCGGCCCGGGCGGCGCCCAGCGACAGAGCTCGGCCTTGATCGCGGCGTTCACGAATATCCGCGCGACCGCCGTGTCCTGCGCCGCGGCCATGACGATGCGCGCCTGATCCTCGGTCCAGGCGGGCGAGACGCGGCGGCGGTCGGGCGCCACCGCGTTGACCGCCGAGACGCCCTCCCGCTCGGGTCGGTTCAGCGGCCGGCCGCCCGGGCGCATCAGCCAGATGTCGATGTCCAGCCCGATCTGGTGCGAGGCGTGCCCGAAGGGCATCGGCCCGCCGCGCGGCTGGCTGACGTCGCCGATCAGCAGCCCCGGCCAGCCCACCGACTGCGCCACGGCGCCGAGCCGCCCGACCAGCGCCACCGCCTGCGGGTGGCCCCAGGCGCGGTTGCGCTGGGGGCGCATCGTCTGCCAGCCCGGCCCGGCGTCGGGCAGGGCGACGGCGCCGGCGATGCAGCCCCTGGCGTATGAACCGTGGACCTGCGCCGGCCCTGCGCTGGGGCGGGGCGCGGCGGCGAACAGATCGCGCGCCGGCTGCGCCGCCCCGAGGGCGGGGGCGAGGAGCAGCAGCGCGAGGAGGGCGAGGCGTGTCATTGCGGCGAGTATGGCGCGGCGCGGCTGCGGCGTGAACCGCGCCGTGACGTCACGGCGTTTTGACGCCGCCCCGCGGCGCGGGTTAACGTCCGCCAGTCGCAACGCCGAGGCTGACGTGTCGTCCATGGCTCTGCCCAACGTCCGGTTCGGCCACCAGCGCTGCGCGGCCTGTCCGATCCGCGAGCGCGCGGTCTGCGCCTATTGCGACGCGGGCGAGATCGCGAAGCTTGACGGCATGAAGACCTATCGCGACGTCGAGGCGGGCCGCGACATCATGGCCGCGGGCGAGGACTGCGCGCAGGTCGGCAGCATCTTGAAGGGCGTGGTCAAGCTGACCAAATCGCTGCCGGACGGGCGCACCCAGATGGTGGGCCTGCTGTTTGCGGGCGACTTCGTGGGCCACCCCACCCGCGCCGCGGCCGAGTTCGACGCCACCGCCGCCACGGACGTGACGCTCTGCCTGTTCAAGCGCGGCCCCTTCGAGGCGCTGCTGCGCGCCACGCCGCATCTGGAGCGGCGGTTGCTTGAGATGACGCTGACCGAACTCGACGCGGCGCGGGAGTGGCTGCTGCTGCTGGGCCGGAAGACGGCGCGGGAGCGGATCGCGAGCTTTCTGCTGATGCTCGCCCGACGCGCCGCGGGCGCCGGCCGCGACGGCGCGGTGACGGGCGCGATGGCGTGCGACCTGCCGCTCAGCCGCGGGGAGATGGCGGCCTATCTGGGTCTGACCATCGAGACCGTCAGCCGCCACATGACACGTCTGCGCGCCGACGGGGTGATCGACTTCGACAACGCCCGCGCCGTGCGCTTCCCCGACGCCGAGGCTCTGGCCGTCGAGGCGGGGGACTGAGCCTCAGGCCGCCAGCCGCAGCCAGAGCGGCGCGTGGTCCGAGGCCTTCTCGCGCCCCCGCACGCCCCTGTCCACCGCGCAAGCCTCCAGCCTGTCGGCGGCCTGCGGGCTGAGGAGCGCGTGGTCGATGCGGATGCCGCGGTTCTTCTGCCAGGCGCCGCCCTGATAGTCCCAGAAGGTGTAGGCGGTCGCGTCGGTGAGCGCCCGCAGCGCGTCGGTCCAGCCCTGATGCGCGATGCGGCGGAACGCGGCGCGGGTCTCGGGCAGATAGAGCGCGTCCGTCGCCCAGGCGGCGGGATCGTGGACGTCGCGCGGCTCGGGGATGACATTGTAGTCGCCGAGCATCACGACCGGCGCCTCGGTCGCCAGCAACGCGCGCGCGCGGTCGGCGAGGCGGTCCATCCAGGCGAGCTTGTAGGCGTATTTCGGCCCCGGCGCGGGATTGCCGTTGGGCAGGTAGAGCCCGCAGACGCGCACCCCGTCCACGCTCGCCTCGATCCAGCGGGCCTGCTCGTCGCCCTCGTCGCCGGGCAGGCCGCGCGTCACGTCCTCCAGCGGGCGCCTGGACAGGATCGCGACGCCGTTGAAGCCCTTCTGGCCGTGGGTGGCGAGGTTGTAGCCAAGGTCCTCGATCGGGCCGGCGGGAAAGTCGGCGTCCACCGACTTGATCTCCTGCAGCACGCAGACGTCCGGCCGGCGCTCTCCCAGCCAGTCCAGCAGCGCGGGCAGCCGCGCCTTGATCCCGTTGACGTTGAAGGTGGCGACGATCATCGGGGCCCTCTCGCGCGGCGGCGTCGCCTTGTAGCGCCGCGCGGCGCGCGCGTCACCCGGGCGTCGCCGCCAGGCCGCCGGCCATGCCGCGGGTCGCCCAGCCGGTCATGCGCCGCTCGACGACGTTGGCCACCACATACATCAGCACGCCCATCACCGCCGTCACCAGCAGTCCGGCGAAGACCAGCGGCACCTCGAAGCGGCTGGAGGCGACGACCATCAGGTGGCCGATGCCCTTGTTGGCCGCGACGGTCTCGGCGATGATCGAGCCGACGAAGGCCACCGTGATCGCGATCTTCAGCGACGCGAAGAAATAGGGCATCGCCCGCGGCAGCCCGACCTTCAGGATGATGTCTCGGTTGCGCGCCCCCAGCGCGCGCATGACGTCGCGCAGTTCGGGCTCCACGGTGGCGATTCCGGTGGCGACGTTCACGAGGATCGGGAAGAACGAGATCAGGAAGGCGGTGATGATCGCCGGGATCGTGCCGATGCCGAACCAGATCACGAGGATGGGCACCACCGCGACCTTGGGGATCGAATTGAAGCCGATCAGAACCGGGTAGAAGCCGTTGTAGACCAGCGTCGAGGAGCCGATGGCCACCCCCGTCGCCAGCCCGAAGACGATGGCCAGCCCGAAGCCGATCACGGTGGTGAACAGCGTCTGGCCCGCGTTGTCGAGGATCGGCACCCGCCATTGCCACATCGACTCGAAGATCACGCTCGGCGCCGGCAGCACGAAGCGCGGGATGGCGAACAGGTGGACCACCGCCTCCCACAACGCGAACAGGCCGATCACGATGACCCAAGGCAGCGCCCGCTCGATGTTGCGCCGCGACATCAGCGGCGCGCGGGGGCGGGCTTCGGCAGGGGCGGGGGCGGTCTCGGCGATGGTCATGGCGGACCTCAGGCGGCCTGGGCGCGGGCGTGGGAGATGTGGGCGCGCAATTCGTGGGTGTAGTCGGTGAAGGCGGCCTCGTAGGTGCTCTCCAGCGTCCGGGGTCGGGGCAACTCGATGGCGCGGCTGTGGATCATCCGGCCGGGCCGCGCGCTCATCACATGCACCGTGTCGGCGAGGAACACCGCCTCGCGCAGGTCGTGAGTGACGAGGATGACGGTCGGTCGCCGGGTCATCCACAACTCCTGCATCACCTCCCACAACTCCTCGCGGGTGAACATGTCGAGCGCGCCGAAGGGCTCGTCGAGCATCAGCAGTTCAGGGTCGTGGATCAGCGCCCGGCATAGCGAGGCGCGCTGCTGCATCCCCCCCGACAACTGCCACGGCTGCTTTTTCTCGAAGCCGCCGAGCCCCACCAGCTTGAGCAGGTCCAGCGCCTTCGCCTCGTAGGCCTGCCGCTCGGCGCGCAGGCGGCGGCGGTGGGGCTCCACCACCTCCAGCGGCAGCATGACGTTGCCCAGCACCGTGCGCCAGGGCAGGAGCGTCGCGTTCTGGAAAGCCATGCCGACGATGGACAGCGGCTTGCGCACCGGCTGGCCCGCCACCACGACACGGCCGCGGCTGACAGGCCAGAGCCCGGCCACCGCCTTCATGAGCGTGGACTTGCCGCATCCCGAGGGACCGACCACGGCGACGAAGTCGCCCTTCATCACGCGCAGGCCGGCCCCCGAAAGGGCCAGCGTGCCGTCGACCTCGCCGCCGTAGCGCAGGTCGACGTCCGTCATGTCGACGAAGGGCTGCGTCATCACATCAGGCGCCGCGCGTCGAGGTCGGGCAGGAAGGACGGGTCGTAGACGTCCTCGGCCTTCAGCGCGTTGGGCAGTCCGTAGGCGTCCTCGACCGCCGAGATGCCGCGCTGCAGCCGATCCATGTCGACGTTGGAGATGCCGCCCGCCAGCGCGTCCTCGGTCTTGAGCATGTCGTCGATGGTGATCCGCCAGCGGAGCAGCTCCACCGCCTCGTCGGTCAGCGGCTCGTGCGCCTTCAGCGCAGCGATGGCGCCCTGCGGGTCCGCGGCGGCCATGCGCACGCCCTCGATCATGCAGGCGACCACGGTGCGCACCGCCTCGGGGTTGGCGTCGGCGAAGGCGCGCGTGGTCAGGATCGCGGTGGAGTAGAGCTCGACCCCGTAATCCTTATACTTGAAGACGCGCAGGTCCTCCTCCTTCATGCCGAGCGCCATCAGGCTCGGCACCGAGGAGGTGAGAAAGCCCGTCACGCCGTCCGCCTGGCCCTGCACCAGCATCGGCTCACGCAGTTCCGGCCGCACGGACAACCAGTTGATCGTGCTGGCGTCGATGCCGGTGGCGGTGGCGAAGATAGGGAACAGCTGGCGGCCGGCGTCGAAGTCCGGCGCGGCCAGCGTCTTGCCCTCCAGATCCTTCGGTTCGTTGATGCCGCTGTCGGCCTTCACCACCGCCATGAGCGGGCTGCCTTCGAACAGGACGCCCACGGAAATGACATCGGAATCAGGGTTCTCGGCGCGGAACTTGAATGTCGGATTGATGTCGGCGACACCCATCTGGTAGGTTCCCGAGGCCAGCTCCACCGGCACGCGGCCCGAGCCGAAGCCGCGGTCGAGGGTGATGTTCACGCCGCCCTGCTGGAAACACCCGGCGTTGGCGGCCATCAGCGCGAAGGCCTGCGGGCCCTGCCACGCCCAGTCCATCATGAACTTGACGTCCGTGGCGGCGGCGGGCGCCGCGGCCAACAGCGCGGCTGCGCAGGTCGCTGCGCGCAAAGATGCGTTCATGGTCTTCTCCCGTGTCGGCGGCGCGGACCTCGCGGGCGCGCGCTCGGATTTTCGCTGAGCATGACCTAGGCGCGTCGCCGCGTCACGCGCAATGACGCGCCTGTGCGCAAGACGGGGCCGGCGCGCGTTGCCCACGAAACAGGCGCCCCCTGGCGACCGGCGCCGCAGTCGGCGGCGCGCGGTCAGCGGCTGCGCTTCTCCTTGCGCCGCGCCTTGGCGGCGGAGAGCTTGGCGCGGGCGAGCTTGCGCTGGGGCGAGGGGCCGCCGCGGCGCTGGCCGGTGGGGATGCGGCCCTCGCCCTGCACCTCCAGCAGCTCGAAGCGCAGGCCGCCGGTGACCGGGACAGCCTCCGCCAGCCGCACCAGCACCCGTGCGCCGATGGCGATGACCTTGCCCGAGCGCTCGCCGGTCAGCGTCTGGTGGGCGGCGTCGAAGCGCCAGTATTCGCTGCCCAGCGTCGAGATCGGCACCAGCCCGTCCGCGCCGCTGTCGGCCAGCTTCACGAACAGCCCGAACTTCGCCACGCCCGAGACGCGCCCCTCGAACTCCGCGCCCTCGCGCTCCGACAGCCACGCGGCGAGGTAGCGGTCGGTGGTGTCGCGCTCGGCCTCCATGGCGCGGCGCTCCGTCAGCGAGATCAGCTTGGCGGTGTCGCCCAGGCGGTCGGCCTCCTCCGGCGTCTGGCCGTCGTGGCGCGGATCGGGGCCCCAGCGGTGCGCGGCGATCAGCGCGCGGTGGACCAGAAGGTCGGCGTAGCGGCGGATCGGCGAGGTGAAATGCGCGTAGGCGCGCAGCGCCAGCCCGAAATGGCCGAAGTTCTGCGGGCTGTAATAGGCCTGCGTCTGCGCGCGCAGCACGCCGATGTTCACCAGCTCCGCCACGTCCGTCCCGGCGGCGGCGTCCAGCAGCGCGTTGAGGTGGCGCGTCTTCAGCACCTGCCCCTTGGCCAGCGTCAGGCCCACCGTCTCCACCTGCTCGCGCAGCGCGTCGAGCTTCTCCGGCGCCGGCTCCTCGTGGACGCGGTAGACGAGGGGGCGGCGGTGGGCCTCCAGCGTCTCGGCGGCGCAGACGTTGGCCTGCACCATGAACTCCTCGATCAGC
>DAINOD010000043.1:0-24427 GCA_036735545.1 Rubrimonas sp. | reverse complement strand
CTTCGCGGTGGGCGGCGCCTCGGTGCGCTATCGCCGCCGGGTGCGCGCCTTCGACCGCATCCGCCTGTTCACTCGCCCCGTGGGGTGCGACGCGCGGTGGTTCTACATCCATCAGGTGATGCGGGTTCGCGGCGAGGCGGTGTCGGCCGGCCTGATGCGCACCTGCGTCACCGACCGCAAGGGCATCGTGCCGACCGACGCGGTGCTGGAGGCGCTCGGCGGGGCCGCTCCGCCCGCGACCGTCCCCGACTGGGTGGCCGCCTGGATCGGGGCGGAGGACGCGCGCCCGTGGCCGCCCGACCTCGGCTGACCGTCGCCGCCGCGCGATGACGCCGGGATGGGCGACGGCCCCGGCTCTACTGGGCCAAGCCGGTCCTCCGGCGCGCCACGAACCCCAGCAGCGCAAAGGCTGTCATGGCGCCGAGCACGCCGCCCGGCAGGGGTATCGGCGCCACAGGCGGCGCTCCCCGAAAGGCCACCTCGCCCAGACTGACGCAACACGCGCCATGCACCGATGTCACGGAGAGCATGACGTATCGGGCCAGCGTTTCCGGAAAGTCGAAATGCTGAACGGGCACGAGGTCGAACGGCGTGCCGATGCCGGGAGCGGCGACGAAGGACCCGATGAGTGTCGGCGACGAAAAGTCCTCTGTTGTCGAGCCCGTCAGCTCGAAGTCCTTGACACCCTGTGTCGCGACAACGCGGTTCCACAACGCAAGACCGCTCAGGCTGAATACATCACCAAGATCGAATATCAGATCGGCTGAAAACACACCAATCTGACCAACCCATAATGCATTGCTATTGTTGGTATCGGTTGGTGACAGGTCAATGTAGTCGTCAAAACTCGTAACGCCGCTAGAATACTTTACGCTCAAATTTGATTGGTTGATGAGGTTCGGCAACGTGTTAGGAGAGTTGGAATTTATACTTGATGTAACTGAGACCGGCTGCAAGACTGTTGTCGCTAATGCGGGTGAGGTCGAGGCAAAAACAAGAGCGGCCATCGCGAGGAATTTCATGGAAACCTCCAAGCCACACAGAGCGCTATCTCATCGTGACATGCACCCCGCCCGCAATCAACCGCCGGTTGATCGTCGCGGCGCATGATGCCGTCAAGGCCAATGCGCTCTACAGCTTGCCCGACCGATCGGGCCCCGGCATAGGGGCGGCCCGGGGTTCATGGCCGGCGCGCGGCGCCGGCTGGCGATCTACCGATCCGCCGGCCCGCCCTTCCGCACGAAGCGGCGGTCGCAGTACTTGCACTCGACGAAGCCCGCCTCGCCGATGACATACCAGACCCGCGGGTGGCCCAGCGCGCCGCCCTGCCCCTCGCAGCTGACGCGCGTGGCGTCGACCAGAACGGTCTCGGGTGCGTCGATCATCGGCGTGCTTCCCTCTCGGCTGGCGCGGCCGGATCATACGCCGGCGCCGCGCTGCGGCAAGCTGTTCAACCCGGCAGGAACGACACATGGGCCGCCACGACGCGCCAGCCCTCGGGCAGGCGCGCCCAGGTCTGGCTCTGGCGGCCGATGCGTCCGCCACGCTCGAACTCGGTGTTGGCCGTGGCCATGTCGCGACCGAAGGTGGTGATCACGGTGCGGCGCAACGTGCGCTCGAGTCCCTGCGAGGGCCGTGCCTTGCGGAAGGCCAGGATCTCCGCGCGCCCGTAGAGCGATTCGCCCGCGCCGTAGCGGATCGTCAGCTCGTGGTCCCAGAACAGCGCGTCCAGCGTGGCCACGTCGTTGCCGACCAGCGCAGCCTCGTAGGCGGCGAAGGCGGCCTCCACCTCGGCCTTCACGTCGGGCAGGTTCAGCTCCACGCTCAGGCCTTTCCGGTCAGCACGGCGATATCCTCGGCGTCCAGCGTCACCGGCTGGCCGCCATGGATCATCTCGGCGAAATCCTCGTTCGGCGCCATCACGGTCAGCGCGTAGAGCTTGCCGGGGCCGGTGTTCCTGACGACATGCTCCTTTCCGGGCGGGATCAGAAGCGTTGCGCCGGCGCGCAGGTCCACCTCGGCGCCGTCGCAATAGCCCTTGCCCTCGCCCTTCAGGATGAAGAACAGCTCGTGCGCGATCTGGTGCGTGTTCGGCGGGGTCGCGCCGCCGGGTTCGTATATCTCCACGATCATGGTGAAAGGCGCGCCCTCGACCACCGGGTCGGCGAGGCAGGCGAAGTAGTTGCTGTCCTTCGGGCTGATGCGGAAGGCGCGCAGGTCCTCGGCCTGCTTGGCGACTGGGCCGGCGATCATGCAGCGTGCTCCATGGCGGTGATGAGGGCCTCTGTCGCGACGGTGAAGCCGAAGATCTGGCGACAGTTGTAAAGGGTCGCGGCGAGGCAGAAGTCGGGCGAGGTGGTCGCGGTCGCGTCCTCCACCAGCACGGTGTCGTAGCCGAGGAAGTTCGCGTCGGCGAGCGTGTGCAGCACGCACTGGTCGGCGTTGACGCCGCCGAAGAACAGCGTGTCCACGCGCAGGTTGCGCAGGATGGCGTCCAGCGGCGTGTCCCAGAACCCGCTCATCCGGTGCTTGGCGACGCGGAGGTCGTCCGGATGGGGCTTCAGTTCCGCGACCACTTCGGCCGACCACGAGCCTTCGGTCAACGCTTTCGCGCCGCGCGGGCCGCATGGCTCGCCCAACCCCGCTCCCCGCGCCGCGCCGTCGTAGACGTGCAGCAGCGCCGGCGAGAGGTTGGCGCGGTCGGGGCGCACGCCCCAGTTGATCCAGACCACCGGCAGCCCGGCTGCGCGCGCGGCGGGGACGAGCCGCGCCAGCGGCGCGATGCAGGCGCGCGCGGGCGTCACGTCGACGCCGATCCCGGCCAGCCAGCCGTCGGGGTGCAGGAAGTCGTTCTGCATGTCGATGACCAGCAACGCGGCGCGGGCGAGATCGACGCGGGCGGGCTTGGGCAGGCTGGCGATCGTCGCCGGGCGCGGCGGCGACGCCGGGCGCACGAGGTCTGCGCCCGCCTCCGAAGCGGTCCAGGCGTTGCGGTCGTTGGGGCCGAGCGGACGCATGGCGCCCATCATGCAGCCCCCGCGCCGGACGCAAGGGGCGCGCGCGCCGGCGCGGCGCAAAACCGCCGAGGCGCCCAATCGGCGGGCGCCGGCGCCGCGCGGACAGGCGCCCTCAGTCGCGGCCGAGATCGGCCAGCAGCACCTGCCCCGTCACCGCCGAGGCCGCGTCGGAGGCGAGGAACAGGCACGGCCCGGCCATCTCCTCGGGGGCTATCTCGCGGCCGATGCACTGCTGGGAGAGGTGGCTCGCCACCGCCTCGGGCGTCGCCCACATCGTCCGCTGGCGTTCGGTCATCACCCAGCCCGGCGCCAGCGCGTTGGCGCGCACCCCGAAGCGGCCGAAGTCGCGCGCCTGGCCCCGGGTCAGCCCGACGATCCCGGCCTTGGCGGCCATGTAGACCTGCAGATCGGCCACCGCGATCAGATAGCTGGTGGAGGTGAAGTTCACGATGGCGCCGCCGGCCGCCTTCAGGTCCTCGGCGCAGGCCTGCGCGGTGAAATAGGCGTGGCGCAGGTTGACGGCCTGCAGCGCGTCCCACGTCGCGCCGTCCACCGCCCCCAGCGTCGTGCGCGTGTCGCGCGCCGCGTTGCAGATCAGCCGCGCGACCGGCCCCTGCGCCGCGCGCGCCCGCGCCACGGCTTCCTCGATGGCGGCGAGGTCGGTCAGGTCGGCCTCGATCCAGAGCGGCGCCGCGCCATGCCTTTCGCCCATCGCCTGCGCGAAGGCGGCGCCGTCGAGGATGTCGATGAAGCTGACGCGCGACCCCTGTCCGAGGAACGCGTCCACCAGCGCCGCGCCGATGCCCGAGCCGCCGCCCGTCACCAGAACGTGGGCGTCCTTCAGGTCGGGAAAGATCATGGCTGCTGGCCCTCCGGGGCCGTCGACGGGAGTTCGGACCAGCCATAGCGGGTTGGTCGCCGCGCCGTCGAGGGGGCGGTCGAGGTTGATCGACGCGGCCGGGGAGCCACAACACGCCCATGATCGCGATCAACCGACGCAGCGCGCTCGCCGCGCTCCTGCTCCCCTTCGCCGCGCGCGCCGCGGCGGCCCGGCTGGGCCGCCTCGGCGAGCCGGGCGTGCACGCCATGATGCGCCATGCGCTGGCCCCCGGCGGCGGCGACCCGCCCGGCTTCCGCCTCGACGACCCCGCGACCCAACGCCGCCTGAACGAGGTGGGCCGCGCCCAGGCCCGCGCGGCTGGCGCCCTGGTCCGCGGGTCGGGGGCGCGCGTGGCCCACGTGCTGAGCTCGGCGTGGGATCGCTGCATGGAGACGGCGCTGCTGATGGACATCGGCCCGGTGCGCGTCGCCGAGCCGCTGAACTCCTTCTTCGGCGACCGCTCCACCGCGGGCGCGCAGACCGCGGCGACCCTCGCGCTGCTAGCCGCCCTGCCGCCCGGCGAGAGCGCGTTCTGCGTCACGCATCAGGTCAACATCACCGCGCTGACGGGCGTCTTTCCGACCTCGGGCGAGATCGTGGTGTTCCGGCTGGGCGCGGAGGTGGAGGTCGTCGGCCGCGTCCCGCCCGCCTGAGCCTCGGCCCGGCGCCGGCTTGAGCATGGCGGCCGGGCCATCGTCCATGAACGGAGGGGCGGGGTCGGCGTCGATGCGCGCGCGCCGCCGAAGGCCCCGTGGTTGCGCAATGCTCCACCGCCCGGAGCGCCCCGGCGGCGGTTCAGGCGCGCGCCACGCGCGCCGCGGATCGCCCGGATCGAGGGGCGAAGGCCGCCGCCAGCGCCTGCGTCGCGGCGCCCGAGGGTCGGACCATCGGCGGCGCGGCCCGCTCGCGGAGGGACGGGGCGGCGGGCGGCGGGTTCTGGGCGGGGATGGACGCCAGCGCGCGCAGCGCCGGCGGCGCCGACAGCGCCGCGATGATCAGCAGCGCCAGCGCCAGCACGGCGTGCATAGGCGAGGGGCGCTCCCGTGTCGCCGCAGCGGCGCGGCAAGCGACGGAGAGCCGGTTTGCCTGGGGCATGAATCGCTCCGTTCGATCATCGGACTCATGCAATGAATGGGTCACGGAAGTTTCCAATGCGTTGTCGTGCGGCCGGCGCCACCCCACATCGACAACGCATTCGTGAACCGGGAGGCCGCACCCAATGGACGCCAACGACCGCGCCGCCATCGAGCGGCTTTTCGCCAGGCTCGCCGACTTCGAGGACCGCGCGCCGGCCCGCGACCCGCAGGCCGAGGGCTACATCGCCCGCCGCCTCGCCGCGCAGCCGGGCGCCGCCTACTACATGGCGCAGACGATCGTGGCGCAGGAGCAGGCGTTGAAGCAGGCCGAGGAGCGACTCGCCGAGGCCGAGGGCCGGCCGATCCGCGCCCCGGGCTACGGCCACCGCGAACAGGCCGCCTCAGGGCCCTGGGGTCGTCCTGCGGCGCGCCCGGCGGCGGGCGGCTTTCTCGCCGGCGCGGCGCAGACCGCGATGGGCGTGGCGGGCGGGGTGTTGCTCGCCGGCGCCCTGTCCAGCCTGTTCGGCGGCTCCGCCGATGCGGCGGAGCTGGGCGACGAGGAGATCGCCTTCGACGACGACGCCGGCGATTTCGGCGACTTCGACCTCTGAGCGCTCGACCCCGGGGGTGGGTCAGGCGCGGCGGCGAAACACCGCCAGCCCCGCCATCGCGGCGATCAGCATCAGCCCCGCGGCAGGCAGCGGCACCGCCGCCGGCGCCTCAAGCGAGGCCTGCGCATTGGACGGCGCGTCGAGGCCCCAGTCGAGCCTGCCGTGGGTGAAATACAACGCCACGAACAGATCGCCGCCCGCGAACGTATCCGCGAGCGCGAGGGTTGCGGCGCTGGACAGCGTTTTCTTGCCGAGCTGGAAGCCGAAGGCGTCCTTCCCGTCCCAGCCCCAGCGGAAGGGCTCGGTCGAGAATTTCACGACGCCGCCGGCCGAATACGAATTCCCGGCCCCGTCGGGCCCGGCGAACGTGAAGTCGAAGCGCTGCGCGCCGGGCGCGAGACCGCTGAACGACAGGATGTCGAAGTCGTTCTGCGCGCCGGTTCCCGTGATGCGCGTCACGCCCTGCGCCACGGCGGTGGGCTTGCTCCAGTCGCCGCTGAAGGACCCTCCGGGAGCGTCCAGCGCCTCGGTCCAGGTGACGGCGCCAGCGAGGGCGGGGGCCGCGGCGAACAGCGCGGCGGCGAGCAGGCGATATGCGAAAACCATGACGGCGGGCGCCTTCCAAGCTACACATCTTTGCATACATGGCCCCGAAAGCGCCGCACGGAAGCCCGCTTGTCGCACGGGCGTCATGCGCGCAGCGCATGGCTTGCGGCGCGGCGCGCGGGCGTCGATGCTGCGCGCGGGTTGGAAGGGGAGGCGGCGTGTACACGGTCTACGGTGCGATACGCTCGCGCGCTGTGCGCGTGCTCTGGATGCTGGAGGAGTTGGGCGAGCCCTACGTCCAGGTCTCCTGCGGCCCGCACTCCGACGCCGTGCTGGCGGTGAACGCGGAGGGCAAGATCCCCGTCCTCGCCGTCGACGGCGAGGCGCTCATCGATTCGGTGGCCATCGTGCAGTATCTCGCCGATCGCCATGGCCGCTTCACCCACCCCGCCGGCACGCTGGCCCGCGCGCGGCAGGACGGCTTCACCCAGTTCTGCGTCGACGAGATCGAGGGCGCCCTGTGGACCGCCGGCAAGCACAGTTTCGTGCTGCCCGAGCCCCTGCGCGTGCCCGCCGTCAAGGAGACGGCGCGCGCCGAGTTCGCCAAGGCCATGCGCACGCTGGAGCGCCGCCTCGGCGACCGGGAGTTCGTGACTGAGGGCTTCACCGTGCCCGACCTGCTGCTGGGCCATTGCGCGGGCTGGGCCGTCGCGGCGAAGTTCGACCTGCCCGGCGGAACGGTCGGGGCCTATTTCGACCGCCTGCGCGCCCGCCCGGCGCTGCGGGCGGCGATGGAGAAGGGAGCCAGGGCCGCCTGATGCTGACCGCCCGCGAGATCGCGCCCGACGGCGCCCCCGCCCCCTTCGACGTCGCCCGCCTGCCGTGGGAGGGCCGGTGGCTGCGCCGCGGCGTCATCGACACCGCCGGCGGCGCGCAGGTGCTGGTGGACCTCGCCGAGGCGACGCATCTGCCCCATGGCTGCCGCCTGCTGCTGACCGACGGCCGCACCGTGGCGGTGGAGGCGACGCCCGAGCGGCTGGTGGAGGTGCGCGGCGACGGCCCCCACCACCTGATGCGGCTCGCCTGGCATCTCGGCAACCGCCACCTCGCCTGCCAGATCGAGCCCGACCGGCTGCTGATCCGCCCCGATCACGTGATCGAACACATGCTGGAGCATCAGGGCGCCCGCATCGCCCAAATCGAGGCGCCCTTCGACCCCGAGGGCGGCGCCTACGGCCACGGCCGCACCCATGCGCACGAGCACTGAGGCGGCCCAGCGCCTCATGCTCGCGGCGTGGTTCTCGCCGGCCTTCCCGGTCGGCGCCTTCGCCTACAGCCACGGGCTGGAGACCGCGGTGGCGCACGGGGCCGTGCACGACCGCGCGAGCCTGCAGGACTGGGTGGCGACGGCGCTGGGGCAGGGGGCCGGCCGCGCCGACGCCATCCTGCTCGCCGCCGCGTGGCGAGCGCCCCACGATCCGGAGATCGCCGACCTCGCCGCCGCGCTGAACCCCTCGCGCGAGCGGCGGCTGGAGACCCTGGCGCAAGGGTCAGCCTTCGCCGCGACCGTCGCCGCCGCCTGGCCCGCCCCCGGCCTCGGCGCCGCGCCCGCCGCCTACCCGGTCGCGGCCGGCCGCGCCGCCGCGGCGCACCAGTTGCCGCTGGGCCCCGTGCTGCTGCACTTCCTGCAGGCGTGGAGCGCCAATCTCGTCGGCGCCGGCCTGCGGCTGATTCCGCTCGGCCAGACCGACGGCCAGCGCGTGACGGCCGCGCTCTCGCCGCTCTGCGCCGCCGTGGCGGCCGAAGCGGAGGGCGCGACGCTGGACGACCTCGGCGGCTGCGCCCTAGGCTGCGACGTGGCCTCGATGCGCCACGAGACCCTGGAGCCGAGGCTGTTTCGCACATGACATCCCCGCACGGACCCCTGCGCGTCGGCATCGGCGGCCCCGTCGGCGCCGGCAAGACGCACCTGACCGCCGCGCTCTGCCGCGCCTTCCGCGACCGCTACTCCATCGCGGCGATCACCAACGACATCTACACCCGCGAGGACGCCGAATTCCTGATGCGCGCCCAGGCCCTGCCGCTGGAGCGGATCATGGGCGTGGAGACCGGCGGCTGCCCCCACACGGCCATCCGCGAGGACGCGTCGATCAACCTCGCCGCGGTGGCCGAGATGCGGGCGAAGTTCCCCGACCTCGACCTCGTGCTGATCGAATCGGGCGGCGACAACCTTTCGGCGACGTTCTCGCCGGAGCTGGCCGACCTGACGCTCTACGTCATCGACGTCTGCGCGGGCGACAAGATCCCCCGCAAGGGCGGGCCCGGAATCACGCGCTCGGACATGCTGATCATCAACAAGACCGACCTCGCCCCCCATGTCGGCGCCTCGCTGGAGGTGATGGAGCGCGACGCCCGCGCCCAGCGGGGCGCGCGGCCCTTCGTGTTCGCGCAGGTCAAGCATGGCGTCGGCGTGGCCGAGATCGTCGATTTCGTCATCCGCCGCGGCGGCCTGCCCGAGCGCCGCGCCGCGTGACGCGCGAGGGCCGTTGCGCGCCGCAACAGAGCCGCTAGTGTCGCGGTCAGAGACTGGCCCAAGCTGACACGGGGACCCGAGACCGATGATGCGCATCGCACTGCTGGCGGCCCTCGCGGCCGCGTCTTCCGCCGCCGCGCAGGACCGCGTGGTCAACATCTACAACTGGTCGGACTACATCGACGAGAGCATTCTCGAGGAGTTCACCGCCGAGACCGGCATCCGCGTGGTCTACGACGTCTACGACAGCAACGAGATGCTGGAGACCAAGCTGCTCGCCGGCGGTTCGGGCTACGACATCGTCGTGCCGACCGGCACCTTCCTGCAGCGCCAGATCCAGGCCGGCGTCTACCAGCCGCTGCAGAAGGACAAGCTGCCGAACCTCGCCAACATGTGGCCTGTCGTCAGCGAGCGCACCGCGAAGTACGATCCCGGCAACACCTATTCCATCAACTACATGTGGGGCACAACCGGCATCGGCTATAACGTCGACATGGTGCGCGAGCGGCTCGGCGTCGAGGAAATCGACAGCTGGTCCGTTGTCTTCGACCCAGAGCAGATCGCCAAGCTGGCCGATTGCGGGGTGATGATGCTCGACGCCCCCGACGAGGCGTTCCGCGCCGCGCTCAACTATCTGGGTCTGGAGCCCGACAGCAAGGAAGCCGCCGACTACGAGAAGGCGACCGAGCTGCTGATGACCATCCGGCCGCACATCCAGAAGTTTCACAGCTCCGAATACATCAACGCGCTGGCCAACGGCGACATCTGCCTCGCGGTCGGTTGGTCGGGCGACATCCTGCAGGCCCGCGACCGCGCCGCCGAGGCTGACCGCGGCGTGACGGTCGAATACGTCATCCCGCAGGAGGGCGCGCTGATGTGGTTCGACAACATGGCGATCCCGGCCGACGCCCCGAACGTCGAAGCCGCGCACGCCTTCCTCGACTACATCATGCGCCCCGAAGTCATGGCCAAAGCGTCGAACTACGTCTACTATGCGAATGGCAATCTCGCCTCGAAGGAATTCCTGAACGAGGACGTCATCGGCGATGCTGCGATCTATCCCGATGACGAGACGATGAACAAGCTCTACGTCGTCTCGCCCTTCGACGTGCGCCTGCAGCGCACGATCACCCGTCTCTGGACCCAGGTGCGCACCGGCGCCTGAGCGCCCTTCGACCGACCAGCGCCCCGCCGGCCGCGGCGGGGCGGACGCCTTGGGGGCCAGCCCGATGAACGATGTGCGCCGGGCCGCCAGCGGCTCCTCCTTCGCGCCCTGGAAGGATCCCGCGGCCGTTCCCCACCTGCGCATCCGCGACGTGGTGAAGGATTTCGGCGACGCCCGCGCGATCGATCACGTTTCGCTCGACATCTATTCCGGCGAATTCTTCGCGTTGCTCGGACCCTCGGGCTGCGGCAAGACCACGCTGCTGCGGATGCTCGCGGGGTTCGAGACGCCCACTTCCGGCGCCATCGAACTCGCCGGGCAGGACCTGACCGCCGTGCCGCCCTACGAGCGGCCGGTGAACATGATGTTCCAGTCCTACGCGCTGTTTCCCCACATGAGCGTGGAGAAGAACATCGCCTTCGGGCTGGAGATGGACCGCGCCCCCGCCGGCGAGATCGCCGCGCGCGTGCAGCAGATGCTGGCCCTGACGCAGCTGGAGCGCTTCGCCAAGCGCAAGCCGCACCAGCTGTCGGGCGGCCAGCGCCAGCGCGTGGCGCTGGCGCGGGCGCTGGCGAAGAAGCCGAAGCTGCTGCTGCTCGACGAGCCGCTGGGGGCGCTGGACAAGAAGCTGCGCGAGGAGACCCAGTTCGAGCTGATCAACATCCAGGAATCGCTCGGCCTGACCTTCGTCATCGTCACCCACGACCAGGAGGAGGCGATGACGGTGGCCACCCGGCTCGCGGTGATGCGCGAGGGCCGCATCGCCCAGCTCGGCGAGCCGCGCGAGGTCTACGAGGGGCCCAACAGCCGCTACGTCGCCGAGTTCATCGGCGACGTGAACATCCTCGAAGGCGCCGCCGAAGACCCGGCGGCGGGGACGGTGGCGCTGAAGGCGGGCGGCTCGGTGCGTGCCGGACGGCCGATCGAGGCGGCGCGCGGGGCGGCCGTGGCGGTGGCGCTGCGCCCCGAGAAGCTCCTGATCGAGAAGCGCGGCGACGACGCTCCGGCCCCGGGCGAGAACGCGCTGGACGGGGTGGTCGAGGACATCGCCTACATGGGCGACGTCTCGGTCTACAAGGTGCGGCTGACGGACGGCTCCCGCGCCCGGGCCCTGCGCACCAACCGCGTGCGCCTGCAGGAGCAGACCATCCTCTGGGAAGACCCGGTGCGGCTGAGCTGGGACGCGCAGGCCGTGGTGCCGCTGACGGTCTAGCCCGTCAGCACCGCGCCCAGCGCCATCGCGACCGCGGCCTGGGTCGGGTCGATCACCGGCACGCCCAGCTCCGCCTCCAGCGGCGCCCGGTGACGCGCCATGCCGGCGCAGCCGAGAATCACCGCCTCCGCCCCGTCGCCCTTCAACGCGGTCCCGACCTCGACCAGCCGGGCGAAGGCGGCGGTCCCTGCGGTGTCGGCCACGCTCATGTCCAGCGCCCGCTCGCCGGCCAGCCGGTCGAGCGCGCCCATGCGGCGCATGGCGCGGCGGTGGCGCAGGATCGAGGCGTCGCGGATCGCGATGACCCCGAACCGGTCCGCCCGCGCCAGCGCGGTCATCACGCCCGCCTCCTGGATGCCGAACACCGGCGTCGCCGTCACGCTGCGGCAGGCGTCCAGCCCGGGGTCGGAGTAGCACGCGATCACGAAGGCGCCCGCGTCGGTCCGCGCCCGCGCCAGCGCCGCCAGCGGCAGCACGACGCCGTCGCTGTCGAGCTGGCTCTCGATGCCGAACGGCCCCTCAGCCAGCGTCAGGCACTCGATCGGCGCCGCCGCCGCGAAGGGGGCCAGCGCCGTGCGCAGACCCTCGGTGACGGCCTCGTTGGAGTTCGGGTTGACGACGACGATCGGCTTCGCCGGGAGCGTCATGGGGCGATCCTCGCCCCGAAGTTGGTGGACGGGTCCAGCTCCGGCGCCCGCGTTCCCGGCACGCCCGTCATGTCGGCCCGCGCGCGCGCCACGAACCGGCCGTGGCCGGGGTCGCCGACGAAGGCGCCGCGCTCGATCACGCGGGCGCCGCGGCTCAGCACCGTCACCGGCCAGCCGGTCAGGCGCATCCCCTCGAAGGGGGTGTAGTCCATCGCGTCGTGCTGGTCGGCCGCCGTCACCGCGCGCTCAAGCGTCGGGTCCCACAGCGCGAGGTCCGCGTCGGCGCCCACCCGCACCGAGCCCTTGCCGGTCAGCCCGTAGAGCCGCGCCGCGTTGGTCGCCGACAGCGCCGCGAACTGCTGCAGCGTGATGCGGCCCTTGTTCACGCCCTCGCTGAACAGCAGCGGCAGCCGTACCCCGATCCCCGGCATCCCGTTGGCGATCTGCTTGAAACTGGCGTCGGGGCCCTTGCTGAGCTTGCCGCTGGCGTCGAAGCGGTAGGGCGCGTGGTCGGAGGACCAGAGCGTGAAGGTGCCCCGCTGCACATGCCCCCACAGCGCGGCTTGCGTCGCCGCGTCGCGCAGGGGCGGCGAGCACATGAACTTGGCGCCCTCCATCCCGGGCCTGTCGAGGTCGTCGCGGGTGAGGAACAGGTATTGCGGGCAGGTCTCGGCGAAGATCTTCGCGCCCTCCGCCCGCGCCTCCGCCACCAGTCGCGCGCCGGCCTGCGTCGAGACGTGCACGATCACCAGCGGCGCGTCCACCAGCCGCGCGAGGCAGATGGCGCGGTGGATCGCCTCCACCTCCGCAAGCTCCGGGTGGCTGGGCGCGTGGTAGCGCGGCGCGGTGTGCCCGGCCTCGGTCAGGCGCTTGCTCATCCAGCCGATCATGCCGTGGTTCTCGGCGTGGACCATCGTGATGGCGCCGTGTTCCCTGGCGACGGTGAGGATGTCGAGGAACTGGCCGTCGTCGACCTTCATCAGGTCGTAGGTCATGAACACCTTGAACGAGGTGACCCCCCGCGCGAAGGCCCCCGGCAACTCGGCCAGCGCCGCGGGCGTTGGGTCGCCGACGATCAGGTGATAGGAGTAGTCGAGGCATGACGCCCCCTGCGCGCGCCCGTCGTAGAGGGCCAGCGTGGCCATCACCCCCTTGCCCTTGTGCTGGGCGGCGAAGGGCACGATGCAGGAATTGCCCCCGAAGGCCGCCGAGACCGAGCCGGTGCGGTAGTCGTCGGCCGTCATGCCCCCCGTGGCGCTTTCCTGCGCGATGTGGGCGTGCGCCTCGATCCCGCCGGGCAGGACCAGAAGGCCGGTCGCGTCGATGACGTCCGGAGCGTCGAGGCTGTCGGCGATGGCGACGATCTTGCCGTCGCGCACGCCGATGTCGGCGGGACAGGTGTCGGCCGCGGTGACGACCGTCCCGCCGCGGATTGCGAGGTCGAGCTTCATGCTGCGAGCTTCTGGCCCATGGCCGCCACCCGCGCCTCGGTGCGCGCGATCAGGCGGTCCAGCTCGGCGAGGTCGGCCGAGCTCAGCCGCGGCCCCGGCGCACGGACGCGCGACGCGGCGATGGCCCCGCGGCGGCGCAGCACCTCCTTGCGGATGGCCAGCCCGACGCCGGGCTGCTGCTCGTGCCGGATAAGGGGCAGCCATGCGTCGAACAGGTCCTCCGCCCCGTCGACGTCGCCGGCGAGGTGCTTCTGGACCACGCCGACAAGCATCTCGGGATAGGCGAAGCCGGTCATCGCGCCGTCTGCGCCGCGCTGCAGTTCCTGCGGCAGGTAGAGCCCGCCGTTGCCGCACAGGATGGACATGCGGGGCTCCGCGGCCCGGACCGCCGAGAGCTTGGTGAAGCCGGGGCAGTCCTCGTGCTTGAGCATGACGATCTGCGGGTGGTCGCGGGTCAGCTTCAGGATCGTGGCCGCCGAGACGCGCACGCCCGTCAGCTGCGGATAGTCCTGGAAGCACACCGGCACGTCCGGGCCCAGCGCGGCGCAGACGGCGGCGTAGTAGTTGGCCACCGTGTCCTCGGTGGTCAGCGAGGGGATCGGCGCGACCATCACGCCCGCCGCGCCCTTGTCCATCGAGAACTTCGCCAGCCCGGCCAGCGCGTCCATTCCCGCCGCCGAGACGCCGACGATGACGGGCATGGCGCCCGCCCGGTCGATGAAGCGGCTCACCGCCGCGCGGCTCTCGTCCGGCGTCAGCTTGGGCGCCTCGCCCATCACGCCCAGCACCGTCAGCCCATCGGCGCCGCGCTCGGCGTAGTAGTCGGTCAGGCGGTCGATGGACGCGAGGTCCATCGCCCCGTCGTCGGAGAAGGGCGTGGCGGCGATGACGTAGACGCCGCGCGTGTGGCGGTCGATGAGCGGCATGGGCAGGTCCCCGGTTCCCGTTTGCGCGGCGAGCCTAGGCGGCCCGGCGCTGGAAGGGAATGCCCCGGGCGGCGATCAGGCCGTGGCCGCGGCCCGCTCCAGCGCGCGCTTCACGTCGAGCGCGCGGGGGCTCAGTTCCTCGTCGCGCGCCTTCATCAGGAACGCGTCGAGGCCGCCGCGGTGGTCCACCGTGCGGATCGCCGCGGCGGCGATGCGGAAGCGGTAGGTCCGGCCGAGCGCCTCGGAGGCCAGCGTCACCGGACGCAGGTTCGGCAGATAGCGGCGCTTGGACTTGATGTTGGAGTGGCTGACGTTGTGGCCGGACATCACACCCTTGCCGGTCAGCTCGCAACGACGGGACATCGGTTTCACCCTGGCTCGCGCGGGGCGGGGCCGCGGCGCGTCGAAAATCTGGAAGCGGCCACATAGCCGCATGCTCGCCGCGCGTCAACCGAACGTCACGCCGGCGCTTGAACGAGAACCGCCGCCCGGTCTCCCGGGCGGCGGCGCGATGCGGGCGTCTCGGTCAGGCTGCGACGGTCTGGCGGCGGCGCAGGGCCGCGAGCCCGCCGAGCGCGGCCATCAGCAACCACGCCGCCGCCGGCAGCGGGACCGGCGCGACGTTGGCGATCTCGAAGGCGTTCTGCGTCGTCTTGAAGGTCAGCGCGTCGAAGTCGCCCCTGAAGATGACATGCGCGTTGAAGCGGTAGTTGCCGTTCGTCGCGGCGCCGATGCCGGCCCCGCTTGCGTTGAACAGGCTCCACAGGTCCGTCCCGCCATAGGTCGCGACCTCGACGCCGCCGCTGATGAAGCTCAGCGAGTTGTAGAGATCGACCGAACCCCACAGGAAGCTGATCCCGCCCGGCAGCCCGCCATAGGTCATCTCCGTCACCGACGTCGTCGCCCCGCTTTGCGCGTTCGGCTTCGGGATCGCGGCGATATAGGCGCCGCTCGCGGCGAAGTCGCTCGTGTCGGCGCCGATCGAAAAGGTGTCGGCCAGCCACGGCGACCGGCGTTGATTGTTCACGCTTCCCGTGAACGGGCCCACGCTCCCGTCCGCGAGCCCGCCGGGGAGGTTGGTCGAGGTCGGCAGCAACTGAACGGCGTCGGGCGTATGGCCGGCGTTGCCGAACGTCGCCGTCAGGCTGACGCCGTTGAAGGTGTCGTTGACGGTCAGCGCCTGCGCGGCGACTGGCAGGGACAGCGCCGCGCCAATGGCGGCGATCCGGAAAAACTGGAACATGCTTCATTCTCCAAACTGAACCACTCAACAAATTTAACGTTTATAAACGCGCAGTGAAACATTTTTTGCCTAAGCGTTAAGTAAAATATTCGCTCCATATTTCGCTGTCAGGTTGAGTAATTCAACTCTTGGCCGTCTGCTCCGCCACAATACGCGCGATGGTTGTCTCCCGTGTTCGCCGCGGACGGATCAGCGGACGATGCGGAAGGCCGCGAGCGCTTCGGCTGCGGCGGCTTCCGGGGTCAGCGCGCCTTCGGCGACCCGTGATTCGAGGGCGCGCGTCTTCGCCGCGACCGCCGGATCGGCCGCCAGCGCCGCGCGCAGACCCGCCTCGATCTCGGCGTGCATCCAGCGCACCGCCTGCGCGCGCCGCCGCGCCGTCCGCCACCCGGCGGCGCGGCGTGCGGCGTCGAGGCGCTCCACCGCCTCCCACGCCGCCGCCATCCCGTCCTCGGTCAGCGCCGAGACGGTCAGAGCTGCCGGAAAGCCCTCCGGGTCGTTGGGACGGCGACGCATCAGGCGCAGGGCGGCCGCGTAGTCGCCCGCGGTGCGGCGCGCGGCGGGCAGCAGGTCGCCGTCGGCCTTGTTGACGATCACCAGATCGGCGGCCTCCATCACGCCGCGCTTGACGCCCTGCAGGTCGTCGCCGCCGCCGGGCGCGACCAGCAGGGCGAAGACGTCGGTCATGTCCGCGACCATGGTCTCGGACTGTCCCACCCCCACCGTCTCGACGATGCAGACGTCGAAGCCCGCCGCCTCCACCAGCGCCAGCGCCTCGCGCGTCCGCCGCGCCACGCCGCCCAGTTCGCCGCGGGAGGGGGAGGGGCGGATGTAGGCGCCCGGCGCGCGGGCCAGCCGCTCCATGCGCGTCTTGTCGCCCAGCACCGCGCCGCCGGTGCGGGTGGAGGAGGGGTCCACCGCCAGCACCGCCACCCTGCGGCCATTCGCGGTCAGCATCATGCCCAGATGCTCGATGAAGGTGGACTTGCCGACGCCGGGCGGGCCGCTCAGCCCCAGCCGCAGCGCGTCGCCCCGTCCGGCCAGCGCGGCGAGCAGCGTGCGCGCCTGCGTGCGGTGGTCGGCGCGCGTGCTCTCCACCAGCGTGATGGCGCGGGCCAGCGCGCGCCGGTCGCCCGCCGCGACGGCGGCGGCGAGGCGCGCCGTGTCGTCCTGCGCGGGGGCGGCGTCGGTCATGGCGCGGTCCGTCATCGTTTCGCCCCTGTTTCGGCGAAGGCTCGCGCTGCGGCAAGGCGGGTCGCGGCGGGAGGATTCGGCGATGCGGACCACGATCACGCGCGCGCTGGCGGCGGCGGTCACGGCGCTGGGCTCGGGCGGCGCGATGGCCGGGGCGGCGCCGGAGACCTTCGAGGCGCGCTACGACGTCTTCGTCGGCGGCCTGCGCGGGGGCGAGCTGACGCTGGTCGTCACCCGCGACGGCCCCCGCTACGAGGCCCGCGCCGACATGCGCGCCGCGGGTCTCGCGGGGCTGCTGTTCCCCGGCTCGGCCCAGGCGCAGGCCAGCGGGGCGGAGAACGGCGCGACGGTGTCGCCCGTCCGCTTCGAGGCCGACGGCGCGTTCGGCCGCGAGCGTCAGCGCGTCGAGATGCGCTACGGCGGCGCCGGCCTCGCGCTGCGCGCCGACCCGCCCCTGCGCGACCGCGGCTATGACGTCGACGTCGCGGCGATGGCCGATGCGCTCGACCCGCTGAGCGCTGCGGTGACGGCGCTGCTCCCGCGGCCGGCGGCGCAGGCCTGCGACCGGGTCATTCCGGTCTTCGACACCCGCCGCCGCTTCGAGCTGCGCCTCGGCCCGGCCGTCGCGACCCGGACGGGCCTGCGCTGCGAGGGCGCCTTCCGCCGCGTCGCGGGCTACAAGGACAAGCACCTGAGCCGGCCCGATCATCCGTTCACCGTCTCGTGGACCGTCATCGACGGCATGGCGACGCTGGAGCGCGCCGTCGCCCCCACCCCCTTCGGCCACGCGGTCGCCCGCCGGCGGTGACAGCGCCGCCCCGCCGGCGACTACTCCGGCGGGCCGAAGGGCTCGATGCGCGGGTTGGCGAAGACGCCTTCCGCCGGGTCGCCGCCGGCGAGCCGGGCTGCGACCTCGTCGGCCAGCGCCGCGCGCAGCATCACCGCGTGCAGCCCGGCGTCGGGGTCGGTGGCGACGACGCCGTAGCCGGCGTCCAGATCGCTCACCGCGACGCCCAGCCGCGCGGCGGCGGCCTCCGGCGTCGCGGCGTCGTCGGGAAGGACGAGTTGCACCAGCACCAGTTCGGTCATGTTCGTCCCTCCCGCGCCGGTTCAGCGGCAGCCGCAGCCGCAGCCACCGCCCTTCGCCGCCGGCTCGGCGTGCGCGCCTGCGCGCGCCGTCTCGCCGAGGGCGTCATCGTAGCCCATCCGCCAGAACGCGGCGAGCAGCCGTTCGATGTCGCCCGCCTCCTCGCCGCCGCCCGGCTCCCCCTCCAGCCCGATGCGCGGGCCGGGGATGGGGCCCGGGATCGGTCCGGGGATCGGCCCCGGAATGGGGTCCGGGATCGGGATGGGACCCCGGCCGGGGACCGGTATCGGCCCGGGCCGGCAGAGCTGCGGGAACCGGCGACAGAAGTCGACCGGGATAGGGCGGCGGCACAGGTCGGGGAAGCGGCGGCAGATGTCCACCACCGGCCCGATCTGCGGCGCGATCCGGTCGGCGACCGCGCAGCCGTTCACCACTCCGTAGCCCGTGTCGAAGTCGAAACCCGCCGCGCCGAGGTCCTGGGCCGTGCTGCGGATCAGCTCGCGCATCGCGTGGGGCGAGGCCGAGGCGTTGCCCGGCAGATAGGGCTTCTTCGTGCGCGCCGCGGCCACGACGCCGGCGACCACGGGGCAGGCGGCGGAGGTGCCGCCGTCCGCCGCATAGACGCCCGAGCCGGCGAAGTGGGTGTAGCCCGAGATGTCGGGCTTGTTGCGCGACAGCCGCCCCGGCCCCTTGCTGGAATAGCCGACGCGCGTCCTGGAGACGTCCACGCCCGCCACCGTCAGCACCGCCGAGTGGCCGTTGGCGCCGTAGATCGTGCGGTTGGTCAGGCCCTGGCAGCGGCCGTCCGGGCAGTCCGAGCCGCAGTTGCCGGCGGCGAACAGGATGTCCGCCCCCGCCGCCTCCAGCGACGCCACGGCGCGGTTGAACGGGTGGTTGGGGTTGTCGGAATAGTTGCTCGGGTGGCCGACCGGAAAGTCCCAGCTCGGGTGGAACATGCCCCAGCTGTTGTTGACCACCAGCGAGCGCGTCTCTCCCGGCCGGCGCGGCGCCGCCATCACCCGGCGCAGATGGGCGTAGGCGCGCACCGCGTCGGACAGGAAGCCCCCGAAGCCGCCGCCGGCCTGCGAGCGCAACAGCTGGATGTCGAGCAGCGTGGCCCGCGGCGCGGCGATCAGCGCGTCGTAGGCGCACATCGTGCCGTGGCCGACCGGGGCCTCGAAGGGAACCTGTCCGGCGACCGGGGTCCAGCTTCGGCCCACGTCCATGCTCGGGGTCAGTCCGCGGGACGCGAGATGCGCCTTGTTGATCCCGCTGTCGACGATCGCCATCAGCACGCCGAGCCCGTCCATCCCGCGCGCGTGCAGCGTCCGGGCGCAGATCAGACCGGCCACCTGCGCCGTGTCGCCCATCGGCGGGCTGCCGGGGCAGATCAGGCAGGGCTCGATCGGCATGTCGGCGAAGACGCCGAGCACCTCGCTGCGCTTGGCCAGCTTCTCGGCCGCCGCGGCGTCGCCGTCGGCGACGATCAGCACGGTGCAGTTCGACGGGTCCATCGAGACCGAGAAGCGGGTGCTGTTGTCGAAGTCGCCGTCCATCGGGTCCTGCGCCGCGACGGCGGGCAGCATCACCGGCTCGAAGCTCGCGTCGAGCGTCGCTCCGGCCTCGCGGATCGCGGCCATCAGGTCGCGGGAGACGCCGCCGGCCGCCATGCCGGCCTCCGTCATCCCGGCCCCGCCGGCGCATTCGATGATGAGCCGCTGGGGATGGCTGTCGCCGCTGTCGTTCTCGCGCCTGGGTTTCCTGGCCATCTGATTCTCCCTCTCCCCGGCGCGGCGGATCGGTGGCGTTCACGCAGCCCCGCCGTCACGCGCCTGTCGCGAGCCATGGGCACATCGCCGGTCCACGAGGCCCGCATGCGCGAACCGGTCGGGGGGCACATTCCCCCTGCGCCGTCAGCGCGGCGTGAGGTCGGCGTCAGCGCCCGGCGCGGGAGACGACGGAAGGCCCTCAGCCCTCGGATTCAGGCGCGCCGCGCAGCGCCTTGACGGCCCCGCGGACGGCCTTGGCCTCGAGCCGCCGGCGCTTGCTGGCCAGCGTCGGGCGGGTGGGCCGGCGGGGCTTCGGGCGCTCCAGCGCGGCGGCGATCAGGGCCACGAGCTTCTCGCGCGCCTCCTGCCGGTTCAGGGCCTGGCTGCGGTGGGTCTCGGCGGTGACGATCAGCGCGCCGTCCAGCGTCCAGCGCCGGCCCGCCAGCCGCTTGAGACGCGCCTTCACGTCCGGGGCCAGATGCGGCGAGCGCTCGGCCTCGAAGCGCAGCGCGACCGCGCTGGAGACCTTGTTGACGTTCTGCCCGCCGGGACCGGAGGCGCGCGTGAAGCTCTCGCTCAGCTCCCAGTCGGCGATGGCGATGTCGTCGTTCACGCGCAGCATGGCTCGATCCCCCGCCGCGGCTCCATAGCGCAAAGCGGCGCCGCCCGCATCTCTCGCGCGCGCCCGCCCGGCGCCATAGGGTGCGCGCGCGGATCACGGGGGGGCGGGCATGGTGGTCAGGGATCTGGGGCCGGGAGACGGCGACGCGCTCTGGAAGGCGGCGCAGCGGGCGTTGCGGAGCGGCCGGGTGCGGATCGCCCACATCGACACCGGGTTGGCGCCGCACCCGGGCCTCGGCTTCGCCGGGGACGGGACGCCGCCCGGGAACATCCACATGGCCGAGGGGATCAACTACCACGACCCTTCCGCCGGACAGCTCGGCCCGGTCTCGACCCTGGTCAGGGGCGCGGGAAAGATCGCGGCGCTCATCGAGTTCCCCGACCATGGGATCAAGACGCTGTCGGTCATTCTCGCCAACGACAAGGACCGGCTGATCGGCGCCGCGCCGGGCGCCCATGTCGTGCCCTACCGCGTCGCCAACGGGCCGGTGTTCCGCTATCCCGCGCGCACCGAGTGCGTCGGCTTCGCGCTGGACCATGCGCTGGGGCTGGACCGGCCGTGCCGCGTCGCCTCGATCAGCATGGGCAATCCCGGACCGGCGGGGTTCTGGGACGCCTTCCGGCTGCCCCTGCGCGGCGAGCTCGGCATGGCCCGCACGACCCGCGCCGCGATCAACCGCGCCTACGAGGCCGGCATGATCGTCGTCTGCGCCGCGGGGCAGCTCATCGACGGCGTGGTGACGCCGGCGCGCTACGCCCGCACCATCGCCGTGGGCGGTTTCGCCGTCAGCGGTCGGCACTACACGCATTATCCCCGCCTCGGCTACGCAGACCCCCAGCACGTCGACGTCTGGGCGCGCGCCGTGGACATCAACCGCGCGTCCGCTCATCTGAAGGCGAACGGCGAGCCGGCGTTTGTCTGGGCCGACGACCCTGAGGACCCGGCCGCGGAAGTCAGCGGCACCTCCTACGCCTGTCCGCAGGTGGCCGCCGCCGCGGCGATGTGGATCGAGACCCACCACGACGCGCTGGAGACCGCCTTCGGGCGGCCCGGCCAGCGCTGGCGCATCGTGGAGGCCTTCCGCCGCGCCCTGCGCAACGCCGCGGACCACGTTCAGGCCGAGGACGTCGGCGCGCCGGGCAAGTTCGGCCCGATCGCGGCGCTGAACGTCGAGCAGTTGCTCGCCACACCGCCCGACACCGTCTTCGAGCACCGCAAGCGCGGGGAGGCATGAAGGGCTGGGCCGCCCTGACCGCGCCGTCGCTCGCCGATCTCGACGCGCTGGCCCGCGCCGCCTTCGCCGGCCTGCCGGGCGGCTTCCGCGCCCGCTGTCCCGGCCTCGTCATCGCGGTCGAGGACTTTCCCGACGACGAGACGCTCGCCGAGCTTGGCGTCGACGACCCGTTCGATCTGACCGGCCTCTACGACGGGATCGAGCAGACCGAGCGCCTGCTGGGCGCCAACGCCGCGCCGCCCGACCGGGTGACGCTCTATCGCCGGCCGATCCTCGACGAGTGGGCCGACCGGGGGAACGTGACGCTGGAGGAGCTGGTGCGCCATGTTCTGGTGCACGAAATCGCCCACCACATGGGGCTCGACGACGACGAGATCGCCGCCATCGACGACTGGACGCAGTGACATGAATCATGACCTCGACACCTGGACCTTCATCGACGGCCGCTGGGTCGCCGGCGACGCGCCGGTGATGACCGCGCGCAGCCACGCCGCCTGGCTCGCCTCGGTGGTGTTCGACGGCGCCCGCGCCTTCGAGGGCGTGACGCCGGACCTCGACCGCCACTGCGCCCGCGTCAACGCCTCGGCGCTCGCGCTGGGCCTCAAGCCCACCCTGCGGCCGGGGGAGATCGTGGAGATCGCGCGCGAGGGCGTGGCGAAGTTCGCCCCCGGCGAGGCGCTCTACATCCGCCCCACCTACGCCGCCGAGCGCGGCGACGCCCGCGCCGTCCTGCCCGACCCCGAGAGCACCCGGTTCCACATGGTCGTGTGGCGCGCCCCGATGCCGGCGCCGGACGGCTTCACCATCACCACCACCCGTTTCCGCCGGCCGACGCTCGATTGCATGCCCACCGACGCCAAGGCCGCCTGTCTCTACCCCAACAACGCCCGCATGCTGCGCGAGGCCGCGGACCGGGGCTTCGACAACGCGTTGGTCTGCGACGCGCTGGGCAACGTCGCCGAACTCGCCACCGCCAACGTCTTTCTGGCGAAGGACGGCGTGGTGGCGACGCCGGTTCCGAACGGGACGTTCCTGAACGGCGTCACCCGCCAGCGCGTGATCGACCTGCTGCGCCGCGACGGCGTGCGGGTCGAGGAGACCGTTCTGCGGGTGGAGGACTTCCGCGCAGCGGACGAGATCTTCTCCACCGGCAACATGGCCAAGGTGCTGCCGATCACAGGCTTCGACGACCGCCTGCTCCAGCCCGGGCCCTTCTTCAGCCGCGCCCGCGCGCTCTACTGGGACTGGGCGCACGGCTGACTCGGGGTTGTCCCGACGGTCTCCGCCGGGCTACCAACGCGCCCCAGGACGGGAAGGGAGGGGCCATGCGCGCTCTGGGACATCTCGCGGCGGCGCTGCTGTGCCTGCCCCTGTCGCTCGCCCCGGCTGCGGCGCAGACCCCGCAAGGGGCCGATGCGGCCGAGGCGCCCGCGGCCGCGGGGCCGCTCGGCGCGCTGCTGGACGTGCTGCGCGACGAGGCCGCGCGCGAGGCGCTGACGCGCGAGCTGGAGCGGCTGACCGCAGGCGGACCCGCGCCCGCGGGGACCCCCGCCGTCACGCCCGAGACACCCCCGGCCGCGGCGGCGCCTGCGCCGCAGACACAGCCGCCGGCCGAGCCCGTAACCGGGCCGCCCGCCGACCCCGAAGCCGATCCGGCGCTCGACGCCCCCGAGACAGCGCCGGGCGGGGTCGGCCGCCAGCTCGCCGAACTCACCGATGCGGTGATCGCCCACGCCGACCGACGCGTCGGCGCCTTCGCCCGCGGCTTCGAGATCACGCAGCGCCGGCTCGGCCAGCTCGTCGGCCAGCGTTCGGGCGAGCTGGTCGACGCGGCGCGCAGCCTCGCGCTGGCGCTGATCGTGACCATCGGCAGTTTCCTCCTGCTGAGCGTGGCCGTGCGCCGCGCGATCCGGCGCATCGCGGCGAGCGTGGCGGACGGACCGCCGACCGCGCGGCTCGGCGGCTGGCTGGCGAAGCTGGGGCTCAATGTGGCGGCCGTCCTGCTCGCCTGGGGCGCCGGCGCCGCCGCGACGTTCGGCTTCGCCGCCACAGACGAGGCGACGCAGTTCAACAACACCCTCTATCTCAATGCTTTCCTGATCGTTCAGCTCATCAAGGCGGGGATCCGCAGCGCGCTCGCGCCCAGGACCTCGACGCTGAGGCCGATTCCGATGGGCGACCCGGCGGCGCGCTACTGGACCCGGCGGCTCGGGGGACTGGCGAGCGTGCTGGGCTACGGGCTCCTTCTGATCGTCCCGCTCATCGACCAAACCGTGTCGATCTTCACCGGGGCCGCGGCGGCGGTGGTGATCCACGCCATCGTGCTGCTGTGGTCGATGGCGCTGGTCGTGCGGCACCGGCGGGCCCCCGGCGAATGGATCGCGGCGCGGGCCGTGCACGGCAAGGACGCCACGCTGCGCATCCTCGCCTTCGTGGCGCGCATCTGGCACTGGCCGGCGCTGGCGTGGCTGTTCAGCCTGTTCATCACGGCGGTCGCCACGTCGGGCGACGTCGGCCCCATGGTGCTCGCCACGGCCAAGGCGCTGGGCGTGGTGCTGGTGGGCGCGGCGATCGGCGTCGCGATGGGGCGCGGCGCGCGGCGGGGTTTCACGCTGCCGGAGGACGTCAAGGCGCAGTTGCCCATGCTCGAGGAGCGGCTGAACGACTTCGCGCTGCGGGTGCTCGGCGCGGCGCGGCTGCTGCTGATGGTCGTGACGCTGGGCGTGGCGCTGCGGGTCAGCGGGCTCTACGACCTCGGCGGCTGGTTCTCCCGCCGCTTCGGCGAGGGCTTCGGCGGCGTCGTCGTCACAGTCTCGGTGATCGTGCTCATCGCCTTCGCGCTATGGCTCGCGCTGGCGTCCTGGACCGACTACCGCATGAACCCCGACAGCGCGAATCCGGCGACAGCGCGGGAGCGCACGCTGCTGACGCTGGGGCGCAACGCCGGCACCATCGCCATCGTCATCCTCGGGGTGATGTTCACCATGTCCGAGCTCGGCCTCGACATCGCGCCGCTGCTGGCCTCGGCGGGCGTGCTGGGCCTCGCCATCGGCTTCGGCGCCCAGCGGCTGGTGCAGGACATCATCACCGGCGTCTTCATCCAGTTCGAGAACGCCATCAACGTCGGCGACGTGGTGACGGTCGCCGGGATCACCGGCGGCGTGGAGAAGCTGACCATCCGCTCGGTCAGCCTGCGCACGCTGGACGGGACCT
>DAINOD010000042.1:17492-24477 GCA_036735545.1 Rubrimonas sp. | reverse complement strand
GGAACAGGCGCCGGCCGGCCAGCGTGAAGCTCATGTCGGTGATCGTCAGCATGGCGCTGAGCTAGCAGCCGGGGACGGCCAAGTCCACCGGGGCGGCCCTCGGGCCTTTCCGCGCCGGCGGGGATTGCGTATCTCGTAGTTCGGTATCGTCAGGGAGGGTCCAGCATGACCTTGCGTTCCGTCGCCGTCATCCTCGCCGCCGCGCTCGCGCTGGGCGGCTGCGCCCGCGAGATCGGCGGGTCCACGGTGGATTCCAGTCAGATCGGCGGCGCCGTCGCCACCGAGCGCGGCGTGATCGAGAGCGTGCGCATGGTCCAGGTGCAGGAGGGCGACCGCCTGCAGGACAACCTGATCGGCGCAGGTGTCGGCGGGCTGGCGGGCGGCGTCGCCGGCTCGCGCATCGGCGGCGGCTTCGGGCGCACGGTGGCGACCGGCGCCGGCGCCATCGCCGGGGCAGCGGTCGGCGCGGCGGCGCAGCAGCAGCTGGGCCGCCAGAGCGCGGTCGAATATGTCGTGCGGCTGTCCTTCGGGCGGCTGGTGACGGTGGTGCAGGCCGACGCCCAGCCGCTGCCGGTCGGCGCGGCGGTGTTCGTGCAGACCGGGCAGGGCCAGCGCGCGCGGGTGATCCCGGCCTAGTCGGGCTGCTTTGGCTGACCGCGTTTCGCCCTAGACCGTCGCCGCGAAGCGGTCAGGGGCGAAGCGGGCCAGCGTCTGGGGCGCGCGACCCTCTACGGCGATCTCGGCGGCGGCGCGGCCCAGAAGCGGGCCCAGCGTGTAGCCGTTGGCGCTGGCGACCGCCACTGCGCCGGGCAGGCCGGGGAGGGGCCCGATCAGCGGCGCGCCGTCGATGTCCACGTTCATCGCCGCCCAGGCGCGGATCACGCGCAGGCCCGCGACCGCCGGCAGCACCCGCTCGGCGGCCCAGAGGTTGCCCTCCAGGCTCTCGGGGATGACGCGCGTGCGCCCCGTGGCGGGGTGGGTCGCGGCGGTCCAGGCGCCGCCGATGATCAGGTTGCCGGCCGCCGCCTGCTTCATGGTCAGCCGCCGGCCTGCATGGGCCAGCAGGCACGGCGCCAGCGGCGGCGCGCATTCCGTCACCACCATCTGCAGGGGCGCGCCGCTGACCGGCAGCCGCACGCCCAGCATCGCCGCGAGCCGCGCCGTCCAGCCCCCGGCGGCGAGCACCAGCCGCGGCGCGCGCAGCGCGCCCGCGGGCGTGCTCACCACATAATCGGCCCCCTCGCGCGAAAGGCCCGTGACCGTCGCGCCCTCCAGAAGCGTCGCGCCGCGCGCGCGGGCGGCGGATGCCAGCGCCACGCCGGCGGCGAGCGGGTCGATCTTGCCCTCGTCGGGCGCCCAGGCTGCGGCGACGAAGCGGTCGGCGACGGACGGGGCGATGGCCGCGATCTCGGCCGGGCCGATCACGCGCACGTCGATGCCCACCGACCGCTCGGCGGCGGCCTTGCGTTCGAGAAAGGCGATTTGCGCGGGGTCCTCGGCCAGCATCAACCCGCCCGTGCGCGCGATGCCGAAGTCGCCGCCCAGCTCGCGCTCCAGCTCCGCCCAAAGCGCGACCGAGTCGCGCTGGAGCGGCAGGGTGTCGAGCAGCGCGGCGCCGCGGTCCAGCGCCTTCTCTCCGAAGTCGAAGGACAGAAGTTGCAGGTGCAGGCTGCCGGCGTTGCCGCCCGAGGCCTCGGCGTGCAGCGCGCCACGCTCCAGCAGCACGACGTGCAGGCCCATGTCCGCCGCCCGCAGCGCCGCCGCCAACCCCATGACGCCGCCGCCGACGATGGCGATGTCGGCGCGCGGCGGCGGGGGCGGGCCGGGATCCTCCGCCGGCCGCGCGAGCGGCTCGGCGCGGCGGTGGCCGGCCCATTCCGGCTTCTCCCGCGCCAGCGCCGCGGCCGGGACCGGGCGGGCGGGCGACTGCGGCGCCATGAGCCGACCGGGCGGCTGCGGCAGTCCAGCCTCGGCCAGCAGTCGCGCGGCGGCGGCGGCGCAGTTGCGGCCCTGGCAGCGGCCCATGCCCAGACGGGTGGCGCGCTTGACCGCGCCGACGTCGCGGGCGCCGGCCGCGATGGCGCTGCGCACGGCGCCGACGCCGACGCCCTCGCATCGGCAGAGCGCCGCATCGTCCGGCGCCGCCGCCCGCGGCGGGGCGGCGTAGAGCGCCCAGAGCGACCGCTGGAAGGCCCGGGCGCGCGCCAGCCGGGCCGCCGCGCCGGGCGGCGGCGGGGCGCCGGCGGCCTCCGCCCCCGCCAGCGCGCCGGCGGCCAGCGCCGCCTCGGCGCCGCCGAGACCCGCGCCGTCGCCGACGATCCACAGGCCGTCGCCCGACAGCCGCGCCGGAACGGGCCCGTGCGGCCCGTCGGCCATCGGGACGCCGAGCAGGGCCGCGAGGTCGGTCTGGGCCGGAAACCCCTCGTTCAGGCACACGGCGTCCACGGCGAAGCGGCGCGCGGGGCCGCCGCCGACCGGCGCGGCGACGGCGGTCTCGACACGGGCGCAGCCCTCCAGCGCGGTCAACTCCCAGCCCTCCAGCACGGGAACGCCGGCGGCGAGCAGCCTCGCGCGATAGCCTGCGGCGCGCAGCGCCAGCGCCGGGCCGGCGAGGGCGGCGCGCGCGGCCCGGCCGGGGCGCGAGAACGGACGGGCGCGCTCCAGCACCGCCACGGGCGGCAGGCCGCCTGCGACCAGTTCGGCGGCGAGGTGCAGGCCCAGCGGTCCCTCGCAGGCGATCAGCGTCCGCCGTCCCGGCGCGACGCCGCCGGCGCGAACCAGCGTCTGGCCGGCGCCCACGGTCATGACGCCGGGCAGCGCCGCGCCGGGGATCAGGGGCGCGCGTTCGTAGGCGCCAAGGGCGAGGATCAGCGCGGGCGCCTGCAGCGTCGCTGCGCCGTCGGGGCCGATCAGGCCCAGCCGGAAGCCGCCCTCGACACGCTCGGCGGTCCAGACGGTCGCGCCGGTCATGACGGTCGCCGCGGACGCGGCGAGTTCGGCGCGCAGCGCCTCGCCGGCCCGACCCTGCGCGTCGCGACGGCCGATCTGCGGCTTGAAATACTGCCCTCCGGGCGCGGCGCGCTCGTCGATCAGCCGCACGGCGCGGCCTGTCCGCGCCGCCGCCAGCGCCGCCGCCACCCCGGCCGGCCCGCCGCCGACCACGGCGACGTCGCATGCGTGGCGCGGCGTCTCGCCCTGCGGCATGGGCGCCAGACGCGCCGGCGCGGGCGCGGGCGCGCCGTCGCGGTGGCGACGCATGTCGCACCCGGCGACGGCCCTCGTCATGCAGGCGCGTTCGCCCTGCCGGCCGTCGACGTCGACAAGGCAGCGCCAGCAGAGCCCGATGCCGCAGAAGACACCCGCCGGCCGCCCGTCGCGACCCTCCATCAGCGAGAGTTCCCCCGCCGCGGTCAGCGCGGCGGCCAGCGTGTCGCCCTCGCGCGCCGCGATCTCGCGCCCCTCGAAGCGGAAGGACAGCGCGGGGCGGTCGGGACCGCCGCGCAACCGGAGCGTCATGGGCGCCGGCTCACGCGGGCGCCGCCGTCAGCAGCCCCAGCCGCGCCAGCGCCGCCCGCGCCTCCGCCACGTCCGCCGCCGAGGCGGGCAGGCGCGGCGAGCGGGGCGCGCCGGCCCGCAGGCCCATCAGCTCCAGCCCCGCCTTGGTCGCGGCGACGTAGCGATGGCCGCCGACGAGGCGGATCAGCGGCAGCAACTCGGCGTAGAGCGCGCGGGCCGCCGCGTAGTCCTGCGCGTCGGCCGTCAGCGCGAACAGGCGCGCGCAGTGGGCGGGCGCGAGGTTGGAGGCGACCGCGACCCAGCCCTCGGCGCCCTCCACGAAGCTCTCGAAGCCCAGGATGCCGCCGAACACGGTCATCCGGTCGCCGCACAGGTCGAGGATGTCGCGCACCCGCGTCACCTCCAGCGTGCTCTCCTTGATGTAGTCCACCCCGTCGATCTCGCTCAGCCGCGCCACGATGGGCGGCGTCAGGTCCACGTTGGCCGTGGCGGGGTTGTTGTAGAGCATGATCGGGATCGAGATCGCCTCGGCGATCCGGCGGTAGTGGACGAACAGCTCGTCCGGCGTCGGCGTGCAGTAGAAGGGGGGGATGATCATCACCCCGTCCGCGCCCGCGGCCTCGGCCTGCCGGGCGTAGCGGATCGCGTCCTCGGTGCGTTCGGCGCCGGCGCCGATCAGCACGGGCGCGCGGCCGGCGACGGCGCGCACGGCCGTCTCCACCACCGCCGCGCGCTCCTCCTCGGTCAGCGACAGGAATTCGCCGGTGGAGCCCAGCGGGATCAGTCCGTGGATCCCCTCGCGCACCTGCCAGTCGAGGTAGCGGGCCAGCGCCGGCAGATCGAGCGCGCCGTCCGCGTCGAAGGGCGTGACCGTGACCGAATAGACGCCGCGGAACTTCATGCGACGGTCCTCTCCATGCTCAACAGGCTCAATGGATTGTCGCGGACCAGCCGCCGGATCGCGTCGCGGTCCAGTCCCATGCGCGCCATCAGGGGCTCCACGTTGCGGAAGATGTGCCCGTAGCCATGCCCGCCCCAGCGGCGCATCCGGGTGCGGGTGCAGATGTCGTGGCTGACCAGCACGCGGTCGCCGAGCCCCGCGTCAAACAGGGCGGCGATGCGGCGGATGCGGGCGCGGTCGTTGGGCAACTCCACGTCCGGGTCCATCCAGTAGTGCGAGCTCTCCACGCCGAAGAAGTCCCACTCGACCAACACGCCCGTCCGCGCCAGCTCCACCTCGCGCCCGCCCTCGGGCCAGGTGCGGTCCATGTGGCAGATCGCGACACGGGAGAGGTCGGCGCCCGCCGCCTCCAGCGTCGCGACGATCTCGAAGGGCGCGGCGGGGTTGCGGCCAGGGTGGACGCTGATCCCGGCGCCGGTCGCCGCCTGCGCCCGCGCCGCGGCCTGCAGGGCTCGCCGCTCCACCGGCTCCAGCGGCCAGGAGCAGCCGATCTCGCCGATCAGCCCCGCGCGGACCGACCCGCCGTCGAGCCCCTCCGCGACCTCCGCCGTGAAGCGCTCGGCCAGCGCCTGCGCCGACAGCGCCCGGGTGGCGTCGTCGAGAAAGGCGGCCGTGTAGGTTCCCGCGCAGGCGACCACGGCGCAGCCCGAGGCGGCCGAGGCGGCGGCCAGCCCGGCGGCGTCGCGGGCCAGCCCGGCCACCGACTGGTCCACGATCAGATCGCCCCCGTCCTCCGCGAACAGCGCGAGCTCGGCGGTCGCCGCGGCCACGTCGGTCTGCGCGGCGTTGGCGGGGTTCTCGTTCGAGCGGTAGTCGGTCTGCCAGCGCGTCTCGGGCGTGATGTCGGGCGCCGCGGTCCCGCGTCGGTCGGGGGGGGTGATGTCGAACAGCACATGCTCGTGCACCGCGACGCGGGCGAAGTCCGCCGTCGGCCGGTCGCCGGTCACGGTGCGCACGAAGCCCATCAGTGGCGCAGGATCTTGGACAGGAACAGCCGCGCCTGTTCGGACTTCGGGGCGTTGAAGAAGTCCTCCGGGCTCGCCTCCTCGACGATGGCGCCCTCGTGCATCAGCACGACGCGGTCGGCGGCGGCGCGGGCGAAACCCATCTCGTGGGTGACCACGATCATGGTCATGCCCTGGCGCGACAGGTCCACCATGACGTCCAGCACCTCGGAGATCATCTCCGGGTCCAGCGCCGAGGTGGGCTCGTCGAACAGCATCACCTGCGGCTTCATCGCCAGCGCCCGCGCGATGGCCACCCGCTGCTGCTGGCCGCCCGACAGCTGCGCCGGATAGGCCTGCGCCTTGTCGGGCAACCCGACGCGGGCCAGCAGCGCGTGCGCCTCCCTTTCCACCTCCGCCCTCGGGCGGCGCAGCACGCGGATCGGCGCGCAGGCGATGTTGTCGAGGGCGGTCATGTGGGGAAACAGGTTGAAGCTCTGGAACACCATGCCGAGGTCGCGGCGCTGGCGGGCGGTCTCGCGATCGGGCAGCGGCTTCAGTCCCTTGGGGCCCTCGCGGTAGCCGACGAGGTGGCCGCAGGCGACGATGCGCCCGCCGTCGATGGTCTCGAGATGGTCGATGCAGCGCAGCAGCGTGCTCTTGCCGCTGCCCGAGCGGCCGCAGATCACCACGACCTCTCCCCTGGCCACGGTCAGCGAGACGTCGCGCAGCACCTCGACCCCGTGGAAGGACTTGCGCACGTTCTCGACCACGACCATCGGCGCGCCGAGCGTTCTCGCCTGCACGGTCTCGTCCCTCATGCTCACGCCCTCGCCGCAGCCGCTTCGCGCAGGGCCCGCGCCACCGGCGCGGGTCGCGGGCCGAAGGGGCGCTCGTAGCGGGCCTCGATGCGCTTCTGGATCGCGTTCCAGACGGTGACCATGGCCAGATACCACAGCGCCGCGCCGATATAGACCTCGAGCACCCGGAACTCGATCTGCGCCAGCATCTGCGCGTTGCGGAGCAGTTCGTCCATCGAGATGACCGAGGCCAGCGAGGAGGTCTTGAGCATCCCGTTGAACTGGTTGCCCAGCGGCGGGATGATCACCCGCGCCGCCTGGGGCATGATCACCCAGCGCATCCGCCGCGCCCAGGTCATGCCCAGCGCGCGGGAGGCGTCCTCCTGCCCCTTGTGCACCGACATGACGCCCGCGCGCACGATCTCGGCGAAATAGGCGCCCTCGTTGAGCGCCAGCCCGATGATCGCGCTCTCCACCACCGAGAAGCGGATGCCGATCTGCGGCAGGCCGGTGTAGATGATGACAAGCTGGATCAGCAGCGGCGTGCCGCGGAACAGCCAGATGTAGAACTCTGCCAGCAGCCGCAGCGGCGTCGGCCCGTACATCTTCGACAGCGCAGCGATGGCGCCCAGCGCCACGCCGATCGTCATGGCCGTCACCGACAGCCAGACGGTGGTCCAGGCCCCGTACATCATCAGGTCGTTGAAGAGGTACCGGAAGAAATAGTCCCACGACCAGTTCACGGGGCCGGGCTCCTGCAGGGG
>DAINOD010000042.1:0-17392 GCA_036735545.1 Rubrimonas sp. | reverse complement strand
GGTACCGGAAGAAATAGTCCCACGACCAGTTCACGGGGCCGGGCTCCTGCAGGGGGCGCGCGCGGCCGCAGCGGCCGCGCGGGTTTCAGGGGTGAACGGTCAGGACGGGTCGTGCATGACGCGGAAGTCGCCGTCGTACATGTCCCAAAGCTCGATCTCGGCGGCGCCGTATTCCGCCATCATGCGTCCGTAGGTTCCGTCGGCGGCCATCGCGGCCAGCGCGTCGCGCACCGCCTCGGCCAGCCCCACATTGGCGGCGTCGAAGCCGAAGCTCGACGGCAGGCCGGGGTTCAGACCGTTCGCGCCGATCTCGAAGGCCCCGCGCTGGGCGTAGTAGACCGCCGTCGCGTCCGGCCCGAACACCGCGCGCACCTGGCCCGCGCCCAGCGCCGCGAAGGCCTCGGCGAAGGTGTTGAAGGCGCGGACGTCCATGGGCGCGAAGCCCTTGGCCACCTGCTCGTCGTTCATCTCGCGCAACAGCTTGTCGGCGAAGCCCGCGATTTCCGAGCCCACCGGGTGGCCGGCGAGTTCGTCGTAGCCGGTGACGCCGAGGGGGTTGCCGCGCTCCACGATGATCGCGAGCGCGTTCACCACATAGGGCACCATCTGCATGATCTTGGAACGCTCGGGCGTATAGTACATGCCCGTGTTCACCATGTCCCAGCGCTTGTTGGCGAGGCCGGGGATCTGAACCTCGAAGCCGACGTTCATGTACTCGGGCTCGAGGCACAGCCGCCGCGCGATCTCCTCGCCCAGCTCGACGTTCAGGCCGCGGGGCCGGCCGCGCTCGTCGATGTACTGCCGCGGCGGGATCGTCAGGTTGATCGACATGGTCAGCTTGCCCGGCGTCACCAGGTCCAGCCCCTGCGGGCAGTCCTGCGCCGCGGCGCCGCCCATGCCCAGCGCCGCCAGCGCCAGCGCCGTCAGTGTCGTCTTGATCCGCATCGCACCTCTCCTGTCATGTCCGGCGCTGCGCGCCCGTTGCGTCGCCGCCCGCTCAGGCGGCGCGATCCTGTCCGCACCAGTCGCGCACGATGCGCGCGGTGACGTCGACCATCCGGTGGAAGTCCGCCGCGTCCACCCACTCGTCGGCGCGGCCGTCCTGGGTGAGGTCGCCGCACAGCGCCCCCAGCCCAAGCGTCGGCACGCCCTTCTGCACGATGGGCACGCGGATGTCGGAGGAGGCGTGCAGCGCGTTCACCTGCGGCGCCGTCCCGGTCACCGCCGCGACCGAGCCCGAGACCGCAAGCCAGAACGGGTGGTCCGGCGCCGTCTCGCCCCCTGTCACGCCCGAGGGCCAGGCGATGAGCGGCGGACTGGCGGCGAGCCAAGGGTCGGCGGCCGCGGCGGCGGAGAGCGCGGCGGCGATCTCGTCGCGCACCGCCTCCACCGGCTCGCCGGGCGGGAAGCTCGCCGTGCCGGCGAAGACGCACTCCAGCGGCATGCGGTTCCGCTTGACGCCCTCGCCGCAGGAGATCGCGGAGACCATGAGGTTGGTCGACCGCCCGGCCGCCTTGTGGATCACGGGGTGGACGATCCGCGCCCCGCGCGCGGCGTCGAGCCGGCGCAGCGCCTCGATCAGCAGCAGCGCCTTCTCCAGCGCGTTGACGCCGAGATGGGCGTAGGCGGTGTGGCCCGGCTCGTTGGTGTCGGGCTTGCGCCCCGTGACGGTGACGCGGAACTCCAACTGGCCGGGAGCCAGCACCTTCACCTCGCCCATGCCCAGCCCCGATTCCGCCGGGTGCAGATAGAGCGCCGCATCGGCCGCGACGCCCCGGTGCAACAGCGCCGCGACCCCGCGGGCGTGGCGCTTGCTGGGGGTGCTTGCGAAGACGACCGCGCCAAGGGGCGCGCCCGCGCGCGCCGCCCGCTCCACCGCCAGCGCGCCTGCGGCGACGCCGGCGAGGTCGTCGGCCACGCCCCAGCCGTAGAGCCGACCCGCCCTCTCGGTCAGCGCGAAGGGGTCGGCGCCCCAGCGTGCGCGCTCGGTCTCGGTTGCGGGCTCGCTGTCGGGGTGGGCGAACAGGATCAGGCTGCGCTTTTCCTTCGCACCGGGCAGGCGGGCGAGCACGGCCGTGCGCACGCCCTCGGCCCGGGCGCCGGGGGCGGCGAACTCGCCGATGAGCGGCACCTCGGCCGGGTCGTAGTCCACCGCCTCCACGGCGCAGAAGCGCGCGAGCCTGTCGGCGACCACGCGCTGCACCGCCGCCTCGCCGTCGCGCTGGGCGGCGACCAGGGCGGCGAGGAAGCCTTCGGCGTCGCGGCGGTCGGCCGCGTCAGTGTCTGGCGCCGTCTCGGGGGCGTCGGTCACACGGACCCTCTCGCGCAACTGCATCCGTTTTGCATATAATTCACATACAGTTTGAACCGGCAGCGGAAAGCAAGAGCCTTGCATCAGATTCATTCCGGCATCATCGCGGCGCCTGTTTTCGCGGCGCTCGGGCGACCTCCCGGCCGTGAGCGGGGCCGGCGATGACCGCGCAGGGTGCGATCGCCGCCGCGCCCGCGCGCCGCCGCGCTCCCGCCGGCCCGAAGCTGTCGGCGCAGGCGCACGCGGCCGTGCTGGGCATGATCATGGACCGCCGCCTGCGGGGCGGGGAGGTGGTGGTCGAGCAGCGGCTGGCGGCCGAACTCGGCGTCTCCCGCACCCCGCTGCGCGAGGCGCTGCAGCGGCTGGAGGGGGAGGGGATGGTGCTGAAGACCGGCCGCCGCTCCTTCGTCGTGCGGCAGGTGGCGCTGCAGGAATACCTGCAGAGCCTCAAGACCCGCGAGACGCTGGAGGCCGAGGCCGCCGCCCTCGCCGCCGGCCGCGCACCGACCGACGCGCTGGCGGCGGCGCGGGCGGGCGTGCTGGCCCTCGAGACCCTGCGCCCCTACAGCACCCAGGCGCACTGGCGCTCGGACGACCAGGTCCACGCACTGGTCATCGAGCACTGCGGCAACGCGGTGATGGGGCGGATCCTGTCGGAGTTGCGCGTCACCACCCGGCTGTTCGAGATCGACCGACTGGCCGACCGGCTCGGACCCGACTCGCGCGAGCACATAGCCATCCTCGACGCGCTGACCGCTGGCGACGGCCGCGCCGCGCGGCGCGCCATGGCCGCGCACTGTCGGTCGCTGATCCGCTTCGCGGTCGGCGCGGTGGTCTAGCTCAGAGCCGCGCCGCCAGCCGCTCGAGGAACAGCCCGAACCGCGCCGCGGTGTCGGCGAAGCGCGGGATGCGTTCGCGCCGCGCCTCGTCCATGTAGAGCGCGCGGTTCACTTCGATCTGCAGGGCGTGCAGCCCCTCCGAGGGGCGTCCCATGCGCCGCACGATCTCGGCGCCCTTGTAGGGGTCGTTGATCGCCACGACGAAACCGAGGTCGGTCAGGATCTCCGCCGCCGCCCGGGTGAAGGCGGGCTCGCAGCTCTCGCCGTCGCGGTCCGAAAGCACGATCTCGGGCCGCGCCTTGCCGGCGCCCTCCTCGTGCATGGCGGTCGAGACCGACTGCATGGAGTGCAGGTTCAGATGGTAGGCGCGGCCGAACCGCGCGTGGCTGGCGGTCTGAAGCGCGTCCAGCGCGGCATGGTAGGGCCGCCAGAACCACTCGACGCGCCGGTGCACCTCGCCGGCCGGAAGCTGGCCGTGCAGCAGCCGGTCCCCCCCCGGCGGCGCGACCGTCCAGATCACGCCCTTGCCCAGCTTCCCCTTTGCCGAGGGGCGCAGGTGCATCGCCCCGTGCACGTCCTGCGGCGACAGGTCGTCGGAGGCGCGGTTCACGTCGAGCCAGATGCGCGGAAACTCGGCCGCGAGCAGCGGCAGGCCGAGGCCCGGACCGGCGCCGAACAGGGCGTCCACGTCCATGTCCTCGGCGCGGCGGTAGCGTTCGGGACCGACTGCGGGACGGAAGTCCTCGGGATAGGCTGCGCCGGAATGGGGGCTGTCGAGCGTCAGCGGCGCGCGCTGCGGTCCGTCGAGGCGGACGTCGAAGACGCCTGGCAGGGGGGCGGGAAGCTCAGTCATGGAGGTGGCACGCCACATGGCGGCCCGGCGCGACGGTGCGCAGCGCTGGCGCCTCGACCCGGCAGCGGTCGAAGACACGCGGGCAGCGGGGGTGGAAGTGGCAGCCCGGCGGCGGCGCCAGCGGCGAGGGGATTTCGCCCTTGATCGCATGAAAGGCGCGCTTGCCGGTGCGGATGCGCGGCGCCTCGGCCAGCAGCGCCTCGGCGTAAGGGTGCAGGGGACCGGCGAACAGCGCCGGCGTCTCCGCCGCCTCCACGATCCGGCCGAGATACATCACCATCACGCGGTCCGATATGTGCTCGACCACGCCGAGGTCGTGGGAGATGAACAGGTAGGTCAGGCCGAGGTCGCGCCGCAGGTCCATGAACAGGTTCAGCACCTGCGCCTGGATCGAGACGTCCAGCGCCGCGACCGACTCGTCGCAGACCAGAAACTCCGGCTTCACCGCGAGCGCCCGGGCGATGCCGATGCGCTGGCGCTGGCCGCCGGAGAACTGGTGCGGAAAGCGGCTGGCGTAGGACGGGTCGAGCCCGACGCGCGTGAGCGTCGCGCCCACATAGTCGTCGAGGTCGCGCGCCGGCACGACGCCGTGGACGCGCGGCGCCTCGCCCACGATGTCGGCGACGCGCTTGCGCGGGTTCAGCGAGGACATCGGGTCCTGGAAGATCATCTGCACGCGCAGTTTGGCGTCGCGCCGCTCCGCCGCGCTCATCTGCGCCAGCGCCTTGCCGCGCCAGCGCATCTCGCCCTCGGTGGCGGCATGGACGCCGGCGACGACGCGCCCGAGGGTCGACTTGCCGCAACCGGACTCGCCGACGAGACCCAGCACCTCGCCCTGCGCGATCGCCATGTCGACGCCGTCCACCGCGCGCACCACCTGCTCGCGCCGGCCGGCGCCGAACAGGTTGGCGATCTTCTCGGCGAAGTCGAGCTTGCGCACGAAGCGCTTCGACACGCCTTCCAGCTCCATCAAGGGCGTCATGCCGCCTCGGCGGCGTGGGGGCGCCAGCAGCGCACGGCGCGGCCGTCCTCGCCCATGAGGTCGGGCATCCGGGCGCATTCCGCCGCGGCGCGGGGACAACGGGCGGCGAAGGCGCAGCCCGGCCCCAGCGTGACCAGCGAGGGCGTCATGCCCGGTATCTGGCGCAGGGGAGACCCGCGGCGGTTCTCGCTCGGCAGCGAGCCGAGCAGGCCGTGGGTGTAGGGATGGGCGGGGGCGGTCAGCACCGCCTCGATCGGCCCGGTCTCCACGATCCGGCCCGCATACATCACCGCCAGACGGTCGGCGAGGCCGGAGACGACGGCGAGGTCGTGGGTGATCCACAGCAGCGCGACGCCCAGTTCGGCGGTCAGCCGCTGCACCTCGGCCAGGATCTGCGCCTGGATGGTGACGTCCAGCGCCGTGGTCGGCTCGTCGGCGATGATGACCGCGGGGCGGTTCAGCAGCGCGATGGCGATGGCCACGCGCTGGCGCATTCCCCCGGAGAACTGGTGCGGATAGCAGACCAGCCGCTCCTCGGGGCTCGGGATGCCGACCATGCCAAGCGCGTCGCGCGCGCGCGCGCGCGCCTCGGCGGCGGGGACGCTCGCATGGGCGGTGATCGCCTCCATCATCTGGGTGTCGATGCGCAGGACCGGGTTCAGCGTCATCATCGGATCCTGGAAGATCATGGCGATCTTCGAGCCGCGCAGCTTGCGCATCCGCTCGTCGGGCATGCCCACCAGTTCCTGCCCGTCCAGCCGGATCGAGCCGCCGACGATGCGGCCCGGCGGATCGACCAGCCCCATGAGCGAGAAGCCGGTCACCGACTTGCCCGAACCCGACTCGCCCACGAGCCCCAGCACCTCGCCGCGGGCGATGTCGAACGAGACGCCCTCCACCGCCTTCAGCACGCCCGCGCGGGTGAAGAAGTGCGTCTGCAGATCGCGGACCTGAAGCAGGGTCAACGGGACAGCCGCGGGTTCAGGACGTCGCGCAGGCGGTCGCCGACGAGGTTGATGACGACGATCGTGAACAGAAGCGCCAGCCCGGGGAAGAACGCGATCCAGTAGCGCCCCGACATCATGTAGTTGAACCCGTTGGAGATCAGCAGCCCCAGCGACGGTTCGGTCGGCGGCAGGCCGACGCCGAGAAAGCTCAGCGTCGCCTCCAGCCCGATGGCCGAGGCCACCTGCACCGTGCCGACCACGATAAGCGGCGCGAGGCAGTTGGGCAGGATATGGCCGAACACGATGCGTCCATGGGAAAGCCCGAGGCAGGCGGCGGCCTCGACATATTCCTTACTGCGCTCGACCAGCGCGGAGGAGCGCACGGTGCGCGCGTAATAGGCCCATTGCGCCACGATCAGGGCCAGCACGATGTTCTCGAGGCCGCGGCCGAGGATCGCCAGCAGCATGAGCGCGATCAGCACGGCGGGCAGCGACAGCTGCAGGTCCACGATGCGCATGATCAGCGTCTCGACCCGGCCGCCGGCGTAGGCCGCGATCAGTCCCGCCGCCATGCCGATCAGCAGCGCCGCCATGCCCGACAGCACGCCGACGGTCAGCGAGATGCGCAGGCCGTAGAGGATCGCGGAGAACAGGTCGCGCCCCGCGCCGTCGGTGCCCAGCAGGAAGGTGTAGCCGTCCATCGATTCCGTGCCCGGCGGCAGACGCGAGTCGAGCACCGAGACCTGCGCGAGGTCGTAGGGGTTCTGCGGGGCGATCCACGGCGCGAACAGCGCCGCCGCGACGATGACCAGCAGCAGCGCCGCCGCCGCCACGGCGACCGGGCTCTCTGCGTATTCGGTGAGGAAACGGCGCAGCGGGCGCTCGGGCGGCGGCGCCGGGATCGCCGTGGCGACGAGATCGGTCATGTCCGGTCCCCCAGCCGCACGCGCGGGTCGAGCGCCGAATAGGCGATGTCGACCAGCAGGTTGATGATGACGAACAGCATGACGATGACCATCAGGTAGGCCACGATCACCGGTCGGTCGAGGCGCTGGATCGACTCGATCAGCAGCTTGCCCATGCCGGGCCACGCGAAGACCGTCTCGGTGACGACGGCGAAGGCCACCAGCGTGCCGAACTCCAGCCCGATCACGGTGACGACGGGGATCATGATGTTCTTCAGCAGATGCACGCTGACGATGCGCGAGCGCGACAGGCCCTTGGCGCGCGCGAACTTGATGTAGTCCTGATGGGCGGCCTCCATCACGCCGGCGCGGGTCAGACGGATCACGAGCGAGATCTTGGTGAGCGCGAGGTTGAAGGCGGGCAGCGCCATGTGCGTCAGCCCGTTCCAGGTGAAGGCGCTGGAGCGGATGCCGAGGAAGGTCGCGGTGTCGCCGCGCCCGGTGGAGGGCAGCCAGCCCAGCATCACCGCGAACACCATGATCAGCATGATGCCGACCCAGAAGTTGGGTAGCGAGAAGCCGACGATGGAGCCGGCCATGATCGACTTCGAGACCGGGCTCGCCGGCTTCAGCCCCGCGTAGAGGCCGAGCGGCACGCCGAGAACGATGGCCATGAGGACGGCCGTGAGCGCAAGCTCCAGCGTCGCGGGCGCGCGGTCGAGGATCAGGCCGAGGGCCGGCTGGCCGAACACGAAGGAGCGGCCGAGATCGCCGGAGACCGCCGAGCCGAGGAAGCGGAGGTACTGCTCCCAGACGGGGCGGTCGAGGCCGAGCGAGCGGCTGACCTCGGCGATGTCGGCCTGGTTCATCTCGGGCGAGATGAACATGTAGACCGGGTCGCCCACGAGGAAGACGCCGAAGAACACCAGCGTCGCCATCGCAAGCACGACCACGACCGCCTGCATCAGTCGGCGGAGGATGAACACACCCATGGGCTACTCCACCGGAGCGGCGGGGGCCGACCGGCCCCCGCGCGCCTTCAGTTGGTGACCACGGAGACGCCGGTCGCGACCGTCTGCTCGTCCGTGCGCGGCACGTAGGACAGGCCGGTGCGGGTGGCCCAGGTGTTCACCTGATAGTGGATCGGGATGATGCCGAGATCGCCGATCCCCAGTTCCGTCGCCTCGGCCAGCAGCTGGTCGCGCCTCGCGTCGTCGACGGTCCGCAGCGCCTCCTCCAGCTTCGCGTCCATCTCCGGGTTGGAGTAGCGGCCGCGGTTCGAGGCGCCCATGCCCTTGTCGCGGTCAAAGGTCGCCAGCAGCGAGCGCAGCGGCGAGGAGCTCTCGCCCGAGCCCGCGCCCCAGCCCACGAGGATGAAGGAGAATTCGGGCTCGCCCTCCGCCCCGGTGGAGGCGCGGGAGAAGAAAACCGAGTTGGTCATGGTGTCGATCGAGGACTCCACGCCGATGCGGGTGAACATCTGCGCGGTGGCCTCCAGGATCTGGGCGTCGTTTGTGTAGCGGTCGTTCGGCCCGTGCAGCACCATGCGGAAGCCGTCCGGGAAGCCTGCCTCGGCGAGCAGGGCGCGCGCGCCTTCGGGGTCGTAGGGCTCGGCCACGAGGTTGGGCGAAACGCCGAAGAAGCCCTCCGGCAGCAGCTGGCCGGCCGGGATCGACTGGCCCTCCATCACGCGGTCGCGGATCGCCTCGCGGTTGATGGCCTTCGACAGCGCCAGCCGCACGCGGTAGTCGCGCAGCGGGTTGGGGATCGCGGAGCCATCCTTGGCGGTGATCCAGGGCGAGTTGTCGCGCCAGTGGTCGATGTGCATGTAGATCACGCGGTTCGACACGCCGGTGTGCAGCGCGACGTTGGCGTTGCGCTCCAGCACGCCCATGTCGGCGGTCGGCACGTCGTTGATCATGTCGACGTCGCCGGCCAGCAGCGCGGCGACCCGGCTGGGGGCGGCGGAGATGCCGCGGAACTCGACGGTGTCGAAAGCGGGCGCGCCGTCGAAGTAGTCGGGATTGGCCTCCAGCACGATCCGGTCGCCCTGGGTGAAGGAGACATACTTGAAGGGCCCCGTGCCGATGGCGGCGCGGCCTGCGTTGAAGTCGTCCGTCGTCGCGGCGCAGCCGGCGTGCGCCGAGATGATCGGGATGGTGGAGAGGTCCGTGGCCATCAGCGGATAGGGCGTCTCGGTGGAGACGCGCACGGTCATGTCGTCGACCTTCTCCGCGGTCTTGCCGCGCAGATAGGTGCCGTAGCCCGAGGGGCTGTTGGGCACGTTCGGCGCGCGCTCGAAGGTGCAGATCACGTCGTCGGCGGTGAAGGGCGTCCCGTCGTGCCAGGTTACGCCCTCGCGCAGCTTGAACTCCCATGTCAGGTCGTCCACCGGTCCCCACTCGACGGCGAGGCCGGGCACGAGGCGCTGGTTCTCGTCCTGGTTGATGAGGTTGTCGAAGACGTGCTTGGCGATCTGGTTGTTGGGCCCGAGGTTGTGGAAATGGGGGTCCATCGAGGTCGCCAGCGCCGAGACGCCGATCGTCACCTTGCCGTTGGCGGCTGCCGGCTGGGCTGCGAAGGCGGCGCCCAGGACGAGCGCGACCCCCGAGAGGGTGTAGTGTTTCATGGCCGTCTCCCTGCTGGCGTCCGCGTCGCGGCGCCGCTCCGTTCTTGCGCGCGAGATTAACCTGCCTGCTCCGCGTGTCCACAGCCAAGGGACCGGTCTCATGCGGCCGGCGTCGGGAAACCGTCGCGATGCGCCTCAGCCGTTCGCCTGCGCCAGCAGCGCCGCGTGCAGCGCCGCGGCGGCGGGCGACGGCGCGCGGCCGCGGGGCAGCCCCACATGATAGCCCATCCCCGTCTCCCATATCGGGCCGCAGACCTGGGCCAGCGCCCCCGCCTCCAGATGCGCGCCCAGCAGGGCGAGGCTGCCCAGCGCCGCCCCGTCGCCGCGCAGCGCCGCCTCGATGGCGGTGGCGTAGGTGCTGAAGCTCAGCCGCGTCCGGCGCGCCGCCGGCTGTCCGGCCCGCACGGCCCAGTCGCGCAGGGTGCGCCAGTGCGCGTTGAGCGGCGCGTAGTCGAGCAGCGCCATCGCCTCCAGCCGTCCTCCGGTCGCCGCGATCAGCGCCGGCGACGCCACGGGGGCGAGGCGCTCGGGCAGAAGCGGCGTCAGCCGCCAGCGCGGGTGCTCGCCGGCGCCATAGAGGATGGCGACGTCGTGGGCCTCGTCGGCGAGCGCGGCCATGTCGTCGGTGGTGGTCAGCCGCAGCGTGACCTCGGGGTTGGCGGCGGCGAAGGCGCGCAGGGCGGGGCCGAGCCAGAAATGGCTGACCGAGCCCGACGCCGCGAGCGAGACCGAGGGCGCCTCGGGCGCCAGTTCGGCCAATCCTTCGGCCAGATAGTCCAGCGCCGCACGAACGCGCCGGCCCAGCCGCTCGCCCTCGGGCGTGAGGGAAAGGCGGCGGCCGCGGCGCAGGAACAGCGCGACCCCCAGGTCCAGCTCCAGCCCCTGGACCCGGCGGCTGACGGCGGCCTGCGTCACGCCGAGCTCGCGCGCGGCGGCCGAGAAGTTGCGCCAGCGCGCCGCCGCCTCGAACACGCGCAGGGCCTCCAGCGACAGGCGGTCGAGCGGGCGCACTGATGATCTCCGGTCATCAAGGACGCCGAGACGCTGACGGATTTGGCCGCGGCCGTCCATCGCGCATGATGGCCGCGCAACCGCAGGAGCCCGCCCGTGTTCACCTCGCCGCCCATGCCCGAGATCCTCGTCGGCGCCGGCGCCCTCGACGCGCTGGGCGCGCGGATCGGCGCGGCGCGGGCGCTGGTGGTGGCCGACCCGGCGCTGGTCGCCATGGGCGTCGCCGGGCGCGCCGCGGCGGCGCTGGCGGCGGCGGGCGTGGCGGCGACCGTGTTCGACGCCTTCTCTCCAGAACCCAAGGCGGCGCAGATCGCGGCGGCGGCGCGCGCGGCGCAGGGTTGCGGCGCGGTGGTGGGTCTCGGCGGCGGCTCGGCCATCGACGTGGCCAAGGTCGCCGCCTTCTGCGCCGTCTCCGGCGCCGACCCTGAATTCTACGCCGCCTGCGCCGCGCCCCTGCCGGCCCGGCTGCGGCTGATCGCGGTGCCCACCACCGCAGGCGCGGGATCGGAGGCGACGGCGACCGCGGTGTTCTCGACGCGCGACGGGGCCAAGACCTGGGTCTGGGGCGAGGCGGCGCGGCCCGACCTCGCCATCCTCGACCCGCTGCTGGCGGTCTCGCTGCCGCCGCATCTGACGGCGTGGTGCGGGATGGACGCGCTGGTCCACGCCTTCGAGGCGGCGACCAACCGCGCCGCCTCGCCCGCTTCCCGTTCGCGCGCGCACGAGGCGCTGCGGCTGATCGCGCGCGCCCTGCCGCGGGCGGTCGCGGACGGCGGCGACGTCGAGGCGCGGCGCGACATGGCCTGGGCGGCCTGTCTCGCGGGCGCGGCGATCGACGCCAGCGGGACGGCGGTGGCGCATCTGGTCAGCCACGGGCTCGGCTCGCTGGGGCCGGTCCACCACGGGCTGGCCACCGCGCTCGCCTTCGAGGCGACGCTGCCGTGGCTCTGGAGCGCCTCCACGCCGGCCATGGCGGAGGCCGCGGCGGCGCTGGGCGCCGACGCCGACCCGCCCGGCTGGATGTCGGCCTTCATGGACCGCTGCGGCGTCGCGCGCCGCCTGCCCGAAGCCTTCGCCGCCGTGACGCCGGCCGCGCTGGTCGCCGCGATGCAGGCGCCGCAGAACCGGCCGATGCGCGACAAGACCGCCCGCGCCGTCGGCGACGACGACCTCGCCGCCTTCGCGGCGGCCATGCTGGCGCTCGCGTCGTGAGCCGGATCGCCTCGGTCGCGGTGAGCCGCCACCGCCTGCCGCTGGACCCGCCCTTCAAGGCGAGCTGGGACGGCCGCCCGCGGGTCCATTTCGACGCCACCATCGTGCGCGTGCGCGACGAGGACGGGCGCGAGGGCGTCGGCTCCGGCGATCTCTGCCTCGGTCTCGCCGACCACGCCCACCTGTTCGTCGGCCGCGATCCGCGTCGGGTGGAGCTGCACCACGAGACGCTGAGCCACATCCAGTTCCACTATGGCCGCTGCTGGCCGATGGACCTCGCGCTGTGGGATCTCGCCGGCAAGATCACCGGCGAGCCGGTCTGGCGGCTGCTCGGGGGGCGCGCGGACGGCGTGCGGCTCTACGCCTCCTCCGGCGCGCTGCGCGACGCGGGCGCCATGGCGGAGACCGCGGAGCGCTATCTCGCCGAGGGTTTCGGGGCGATGAAGGTGCGCTTCACTGCGACCGAGGGCGGGCGCGAGGGCTGGCGCGCCGACCTCGCGGCGCTGGAGGCGATCCGCGCCCGCGTCGGCGACCGCCTCGAGCTGATGGTCGACTGCAACCAGGGCTGGCGGATGCCATGGGATGCGCGCGCCGCCTGGACCCTCAAGGACGCGCTGGCGGTGGCGCGCGCGCTGGAGCCGCTGGGCGTCTACTGGATGGAGGAGCCGCTGCATCGCGGCGATCTGGCCGGGATGCGCGCCCTGCGCGACGCCACGGCCCTGCGCATCGCCGGCGGCGAGATGACGCGCGAGGCGCACGAGCTGCGCGCGCTGGTCGAGGGGCGCTGCCTCGACGTGCTGCAGCCCGACGCGGCGCTGGTTGGCGGCGTCACCGGCCTGCGGCGCGTGGCGCTAATGGCGCGGGAGGCCGGCGTCGCGTTCACGCCCCACGCATGGACCAACGGGATCGGCGTGCTGGCCAACGCCCATCTCGCCGCCGGGGTGGGTGAGGCGGCGTGGTTCGAGTGGCCCTACGATCCGCCCGAATGGTCGCTGGAGCGCCGCGACTTCCCGCTTTGCGCGCCGCTGGAGGCGCACGACGGCCGGCTCGCGCTGTCCGAGGCGCCGGGGCTCGGGATCACGCTCGACGAGGCGCGGCTGGCTGCGACGAGGATCGGCTGAGCAAGCGCCCCCAGCGCCACGCCGATCATGTTCGCCGCCATGTCGCCGAAGAAGAAGTGACGGCCTTCCACGGCGAGTTGGCCCGCCTCCAGCGCCACCGCCAGCGCCAGCGCCACGGCGCCCGACGCCGGCCAGGCGCGCAGCAGCGCCAGGGCGACGCCGGCGAACATGATCGCATGCGCGACGAGGTCCGACCCCGAGGGCAGGCCGGCCATGCTCGGCGGCTTCGGCGTCAGGCTGAGCCACGCGGCCAGCGCCACCACGGCGAGGGCGACGCCGCGCTTCACGGGTTCCGCGCCTTGGCGCGCAGGGTCGGGGCTGCGGCGAGGGGGTCCTCCGGCCAGTCGTGGCGGGGATAGCGGCCGCGCATGTCGCGCCGGACATCGGCCCAGCCGGCGCGCCAGAAGGCAGGCAGGTCGGCGGTGATGGCGATGGGCCGGCCTGCGGGGGACAGCAGCTCCACCAGCAGCGGCCGCCCCCCCGCGCAGGGGTGACGGTCGAGGCCGTAGAGCGCCTGCGGGCGCACGCTGATCGTCGGCGTCCCGCGGCCGTAGTCTATCGCCGCGCGGCTGCCGGCGGGCGTCTCGACATGGGACGGCGCCGCGCGGTCGAGGCGCGCCGCCAGCGGGCCCAGCGCAGCGCGCAAGGCGGCTGCCAGATCGAGCCGGGCGAGGTCTTCGGCGCGGCGACAGTCGCCGAGGAAGGGCCCGAGCCAGTCCGGAAGGCTCTCCAGCAAGGCCGCGTCGCTCCAGTCGGGCCAGTCCCCGCCCCCCGTGGCGAGCCAGCGCGCCCGGTCCCGCAGCGAGAGCGCCGCCGGGCTCCAGGGCAGGGCGTCGAGGCCGAGGTCGCGCACGCCCTCCGCCATGGCCGCCGCAATCTCGTCGGCCCGCGCGTCCGGCAAAGGCGCCGCGCCCAGCGCCAGCGCGCCGAGGCGCCGCTCGCGCCGGGCGATCACGGCGCGGTCGCGGCGCGACCATGCGACGACGCGGACGACCGCCACGGTCCCCGCCGCCTCCAGCTCGGCCCGCGACAGCGGCGCAGCGAGGCGGACCGTCGCCTCGCGCGGGTCGCCGTCGGTGTCGGCGACGGCCAGCGCCTCCGCGCCCGCCAGCGGATCGGTCTCGTTCATCCGCACGCCCTTGCCGCCGGAGAGCAGCCAGCGTGGCGCGCTCCCCGGTCGGCGCAGGGCCAGCCGGTCCGGCCACGCCAGCGCCGCGAGCCGCCCGGCCGCGGTCGGGTCGATCCGACCAGGCGGCCCGAGCCGCCGCGCCGTCTCGGCGGCGCGGGCCAGCGCGGCGCGCGCCTCGACCGGCGCGCGCGCGGGCGCGGCGAAGGCCGCCAGCCGCAGCGACAGGTCGGCCCCGGCGCCGCGCAGCGGGTCGCGCTCGGCCAGCAGCGCCGCCAGCGCGCGGGCCGTCGCCGCGTCGGCGGGAGCGGCGGTCAGCGCCATATGGGCCAGCCGCGGATGCAGCGGCGTCGCCGCCATGGCGCGGCCATGCGCCGTGATCCGCCCCGCGCCGTCCAGCGCCCCGAGATCGCGCAACAGCGCCCGCGCCTCGGCGAAAGCGGCGGCCGGCGGCTGGTCGAGCAAGGCGAGCGCGCCAGGCTCCGCGCCCCAGGCGGCCAGCTCCAGCGCGAGGCCCGTCAGATCGGCGGTCAGCATCTCGGGCGGCGCGAAGGCGGGCATGGCCCCTTCCTCGCCGCGGGTCCACAGCCGCAGGCAGAGCCCCGGCGCCACCCGCCCGGCGCGGCCCCGGCGCTGATCGGCCTCGGCGCGGGAGGCGCGCTCGGTGACTAGCCGGCTCATCCCCGAACCGGGGTCGAAGCGCGACCGACGCGCAAGCCCCGCGTCCACCACCGCCCGCACGCCCGCGACGGTCAGCGAGGTCTCCGCCACCGCCGTCGCCAGCACCGCCTTGCGCCGGCCGGGCGGGCAGGGCGCCACGGCCGCCTGCTGGCGCGCGAGCGGCAGGTCGCCGTAGAGTTCGCGCAGGTCCACGTCGGCGGGCAGGCGCGGCCCGAGCCGGGCGGCGGCGCGCGCGATCTCGCCCGTCCCCGGCAGGAAGGCCAGCACGTCGCCGTCGGTCATGTCGAGCGCGCGCATGACCGCCTCCGCCACGACCTCCTCCAGCCGCCTGCCGCCGGGCGGCGCCTCGGCCCAGAGGGTCTCCACCGGAAAGGCGCGGCCCTCGGCGGTGAGGACCGGCGCCTGCATCAGGCGGGCCGCCGGCGCCGCGTCGAGCGTCGCCGACATCGCCACCAGCCGCAGATCCGGGCGCAACGCCGCCTGCGCCTCGAGGCAGAGCGCGAGGCCGAGGTCGGCGTTCAGCGAGCGCTCGTGGATTTCGTCGAAGATCACCGCCGCGACGCCTTCGAGCGCGGGGTCGGCCTGCAGCATCCGCGTCAGCACGCCCTCGGTCACCACCTCGACGCGGGTGGCGGCAGAGACGCGGGTCTCGCCACGCATCCGCAGGCCCACCCTGGCGCCGACCGGCTCGCCGAGACCTTCGGCCATGAAACCCGCGGCGCCCCGGGCGGCCAGCCGGCGCGGCTCCAGCATCACGATCCGCCCGGCGGCCCAGGGCGCGCCCATCAGCGCGAGCGGGACGCGCGTGGTCTTGCCCGCGCCGGGCGGGGCCTGCAGCACGGCGTTCGGACCCGCCGCCAGCGCGGCCAGCAGGTCGGGAAGAACGGCGTCGACGGGAAGCGGCTCGGGGCTCATCGCCGGCGCTTATGGCGCGGCGCTCAGCCCTTCGCCAGCCGTTGGATCTCGGCCAGCAGCGCCGCGTCCACCGCCAGCCCCTCCGCTTCGCCGCGCGCGCGCAGCGCCGCGCGCCGGGCGCCGGGCAGCCGCGCGCCGGCCTCGCCCTCGACCGCCCCGGCCATCGCGCCGACCCGCGCGGCAGCTTCCGCGCCGAAGACGCCGGCGTCGAAGGCGATCAGCAACTGCGCCACCCCGGGCGGGCCGCCCTCGGCGTCGAGGAAGGACGTCGCCTCGAAGCCGAAGGCGCCGCCGACCAGCGCGCCGCAGAGCAGCTCCACCATCAGCGCCAGCGCGGCGCCCTTGGCCTCGCCCATGGGCGCCATCAGTCCTTTCAGTGCCGCCTTCGGGTCAGTGGTCGGCCGGCCCTCGGCGTCCATGGCCCAGCCGGGCGGGATCGGCTCGCCCTTCTGCGCAGCCGCCATGACCCGGCCGCGCGCCACGGTCGACAGCGACAGGTCGACGACGACCGGCGGCCCCCCCGCGCGGGGGGCGGCGAAGGCGATCGGGTCTGTGCCGTAGAGCGCCCGCCGCCCACCCCAGGGCGCCATCGCGGCGGGGGTGTTGGCGACCATCAGCGCGACGCAACCCGCCTCGGCCAGCCGCTCGACGAAGACGCCCGCCGCGCCGGCGTGATGCGATCGCGCGACGCCGGCCGCCGCCACCCCCTGCGCCGCCGCCAGCGCCGGCAGCCGCGCCACGGCGATGTCGAGCGCCGGGTAGGCGAAGCCATGCCCCGCGTCGATCGCCAGCACGCCGGGGCGGGGCTGGGTCGTCGCGGGCGTCGCGAAGCCGTCCACCTTGCCGCAGGCCGCCTGCGCGCAATAGCTTGCGAGCCGGCGCAAGCCGTGACCGGCCTGACCGGCGAGTTCGGCGGCGACCAGCGCGTCGGCGACGCTGGCGGCGTTGGCGGGCGCCGTGCGATGCGCCGTCAGCGCCGCGGCCGCCAGCGCCCGCGCCGCGTCGGGCGTCATGCCCGCAGGCCCAGATGCGCCGCCACCCTGTCGACGATCAGATGCGAGACCCGCATGTTGCTCTCTCCGGTCAGGCCTGCGACATGGGGCGTCAGCAGCAGGTTCGGCACGTCGGCGAAACGCCCGCCGCCGGCGGCGTCGAGCGGTTCGGTCTCGAAGACGTCGAGCGCCGCGCCGCCGAGCTTGCCGCGCCGCAACGCCTCGGCCAGCGCGCAATAGTCCACGACGCCGCCGCGCGCGGCGTTGATCAGCACAGCGTCGGGCTTCATGCGCGCCAGCGCGGCCTTGTCGAACATCAGCCGGGTCGTCTCGGTCAGCGGCACATGCAGCGTGACCACGTCGGCCGTCTCCAGCAGCGTCTCCAGGTCCTCGACCCGGCGCACCCCCGCCCAGCCTGCGTCGTCCGCCGGCAGGAACGGGTCGAAACCCGTCAGCGCCATGTCGAAGGCCGCCGCCCGTCGCGCGACCGCCCGCGCCGTGCCGCCGAGCCCCACGATCCCGAGCGTGCGTCCTGCAAGCTCCCGCCCGATCAGCGCGTTGCGTGGCCAGCGACCCGCGACGACCTGCGCCGTGGCTCCGAAAGCTCCGCGCACGAGCGTCAGGGCTGCGCCGATCACGTACTCCGCGACCGAAACGTCGTTGGCCCCTGTCGCGGGATAGACCGCCACCCGCCGCGCGCGGCAGAGGGCGACGTCGATGTTGTCGAGGCCGACGCCGAGCCGGCCCACGCATTCGAGCCGCATCCCCGCGTCGAGCAGCGGGGCGCGCACCTGCGTGCGGTTGCGCACGACGAGCGCGCGGGCCTCGCCCAGCAGGCCGGCGAGCCGGTCGGGCGCGTCGGCCAGCG
>DAINOD010000041.1:0-24813 GCA_036735545.1 Rubrimonas sp. | reverse complement strand
TCATCGAGCTGTTCCGCTCGGTGCCGCTGATCACCATCCTGTTCATGTTCAACACCATGCTGCCGCTGATGCTGCCGGCCGGCGCGGAGGTGAACCAGCTGCTGCGCGCCATCGTGGCGGTCTGCCTGTTCGCCGCCGCCTACATGGCCGAGATCGTGCGCGGCGGCCTGCAGGCCATCCCGCGCGGGCAGTACGAGGCCGCTTCCTCGGTGGGCCTCGGCTACTGGCAGACCACGCGGCTCATCATCATGCCGCAGGCGCTCAAGGTGATGATCCCGGCCATCGTCGGCAACTTCATCGGCCTGTTCAAGGACACCACGCTGGTCTCGATCATCGGCCTGTTCGACCTGATGAGCATGGCGCGCGCGGTGGGCGAGGACACGACCTGGCTCGGCCTGTTCCTCGAGCCGTTCTTCGCGGTTACGATGATCTACTTCGTCTTCTGCTTCGCCATGTCGTCCTACTCGATAGGGCTGGAGAAGAAGCTCAACACGGGGCGCGACCGCTGATGGGCAAGAAGGCGATCGAGGTCGTCGGCCTGAACAAGTGGTTCGGGGCCTTCCACGCGCTGAAGGACATCAACCTCAGCGTCGAGGAGCGCGAGCGGATCGTGGTCTGCGGCCCCTCCGGCTCCGGCAAGTCGACGCTGATCCGCTGCGTCAACCATCTGGAGAAGCATCAGGAAGGCCAGATCGTCGTCAACGGCAAGGAGCTGAAGGACGACACGAAAAGCGTCACCGCCGTCCGCGCCGAGGTCGGCATGGTGTTCCAGCAGTTCAACCTGTTTCCGCATCTGACGGTGCTGGAGAACTGCACGCTGGCGCAGATGTTCGCCAAGCAGACGCCCAAGGCCCAGGCCGAGGCGGTGGCGATGCAGCATCTGGAGCGGGTGCGCATCCCCGAACAGGCGAACAAGTATCCGCTCCAGCTTTCCGGCGGCCAGCAGCAGCGCGTGGCCATCGCCCGCGCGCTGTGTCTGCGGCCTAAGATCATGCTGTTCGACGAGCCGACCTCAGCCCTCGACCCGGAGATGATCAAGGAGGTGCTCGACGTCATGGTCGAACTGGCCGAGGAGGGCATGACCATGCTCGTGGTGACCCACGAGATGGGTTTCGCCCGACAGGTCGCCGACCGGGTCATCTTCATGGACCAGGGCGAGATCGTCGAGGAGGGTCCGCCCGAGGACTTCTTCGGCGCCCCCCGTTTCGACCGCACGCGCAACTTCCTCAGCCAGATCCTGCGCGGCCCCCACGACTGAGGCTCCCACGACTTGGGCCTTCACGACTGGGGCCGGTCAGGCGCGTCGGAGGCGCATCAACGCGGCGCCCGCCTCGTCGCGCAGGATCAGCACGTCTCCCTCGACGTCGCCGCGCGCGACGTCGGTGAGCCCGCTCAGAAAGCGCGCCTCCACGTCGAGATGCGGGCAGGCGCGGCGGGTGGCGGCGACCGGGCCGATCTCCAGCGCCGCGCCCGCCTGCGCATAGGCGCCCGCGTAGCGGTTGCACGGCGCCTCGCCGGTCACGCGGTCCCCGGCGAAGCCCAGCGACACCGCGACCGGCGGCGTCTCGTCGCCCAGCCGCTCCAGCAGCCAGGTGGTGCCGGCGAGGGTCGGGGGGCTCGCGGGCATGGCGGGCTCCATGGCGCAGGCGGCGAGAAGCGGCAGGGCGAGGGCGGCGGCGCGCATCGGCGGTCTCCGGCGGTCGCGCGGTGGCCTCGCCGCGCCGGGCGACTATGTTGCAGCCACCGTCGCAGGAGCAAGCCTTGGAACGCCTCGCCAGCACCCTGTTCGGCCCGTCGGCGCGCGCGCTCGCGCTCTCCATCGCCGCCGTGGCCGCGTGCTCGGTCATCGGTTCGACCGCGACCGGGCCGGCGCTGGAGACCTGGTATCCCGCGCTGGCCAAGCCGTGGTTCACGCCGCCGAACTGGGCCTTCCCCGTCGCGTGGACGCTGCTGTTCGCCGCCATGGCCGCCGCCGCCTGGCTGGTCTGGCGCGCGGGCGGGCGGGCGGCGCGGCCGGCGTTGACGCTCTACGGCGGTCATCTCGCACTCAACGTGCTGTGGCCCCTGGCCTTCTTCGGCGCCCAGTCGCCGCTGGCGGGGCTGGTGGTGATCGTCCCGTTCCTCGCCGCCATCGGCGCGACGATCCGCGCCTTTGCGCGCCACAGCGTCACGGCGGCGGCGCTGATGGTCCCCTATCTCGTCTGGGTCGCCTACGCCGCCGCGCTGAACGCCGCGATCTGGTGGATCAACTGAGCTACGCCGTCTCCAGCAGCCGCCGCGCGATCACCTGCGCCTGGATCTCCGCCGCGCCTTCGAAGATGTTGAGGATGCGCGCGTCGCACAGCACCCGGCTGATCGGATATTCCAGCGCGAAGCCGTTGCCGCCGTGGATCTGCAGCGCGTTGTCCGCCGCCGCCCAGGCGACGCGGGCGCCCAGCAGCTTGGCCATGCCGGCCTCGAGGTCGCATCGCCGCTCGGCGTCCTTCTCGCGCGCCGAGAAGTAGGTGAGCTGGCGCGCGATCATGATCTCAACAGCCATCATCGCGAGCTTGCCGTAGACGCGGGGGAAGGCGATCAGCTTGCGGCCGAAGGCGGTGCGGTCCTGGGCGTAGCGCATCCCCAGCTCCAGCGCGTTCTGCGCCACGCCCACGGCGCGGGCGGCGGTCTGGATGCGCGCGCTCTCGAAGGTCTGCATGAGCTGCTTGAAGCCCTGCCCCTCGACCCCGCCCAGCAGCGCGTCGCCGGGGACGCGGTGGTCGTCGAGCGCGAGCGTGTATTCCTTCATCCCGCGATAGCCCAGCACCTCGATCTCGCCGCCGGCGATGGTGGCGTCGGGGAAGGGGTTCGCGCAGTCGCCCCGGGTCTTCGGCGCGAGAAACATCGACAGGCCGCGGTAGTCGGTCGTGTCGGGCACGGTGCGCGCGAGCACGGTCATCACGTCGGCGCGCGCGCCGTGGGTGATCCAGGTCTTGTTCCCCGACAGCACCCAGTCCTCGCCGTCGCGCCGCCCGCGGGTCTTCAGCGCGCCGAGGTCGGAGCCGGTGTTGGGCTCGGTGAACACCGCCGTCGGCAGCACCTCGCCCGAGGCGAACAGCGGCAGCCAGTGCGCCTTCTGCTCGGGCGTGCCGCCGCACAGCACCAGCTCGGCGGCGATCTCCGTGCGCGTGCCGAGCGAGCCGACGCCGATATAGCCGCGCGACAGCTCCTCGGAGACGACGCACATGGCGGTCTTGCCCATGCCCAGGCCGCCGAACTCCTCGGGGATGGTCAGGCCGAACACGCCGAGCTCGCTCATCTCGGCGATGATCGCGTCGGGGATCAGCGCGTCCTTCAGGTGCCATTCGTGGGCGTGGGGGACCACCTTGTCGTCGGCGAAGCGGCGGAACTGCTCGCGGATCATCTCGAATTCTTCGTCGAGGCCGCAGTCGCCGAAGGTCGCCGAGGCGTTGCGCTCCACCATCAGCTCCACCAGCCGCTTGCGGGCGGCGTCGGTGTTGCCCTCGGCGATCAGCGCGTCCACGGCGTCGGAGGCGAGGTCCACGCCGAGGTCCGAGAGCCGCGCCATCTCGCCCTGGCTCATCGGCAGGCCGCCGCGCAGCTGTGCGAGATACTCGCCGAGGCCGATGCGCAGGAGCAGCGCCTCCATCTCGCCGAAGCGACCCTCCGCCGTCAGCCGACGCGCCCAGTCGGTCATCTCGCGCAGTGAGAAGGCGTAGGTCGCGGCCCAGGCCAGCGCGTGGGCGGCGTGCTGCTCCGCCTCCAGCGCCGCGTTGGAGATCTTCGCGCCGGCCGAGACGCGGGCGCGCAGCAGCGCCTTCGCCCGGGCCAGCGCGGCGTCCACCGCGGCGACGGCGGCGTCGGCCAGCGCGAGGGCGGAGGTCTCGCCGGCGGCGATCGGCTTGGTGGCGACGTTCATGGCGCTGCTCCCCTGCGCTGCGCCATGGTGCGGCGCAAAACACATCTCGCTGTCGCGGGGAGAGCTAGCGCTAATCCGCCGGGCGGTCAACGGCGGCGCAACTTCCTTGCTGCGCCCGCGGGCGGCCGGGAACAATCTTGCCCGGCCCCCGCGCCAGTTGACGCCGCGCCAGTTGACGCCGCGCCCGGGGCGGGGTTGATGGGGCCGTTCCCGCAGCGGTCCCCCCGATGATCGACGTCTTCGCCGCCTCCTTCGCCGCCTTCGTCGATCTGCACGGCGCGCCCGCGCTGGCGGGCGCGATGGGCGTGCTGTTCGTCGCAGGCTTCGCCAAGGGGCTGGTCGGCTTCGCGCTGCCCCTGATCGCGGTGTCGGGCATGGGCGCCTTCCTGCCGGCGCAGACCGCGATCGCCCTGATGCTCGTGGCGGCGCTGGTCTCCAACGTCTGGCAGACCCTGCGCGACGGCCCCGGCCCGGCCGCGGCGACGACGCGCCGGTTCTGGCGGCTTCTGGTCACGCTGCTGCCGATGATCTTCATCGTCTCGCAGCTCGTGCCGAGCATGGACGAGCAGGTGTTCTTCCTCACGCTGGGCGTCTGCGTGGTGCTGTTCACGCTCAGCCAGCTCGCGGGGCTGCGCGCGACCTTTCTGGCCCGTTCGCCGGCGGCCAGCGAATACGGCGCGGGGCTGGTGGGGGGCTTCTTCGGCGGGCTGGCGGGCATCTGGGGGCCGCCGGTCACGATGTATCTGCTCGCCATCGAACTGCCCAAGGCCGAGACCATGCGCGCGCTGGGCATGGTGTTCGGGCTGGGCTCGGTGGCGCTGTTCGCGGGGCACCTCGTCTCGGGCCTGCTGAACGCGCAGACCCTTCCGCTGTCGGTGGTGGGCGTGGTCCCGGTGATGGTCGGCATGGCGGCCGGCTTCGCGCTGCACGACCGCATGGACGCCAGGGTGTTCCGGCAGGCGACGCTCGCCGTGCTGCTGCTGACGGGGCTGAACCTGCTGCGGCGCGGCCTGACGCTATAGGCCGCCCTGCTGCTCGGCGAACAGCCACAGCGCCAGCGCGCCGGCCGCCGCCGCCGCCAGCACGGCCAGCGCGATCTTCCACGCCGACCACGGCCGCTGGCCGCGCACGGCGCCGGTGCGGCCGTTGACGACCACGCGGAAGCTCGACCCCTTCCAGCGATAGGCGCCGATCCAGACCGGCAGCAGGACATGCTTGAAGGTCACGCCCGAGACGCGCGTGTCCATGCGGTGGACGCGCTGCTGGTCGCCCCCGATGGCGCGGCGCACGTCCATGGCGATGACGCCCTCCATCTCCGCGCGCGCGGCGCCATAGGCCGCGCGCAGGTCGATCGTGTAGGCCTCGGCGCGGAAGCCCGCGAGCCAGTCGCGCGAATAGGGGCGCAGGTCGGAGAGGTCCCAGCCGCCGAGGCTCCCGCCCCCGAAGCCGCCGCCCTGCGCCTCCGGCAGGGTGGTCGAGCCGCAGGTCAGCACGTCGTCGAAATCGCGCGCGACCCGGCCGCGGGCGGGGCTCCAGCGGATGCGGGGAACCTGCTGCGGCTTGCCGTCCTTGCCGCGGACGGTCACGAAATAGGTGTCGCCGCGCTCGCCGGCGTAGGCGGTCTCGGTCCGGGCGTCGAAGGTCCACCACGGCGTGTATACGCCGCTCAGCGCGCCCCTGGCGCGGGCGAACTGCTTCAGGCCCGACGGCGCGAACCAGAGGCGACCGAGCCAGCGCGTCACCCGCGCCTGCGCCTCGCGCGCGTCGATGGCGAAGGGCAGCAGGCCCTGCGGCTTGATGTGGCGGTCGGGCGTGGTGTCGGCGACCATCGGCGTGGCGCAGAACGGGCACAGCGCGGCGTGCTGGCCGGGGTCGAAGTCCACATTGGCCCCGCAGGCCTCGCAATGCACGACCTGCGTCGTCTCGAAGTCCACGCCCGCGGCCTGACCCGCCAGCGCCGCCTCGTAGTCGTGCTCGCGCCACGCCGCCTCCAACGTGGCGGCGTCGGCGGGGGCGATGTCGGCGGTGGCGCCGCAGAACGGGCAGGTCAGCCGCGTCTCGCCCGGCCGATAGGTCAGGACCGCGCCGCAGGACGCGCAGGGGTAGTGCGAGGGCGCAGCCTCGGCCGGCGGGGGAGGCGCAGGGTCCGGCGCGGCGCGCCGGCCCCAGGGTCCGCGGTCGGGCATGGGCTCAGGGGGCCGGCGGCGGCGGGGGCGGCGGCGCCACGGTGAACAGTTGCGCGAGATCCGGCGTGTCGCCGGCCGGCGCCCAGCCCGCGGCGCCGGCGGTCCAGACCAGCGTGGCGCGGGTCAGCCGGCCCTCGCCCGCCATGCGGCCGAGGTCGGCGCGGGAATAGGGCCCGTGGCTATGGCCGTTCTCGGCGACGTGCCAGACGCGCTCGGGCGGCGGCGGGGGAGGCGGCGCCGCCGCGGGGCTGGCGCCCCATGGCCCCGCCTGCTGGCCGAGGCCGAGCCCGACCATGGTGCCCATCGCCGAGCCGGGCGTCTCGGCGGCGGCGCGCATCGCCTCGGCCGCCTGGAACTGGGCGTATTTGTTCAGGTCGCCGACGATGCCCATCTTGGTGCGCCGGTCCAGCGCCTGCTCCACCTCCGGCGGCATCGAGACGTTCTCGATGTAGAGCTCCGGCGTCTCGATGCCGTAGGCGGCCAGTTCCGGCGCGATCTTCTTGCGCAGAAGCTCCGCCAGTTCGGTGGTGGCGCCGGCCATGTCGAGCAGCGGGATGCCGGAGGTCGCCAGCGCGTGCGAGAAGCGCGCCACGATCACGTTGCGGATCTGGAAGCTGATCTCGTCGGTGGTGAAGTCGCCGTCGGTGCCGACGATCTCGGTCATGAACGTCGCCGGGTCGCTGACGCGGATGGCGTAGCTGCCGAAGGCGCGCACCCGCACCATGCCGAACTCCGGGTCGCGCATGACGATGGGGTTCTTGGTGCCCCATTTCAGGTCGGTGAAGCGGCGGGTCGAGACGAAATAGACCTCCGACTTGAACGGCGAGGCGAAGCCGTGGTCCCAGTGCTGCAGCGTGGTCAGCACCGGCATGTTGTTGGTCTCGAGCAGGTAGAGCCCCGGCGGGAAGACGTCCGCCAGTTGCCCCTCGTGGATGAAGACCGCCGTCTGCCCCTCCCGCACCGTCAGCTTGGCGCCGTACTTGATGGCGTTGCCGTGCCGCTCGAAGCGCCACACGAGCGTGTCGCGGGTGTCGTCGGTCCAGTCGATGACGTCGATGAACTCGCCGGTCAGCCGGTTCCACAGGCTCATGGGGCGCGTCCTCCTTCAGGGCTGTTCGACAATGCGCCCGGCGAGCCGCGGCGCATAGGGGCTGTTGGCGGCGATGAAGTCCGCCAGCACGTCCTCGAGGTTCGGCCCGAAATCGTAGGCCTCGCGCCCCTTGTCGCGGAACACCGCGTAGCCGTCGCCGCCCGCGCGCATGAAGTTGTTGGAGACGATCCCGTAGTCGGCCGCGGGGTCGAGCGGCACGGCCCCGTCGCCCGTCTCGATCTCCACCGACACGACGCGCGCGCCGGGCTCGGCGGCGGGGTCCCAGACGAAGCGCAGGCCCGCCACCTGCGGGAAGCGGCCGGCGCCCTCCTCGACCTGGGAGAGGCCGTTCTCCAGCGCCTCCACGATCTCGGCGCCGGTCAGGGTGAAGGTGGCCAGCGTGTTCTGGAACGGCAGCACCGTCAGCACCTCGCCCATCGTCACCGGCCCGCCGTCGATGGAGGCGCGCAGCCCGCCGCCGTTCTGGATGGCCACCTGCGCGCCCAGCGGCGCGGCGCGCTCCAGCATCGCCTCGGCGACCAGCACGCCCATGGCGCATTCGCGGGCGCGGCAGTTCTCGCGCGAGCCGTCCACGGGCTCGGCAGTCTCGCCGATCACCCGGGCGCGCAACGCCTCGATCGGCGCGGCCAGTTCGGCGACCATCGCCACGACCGCCGCGTCCTCGGCGATCGAGGCGTCGAGCAGCAGCGGCTCGCCCGCCACCGCCGTCACGCGGCCGTCGGCGTCGAAGGTCACGCGCAGGTCGCCCAGATACTTGCCGTAGGCGTAGGCCTGCGCGATGGGCACGGTCCCGTCCGACCCGGCCGCCATGACCGGGTAGGGCAGGGCGCCCTCGATCGTGTTGCCCATCAGGGTGTGGCTGTGGCCGCCGATGATGACGTCGATCCCCGGCACGGCTCCGGCGATGGCCAGATCGTCGAAGTGGCCGACATGGGTCAGGGCGATGATCTTGTTCACGCCCTCCGCCTCCAGCGCCGCTACCTCCGCCGTCAGGTGCGCGACGACGTCGGCGAAGACCACGTTCGGCCCGGGCGAGGATATCTCCAGCGTGTCCGCGGTCAGGGCGCCGACGATCCCGACCCGCTCGCCGCCGACCTCCAGCACGATGCGGGAGGGCATGGTCCCGGCCAGCGCCGGCTCGGCGTCCAGCGCGACGTTGCCCGCGATCACCGGGAACTCGGCGGCGTCGAGGAAGACGCGCAAGCCCTCGGGGCCGTTGTTGAACTCGTGGTTGCCCAGCACCATCGCGTCCAGGCCGACGGCGTTGAAGGCCAGCGCCTCGGCCAGGCCCCTGTGGTAGGTGAAGAACAGCGAGCCCTGATAGTTGTCGCCGGCGTTCAGAAAGATCGTCGGCAGGTTCGAGCCCGCCCGCGCCTCCCGCACCGCGGTCGCCAGCCGCGCGGCGCCGCCGAAGCACTTGCCCTCGGCGGCGTCCTGCGCGCCGCAGGCGCTGTCGAAGCGGTTGATCGGCTCCAGCCGGCTGTGGAAGTCGTTCACATGCAGGATGCGCAGCGTGAAGCCCTCCTGCGCCGCGGCGATGGAGGGGGCGAGCAGCGCGGCGAGGGCGAGGCGGGCGAGCGGCGTCATGCGGGGTTCTCCGGTGGACGGGGCCGCGCGAAACCTACCGCAGCGCCGCGCCGGCGTCACCGATTCAGGCGGCGCCGGGACGCGGTTGACCCCCCGGTTCCGCGCGGTAGGCTCGCCCAAATTCGCAACGGAGGAACGCCCATGCGCTTCACGACCTGGCTGGCCGTGTCGATCGGCCTCGCCGCCTCGCTGTCGCCGGCGATGGCCCCGGCGGACGTGCTGTCGCGGCTGGCGGCGGGCGAGCCGCTGCGGATCGGGGTGCGCGAGGATGCGCGGCCCCTGTCCTACGTCGTGGACGGCGCGGCGCAGGGCTACACGGTGGCGCTGTGCGACCGGGTGGCCGAGATGCTGTCCGGGCCCGTCGGCCGCCCGGTCGAGACGACGCATGTGGTCGTCACCGCCGAGGACCGCTTCGACGCGCTCGCCGAAGGGCGGATCGACATGCTGTGCGGCGCGGCGTCGGTCACGCTCGCGCGGCGGGAGCGGGTCGCGTTCTCCATTCCCGTCTATGTCGACGGGGCGGTCGCGACGATGCGCAGCGATGCGCTGGTCGACTTCGACGGCCTCGCGGGGCGGCGCGTCGGCGTGCGCGCCGGCACCACCACCGAGCAGGGCCTGCGCGCCACCCTTGCGCGCGACGCCGTCGAGGCGGAGGTGGTCGCCTTCGACGACCATGGCGACGGGATGGCGGCGCTGCTCGACGGCGACGTCGCCGCCTACTTCGCCGACCAGTCCATCGCGGCCTTCCTCATCGGCCTCTCGCCGCGCGCCGAGGAGCTGGCGATCCTCGACCAGCTCCTGACCATCGAGCCCCAGGCCATCGGCCTGCCGCGCGGCGACGAGGCCTTCCGCACGGAGGTCGACCGGGCGCTGAGCGCGCTGTTCCGCAGCGGCGAGGTGGAGCGGATCTTCGCCGAGACCTTCGCGCCGGCGCGCATGGGCGATCTCATGACGGCCCTGCTCTATCTGGCGCCGGTGCCGGACTGACCGGCGTGCTCGCCGACTACGAGGACCACGACGCGCTCGGCCTCGCCGCGCTCGTCGCCGGCGGCGCGGTCACGCCCACCGAGTTGCTGGAGGCGGCGCTGGCGCGCGCCGGGGCGCTCAACCCGCGGCTCAACTGCCTCGTCCACCTCGCCCCCGACGTCGCCCGGCGCATGATCGCCGCCGGCCTGCCGGAGGGGCCGCTGCGAGGCGTTCCGTTCCTGCTGAAGGACCTCGGGGCCGAGGCGGCGGACTTCCCGACCTCGGGCGGCTCCCGCCTGCTGCGCGACACGCGCTCGCCGGGCGACAGCGCGCTCTACGCCCGGCTGCGGCGCGCGGGGCTGGTCACGTTCGGGCGCACCACGGCGCCGGAGGGCGGCGTCGGCGCCACCACCGAGGCGCAGGTCTACGGCGGGCCCACGCGCAACCCCTGGGACCTCTCGCGCAGCCCCGGCGGCTCCTCGGGCGGGGCGGCGGCGGCGGTGGCGGCGGGCGTCGTCCCGGCGGCCCACGGCTCGGACGGCGGCGGCTCGGTGCGCATCCCCGCCTCGTGCTGCGGGCTGTTCGGCTTCAAGGCCACCCGCGCGCGGCTGCCCGACGGGCCCTACGCCGGCGAGGGCTGGGCGGGCATGGCCATCGACGGCTTTCTCACCCGCAGCGTGCGCGACACGGCCGCCCTGCTCGACGCGACCGCGGGGGCCGATCTCGGCGCGCCCTACTGGGCCCCGCCGATGCGCGACAGCTTCGCCGCCGCGCTCGCCCGGCCGCCGCGCCGGCTGCGGGTGGCCGTCTGCTTCGCAACGCTGACCGGCGCGCCGATCCACCCCGACTGCCGCGCCGCGGTCGAGGACGCCGCGCGGCTGCTCGAGGACCTCGGCCACCGGGTCGAGGAGGCGCGCCCCGAGGCCGACGTCGCCGCGATGATGCGCGCCTGGACCGACATCGTCGCCTGCGGCACGGCGCTGTGGGTGCGCCAGCGGCTGGCCAGGCTCGGCCGCGCCCTGCGCGACGACGATCTGGAGCCCGCGATGCACGGCGCCGTGCGCCACGCCGCCACGCTGTCGGGCGCCGACTATCTGGCGGCGGTGGAGACCGTGCACGCCTTCGGCCGGCAGGTCGCGGCCTTCTTCCAGACCCGCGACGCGCTGCTGACCGCGACGCTCGCCGAGCCGCCCGCCGAACTCGGCCGGCTCGCGCCGACCAACCCCGATTTCCTCGACTACCGGCTGGGGCCCGGCCAGACCTTCGCCTATTCGCCCTTCACCGCCGTCTGCAACGCCACCGGCCAGCCCGCCGCCTCGCTGCCGCTGTTCTGGAGCGCCGCGGGCCTGCCGATCGGCGTGCAGATCGCCACGGCCTTCGGCGAGGACGAGGCGCTGATGGCGCTGAGCGGCCAGATCGAGGCGGCGCGGCCCTGGTTCGGCCGCCGCCCGCCGCCGCCGACCTGAAGCGGCGCGATCACGCCACGCGCGCCCAGAACCCGCTCTTGCGGCCGTGGCCGGACCTCAGACCCGCCAGATAGTCCTCGTGCTCCACGAGCCCGCCCCAGTCCTCGATCCGCCCGGCGAGGCGCGCGCAGGCGGCGAGATGCCGCGCGGCGTGGCCGTAGCGGCTGCTGCGGGCGACGCTCAGCGTGAAGTCGATCATCGCGCGCAGCGCGACGGTGGCGGCGAGCGGGTGACGCTCGCCCAGCGCCTCGGCGGCCGGCGACAGCAGTTCGTAGAAGTCGCCGTTCAGCTCCCCGGCCCGCGCGACCACGAGATCGGCCATCAGCCCGGGCGCGGGCCAGCCGAGCAGGAAATGCAGCGCCTCGTGCGCGTCCGGCCAGCCGCGGGCGACGGCCAGCGCGCGCTCCTCGGCGGCGATGTCCTCGAAGTCCGGCAGCTTCTTGAGGAACGCGCGCAGATGCTCCGGCGCGAGGCGCCGCTCGAAGCACTCCCAGCGGAAGGCCTGCGCGTCCTCGCCGCGACCCAGCGCCTCCAGCGCGGCCACGCGGGCCTGCTCCCACGCCGGCTCGCCGCTCCGCCCGGGCCTCCGCTCGACGGCGTCGAGCCCCGCCAGCGCCTCCGCCGCCCGGCCTGCGCCCAGCAGGCGCTCGGCGATCTCGGCGGCGACGGCCGGAAAGCGGCGCGCTTCGGGCGGGTGCTGGGCGATGAAGGCGTCCACGTCGCCCGAAGCGTCGGCGATCTCGCGCAGCGCGCGGGTCGCCGCGCCCTCGATCATCTGGCGCTCGATGTCGGCCTTGCTGATCGCGCCGACGCCGGCGCTCCAGCCGACCATCCGGTCGCCGTCCCTGATCGCCTTCGGCGCCGTCTCGGCCCAGTCGCGGATGCGCGCCTCGAGCCGCCGCAGCCCCTCGGGGCCCAGCGGCGCCGCCATCCCGGGGATCAACCCGTCGAACTGGCCGAAATCGCTGGCGATCACCGCGTCGAACACGGCGTCCGCCAGCGCCGTCGGGTCCGGCTTCGCCTCGGTCGCGATGCGACAGAGGTCGTCGCACCCCTCCCTGAACACGCCGCCGATGCGCCCGTTGCTGTCGTCGCAGCGCGCGTGGATCGGGTCCGCCAGCGCCATGAAGCGCCACATCAGCTCCAGCGCGAGCGCCGGGTCGCGCGGCGCGATCTTCGTTGCGATGGTCTCGCGCTGCTGGTCGAGGTCGGCGGCGAGGGCCGCGTTGCGCCGCCAGTCGACGAAGCCCTGCGCCCGGCCGAGGGCGACCAGCCGCTTGCGCACCTCCTGCGCGACGGCCTCCGGGCCTTCGCCGTCCGCCAGCTCCAGCCGCAGACGGCGCTTCAGGACGGCGTCGGCCTCGGCGAGATCCATGAGCATCGCCGCGAGCCGCGCCGCCCCAAGCGCCTCGAGATTCTTCGCCGTGACGGTCTTCTTCGACGCCATGCGCCGGTCCTATGCGCCGCGCCGCCGCCTCGCAAGACCGGCGCGCCCGCCGGCCTGCGTTGACGCGGCGCCCGCCGTCGACGACCGTCTGCGCGCCACAGGGGGAGGGGAGCCATGGCCAAGGCCCGCAAGGTCGTCATCACCTGCGCCGTGACGGGCGCGATCCACACGCCGTCGATGTCGCCGCACCTGCCGGTGACGCCCGACGAGATCGTGGCCGAGGCGCTGGCGGCGGCCGAGGCCGGGGCCGCGATCCTGCACCTGCACGCCCGCGACCCCGAGACCGGCCGCCCCGACCAGACGCCCGAGGCCTTCGCGCGCTTCCTGCCGCGCATCAAGCAGCAGACCGACGCCGCGCTGAACCTGACCACCGGCGGCAGCCCCTTCATGAAGGTCGAGGAGCGCGTGAGGCCGGCGGCGCAGTTCAAGCCCGAGGTCGCCTCGCTGAACATGGGCTCGATGAACTTCGGCCTCTACCACCTGCTCGACCGCTACACCGAGTTCCGCCACGACTGGGAGCCCGAGTATCTCGCGTCCACGAAGGATCTCGTTTTCCGCAACAGCTTCAAGGACATCGAGTATGTCCTGGAGACCTGCTACGAGAACGGCACGCGCTTCGAGTTCGAATGCTACGACACCTCGCATCTCTACAACCTCAAGCATTTCCTCGACCGCGGGCTGGTGCGGCCGCCGCTGTTCGTGCAGTCGGTTTTCGGCATCCTCGGCGGCGCCGGCACCCACCCCGAGGACGTGATCCACATGAAGCGCACCGCGGACCGCCTGTTCGGCGACGACTACCGCTGGTCGGTGCTCGGCGCCGGCTCGGCCCAGATGCGCGTCGCGGCCATGGCCGCGTCGATGGGCGGCAACATCCGCGTGGGGCTGGAGGATTCGCTGTGGGCCGGGCCGGGCCGGCTGGCGAAGTCCAACGCCGAGCAGGTCGTCATCGCGCGCCGGCTCGTCGAGAGCCTCGGCATGGAGGTCGCCACCCCCGACGACGCCCGCGAAATCCTGGCCCTGAAGGGCGCCGACAAGGTCGCCTTCTGACCCTCAGGCGCTCGCGGTCGCGCCGAAGCGCACGCCCTTCTCCTTCAGCCAGCGCCGATAGGCGATGGAGGTCATGTCCGCCCGCGTCGGCGTCTCGGCCCCGGGGTCGAGCGGCAGCAGGCGCGGGCGCTGGTTCTCGAGGATCGCGCGGTCCTGCAGGAAGATCGTCTGCTGGAAGTGGATCAGCCCCGCCTGCGGCGTCTGCGCGTCCACCACCGCCACCACGGCGAAGGCGCGGCTGACGTCGGCCTCCACCGGCTGCACGAACAGCGCGATGACGTCCATGCGCGCAGGGTCCGAGGGGCAGGTCTTGTAGAGCAGCACGGTGAAGGGCGCCGGCACGCGATAGGCGTAGTCGATCATCCGCCCGCCCTCGGCGTGGGCGGCGGCGCGGGGCTGCCAGAAGCGGCACTCGGTCGCCCACACCTCGTCCACGTCGCGGCGGATCTCGACCTTGTAGGTCGGCACCTCCGGCCGCTCCTCGGCGCCGAGCACGCCGGTGTGCACGAAGGGGAAATGGGCGAGGTCGAGGAAGTTCTCCACCAGCCTCAGCCCCGAGGCGCGCACGACCACCGCGCCGCAGGCGGCGATGCGGCGGTCGGGCTCTTCGAATTCGGGGCAGGCGAACAGCGGCGTCTCCGGGTCGCCGGGACAGAGCCAGAGGTGCCCGTAGGCGCGCCGCATCGCCAGCGGCGCGCCCGTGGCGGCGTCCCGCGCGCCGTCGCCCGCGACGATGGCGTCGCGGCCGAGCAGGCGCACGGGGCCGGGGTCCGCGTCGGCGAGGCCGACCGCGAACCACTGGTTCTCCGTGGCGGGCTCCAGCGCGCCCATCAGTTCGGCAGCGAGCCCTCGACGCCCTCGACGTAGAAATCCATGCCGAGGATCAGCTCGTCGGTGGCCAGTTCGCCCTCGGGCACCTTCACCGCGCCGTCCTGCGCGATCAGCGGGCCCTGGAACACCTGATAGCGGCCCTCGCGGATGTCCTCCATCTTCGCCATCACGCGCGCCTTCACCTCCTCGGGCACGGCGTCGTTGATCGGCGCGATGGTCATCATGCCGGCCGCGATGCCGCCGAAGGTGTCCGACGTCTCCCACGTCCCGTCCATCACCGCGCGCACGCGCTCGACGTAGTAGGGGCCCCAGTCGTAGACCAGCGCCGACAGATGCGCGTTCGGCCCGTATTGCGCCATGTCGCCCAGCGCCACGACATGGGCGCCGCGGTCTTCGGCGGCCTGCACCACGGCGGGGCTGTCGGTGAAGTGCGCCAGCGTGGCTACGCCCTGATCGAGCAGCGCGTCGGAGGCGATGCGCTCCTGGCCCGGGTCGAACCACGAGCTGATCCACACCACCTTGGCGGTGAAGTCGGGGTTCACCTCGCGCCCGCCCAGCACCATGGCGTTGATGCCGCTGATGACCTCGGGGATCGGGTAGGAGGCGACGACGCCGATCGTGTCGCCCATCGCGCCGGCCAGCATGCCGACCAGATAGCGGCTCTCGTGGGCGCGGGTGTGGTAGATCGCGAGGTTCTCGTCCTGCGTATAGCCGGTGGCGTGCTCGAACTTCACGTCCGGGAACTGGGCGGCCACGCGCGCCATCGGGTTCATGTGGTTGAAGGACGTGCCGAACACGATGTCGTAGCCCTGGCTTGCGAACTGGCGGATGACGCGCTCGGCGTCCGCGCCGCCGTCGATGTTCTCGACATAGGCGGTCTCGACGGCGTCGCCGAACGTCTCCTCCAGCAGCAGCCGGCCGAGGTCGTGCTGGAAGGTCCAGCCGGCGTCGCCGATCAGCGAGGAATAGACGAAGCCGACCTTCACCTTCTCGGCGGCCGCTGCGCCCGACGCGCTCAGCAGCGCGGCGGCGAGGATGGTCTTGAGCATGCGTGGTGTCTCCCTGTCTTGTTCTAGAGGGCGGGGCGGAAGGGCTTGCCGAGGCTGCCCGGGGCGGAAAGGCGTATCCGCGTCGCGTCGCGGCTGATGAGCACGAGCACGAGGATGGTCGCGGCGTAGGGCAGCATGGCGAGCAGGTGGCTCGACACCGCCACGCCGAGGCCCTGCGCGTGGAGCTGGCCGACGCCGACCAGCCCGAACAGCCAGGCGCCCAGCACGACGCGGGCGGGCTTCCAGGTGGCGAACACGACCAGCGCCACGGCGATCCAGCCGCGGCCGGCGGTCATGCCCTCGATCCAGAGGGGCGTCATGACGCAGGAGAGATAGGCCCCGCCCACCCCCGCCAGCGCGCCGCCGACCGCGATGGCGCCGTAGCGCACCCGGCGCACCGAGAAGCCCAGCGCGTGGGCGCTGTCGTGGTTCTCTCCCACCGCGCGCAGCACGAGGCCCGCGCGCGTGCGCTCCAGCGCCCAGACCGTGAGCGCGACGATCGCCAGCGCGACCCACACCATCGCGTCGAGCCGGCCGAGCAGGGGCACGCCCTCGAACAGGCCCAGCGGCTGCAGCCCGGTCATGTTGCGGCCCTGGAACGGGGCGCCGAAGAAGGCCGAGACGCCGCCGCCGAAGATCGTCAGCGCGAGGCCGGCGGCGTACTGGTTGGCGTGCAGCGTCACCACGAGCACGGCGTAGAGCATCGAGGCTGCGGCCCCCGCGAGCGCGCCGGCGAGGAAGGCCAGCGTGAAATCCCCCGTCGTCAGCGCCACGGCGAAGCCGGTGACCGCGCCCACCAGCATCATCCCCTCGACGCCGAGGTTCACGCAGCCCGCCTTCTCCACGATCAGCTCGCCCACCGCGGCCAGGATCAGCGGCGTCGCGGCGCGGATCGCGGCGACGAGGATGGCGAGCAGCAGATCGGGCGACATCACGCCACCCCCGCGCGCAGCACGCGCACCCGCCAGCGCGTCAGCACGTCCGCCGCCAGCAGCGAGAACAGCAGCGCCCCCTGGAACAGCGACGCCACCGCCAGCGGCACGCCGAGGCGCAGCTGCACCGCCTCGCCCCCGATCAGGATCAGCGCCATCAGATGCGCCGCCAGCAACACGCCCAGCGGGTTCAGCCGGCCGAGGAAGGCGACGATGATGGCGGCGAAGCCGTAGCCCGGGCTCATCCGCGGCAGCAGTTGCCCCACCGGCCCCGCCGCCTCCATCGCGCCCACGAGGCCCGCGAGCCCGCCCGTGATCAGGAACGACAGCCACACCACCCGGTTCTGCGAGAAGCCGGCGTAGGCCGCGGCCGCCGGCGCCTGCCCGGCCACCCGCATCTGGAAGCCCTGCATCGTGCGCGCCACGAAGAACCACGCCGCCAGCGCCGCCAGCGGCACGAGCAGCGCGCCCACATGCAGCCGCGTGCCGTCCATCAGTGTCGGCATCAGCGCCTCGGCGCTGAACAGCCGGCTCTCGGGAAAGTTGCGCCCGCGCGGGTTGCGCAGCGCGCCGTGGACCAGATAGCCCAGCCACTGGTCGGCGATGTAGATCAGCATCAGGCTGGTCAGGATCTCGTTGGCGTTGAACTTCACGCGCAGCAGCGCCGGGATCGCCGCCCACGCCATGCCCGCCAGCGCCCCGGCGAGGCAGACCAGGACCCAGGTTCCGGGGACGCCCTCGCGCCACAGCGCCAGCGCCACCGCGCCGCCGCCGATGCAGCCGAGCAGGAGCTGCCCCTCGGCCCCGATGTTCCAGACATTGGCGCGGAAGCCGATCGCCAGCCCCTGCGCGATCAGCGCCAGCGGCATCGCCTTCAGCAGCCATTCCGAGACGCCGTAGCGGTTCTCCACCGGGCTGACGAAATAGGCGTGCAGCGCCGCGCCCGGGTCCTTGCCGATGGCGGCGAACAGGACGGCGCCGAAAGCCACCGTCGCCGCCAGCGCGAGCACCGGCGCCGCCCACAGCCAGAAGACCGACGGCTCCGGTCGCGCCTCCAGCCTGATCGCGGGCAGGCTAGGCCGCATCGGCGGCCTCCCGCGCGCCGGCCATCATAAGGCCCAGCCGCTCCACGCTCGCCTCGCGCACCGGCATGGGCGCCGACAGCCGGCCGGCGAACAGCACCGCCAGCCGGTCGCAGAGCTGCAGCAGCTCGTCCAGATCCTCCGACACCACCACCACCGCCGCGCCGCGGTCGCGCAGCGCCACCAGCGCCCGGTGGATCGCCGCCACCGCCGCCACGTCCACGCCCCAGGTCGGATAGGCCACGACCAGCGCCGCGGGCTCCTGCATGATCTCGCGGCCGACGATGAAGCGCTGGAGGTTGCCCCCGCTCAGGCTGCGCGCCAGCGAGGCGGGCCCGCGGCAGGCCACCGCGAAGGCCGCGATGATCTCCTCGGCGAAGCGGCGCGTCGGGCCCTGCGCGACGATCCCGCGGCGCGTGAGCGCGCGGCGCCGCCAGCCGGTGAGAAAGCCGTTCTCGGTCAGCGTCATGTCGGGCGCCGCGCCGCGGCCCAGCCGCTCCCCCGGCACGAAGCCCAGTCCCAGCGCCCGCCGCTCTCCCGGTCCCATCCGCCCCACGCCGCGCCCGGCGAGGAACACGTCGTCGGCCGCCGGCGCCAGCCGCTCGCCCGACAGGAGCGCGAGCAACTCCTCCTGCCCCTCGCCGGCGACGCCCGCGATCCCGACGATCTCGCCGGCGCGCACCGACAGGCTGACGTCCTGCAGGTCGGTCCCGTGCGGGTCGTCCGCCGCCAGGCTGACCGCGCGCAGGGCCAGCGTCTCGGCCTTCGGCGCGCCGGCGTGGTCCGATCCGAACGCGGGCAGATCGCGGCCGATCATCATGCGCGCAAGGTCCGCGGCGGTCACGTCCGCCACCCGCGCCGCGCCCACGACACGGCCCCCGCGCAGCACGGTCGCCCGGTCGCACAGCGCGCGGATCTCCTCCAGCTTGTGGGAGATGAAGACGATGGAGCGCCCCTCCGCCGCCAGTTGGCGCAGCGTGGCGAAAAGCCCGGCGATGGCCTGCGGCGTCAGCACCGAGGTCGGCTCGTCGAGGATCAGGATCGAGGGGTCCTGCAGCAGGCAGCGCACGATCTCCACCCGCTGGCGCTCGCCCACCGACAGCGCGTGGACGGGGCGGCCCGGCTCCACCGGCATCCCGTAGCGCTGCGACACCGCGCGGATGCGCTGCGCCAGCCCCCGCTCGCCCGCGGGCAGGCCCAGCGCGACGTTCTCCTCCACCGTCAGCGTCTCGAACAGGCTGAAGTGCTGGAACACCACGCCCACCCCCGCGGCGCGCGCGGCGGCGGGGCTGTCGAGCGTCACGGCGCGGCCGTCGATCTCGATGCGCCCGGCGTCGGGGCGGACGAGGCCGTAGACGCTCTTGACCAGCGTGGACTTGCCGGCGCCGTTCTCGCCCAGCAGCGCGTGGATCTCGCCGGGCGCGATCTCCAGCGACACGGCGTCGTTGGCGAGGCAGCCGGGATAGCGCTTGGTCAGCCCGATCAGCGCGAGGCGCGGCGGCGTGGTCACGCCGCCGGCGGCGATGCGGTCATGCGTTCGCTCCCCGTCCATGCGCGCGACGCTATCCGCCGCGCCCGCCCGCGCAAGCGTCCGTCCGGCGGCGCCACGCCGCGCGCGCCCGCAGCGTAACTTTAGGGCGCCGTCGCCGCCAGGGCGCCGCGGGAACGGGCGCCGCGCAGGAGGCGGGCCAGCGCCCCGGCGATGCGCGGCGCTGGCCCGCCGCTTGCAGGTCTTGCGGCGCGGCGCGCGCCGCGCTTTGGTGCGCCCATGGAGGCGAGCATGATCATCGAGGGGCGCGGCTTCGGCGAGAGCTTCCGGGCGCTGATCGCGGCCAAGCTCGCGCGGCTCGACGTGGCGGGGCAGGTGACCGCCTTCGGCGCCAACCGCATCGCGCTCGGCGTGGCCGGGCGGCCGGAGCTGATCGACATGCTGGCGGTCTCCTGCCTCCTCGGCCCGGCCGACGCCGTGGTCGCCGACGTCCGCGTCGAGGATCGCCTCGCGCCATGATCGCGCGGGCATGAGCTGGCGGGCCGTCGCGCTCGCCGAGCAGGTGGAGCCTGGCGCGACGCTGCCCGTGGTCGCCTTCGGCGAGGAGTTCGTCGCCTGGCGCACGCCGGACGGCCGGCTGTCGCTGTGGCGCGACCGCTGCCCGCACCGCGGGATGCGGCTCAGCTTCGGCTTCGTGCGCGGCGAGGCGCTGGCCTGCCTCTACCACGGCTGGCGCTGGCGGGCGGACGGCGGCTGCGCCCATGTCCCCGCCCACCCCGACCTCGACCCGCCGGCCTCCCTGCGCGTGGACGCCCCCCACGCCGCGGAGGCGGGCGGCCTCGTCTGGCTCTGGCGCGGCGAGCAGCCCCCGGACGGCCCGCCGCCCGCCCTTCCCGCGCCGATGCGCGCCGCCCGCAGCCTGACCGTGGCGGCGCCGGAGGCGCGCGTGGCCGCGGCGCTGTCGGGCTGGGCGCCGCTGGCGCCGGGGCTGCGGCTGGGCGCGGTCGAGGGCGGCCCCGCCGCGCTGGCGCTGCGGCCGAAGGACGAGGGCGCCACCATGCTGCACCTGCTCGTCGCCGACCCGACCCGCCGTCGCGCCGCGAGCGACTGGGCCGAGGACCTGCGCGCCGCACTGGAGGCCGCGTGACGCCCGAACCGCCCGCTCCCATCCTCCACGACTGGGAGCTGTCGGCCGACTGCTACGCCGTCCGCCTCGGCGCCGCGCTGATGCGCGTCGCGCTGGAGCGTCGCGGCGTCGACGTCCACCCCGGCGCCGAGCACCGCACGCCCGCCTTCCGACGCCTCAACCCGCGCGAGAGCCTGCCCGTGCTGCAGGACGGCGGGACGGTCCTGACCACCGCGGCGGGCGCGCTGTCCCATCTCGCCCGCACCCGCGCGCCCGACTGGCTGCCGACGGCGCAGGGGCCCGCGCTCGACTGGCTGAGCTTCGCCGCCCGCGACCTCGCGCCCGCCGAGGCGGCGCGGCAGGCGGCGCTCTTCGCCGCGCCGGACGCGGGCGCCGAGGCGGCGGGCCGGCGCGCGCTGCGCCTGCTCGACCGCCATCTGGCCGAGCGGGGCTTCGAGGGCCATGGCTGGATCGTCGGCGCGGGGCCCAGCATCGTCGATCTCGCCTGCTTCCCGGCCGTGGCGCTGGCCGTGGACTGGGGCGAGACGCTGGAGGACACGCCCCCGTTGCGCGCCTGGACCCGCCGCCTGCGCGCCCTGCCGGGCTTCGTCGCCATGCCGGGCGTGCCGGAGTTCCTGTGAGCCCGCCCGCCGACCTGCCCGCCGACCCCCCCGCCGACCTGCCCGCCGAACCGCCCGCCGGCCCGCCCGCCGACCTGCGCGGCTTCACCCTGCGCGGCCCCTTCCGCCACGCCCCCGCGCCGGACCGGGTGGAGCGCCTCGACGACGCGCTGGTGGCGCTGGACGGGACGGGCGCCATCGCCTCCGTCACGCCTTCCGACCACCCCGAGCACGGCGCCCGGGCGGCGCACGCCGCGCGGGCCGGAACGCTGGCGAGGGTCCCGGCGGGCCATGTCGCGCTGCCGGGCTTCGTCGACGCGCACCTCCACGCGCCTCAGCACCCGCAGCGCGGCATGGCGCTCGACCTGCCGCTGGAGCGCTGGCTGCAGGACCGCACGTTTCCGCTGGAGGCGCGCTTCGCCGATCTCGCCTTCGCCCGCGAGGCCTACGCCGCCCTCGTCGCCGACCTGCTGGCCGGCGGCACGACCACGGCGATGATGTTCGCCACGATCCACCACGACGCCACGCTGCTGCTCGCGCGCCTCTGCGCCGGCGCCGGCCTGCGCGCCCTGATCGGCCGCGTCGCGATGGACTGCGCGCAGGGCTGCCCCGACTTCTACCGCGATCCCTCGCCCGAGGCCGCCGTCGAGGGCACGCGCCGCTTCCTCGACGCCGCGGCCGACCTGCCGGGCGGGTTGACGCAGGGCGTGGTGACGCCGCGCTTCATCCCCGCCTGCACCGACGCCGCGCTCGCCGGGCTGGGGCGGCTGGCGCGCGAGACCGGCGCGGCGGTGCAGACCCATTGCAGCGAGAGCGACTGGCAGCACGCCCATGTCCGCGCCCGGACCGGGCGCAGCGACGCCGAGGCGCTGGACGGCTTCGGCCTGCTCGGCCCCCGCACCGTGCTCGCCCACGCGCCGTTCCTCAGCGAGGCCGACATGGACCTCGTGGCCGCCCGCGGCGCCGCGGTGGCCCATTGCCCGCTGTCCAACGCCTACTTCGCCGGCGCCGTCTTTCCCCTGCGCGCCGCCATGGCGCGGGGGGTGCGCGTGGCGCTGGGCACCGACGTCTCGGGCGGGCCGGACACGGGGATGGTCTCGGCGCTGCGGATGACCGTGGTCGCGTCGCGGATGCTGGAGAGCGGCGTGGACCCCGCCCTGCCGCCGGAGCGCCGCGGCAGGCCCGGCTCGGCGGTGGACTGGCGCACGGCCTTCCACCTCGCCACCGCCGGCGGCGGGGCCGCGCTGGGCCTGCCGGTCGGAACCTTCGCGCCGGGTATGCGTTTCGATGCTCTCTTCATGCGCGCGCCGGATGGTCCGGCGCCGCCGGGGGCGGACGCCGACGCGGCTCTGGCCCGTCTGCTGCACGGCGCGCAGCGGGACGACGTTGCGGCGGTCTATGTGGACGGAGTGCGGCGTGCTACGCGCGGCGCGCTGGTTCGGGCCTGAGCGCTGGCGCGCCGGGGCGGGCCATGCGACGTTGCATGCGGCCGGGTCTGGGGGAAGCATGGCGGAACAGAACGGCAAGGAGACCATCGTGGACGGGCTGGCGCGCCGGCTCGCGGCGCGGATCGTCGAGGGCGAACTCGGCCCCGGCGTGCGGCTGGACGAGCAGTCGCTGGCCGAAGCCTTCGCCGTCTCGCGCACCCCGGTCCGCGAGGCCCTCGCGCGGCTGGCCGCCTCCGGCCTCGTCGAGCGACGGCCGCACCGGGGCGTGGTGGTGGCGACGCTCTCGATGGAGCGGCTGTCCCACCTGTTCGAGGTGATGACGGAGCTGGAGGGCGCCTGCGCCCGCTTCGCCGCCGAACGCATGGGCGCCCCCGAGCGCGCCGCGCTGGCCGATCTGCACGCGCGCTCCCGCGCCGTCGCCGAGGCCGGCCTGACCGAGGCCTACGCCGATCTCAACCGCGCCTTCCACCTCGCCATCTACGACGGCGCCCACAACCCGGCGCTGGTGGAGCTGACCCAGGAGGTGCGCAACCGCCTCGCCCCCTTCCGCCGCGCGCAGTTCCAGCTCTCGGGCCGGCTGTGGCTGAGCTGGACCGAGCACGACGCCGTGGCGGAGGCGCTGTCGGCGCAGGACGGCGAGGCCGCCTATCGCGCCATGCGCGCCCACATCATGATCGTGCGCGACGCCTACCGCAGCTACGCCGCCATCGGCGAGCCCCAGCGCGCCGGCGCCCTCGTGCGGGAGGCGCTGGTCGCCCCGCCGGGCTGACGCAGCGAAGCGCCCCATTCCCAGGCCCGCCGCCGCCCCGCGTTGGCGCGCGCCGCGCCCGCTGCTATGTTGCGGCCGAACACGGAAGGAGCGCCCCCATGAACGTCGCCGCCCCCATCGCCGCCGGTCCCGTCGCCGCCGGGTCGCCCCGCGCCAAGGTCGCCTTCGACTGGGCCGACCCCTTCCGCCTCGAGGACCAGCTGACCGAGGACGAGCGCATGATCCGCGACGCCGCGCGGGAATATGCGCAAGGCGCGCTCCAGCCCCGCGTCACCGCCGCCTGGCGCGACGAGCTGACCGACCCGAACACCTTCCGCGAGATGGGCGAGCGCGGCCTGCTCGGCGTCACCATCCCCGAGGAATACGGCGGCGCCGGCGCCTCCTACGTCTCCTACGGCCTGGTGGCGCGCGAGGTCGAGCGCGTCGATTCCGGCTACCGCTCGATGATGAGCGTGCAGTCCTCGCTGGTCATGCACCCGATCCACGCCTTCGGCTCCGAGGCGCAGCGGAAGAAGTACCTGCCCGGCCTCGCCGCGGGAACGCTGATCGGCTGCTTCGGCCTGACCGAGCCCGACGCCGGCTCCGACCCCGGCGGCATGAAGACCCGCGCCGAGCGCACCGCCTCGGGCTACCGGCTGACCGGCGGCAAGACCTGGATCTCCAATTCCCCCATCGCCGACGTGTTCGTGGTCTGGGCCAAGTCCGACGCCCACGGCGGCGCCATCCGCGGCTTCGTGCTGGAGAAGGGCATGAAGGGCCTGAGCGCGCCCAAGATCGGCGGCAAGCTCTCCCTGCGCTCCTCCATCACCGGCGAGATCGTCATGGAGGGCGTGGAGGTCGGCGAGGAGGCGCTGCTGCCCGGCGTCGAGGGGCTGAAGGGTCCGTTCTCCTGCCTCAACAAGGCGCGCTACGGCATCTCCTGGGGCGTGATGGGCGCGGCCGAGTTCTGCTGGCACGCCGCGCGCCAGTACGGCCTCGACCGCAAGCAGTTCGGCCGCCCGCTGGCGCAGACCCAGCTCTACCAGAAGAAGCTCGCCGACATGATGACCGACATCGCGCTCGGCCTGCAGGCGTCGCTCAGGGCGGGCCGCATGATGGACGAGGACGCGCTGCCGCCCGAGACCATCTCCATCGTCAAGCGCAACAACTGCGGCAAGGCGCTGGACATCGCCCGCATGGCCCGCGACATGCACGGCGGCAACGGCATCCACGAGGACTACGGCGTGTTCCGCCACATGGCCAACCTCGAGACGGTGAACACCTACGAGGGCGCCCACGACGTGCACGCGCTGATCCTCGGCCGGGCCCAGACGGGGCTGCAGGCCTTCTTCTGATGCAGTGCTTCTTCGTGCACGTGAAATGCCAGCTCGGCCGCACCTACGACGTCGCGGCCGCCATCGCCGACCGCGAGATCGCCAGCGAGATCCACTCCATCAGCGGCGAATACGACCTGCTGGTGAAGCTCTACCTTGAAAAGGACGAGGACGTCGGCCGCTTCATCGCCGAGAACATGCACGACATCGCCGGGATCGAGCGGACGGTGACGACGATGACGTTCAAGGCGTTCTGAGGGGGGCGGGGCCGGACTGCGCTGTGCGCGACATGCGCCGACCGCCGCCCCCGGCGACGCCCGGCGGGATCGGCTCGGGCTCAATCCGCCGTAGCGAGCGCCTCGACCGGCTGAACTGCGCACGAGGCGGACGGTCGCTGCTGGGCGCCGCGACGCGCGAAAGCGACTTGC
>DAINOD010000040.1:0-24961 GCA_036735545.1 Rubrimonas sp. | reverse complement strand
CCGGTCAGCGTCTTGAGCGTCGCGCGGGCGTTGAGGTAGCGGCGGCGGTCCTGCGTGTCGCCGAGAGTCAGCAGCACCTGCGCGGCCTTCACCCCGTGCGGCGCCAGCGCCCCCTCGTAGGCCTGCGCCAGCCGGATCTGGCCCACGGCGGCGGCGGCCTGCGCCTGCTCCAGCGGCAGCGCGCCCCGCTTCAGCCCCAGCGCCCGCCGGCCCAGCGCGATGGCGCCGGAGGAGACGATCAGCGCCTCGGTCCCGCGCGCGAGCATCGCGGCCACGTCGGCGCACAGGCCGTCGAGCCAGGCGCGGCGCAGTCCGCCGCTCTCGGCGTCCACCAGCAGGGCGGAGCCGATCTTGACCACGACCCGCCGCGCGGTGGCGAGGCTGGGCGCGGCGGCGGTCTGGCTCAGGACGTCGGCGTCCATTCGGCGGGCTCCGTCGCGGCGCGACCCTCGGCCGCGCGGGTCTCGAGGATGATGCGGCGCATGGCCCGGAGGGCGTCGGTCACGCCGGCCCCGCTGGCCGAGGATAGCGCGATCGGCTTGCGGGCGCCGGCCTTGCGCAGGGCCTTCAGCCCCGCCTCGACCGCAGCCTCGTCCAGCGCGTCGATCTTCGACAGCGCGACGAGCCGCGGCTTGTCCTCGAGCGCGCCGTAGTTCTCCAGCTCGCGCACGATGGTGCGATAGTCGCCGCCCACGTCCTCGCTGGTCCCGTCGACGAGGTGCAGCAGCACCGCGCAGCGCTCCACATGGGCGAGAAACTGGTCGCCGAGGCCGCGGCCCTCGCTGGCGCCCTCGATCAGGCCGGGAATGTCGGCGATCACGAACTCCGCCCCGTCCACCCCGGCGACGCCGAGGTTGGGGACGAGCGTGGTGAAGGGATAGTCGGCGATCTTGGGCCGCGCGTTCGACACCGCGGCGAGGAAGGTGCTCTTGCCCGCGTTGGGCAGGCCCAGCAGCCCCGCGTCGGCGATCAGCTTCAGCCGCAGCCACAGGGTGCGCTCGACGCCGGGCTGGCCTGGGTTGGCGCGGCGCGGCGCCTGGGTGGTGGACGTCTTGAAGCGCAGGTTGCCCCAGCCGCCGTTGCCGCCCTGCGCCAGCAGCTCGCGCTGACCGACCTCGGTCAGGTCGGCGATGACGACCGCCTCGTCCTCGTCCTCCGCGTCTTCCGCAGCCTCCAGGACCTCCGTGCCCGCGGGCACGCGCAGCACGATGTCGGCGCCGTCCTTGCCGGTGCGCTGGCGGCCCATGCCGCCCTGGCCGCTCTTCGCGAAGAAGTGCTGCTGGTAGCGGAAGTCGATAAGGGTGTTGAGCCCGTCCACCGCCTCGATCCAGACGTCGCCGCCCCGGCCGCCGTCGCCGCCGTCCGGCCCGCCGAACTCGACGAACTTCTCCCGCCGGAAGCTGACGCATCCCGCGCCGCCGCCGCCCGAGCGGATATACACCTTGGCCAGATCGAGGAACTTCATGGCCGCTCTCATACGCGCTCTCTCGCGCCGCGGCCAGAAGCGCCGAGAGGGGGGGGGTCGCGACGCCGCCGCGGTCGCGTGCTAAGCGTCGCGCCGGAGGAACCCCATGGCCGAGTCGACCGAACGCCGCACGCTGCTTCTGACCGGCGCGAGCCGCGGGATCGGCCACGCCACCGTCAAGCGCTTCTCCTCTGCGGGCTGGCGGGTCATCTCCTGCTCGCGCCAGCCCTTCCCCGAGGACTGCCCGTGGGAAGCGGGGGAGGAGGACCACATCCAGGTCGACCTCGCCAGCCCCGACAACACCATGAAGGCGGTCGCGGACATCCGCGCCCGGCTGAAGGGCGGCAGGCTCGACGCGCTGGTGAACAACGCCGGCATCAGCCCCAAGGGCCCGGGCGGCGAGCGGTTGAGCACGCTGACCACCGACCTGCGCGACTGGGGGCGGGTGTTCCACGTCAACCTGTTCGCCTCCATCGTGCTGGCGCGGGGGCTGTTCGCCGAGTTGAAGGCCGCGCAGGGGGCCATCGTGAACGTCGGCTCCATCGCCGGCAGCCGCGTGCACCCCTTCGCCGGCGCCGCCTACGCCACCTCCAAGGCCGCGCTGTCGGCGCTGACGCGGGAGATGGCCCATGATTTCGGCCCCCACGGCGTGCGCGTGAACGCCATCGCGCCTGGCGAGATCGAGACGGCCATCCTCAGCCCCGGCACCGAGAAGCTGGCCGAGCAGATACCGATGCGCCGGCTGGGCAAGCCCGAGGAGGTGGCGCGGACGATCTATTACCTCTGCACCGACGCCTCCAGCTACGTCACCGGCGTCGAGATCGAGATCAACGGCGGCCAGCACGTATGATCGTGCGGCCGGCAGGGCCGACGGACACGCCGGCGCTGGGGTCGCTGTTGCGCGGCTTCGACGAGTATCTGCAGGCCATCTCCGCCGCGCACGCCCTGCGCAGCGACGCCGAATACGCCCGCGTGAGCGCGCTGCTGACCGGCCCCGACCCGGCGGCGCAGGCTTTCGTCGCCGAGGGGTCGGGGGGGCCGGTCGGCTATCTGGCGTGTTCGTTCATCCTCTGGATGGACGACGCGGCCCTCGCGGTGTGGGTCTCGGACCTCTACGTCGCGCCCGAGGCGCGGGGCCGCGGCGCCGGGCGGGCGCTGGTCGACGCGGCGCGGGAGGCGGGGGCGGCGCGGGGCGCGCGGCGGCTCGTGTGGACCGTGTGGCGCCTGAACGCCCCGGCGCTGGCGTGGTATCGCGGCCTCGGGGCCGAGGCGGTGGACGACGAGATTCTTCTCAGTCTGCCGATAACTTAGCCATTCATCGAAAATTCACCGAAGCGCAATGCGGGCGTCGCGGGCGGCGCCGTATCGCTCTGCTCATGAGCCTGTGCGGCAGGCTCCCGCACGCCAGTCATGAGGACGCCGATGACCCGCACCCTCGCCTCCGCCGTTTCCCTGTTGGCCCTTCTCGCCGCCGTACCAGCCCATGCCGACTGGCGCCAGCAGCAGCCGGTGCTGCGCGTCGGCATCCTGTCGGGCGAGAACGAGGCCGACCGCCTGCGCCGCACCGCCTGCCTGAAGGACAAGCTCGAGCAGCGCATGGGCGTGCCCGTCGAGATGTATCCCGCCTCCGACTACGCGGGCGTCATGCAGGGCCTGCTCGCCGGCCAGCTCGACATCGCGGGCCTTGGGCCGGTCGGCTACGCCGGCATCTACCTGCAGGACCCCGAGGCGGTCGAGCCGGTGCTTGTCAATGCGCAGGTGGACGGAACGCTGGGCTACTACGCGGTCATCGTTGTCCGCGCCGACAGCGGCATCGAGACGATCGAGGACCTGCAGGGCAAGTCGCTGGCCTGGGCCGACCCCAACTCCTCGTCGGGCTACCTCTACCCCAAGGCGGAGCTTGAGCTGGCCGGGATCGACATCGACGAGCATTTCAGCCAGACCGGCTTCTCCGGCGGACACGAGCAGGGTGTCGTCGCCGTCCTGAACAACCAGTACGACGCCGCCGCCACATGGTCGTCGCTGCAGGGCGAGTACGTCGAGGGCTACAGCCGCGGCAACCTGCGCCGCATGGTCGACAACGGCCTGCTCGACATGACCGACCTGCGCATCATCTGGACCTCGAACATCATCCCCAACGGGCCGCTGGTGATCCGCCGCGCACTGCCGCAGGAAGCCAAGGACATGCTGGTCGGCATCTACTCCCGCATGCACCTCGACGATCCCGAGTGCTTCACGGCCATTTCGGGCGGCGACGCGGGGGGCTTCATGGCGACCAACCATGCCTTCTACGAGGGCGCTGTCGAGCTGCGCCGCCGCGAGATCGCCCAGTCGCGCTGAACCGCACGGGACGCGACGGCCGGCGCGACTGCGCCGGCCGCATCGTTTGTTGGGGGCGGTTGCGCCATGCTGGAAATCATCGACCTCACCAAGCGCTTCGGCGATGCGACCGCCGTGGACCGGATCAGCCTGACCGTGCCGCAGGGCCAGATGGTCGGCGTCATCGGCCGCTCCGGCGCCGGCAAGTCGACGCTGTTGCGCATGATCAACCGCCTCAGCGAGCCGTCCTCGGGCGTGATCCGCTACGACGGCGTCGACGTCTCGGCGCTGAGGGGCCGCGACCTGCTCGCCTGGCGGGCGCGCTGCGCGATGGTGTTCCAGCAGTTCAACCTCGTCGGTCGCCTCGCGGTCATCACCAACGTGCTGACCGGGCGCATCCACCACCATTCCTTTCTCGCCAGCATGTTCCAGCGCTTCACGGCGGCGGAGCGGGCGCTGGCGATCCGCGCGCTCGATCGGCTGGGCATGGCCCACACCGCCCTGCAGCGCGCCGAGACCCTGTCCGGCGGCCAGCAGCAGCGCGTGGCCATCGCCCGCGCGCTGGTGCAGGAGCCCAAGGTCATGCTGGCCGACGAGCCCATCGCCTCGCTCGACCCGCTGAACGCCAAGATCGTCATGGACGCCCTGCGCCGGATCAACCGCGAGGACGGCATCACGGTGCTGGCCAACCTGCACACGCTGGACACCGCCCGCACCTACTGCGACCGCATCGTCGGGTTGCAGGGCGGCCGGCTGGTGTTCGACGGCACGCCGGACCAGTTGACCGACCAACAGGCGCGCGAAATCTACGGCGCCGAGGCGGAGGAGGCGTTCTCCGCCGGCGTCACCTCCACCGCGCTCAGCGCTGCGGCGGAGTAGGGCCGTGGCCATGGTCGAGGAAGACGCCGTAGCCGTCTTCGAGCGCCGACGCGCCGAGCTGATCCGCGACAGGCTCGCGATGAACGTGCTGTTCGCGGTGGGCTTCCTGCTGTGCCTCGCCGCGTCGATCTACGTCTCGCGGTTCTATCCGGAGCGGCTGGCCACGGGCCTGCCGCGCATCCTCGAATACTTCGCCACCGTCCTGCCCGAACTGCGGTGGGAGGTGCTGCTGCACGGGCGCAACGAACAGGGCCGCGCCGCGCCCGGCTCGCTGCTGTTCTGGTATTCGGACTGGGCCAAATACGTCCGCCTGCTGGTCGAGACCATGCTGATGGCGCTGACCGCCACCATGATCGGCGCCGCGGCCGCTTTTCTGCTGTCCTTCCCGGCGGCGAAGAACCTCGCGCCGACGCGCTGGGGCTACTTCGTCGCGCGGCGGTTCCTCGAGTTCTGCCGCGGCGTGCCGGAGGTGCTCTATGCGCTGGTCTTCGTGTTTGCGGTGGGCATCGGGCCGCTGGCAGGGGTGCTGGCCATCGCGATCCACACCGCCGGCGCGCTGGGCAAGCTTTTCGCCGAAGTCAACGAGAACGCCTCGATGCGCCCGGTCGACGGCATCCGCGCGGTCGGCGGAACGTGGTGGGACGAGGTTCGCTACGCGATCACCCCGCAGGTCCTGCCGAACTTCGTCAGCTACACGCTGCTGCGCTTCGAGATCAACGTGCGCGCCTCGGCGGTGGTGGGCTTCGTCGGCGCCGGCGGCATCGGGCAGGAGCTGAACCACACGATCAGCTTCTACAACGACGACCGCGTGATCGCGGTGCTGATCATGATCGTCGCGCTGGTGACCGCCATCGACCTCGTGTCGGAGTGGGCGCGCGGCCGGCTGATCGGGCGGGAGAACCTGCGATGAGCGCCGGCTCCGCCGCCACGGGCCCCGCATCCTCGGGCCCCGCACCCACGGGCTTCGCACCCTCTGGCCTCGCCGCCATCGGCCCCGCCGAGATCGCCGAGGCCCGTGCGCGCTTTCCCGACGCCTTCGGCGGCTGGCGGCGCGACGTCACGGTCGGCGCGGCCGTGGCGCTGCCGGTCTTCTATCTGGCTTGGTCGCTGATCTACTTCGACATCGACCGGCTGTTCAACGCGTCCGACCGGGTGCTGCGGCTGATCCGCGGCTTCTTCCTCTGGTCCGACATGGGCGGCTGGGCCTACACGCAGATCTACGTCGGCATCGCCCAGACGCTGGCCATGGCCTTTCTCGGGACGCTGCTGGCCTCGGTGGTGGCGCTGATCATCGCCTTCGGCGGCGCGCGCAACACGATGCCGGCGGCGCTGCCGCGCCATGCGGTGCGGCGCGGTCTCGACGTGTTGCGCGGGGTCGACAGTCTGGTCTGGGCGCTGGTCTTCGTGCGCGCGGTGGGGCTGGGTCCCTTGGCCGGCGTGCTGGCGATCTTCGTCAGCGACACCGGCACGCTGGCCAAGCTCTACGCCGAGGCGATCGAGAACATCGACCGCAAGCAGGTCGAGGGCGTGGTGGCCACCGGCGCCGACGGGCCGCGCGTGATCCGATACGCCTATCTGCCCCAGATCTTCCCGGTGTTCCTGTCGCTGTCGCTCTACAGCTTCGAGTCGAGCGTGCGGTCCGCGACGATCCTCGGCATCGTCGGCGCGGGCGGCATCGGCATGGTGCTGGTCGAGCGGTTCCGCGCGGGGCTGTTCGACCAGGTGGCCTTCGTAGTGCTGAACGTTCTGATCTGCGTCGCGGTGATCGACTGGCTGTCGGCCCGCATCCGCGCCCGCTTCATCGGGCAGGAGCGGGCCTAGGCGGCGTCGAGGGCCGCGTCGGTCGCCAGCAGCGGCGTCAGCAACTCCGCCGCGAGCCAGCGCACCACGTCGACCACCACGCCGTCGCCGAGAAGGTGATAGGCGGCGGAATAGCGGGCGGGCAGGGCGTAGGCCTCGGGCAGCCCCATCAGGCGCGCCAGCTCCCGCGGGCTCAGCAGGCGCGAGCGGACGCGGCCGTCCTGCACGATCATCAGCGTCTGGCGGCTGGACCCGCCAGCGGGCGTGCGCAGGCAACCCGCGCGGCCGTCCATGCGCAGCTCCGCCCGCTGGACGCGACCGCCGGCCCCGTCGGGGCGCGTCCGGCGATAGACGCAGCCGACATGCCGCCCGCCGGCCGCAAGCGCCGCCGCCAGCCGCGCGCGGCTGGGCGGAGCCATCAGCGAGACGAGGCGCGCGGTCTCGGCCGCGCTGTGCCAGCGCACGCCCTCGGGCGTCTCCTCGACCAGCGCGGCGAGCGGGGGGGCTGGCGCGGCGGGTGCGGTCAGGCGCCACCAGACATGGCCGGGCGCCGAGGCCGCCGCGCGCTGCAGGGCCGGCGGATGGAAGGGGGCGGCCGGCGCCGCGGCGACGAGCGCGCGGGGCAGGGGGCCGCGGGCGGCGACGACGAACAGGCGCGGACGCGACTGGGGGCGGAACAGCGCCGCGTCGACCACGAGCCCGCCGACGCGATAGCCCTCGGCGGCGATGGCGGCGCAAAGCGCGGCGTAGGCGCCGCCGCCGTCGGCGCTCAGCAGGCCGCAGACGTTCTCCAGCACGATCGCCCGCGGCGCGCGACCCTCGGCGACCAGCCCGCGCATCAGCCCCCAGAACGGTCGGAACGCGCCAGAGCGACCGCCGTCGAGCCCCGCGCGCGCGCCCGCCAGCGACAGATCCTGACAGGGGAACGAGGCCCACGCCAGATCGGGCCGTCCGGGCAGATCGGCGGTGGACAGCGCGGCGACATCGCCGACGCGCAGCGCCTCCGCGCCCCAGTTCGCCGCATAGGCGGCCGCCTTGGCCGCGTCGAAGTCGTTGGCGAAGGCGCAGCGCCACCCGGCGCCAAGACCCGCCCGCGCCATGCCGCCGCCGGCGAAGAATTCGTAGAAGTCGGACACGCCCGCCCCGTTCCTGCCTGTGGCGCTATGGTGCGCGGCGCGACGCTGGTTGTCGAGTCAGCGCGGGAGCATTTGACGAGAGTATGGCGCGATTGCAGCGCTTTGGTGATTTTTCTTGGCGTGACGTCTGACTTTCGCTATCGTCCCCGCATGAGCAGCGATCAGGAAACCGGCGGCGACGTGCGGCCCGGCCGCGCGCGCGTTTCGCTGCGCGTCAGCCTGATCGCTTTCTCGCTCATCACCATCGCCGTGACAGCCCTGGCGGTCCACCTTCCGTGGCGGCACATCAACCGCGAGAACGTCGCCGACATGGCGCGCCAGCTCAACGGCGAGATCGTCGCGGGCGTCGATCGCGAGGTGGCGGCGCTGTTCGACAGCGCGGTCGCCGCCCAGCAGGCGTTGCACGACGCGCTTGTGGACCGCGTGGCCGACGTGGACGACAGCTATGAGCGCGACCGTCTGTTCTTCGCGCTGCTCCGCGCCAACAAGCACTTCTCGTGGGTCAGTTTCGGCAAGCCCAACGGCGATTTCCACGGCGCGCAGCGGCGCGACGAACGCAACCTGCGCATCGCCTCCAGCATATGGTCCGCCGAGCGCGGCGAGGCGGAGCGGCTGGAGGTGCGGTTCGTCACCGACGGGCGGACGGTCGAGCAGACCATCTCCACCCACAGCGCCAACGACTATTACGCGCCCGCCCGCGCCTGGTATCGCGCGGCGGTGGCGGAGCCGGGCGAGCATGTCTGGACCGACATCTACGTGTTCGACGTCAGCCGCAAGCCGGGCATCAACACCGCGATTACGCTGACCCGGCGCGGCGGGGCCGAACTGGTCGGCGTCCTGTCGATCGCGATCGAGCTCGAGCGGATCTCGCAGTATCTGGCGGGGCTCACATCGCTGCGCTCCGGCGTCGCGTTCATCGTCGACGACGCGGGCTTTCTCATCGCCTTTCCCGACCTCGTCGAGCTCACCATGCCCGTCATCGAGGGCGAGGCTGCGCCCCAGGAGGCCCTGCGCAGACTGGTCGACGCGCATCATCCGCTGCTCCGGCTGGCCTCGCGGGGCATCGGGGAGGCGGGCATCGACCTCTCCCGTCTCAACAGCCACGAGCAGATCGAGGTGACGGACCTCTCCGGTGAGCGCTACTTCGTGCACATCGCGCCCGCGGCGTGGGAAGGGTGGCGCGTCGGGGCGGTCATCCCGGTGCGGGACTTCCTGCAGGCGGTTGACCGCAAAACCTACCAGCTCGGCTTCGCCGTGCTGGGCGCGGTCCTGCTTGTCGGGCTTCTGGCGACGCTGGCGGCCCGCATCCTGTTCATCCGGCCGCTGCAGGCGCTGACCGAGCAGACACGCGCCATCGCCCAGTTCGACCTCGACCGCGTGCGCCGGGTGCCGAGCCGGCTGATCGAGATCGACGCGCTGTCCGCCGCGATGGAGCAGATGAGCCGCGGCCTCGACAACTTCCGGCGCTACATGCCCGCCAAGCTGGTGCGCGGCCTGCTCGACCAGGGCGTCGTGGCGCGGCTGGGCGGCGAGCGGCGCACGGTCTCCATCCTGTTCATGGACATCGAGGGCTTCACCACGGCCACCGAGCGGCTGGGCCACCGCGTCGTGCCGCTGCTGGGCGAGTATTTCGCCGAGATGACCGACGCGATCCAGAACGAGAACGGCACCCTGGACAAGTTCATCGGCGACGCCGTGATGGCGTTCTGGGGCGCGCCCGCGCACGACGAGGAGCATCCCACCCAGGTCTGCCGCGCCGCGCTCGCCTGCCAGACGCGGATGGAGGCGCTGCGCGAGCGCTGGGCCGGGCGCAGGCTGCCGCCTCTGCGCGTGCGCGTCGGGGTGAACACCGGGCGCGTGGTGGTGGGCAACATCGGCGCGTCGGAGCGGCTGAGCTACACCGTCGTCGGCGAGCCGGTGAACCTCGCGGCGATGCTGGAGGCGATGAACAAGGAGTTCGGCACGGGCATCCTGATCAGCCGGAACACATACGAGCTGGCCAAGTTCGACGTGCTCGCCCGCCGCATCGACGCGGTCAAGCTCAAGGGCAAGTGCGAGTCCGTGCCCGTCTACGAACTGCTGGCGATGCGCGACGAGGAGGGCGAGGCGCCCGCCGGCTTCGAGTGGCTGGACGCCTTCGACGAGGCGCGCGCCGCCTATGGGGAACGACGCTGGCGCGACGCCGCCGCCCAGTTCCGCGCCGTGCTGGCCGAACGCCCCGAGGATCCGCCCAGCCTTGTCTTCCTCGCCCGTTGCGAGGAGCGTCTGGCCGAGGAGGCGCGCGCCGGCCAGCCCCGCCCGGCGGTGCTGGCGCTCAGCCGACAGGACGGGGCGGCCGACGGCTGAAGGCTGCGCAAGCGCGCCGCGCTCGCTGGCGGGCGGCCGGGACGTGCCGCCGTGAATGGGCGCGGCGAATGGGCGTCGTGAAGGGGCGCTAGGCGGCCCCTTCCTGATCCTGCTGGCGGTAGAGGCTGGTCCAGCGCTCCAGCTTGGCGGCCAGCTCGGGCGACTTCACCGGCTTGCGCAGGTGATCGCTCATGCCTGCCCCCATGCAGGCCTCCCGCTCGCCGTCACGCTTGAGGCTCAGAAGGCCAATGATCGGCGCCTCGTCCAGTCCCGTTTCGGCCTCGTAGCGGCGGATGGCGCGAGCGGCGTCGGCGCCGTTCATCACGGGCATGTCCGCCGAGATCAGCGCCAGCCGCGGATGGACCTCCTTGTAGAGCCTGACGGCCTCCACGCCGTTCGGCGCGGTGTGGCAGGCGTAGCCGGCCTTGCGCAGGAACGCGCTGAGCACGATGCGGTTGACCTCGTTCTCCTCCGCCAGCAGCACCGTGGCGGGGGCGACGCGGGCCGGCCTCGCGGGCTCGGCGTCCGGCTCGTCCGACGCGGCGACCGCCTCGCGCCCGGTCTCGCGCACGAGGTCGCGCGCCGCGGCGGCGGCCGTCAGCGCTGCGTCGGTCGCCGCGGCGAGCCGGGCGGTTCCCGGATGGCGGGGCGTCTGCTGGACGTAGTCGGGCACGTTCTCCAGTCCCGGCTCGTCGCCGGTCACCACGCTGGCCGCCGCCGGCGGTCCGCTCTCGGGGCGCAGCAGTCGGTCAAGCCCGCTCTCGGCCATCCCGGGCAACTCTGCGGTGCGGATCACGACATGCACCGGCGCGCCGCCGTCGCCGGCGTCGTTCAGCGCCGCTGCGGCCCCGGCGGCGTCGGCGACGATGCGCGGCGTCGCCCCCGCGTGCGAGAGTTGCCCGGCGAGCGCGGCGCTGTCGGCCTCGGTCGCCGTGACGACGACCGCGTTGGTTCCGCGCAGGTCCGGCGCCGCCGGACCCGCGGCGGGGTCGACCGGCGCGGAGAACCTGAGGCGGAAGGTCGAACCCTTTCCGGGCTCGGTGTCCAGTTCGAGCGCGCCGTCCAGGCCCTCGGCCAGATGACGCGCCATGGCGAGCCCCAGGCCGACGCCGCCATGCTCGCGTCGTTCCGAGGCGTCGCCCTGCGTGAAGCGGTCGAAGATGCGCTCGCGATCCGCCTCCGCGATCCCGGGGCCGGTGTCGGTGACGCTGAGCACGATCTCGGCCGCGCCATCCTTCATCACGTAGCCAAGCTGGAGCGAGACGGCGCCGCTCTCGGTGAACTTCACCGCGTTCTCGATGAGGTTCGTCCCGATCTGGATCAGCCGGTCGGCGTCCGAAAGCACCACCGGCGCCCCCGGGGGGATGTCGATCTTCAGCGCCAGCCCCTTCGCGGCGGCGGCGTCGGCCACCCGGGAGGCGATCTCGTGCGCCACGGCGTCGAGGTCCACGGGCGCGCTGAGCGGGGCGGTCTCGGCGCCGTCGACCCTCGCGAGCGTCAGGATCGAGTTGACCATCCGCAGCAGCGCGCGGCCCGAGTTCTGGACCACGTTGACGAAGGTGCGCTGGCGCTCGTCGAGCGGCGTGCCCGCCAGCACCGCCGCGCCGCCCAGCACGCCGTTCAGCGGCGTGCGCAGTTCGTGGCTCATCACCGACAGGAACTGCGACTTGGCGGTCTCGGCCGCCTCCGCGCGCAGCCTGGCGGCCTCCAGTTCGGCCTGCGCCGCGATCGCCGCGGCCCCGTCGCGGATCATGGCGACGACCTTGCGCCCCTGCGCATCCCCGGCCACGCGGGCGCGGGTCAGCACCGGGACCGCCTCGCCGTCGGTGGCGCGCACGACGCGCACCGCCGAAAGCTCGTCGGCGAAGCGCTCGGGCTCGGGCGTGGGCGCGAGCCCGAAGGCGCCGAAGGCGTCGGCGCCGAGCAGCGTCGGCTCCGGGGCCCGCAGCAGCTCGTGCAGGGCCGCGTTGGCGACGATGATCTCGCCGTCGGGCTTCGCGACCATGAAGCCGTCGAGCAACTCGGCGATCATGGGATCGACGGCGGCCTGGGCCGCGAGCTTCTCGGCGAGCGCCTCCACGGCGGCGGCCAGTTCGCGCAAGGACGCGTCGCCGCAGGTCACCTTCACCGACCGCGCGCCTTCGGCGATGCGCTCCAGCCCCTCGACGGCCGCGGTCACGCTCTGCTGCATGCGCCGCCCCAGCAGATAGCCCACCAGCGCCGCGCAGAGCGAGACCAGCGCCAGCGCAACGAGCCCCAGCAGCGCGGCGCGCAGGAAGAAGGCGGTCTTGGCGACCGCCATCTCCTGTTCGAGCCGCGCACGCTCGCGGGCGACCTCGGAGCCGTCGACGGCCACCGACACCGCGCCGATGCAGGCCCCGCGGATGCACACCGCCTGACCGGCCAACAGGCGATCGCCCTCGCTCCAGCGACGCACGCCGTCGCCCGCCTCGAGGCCCCGCAGGTGCTGCGGCGCGGCGTCGGCGCGCTCCACTGTGGTGCCGAGACTGTCCGCGACGGCGCGGCCGTGATTGTCGTAGATGCGCACCGTCTCGGCGAAGCTCTCCGACACGACGCCGCGGGCGACCCGCGCGAGGCCTTCGCGGTCATAGTCGAGCAGCGGCTCGCGCACGCGCTGCGCCAGCAGATCCAGCGCCGCGTCGGCGGTGGCGCGCAGCTGCTTCTCCACCGCCGCCTCGATGTCGTCGCGAAAGCCCGCCGCCATGCCGTCGATGCGCATGCCGTACAGGCCAAGACTGGCCACGAGCGCGGCCGTCACGCCGAGCCCTGCGGTCAGCGCGAATTGCAGCGAGAAACGGCGCTGCAGCGACATCGTGGCGTCAGTCGTCGCGGCGGCGGACGTCCCGCGCGGCGCGGGCGGTCGAGGAGGCGTTGAAAGTCATCGTCGGCGTCCCGCAAGAGGCAGTCATTCCGTGCAATTGACCCGGATATGGTTTCGGCTCCGTTATGCTTGGAGACCGATCACGCCCACGCGCGGCGGGTGACGCTTGCGTGAAAGGGGCGAAATCTCGGCCATCGCGGGCTGCGCGGCCCCGCGCTTGTCACTATTGCATCCGACTATCGTAAGGCGGCGCTCGACCGCCATCGCAGCGGAGCGCGGCATGGCCGATCAGAAGCTGGCCCGGCGACAACGCGACCCGCGGCTCGACTTCTTCCGCGGCGTCGCGATGGCGATCATCTTGTTCGCCCACATCCCCGGCAATCCGTGGACGCTCTGGATACCCGCGCGCTTCGGCTTCTCCGACGCAACGGAGACCTTCGTCTTCTGCTCCGGCTTCGCCTCGGCGCTGGCGTTCGGGACCACCTTCGCGGAGCGGGGCTGGCCCATGGGAACGGCGCGCATCGCGCACCGGGTCTGGCAGGTCTACTGGGCGCATGTCGGCGTGTTCATCGCCACCGTCGCGATTCTGGCGGCGATCGACCTTTGGGATCTCGGGGCCTACGACCGGCCCTACATCACGCGGCCCTATGTCGTTCCCTTCTTCGAGCGCACGGGCGAGGCGCTCGTCGGCCTGCTGACGCTGCGCTACGTGCCGGGACTGTTCGACATCCTGCCGATGTATCTCGTTATCCTCGCGATGATCCCGGCGGTCATGGCGCTGCACCGGATCGGAGGACTTCCGGCCGCCGCCGCGGCGGTGCTGGCGACGTGGTTCGCCGCGACGCTAGCGGGCTACGGCACGCGCATGGGCGGGGGGGGCGGGGCCTTCGCGTTCCTGAACCCGCCGGCGACTCCTTGGGGAACGGCGACCTGGTTCTTCAATCCCTTCGGCTGGCAACTGGTCTTCTTCATCGGCTTCGGCTTCGGCATGGGATGGCTGCGGCCGCCGCCGGTCGACCGGCGCTGGATGGCGGCGGCCCTGGCGCTGGTGATCCTGTCGGCGCCGCTGGCGTGGCACAGGCTCTACGGAGGCGCCTATCTGCCGACCGGCTCGGGTCTGCCCATGTTCCTGGCCGACGCGCGGGGCGCGCTGGAGCCTCTGTGGTGGAAGACATGGCAGGGCGGCCTGCGCACGCTGCACTTTCTCGCCACGGCCTATCTCGCCTGGGTCGCGGTCGGCGAGGGCGGCAGGCTGCTGCGCGAGGGCTTCGCTCCCGAGCGCCGCCCGGCGGCCCGCCGCCGCGCGTTCGTGCTCGGCGGCGCCGCGGTGGCGCTGGCGACGGCGCCCTATGCGCATATCGACGCGATCCGCGGCGTCGCGCCCGCGCTCGACCAATGGATTCTCGCAACGCTGCCGACCGCCGGCATGGCCGGCGTCGGCTGGGCGAGCCTTCTCCACTTCGCGGCGCTGGTCGCTGCAGGCTGGAACGCGCTGTCGGATGCGGCGCGCGCCTGGATCGGCGGGCCGCTGTGGCGCAAGGCGACGGAGGTGGCGCGCAAGGTCGGCACGCAGTCGCTTGCAGTGTTCATGACCTCGATCCCGCTGTCGCAGCTTCTGGGCCTGTTCCTCGACCACGTCGGGCGCGCGATGATCCCCGCTGCAATGGCGAATGTCGCCGGGGTCGCCGTTTTGGTGGGAACGGCCTATCTTGTCGGTTGGTTGAAGTCGCAGCCGTGGCGAGGGGCCCCGGCGCGGCAGACCAGCGAAAGCGGCGCGCCCGGAATGGCGAGGACGCCGGCCGAGTGAGGACCATGCGATATACGCCCGCCGACGTGTTTCGCGAACTGGACCGCGCCACCCCGGCGCGGCCCGTCGTCGTGGCCCAGCTGGGCCAGACCCTGGACGGCCGCATCGCGACCGTCACCGGGGCTTCCAAGTATATCTCGGGCGCGCAGGCGCTCGACCATCTGCACCGGCTCCGCGCGGCGGTGGACGCGGTGGTGGTGGGCGTCGGCACGGTGGTCGCCGACGATCCGCTGCTGACCGTGCGCCGCGTGGCCGGCCGAAACCCCGCCCGCGTCGTGATCGACCCGCGCGGGCGTATGGCGCCGACGGCGCGGATGCTGCACGACGGCGGCGGGCCGGTGCTCGCGCTGTGCGCCGACGACGCCGCCCCGCCCGCGGGGGCGGAGGTGGTGCGCATCGCAGGGTCCGGGGGCCGATTCTCCCCCGACGACATTGTGGCCGCGCTGGGAGCGCGCGGCTTCGCGCGCATCCTCGTCGAGGGCGGGGCCGACACGCTCGGCCGCTTCATGGACTGCGGGCGGATCGACCTGCTGCATATGATGGTGGCCCCGATGATCCTCGGTTCGGGCAAGCCGGGTCTCAGCCTGCGCCCGATCTCGTGTCTGTCCGAGGCGCTGCGCCCGCAGACGCGCGTCCATGTCTTCGACGACGGCGACGTGCTGTTCACCTGCGACATGCGCCCGCAACTGAGGGCCGCCGAATGAGCGAGAACGCCTACGCCCGCCCCCGCCGCTTGCTGCACTGGACGACCGCAGGCTTTCTGCTGGTCGGCATAACGCTGGGCCTGATTTTCACCGACTTCGACAACCGCCCCTGGGCCGAGGCGCGTTTCGGCGCGGGGTCGTTCGACTGGCTCTACAACCTGCACAAGTCGATCGGGTTGACAGTTCTCGCGCTGATGCTGGCGCGCGTGTGGGCCAAGCGCCGCTGGCCCGACCCGCCCCGTGTTGAGACGCTGCCCGCCTGGCAGATCCGGCTCTCCCGCGCCGCCCACGTTTCGCTCTACGTCCTGCTGATCGTCGTGCCGCTACTCGGCTGGCTCGGCACGTCGGCCTTCCCTGCGCCGGTGCCTGTCTACGGGTTGTTCGAGATCCCGCTGCCGGTCGCGCCCGACCGCGCGCTCTCGCGTCGGGTGCTGGATTTCCATGGGGCGCTGGCGACGCTGGCGACGCTGGTGATCCTGGTCCATGTCGCGGCCGCGCTGCACCATCGCTACGCCCGGCGCGACGGCGTATTCTCGCGGATGTGGCCGCCGACCCGCTGACGCCGCGCCCGCGCCGCGCTAGCCTGATGCGAAGCGGGGGAGGGACGCATGGCGCAAAGACGGGTCTTCGGCGCGTTGCCGGACGGGCGGACGGTCGAGGAGGTGACGCTGCGTGGCGGCGGCCTCACCGCAAAGGTGATCGCCTGGGGCGCCGTGGTCCGCGATTTGCGCCTCGACGGGCGTGGCCATCCGCTGGTGCTGGGGCTGGACCGGCTTGGGGACTACATCGACCACTCGCCCCACTTCGGGGCCATAGCGGGCCGTTGCGCCAACCGCGTCGCCCACGGTCGGTTCACGCTGGACGGGCAGGCGCGCCAGCTTGAGCTGAAGCCGGGGGCGGCGCATCATCTGCACGGCGGCGCGGGCGAGAGCCAGTTCGGCCGGCGAGCCTGGACCATCGCGGATCTGTCCGATGACGCCGTGCTGCTGACGCTGGTCAGCGCCGATGGCGAGGGGGGCTATCCCGGGCGGGTCGAGGTCTCCTGCCGATACGCGCTCGACGACGGGGCGCTTTCGGTCACGCTGATCGCGACCACCGACGCGCCGACGCTCGTGAACCTCGCGCAGCACAGCTATTTCAATCTCGATGGCGCGCCGGACGTGAAGGCGCACCGCCTGCAGATCGTCGCCGACCGCTACACGCCGACCGCCGACGATCTCATCCCGAACGGCGAACTCCGCGCCGTCGAGGGCACGCCCTACGACTTCCGCGCCGGGCGGCTGGTCGGCGCCCCGGACGCGCCGCCGCTCTACGACGCCAACTTCTGCATCGCCGAAGCCCGGTCGGCCGAGCCGCGGCTGGCGGCGCGGCTCACCGGGGCGACGGGGCTGGCGATGGAGGTCCACACGACCGAGCCGGGCGTCCAGTTCTTCAACGCGCCCGGCATGAACATTCCCGTCCCCGGCCTCGACGGCCGCCGCTACGGGGCTTCCGCGGGCCTGTGCCTCGAACCGCAGGTCTGGCCGGACGCGATCAACCACCCGGGCTGGCCCAGCCCCGTGCTGCGGCCCGGCGAGACCTATCGCCAGGTGAGCGTCTTCCGCTTCGCCGAGACCTGAGCCCTTCCGCGCTTGCGAAGCGGCGGGGGGGCGGCTAGTTTCCTATCGGAAACAACCGTTCCGATTCAGGGAAGACCGGCGCATGGCCGAGCCTCGCCGCACTCCGCTCTTCGCGCTGCACGAACGCCTCGGCGGGCGCATGGTGGACTTCGCCGGCTGGGCGCTGCCTGTGCAGTATCCCGCCGGCATCATCGCCGAACACCGCCATTGCCGGGAGCAGGCGGCGCTGTTCGACGTGAGCCACATGGGCCAGATCGTGCTGCGCGACGCCCGCGGCGTCGAGGAGGCGGCGGAAGCGCTGGAGCGGCTTGTTCCGGGCGGAATCGCCTCGCTGAAGCCGGGGCAGGCGCGATACACCCAGCTCACCACCGAGGAAGGCGGCGTCATCGACGACCTGATCGTGAGCCACGCCGGCAACCGGCTGTTCCTTGTGGTCAACGCCAGCCGCTACGAGGACGACCTTGCGCACCTGCGCGCGCGCCTCGACCCCGGCGTGGTCATCGACCCGCTCGAGCGCGCCCTGTTGGCGCTGCAGGGGCCGGCGGCGGCGGCGGCGCTGGCCCGGATCGTTCCCGAATGCGCCGCGATGATCTTCATGCAGAGCGTCGAGGCGACGTGGTCGGGCGAGACCATCCGCGTCTCGCGCCTCGGCTACACTGGCGAGGACGGTTTCGAAATCTCCTGCCCCGCGCGTCTCGCCGAGCCGCTGGCGGAGGCGCTGCTGGCCGACCCGGCGGTGGCGCCGGCGGGCCTCGGCGCTCGCGACACGCTGCGGCTGGAGGCGGGGCTGCCGCTCTACGGCCACGAACTCGGCCTCGACACGACGCCGGCCGAGGCCGGGCTCGGCTGGTCGATCCCCAAGCGCCGGCGCGAGGCCGCCGACTTTCCCGGCGCGGGCACGATCTGTCGCCAACTGTCGGACGGCCCCGCGCGCCGCCTCGTCGGCCTGCGCCCCGAGGGCGCGGCCCCGGCGCGCGATGGCGTCGAGGTTCAGCTCGGCGGGCGGGCGGTGGGCCGCGTCGTCTCCGGCGGCTTCGGCCCCACGGTCGGCGGCCCCGTGGCGCTCGCCTATGTCGAGGCCGCCTGCGCCGAGCCCGACACGGCGCTCGACCTGATCGTGCGCGGCGTGGCGCGTCCCGCCCGCGTAACGGCCCTTCCTTTCGTCCCCCACCGCTACAAGCGCGCCGAGGCCAGCCGATGAGCACCTACTACACCAAGGACCACGAGTGGCTGAGCGTCGCGGGCGACGTCGCCACGGTCGGGATCACGCGCCACGCCGCCGAACAGCTTGGCGACGTCGTGTTCGTCGAGATGAAGGCCCCCGGCGCGAAGCTGGAGCAGGGCGCCGAGTGCGGGGTTGTGGAGTCGGTCAAGGCTGCGTCGGAGATCTACGCGCCGGCATCGGGCGAGATCGTCGAGATCAACGCCGACCCCGCCGCGAGCCCCGCCATGCTGAACGACGACCCCGAGGGCGCGGGCTGGCTCTGCCGCATCCGCCTGAGCGACCCTGCCGAACTCGCGGGCCTGATGGACCGCGCCGCCTATGACGCGATGATCGGAGCCTGAGCCATGAACGCGCCGCAGACCATCGCGCCATCGCTGGAGGACCTCGAGGATGCGGGCGCCTTCGTCCGTCGCCATGTCGGGCCGGACGCCCACGAGATCGACACGATGCTCAAGGCCGTCGACGCGCCCTCGCTGGCCGCGCTGATCGAGCAGACTGTGCCCGCTGCGATCCTCCTGGGCCGGGAGCTGGACCTGCCCGCGCCGATGACCGAGACGCAGGCGCTCGCCCATCTGCGCGCCATGGCCGCCGAGAACGTCGTGGCGCGGCCGATGATCGGCATGGGCTACAGCGGGACGATCACGCCGCCGGTGATCCTGCGCAACGTGCTGGAGAACCCGGGCTGGTACACCGCCTACACCCCCTATCAGGCCGAGATCAGCCAGGGGCGGCTCGAGGCGCTGCTGACATTCCAGCAGATGGTCATGGATCTGACCGGCCTCGACCTCGCCAACGCCTCGCTGCTGGACGAGGCGACCGCGGCGGCCGAGGCGATGACGATGGCGCATCGCGTCGCGGCCTCGAAGGCGCAGGGCTTCTTCATCGACGCCGACACCCACCCCCAGACCATCGCGGTGCTGCGCACCCGCGCCGAGCCGCTGGGCGTCGCGATCACCGTGGGCGATCCCGAGACGCTGGACCCCGCGACGGTCTTCGGCGCGCTGCTGAGCTATCCCGGCTCCTCCGGCGCGATCCGCGACTGGCGCGCCGTCATCCAGCGCCTGCACGGGGCGGGCGCGCTGGCGGTGATGGCGACCGACCTGCTGGCGTTGACGCAACTGACCCCGCCGGGCGAACTGGGGGCCGACGTCGCGGTGGGCTCGGCCCAGCGCTTCGGCGTGCCGATGGGCTTCGGCGGGCCGCACGCGGCCTTCTTCGCGACGCGCGACGCGTTCAAGCGCTCGTGCCCCGGCCGGATCATCGGGGTCTCGGTGGACAGCGCGGGCCGCCCGGCGCTGCGCATGGCGTTGCAGACCCGCGAACAGCACATCCGCCGCGACAAGGCGACCTCGAACATCTGCACCGCGCAGGCGCTGCTGGCGATCATGGCCAGCATGTATGCGGTCTACCACGGCCCCGAGGGGCTCGACCGCATCGCCCGCCGCACGGCGCGCTTCGCCGCGATCGCGGCGCGGGGGCTGAAATCGGCGGGCTTCGCCCTGGGCTCGGAGGCGTTCTTCGACACGCTGACCGTCAAGACGCCGGGCCGGGCGGGCGAGATCGCGGACCGCGCCGAGGCGGCCGGGCTGCTGCTGCGCCGGATCGACGCCCACACGCTGGGCGTGAGCTTCGACGAGACCACCACGCGGGCGGACGTCGCCGCGCTATGGCGCGCCTTCGGGGTGGAGGGCGAGGTCGGGGCGCTGGACGGCGCCGACGCCGTGCCCGCGGCGCTGCGGCGGCGGTCCGACTACCTGACCCATCCGAACTTCCATGCTTACCGCAGCGAGACCGAGATGCTGCGCCATCTGCGGCGGCTGCAGAACCGCGACGTCGCGCTCGACCGGGCGATGATCCCGCTCGGCTCCTGCACCATGAAGCTGAACGCCACCGCCGAGATGATCCCCATCACCTGGCCGGGCTTCGCCGACATCCACCCCTTCGCCCCCGCTGCGCACACCCGCGGCTATCGCCGGCTGTTCGCCGAGCTGCAGGCGCAGCTTTGCGAGATCACCGGCTTCGCCGCCGTCTCGCTGCAGCCCAACGCCGGCAGTCAGGGCGAATACGCCGGCCTCATGACCATCCGCGACTGGCATCGCAGCCGCGGCGAGGGCCATCGCGACGTCTGCCTCATCCCGTCCTCGGCCCATGGCACCAACCCGGCCTCGGCGGTGATGGCGGGCATGAGCGTTGTGGTGGTGAAGTGCGACGCGCAGGGCGACATCGACCTCGCCGACCTCACCGCCAAGGCCGACGCGCATGCGGACCGGCTGGCGGCGCTCATGGTGACCTACCCCTCCACCCACGGCGTGTTCGAGGCGGCGATCCGCGACATCTGCGCCGCGGTCCACGCCCGCGGGGGGCAGGTCTACATGGACGGCGCCAACCTCAACGCGCTGGTGGGGCTGGCGCGGCCGGCGGACATCGGCGCCGACGTCTGCCACATGAACCTGCACAAGACCTTCTGCATTCCCCATGGCGGCGGCGGCCCGGGCGTCGGGCCGATCGGCGTCGCCGGGCATCTGGCGCCCTTCCTGCCGGCGCACCCCGTGGTGGACCCCGGGCAGGGCGCGGGCGGCGCGGTGTCGGCGGCGCCCTGGGGCTCGTCGCTGATCCTGCCGATCTCGTGGGCCTACATAGCGATGATGGGTCCAGCGGGGCTCCGCCACGCGACCGAGGTGGCGATCCTGAACGCCAACTATGTCGCCGCACGGCTGCAGGCGCATTTCCCGGTGGTCTACGCCGGCGCGAAGGGCCGGGTGGCGCATGAGTGCATCCTCGACCTCCGCCAGATCAAGGCCGAGACCGGGATCGGAGTCGAGGACGTCGCCAAGCGGCTGATCGACTACGGCTTCCACGCGCCGACCATGAGCTGGCCCGTGCCGGAGACGCTGATGATCGAGCCGACCGAGAGCGAGAGCCTGGCCGAACTCGACCGCTTCTGCGAGGCGATGATCGCCATCAGGGCCGAGATCGACGCGGTGGCCCGCGGCGAGGCCGACAAGGCCGACAATGTGCTGCGCCACGCCCCGCACACGCTCGCGGTGATCGCCGGCGACGCCTGGAACCGGCCGTACAGCCGCGCCGCGGCGGCCTTCCCGGTCGCCGGCCTGCGAATGGACAAGTATTTCGCCCCCGTGGGCCGGGTGGACAACGTGGCGGGCGACCGGGCGCTGGTGTGCTCCTGCCCGCCGCCCGAAGCCTTCGCGCAGGCCGCCGAGTAGCGGCGGCGGCCTGCGCCGCTCAGCGCGCCAGCGCGTGCAGGATGCGCGCCCATGCGCGCGCGCCCTTGCGGAAACTCTCCAGCTCGTACTTCTCGTTCGGGCTGTGGATGCGGTCGTCGTCGAGGCCGAAGCCGGCGAGGATCACGTCCATCCCCAGCACCTCGCGGAATTCGCGCGAGACCGGGATCGAACCGCCCGAGCCGATGAAATACGCCTCGCGCCCCCATTCGGCGCCCAGCGCGGCGCGCGCCTTCTCGAAGGCCGGGTTGGCGGTGTCGAAGGCGGTGGCGCGGCCCGAGCCGTGCTGAATGAACTCGACCTTGCAGTCGGCCGGCAGGCGCGCGCGCACGAAGTCGCGAAAGGAGGCGCGGACGGCGTGGGGGTCCTGGTCGAACACCAGCCGGAAGCTGACCTTGGCGCTGGCCTGCGACGGGATCACGGTCTTGAAGCCCGCGCCCTGGTAGCCGCCGCCCATGCCGTTGATCTCGGCGGTCGGGCGCGACCAGATCATCTCCAGCGCCGAGCGGTCCTGCTCGCCGGCCGGCAGCGACAGACCCACGGCGCCGAGAAATTCGGCCGGATCGAAGCCCAGCGCCTGCCACTGGTCGCGCAGCGCCTGCGGCAGTTCCGGCACGCCGTCGTAGAAGCCGGGGATGGTCACGCGGCCCTGCGCGTCGTGCAGGTCGGCGAGGATGCGCGCCAGCACCCGGTTGGGGTTCGCGGCGGCCGAGCCGTAGGCGCCCGAATGCAGGTCGCGGTCGGCGGCGGTGATCACGATCTCCTCGCCGCACAGGCCGCGCAGCATGGTCGTGATGGCGGGCGTCTGCGCGTCCCACATGCCGGTGTCGCAGATCAGGCCGATGTCGGCGCGCAGTTCATCCGCGTGCTTCTCCATGAAGGGCGGCAGATGCTTGCCGCCGCATTCCTCCTCGCCCTCGATCAGCAGGCTGACCTTGATCGGCAGCGCGCCCGTCACCGCCTTCCACGCCCGGCAGGCCTCGACGAAGGTCATCACCTGGCCCTTGTCGTCGGCGGCGCCGCGGGCGCGGATCGCCTTCGAGCCGTCGGCGCGCGTCTCGACGAAGGGCGCGAAGGGGTCGTGCTCCCAAAGCGCCAGCGGGTCCACCGGCTGCACGTCGTAGTGGCCGTAGAAGGTGGCCGACATGCCCGGCCCGCTGCGGTCGTGGGCGACGACGATGGGGTGGCCGTCGGTCGGGTGCGCGGCGGCGTCGAAGCCGATGCCGCGCAGGTCCGCCGCCAGCCAGTCGGCGGCGGCGCGGCAGTCCTCGGCGAAGGCGGGATCGGTGGAGATCGACTTCAGCCGCAGGAAGGCGAACAGCCGCTCGACGCTCTCGTCCAGCGTGGCGTCGAGGCGGGCGAGCACGGCGTCGAGCGTGGCGTCGGTCATGGGGCGGGCTCCGGGCTGGGGTCGCCCGCACCGTAGGCGGGCCCGCCCGGGCGGGGAAGCCCGCTCAGCCGTCCCGGCCGATCCAGCCGCCGCCCAGCACCCGCTCGCCGTCGTAGAAGACGCAGGCCTGCCCGGGCGCCACCCCTTCCTCGGCCTCGTCCAGCGTCACCTCGGCGCGGTCGGGTCCGAGGGGGCGCACGGTGGCGGGCGCCGGCGGACGGGTCGAGCGCACGCGCGCCGTCACCCGATGCGGACCAGCGGCGAAGGGCGCGTCGCCGAGCCAGTTCACTTCAGCCACCGGGAATCGCGCGACGCCCAGCGCCTCGCGCGGGCCGACCACGACGCGGCGGGCGTCGGGTTCGAGGCGGACGACATGCAGCGGCGCGCCGCCGCCGAGCCCGAGGCCCCGGCGCTGGCCCACGGTGTAGTGGATCACGCCGGGGTGGCTCCCCAGCACGCGGCCGTCGAGGTCGACGATCTCGCCCGGCTCGGCCGCGCCGGGGCGCAGCTTCTCGATGACCGAGGCGTAGCCGCCCGAGGGCACGAAACAGATGTCCTGGCTGTCGGGCTTGTCGGCGACCGGCAGGCCGAACCGCGCGGCGAGCGCGCGGGTCTCGGCCTTGCCGGCCAGCCCGCCGAGGGGAAAGCGCAGGAAGTCGAGCTGCTCGCGCGTGGTCGCGAACAGGAAATAGCTCTGGTCGCGCGCGGGGTCGGCGGCGCGCATGAGGCGCGGGCCGTCCTCGCGGCGCACATAGTGGCCGGTGGCGAGGCAGTCGGCGCCCAGCTCGCGCGCCGTCTCCAGAAGGTCGCGGAACTTGACCCGCTGGTTGCAGCGCACGCAGGGGACGGGAGTGGCGCCCGCGAGATACTGCGAGACGAAATCCTCGATCACCCCGTCGCGGAAACGGCTCTCGTAGTCGAGCACATAGTGCGGCGCGCCGATGCGGGCCGCGACCTCGCGCGCGTCGCGCACGTCGCGCCCGGCGCAGCAGGCGCCCTTGCGCGCCCCGTCGCGTTCGGCCGCCGCGCCCTGGTCGTAGAGTTGCAGGGTGACGCCGATCACCTCGTAGCCCGCCTCGACCAGCATCGCCGCGACCACGGAGCTGTCGACGCCGCCGGACATGGCGACGACCACCCGCGTGCGCGCGGGCGGCTTGTCGATCCCCAGCAGATTTGGCGAATGGGTGCGCATTGCCACAGCCCTCTAGCGCGAGTTCACGGCATCTTAAAGCCGCGTCGGCACGGTTGGTGGCATCGACGTTTGCCTGTGTCGAGTGCGTGGAGTGCAGATGGGTAAGCTGGAGGAGGTCCCGGGCGGGTGGAGCCCGGGAAGAACGCGCATGTCGCTGGCCGACCTGCCGCCGCGCGACACAAAGCGGTGGGTGGCCAGCCGAAAGGCCGCGGTGGTGGCCGCGGTCCGCGAACGGCTGATCACGCCGGAAGAGGCGTGTGCGCGCTATGCGCTCACACGCGAGGAGCTGGAAAGCTGGCGCATCGCTCTGGACGAGCACGGCGTCGGAGCCTTGCGGGCTACCCGGATCCAGCTTTACAGGACAACCTGAGCGCGCAGAATGCCGCTCATGCCCGCATTTGGTAATTCTCCGTTTACCAATTGCCTGTTAAGGTGTCTTATGACTGTCACCTTCAGCGCAAGGGAGGATCCATGCGCGTTCTGTTGATCGAAGACGATCCCTCGACGTCTCGCAGCATAGAGACCATGCTGAGGAAGGCGAACTTCAACGTCTATGCCACAGATCTCGGTGAAGAAGGCATCGATCTGGCAAGGCTTTATGATTATGATTTGATCATATTGGATATCAATTTGCCCGACATGACGGGCTATGATGTTCTTCGCAAGCTACGCCTCAGCAAGGTGGAAACGCCTACGCTCATTCTGTCCGGCCTCGACGACATGGACAACAAGATCAAAGGTTTCGGATTCGGGGCCGACGACTACCTCACCAAACCGTTCAATCGCGACGAGCTGATCGCGCGGATCCACGCGATCGTCCGCCGCTCGAAGGGTCACGCCCAGTCGGTCATCCAGACCGGTCAGGTGAAGGTGAACCTTGACGCCAAGACGGTCGAGGTGAACGGCCAGCCGGTGCATCTGACCGGCAAGGAATACCAGATGCTGGAGCTGCTGAGCCTGCGCAAGGGCACCACGCTGACCAAGGAGATGTTCCT
>DAINOD010000039.1:0-25033 GCA_036735545.1 Rubrimonas sp. | reverse complement strand
GCCGAGGGCGCCGAGGCCGTGGTCGATGGCGCGTCGGACCTCGCCGAGGCTGCGGTCGAGGGCGCTTCCGACGCCGCCGAGGTCGTCCAGGAGGGTGTCGCGGATGCGGCTGAGGCGGTGGCGGAAGCGCTGACCGACGAACCCGCCGTCGAGGAAGAGGCGGCCGAGACCCCCGCCGCCGAAGCCGCCGAGCCGGAGACCGAGGTCGCCGCCGCCGCGCCCGCCCCGGCCGAGGAGCAGGCCGCCGCGGCCGAGGCTCCGGCCGCTCCTGACGCGGCGCCCGCCGCGGCCGAGGCTCCGGCCGCTCCTGACGCGGCGCCCGCCGCGGCGGCCGGTTCCGACGATCCTTTCGTCGTCGCCTATCTCGCCGCCACCGCCGCCGACGGTCAGCGCCAGTTCCGCAAGTGCAGCGCCTGCCACCGTCTGGAGGAGGGGCGCAACGGCGTCGGCCCGTCGCTGTGGAACGTGGTCGGCCGCGACATCGGCTCGGTCAGCGGCTTCAACTACTCGAATGCGCTGGCGGGCAAGGGCGGCGCGTGGACGCCCGAGGCGCTCAACGGTTTCATCGAGAACCCCAAGGGCTGGGCGCCGGGCACCAAGATGGCCTTCGCCGGCCTCAAGAAGATCGAGGAGCGGGCCGCCGTGATCCGCTACCTGAACGAGTCGGGCGACAACCCCGTCGACGTTCCGTGACATCCCGGCCGTGACGCGCCAGCCGTAGCATCCCGGCCATGGCGCGGCCCCCGCCGGGCCGCCCCAGTGACCGCCGCGCCCCCGCGCGGCGGTCTTTTCTTGTGCAACCGGCGGATGCCGGCGCACGATCCGTTCACCGCGCCTTGAAACCGGGCCTGCCGGAGCCTACCCCAATAGGCGCACGCGACGGGAGGGCCGGACGATGACCATCACGCGCAGGAGTTTCGGCGGGCTGACGCTCGGCGCCGCCGCCTGGGCCGCGTCGACGGCCACCCTCCGCGGCGCCGAGGCGGCGATCCGCAGCCATGGCGGCTCGCTGATCGGCGACCTGCGCTACGGCCCCGACTTTCCCCATTTCTCCTACGCCAACCCAGATGCGCCCAAAGGCGGCGTGGCGCGGATCGCGACCGCCGGCACCTTCGACAGCTTCAACCCCTTCATCACCCGTGGCGACGCGCCTACCGGCATCGGGCTGCTGTTCGAGGCGCTGATGACGTCCTCGCTGGACGAGGGCTCGACCCATTACGGCCTGCTCGCGGAGTGGTTCGAGCATCCGGCCGACCATTCCTGGGTCGCCTTCAAGCTGCGCGAGGAAGCGCGCTGGCACGACGGCCGCCCGGTGACGGCCGAGGACGTGGTCTGGACATTCCGCACGCTGGTCGAGCGGGGCGCGCCGGCCTATCGCTTCTACTACGCCAACGTCACGGACGTGCGCGACATGGGCGGCGGCGTCGTGCGCTTCGACTTCGACCAGGCCGGCAACCGCGAACTGCCCCACATCATGGGCCAACTCACCATCCTGCCCCGACACTGGTGGGAGGACGGTCGCGACTTCGAGGCCGGCGGACTGGAGCGGCCTCTGGGCTCCGGCCCCTACCGCATCGGCGCCTTCGAGCCGGGCCGCTTCATCGAGTACGAGCGCGTGACCGACTACTGGGCGCAGGATCTGCCCGTGCGCCGGGGCCACCACAACTTCGACCGCGTGCGCTACGAGGTGTTCCTCGACGCCGGCGCGGCGCTCGACGCGTTCCGCGCCGGTCAGGTGCACTTCCGCGACGAATTCTCCACCTCGAACTGGGCGGAGCGCTACGACTTCGCCGCCGTGCGCGACGGTCGCGTGCTGCGCGAGGAGGTCGCGCTGGAGGGACCGAAGCGCGTGCAGATGTTCGTGATGAACCTGCGCCGGCCCAAGTTCCGGCATGTCGCGACGCGCCGGGCGCTGACGCTCGCGTTCGACTTCGAATGGACCAACCGCACGATCTATTTCGAGCAATACGCCCGCCCGACCAGCTTCTTCGAGGGCGGCGGCGACTTGCAGCCGGATGGCCCGCCCGATGCGGCGGAGCTTGCGTTGCTGGAGCCGTTCCGCGGCCGCATACCCGACGAGGTGTTCGGCGATGCCTATGTCCCCCCCGTCACCGACGGCTCGGGCCGTAACCGCGCCGGCCTGCGCGAGGCCGCGCGGCTGCTGGAGGAGGCGGGCTGGCGCCAGGGTCGCGGCGGCAGGCTGGAGGACGCCGAGGGCCGGCCCTTCGAGATCGAGTTCCTCTCCGCCCAGGACACGCAGGAGCGCGTGATCGGCCCCTACATCGCCAACCTGCGCACGCTGGGGATCGAGGCGCGCTTCCGCGTCGTGGACCAGCCGCAATACGTGCGCCGCGTCAGCCAGAGCCCGGACTTCGACTTCGACATGATCATCTCGGGCGTCTCCAACTCCGAGAGCCCGGGCAACGAGCAGCGCGAGTTCTGGGGTTCCGAGGCGGCGGGCCGGATGGGCTCGCGCAACCTGTCCGGCGTGCAGGACCCGGCGGTGGACGCGCTGATCGAGCGCATCATCTTCGCCGAGGATCGCGAAAGCCTCGCCGCCGCCGCCCGGGCGCTGGACCGGGTGCTGACGTGGAGCGCCTATTGCATACTGCAGCTTTACACGCCCTTCGAGCGGATCGCATGGTGGAACATGTTCGGCCATCCCGACCCCCTGCCCGCCCGCGCCATCGGCTTTCCCACCGTGTGGTGGCGCGACGAGGCGCGGGCCGCCGCGCTGGGGTCGCGCTGATGCGCGCCGCGGCGATCCTGATGGCGTTTTCGCTGGCCTTCCCCGCCCGCGCCGAGGTGCTGGTCACGCACGGGCTGTCGGCCTTTGGCGACCTCAAGTATCCGGCCGACTTCGCCCATTTCGACTATGTGAACCCCGACGCGCCGAGGGGGGGCTCGATCGCCACCACGACGACGCGGGCGAACCAGAACTTCGACACCCTGCACGCCTACGCCAACCGCGGCGACCCGCCGGCAGGCCTCGCCGCGCCGGAGAACCTCGTGTTCGACACGCTGATGGTCGGCGCGGCGGACGAGACCGACGCGATGTACGGCCTCGTCGCGCTGCACGCCGAATACGCCCCCGGCGCGGAGACGATCGTCTTCGAGATGCGTCCCGAGGCGCGCTTCGCCGACGGCTCGCCCCTGACCGCCGAGGATGTGGTGTTCAGCTTCGAGGCGCTGAAGAGCGAGGGCGCGGCGCCGCGCTACCGCCTCTCGCTGCGCGATGTGATCGGCGCCGAGGCGCTGGGCCCGCATCGCGTGCAGTTCCGTTTCGCCCCCGAGGCCGCGAAGCGCGACCTGCCGATGCTGGTGGCCGCGCTGCCGATCTTCTCGAAGGCGTGGTGGGAGGGACGCGACTTCTCCCAGCCGACAATGGACATCCCCCTTGGCTCCGGCCCCTATGCCGTGGATCGGGTGGAGGCCGGGCGCAACGTCGTCTACCGCCGCCGGGCGGACTACTGGGCGGCCGACCTGCCGGTGAACCGCGGGCGCTGGAACTTCGACACGGTGACCTTCGAGTATTTCCGCGACCGCTCCGCGGCGATCCCGGCGCTGCAGGCGCGCGTGATCGACCTGCACGAGAGCTTCAACTCCAAGGAATGGGCGGTAGACTACGACTTCGCCGCCGTGCGCGACGGCCGCGTGATCCGCGACGTGCTGCCCGACGGCAGCGCCTCGGGCACGCAGGGCTTCTGGTTCAACCTGCGCCGGCCCCAGTTCACCGACGCCCGCGTGCGGCAGGCGCTCGGGATGGCCTTCGACTTCGAGTGGTCGAACCGGACGCTGTTCTACGATCTCTACGAGCGCACCACCTCCTTCTTCCAGAGCACGGCGATGATGGCCGAGGGCGAGCCGGTGGGCGCGGAGTTGGCCCTGCTGGAGCCCTTCCGCGACAGCCTGCCGCCGGAGGCGTTCGGCCCGGCGTTCATCCCGCCGGTGTCGGACGGCTCGGGCCGCAATCGCGCGGCGATGCGCCAGGCCGCGCGACTGCTGGAGGACGCCGGCTGGCGGCTCGACGGGCAGGGGATGCTGCGCGACGCGGATGGCCGCACCCTCAGTTTCGAGATCATCAACGACAGCGCCGCCTTCGAGCGCATCATCAACCCATACATCCAGAACCTGCGCGCGCTGGGCGTGGACGCGACGCTCCGGCTGGTCGATTCCACGCAGGAGCAGCAGCGCCAGCGGGACTTCGACTTCGACGTGATCATCGCGCGCTTCTCGCTTGGCGCGACGCCGGGGGTTTCGCTGCGCAACTTCTACCACTCCGAGAGCGCCGGGCAGACCGGCAGCTTCAACCTGAGCGGCGTCGCCCATCCGGCGGTGGACGCGCTTGTGGAGTCGATGATCGCCGCGCCGGACCGCGAGACGCTGCACGTCGCGGGCCGCGCGCTGGACCGGGTGCTGCGGGCCAAGCACATCTGGTCGCCGCAATGGTTCAAGGCCAGCCACACCGTCGCCTACTGGGACAAGTTCGCCCGCCCCGAGACCAAGCCGCCCTATGCCCGCGCCATCCTCGACACATGGTGGGTGGACGCGAACCGGGAGGCGGCGCTGGCCGCCCGGGGCAACTGAGGGTGGCCGTCTGATGGGCGCCTACATCATCCGCCGTCTGGCGCTCATCGCGCCGACCCTGTTCGGCATCATGCTGATCAACTTCGCCGTCATCCAGTTCGCCCCCGGCGGCCCGGTCGAGCAGGTCATCGCAGAACTGACCCAGGTCGGCGGCGGGGCCACGGAGCGCTTCTCCGGCGGCGGCGCCGACATCGCGGGCCAGGCGTCGACCGGCGACGTCGGCTCGGGCTATCGCGGCGCGCAGGGGCTGGACCCCGCCTTCATCGCCGAGATCGAACGCCAGTTCGGCTTCGACCGTCCGCCCGTGGAGCGGTTCCTGCTGATGCTGTGGAACTACGTGCGCTTCGACTTCGGCGACAGCTACTTCCGTTCGGCCAGCGTGATCGAACTCATCATCCAGAAGATGCCGGTGTCGATCTCGCTGGGCCTTTGGACGACGCTGCTGGCCTATCTCGTCTCGATCCCGCTGGGCGTGGCCAAGGCGGTGCGCGACGGCACGCGCTTCGACGTGTGGAGTTCGGCGGTGGTGATCGTCGGCTACGCCATTCCGGGCTTTCTGTTCGCGATCCTGTTGCGCACGCTGTTCTCGGAGGGCTCGGAGTTCTTCCCGTTCTTTCCGCTGCGCGGACTGCAGTCGGCGGGGGCGGAGAACCTGCCCTTCTGGGCGTGGGTCGCGGACTATTTCCACCACATCGCGCTGCCGGTGCTGGCGATGTCGATCTCGGGCTTCGCCGTGCTGACGCTGCTCACCAAGAACAGCTTTCTCGACCAGATCAAGCTGCAATACGTCGCCACCGCCCGCGCCAAGGGGCTGAGCGAGTTCCGGGTGCTTTACGGCCATGTCTTCCGCAACGCGATGCTGATCGTCATCGCAGGATTTCCCGCCGCCTTCATCTCGATCCTGTTCACCGGCTCGCTGCTGATCGAGGTGATCTTCAGCCTCGATGGCCTCGGATTGCTGGGATACGAGGCGGTGCTGAACCGGGACTATCCCATCGTGTTCGGCACGCTGTGGATATTCGGGCTGATCGGGCTGCTGCTGCACCTCGTCACCGATCTGGTCTATGTCTGGGTCGATCCGCGCATCGACTTCGAGACGCGGGAGACCTGAGATGGCCGTCGCCGCCTTCGAGGCCGGAACCCCGAGACCGCGCCTGCTGCGCCTGCCGGCGCTGAACGCGCTGCAGAAGCGCCGGCTGGCGGCCTTCCGCGCCAATCGCCGGGGATTGTGGTCGCTGCGCATCTTCCTCGCGCTGTTCCTGCTGTCGCTGTGCGCCGAGATCATCGCCAACGACCGGCCGCTGCTGATGTCGTTCCGCGGCGAGATCCGCTCGCCGCTCATGAGCTTCGTCTCCGAGCGCGAACTGGGCGGCTTCCACGGCACGCGCGCCGACTTCCGCGACCCCTATGTGCAGTGCCTGATCCGCACCGGCGGCGCGGAGGAATGCGACGACGACGAGAGCGCGCCGGCGCCGACGGGGGCCAGCGCGGGCTGGCTGGTCTGGCCGATCATCCCCTTCAGCTACGGCACCATCAACTACGACGTGCCCCGCGCGCCCTCCCCGCCCGACGCGGTGAACTGGCTCGGCACCGACGATCAGGCGCGCGACGTGCTGGCGCGCGTCATCTACGGCTTCCGGCTGTCGGTGCTTTTCGCCTTCATCGTCACGGCCGTCTCGGCGGTGATCGGCGTGCTGGCCGGCGCGGTGCAGGGCTATTTCGGCGGCTGGGTGGACCTGATCTTCCAGCGCGTCGTCGAGGTCTGGAGCAACATTCCCTCGCTTTACATCATCATGATCGTCAGCGCGGTGATCGCGCCGAACTTCTGGATGATGGTGTTTCTCGTCGCCCTGTTCGGCTGGACCGCGCTGGTCGGCGTGGTCCGCGCGGAGTTCCTGCGCGCGCGAAACTTCGAGTATGTCCGCTCGGCCCGCGCGCTGGGCGTGTCGAACTGGAAGATCATGACGCGCCATCTGCTGCCCAACGCCATGGTCGCGACCATCACCATGCTGCCCTTCCTCGTGACGGGGGGCATCTCGACGCTTGCCGCGCTCGACCTGCTGGGCTTCGGACTGCAGTCCACGCACCCCTCGCTGGGCGAACTGGCGCTGCAGGGGCGCAACAACATCCAGGCCCCGTGGCTGGGCGTGACGGCGTTCTTCACCTTCGCCATCATGCTGTCGCTGCTGGTCTTCGTGTTCGAGGCCGTGCGCGACGCGTTCGACCCGCGGAAGACCTTCTCGTGAGTCTGCTCGAGGTCTCCGACCTGCGCATCGCCTTCGGCGGGGCAGAGGCGGTGCGCGGCGTCAGCTTCACCGTCGCGCCGGGCGAGACGCTGGCGCTGGTGGGCGAGTCGGGCTCGGGCAAGTCGGTGACGGCCCTCTCCACGGTGCGCCTGCTGCCGTCCTCGGCGCGCATCGCGGGCTCTGTCCGCTATGGCGGGCGGGAGATGCTGACCGCCGACGAGCGCACCCTGCAGGACGTGCGCGGCGACGACATCAGCTTCATCTTCCAGGAGCCGATGACCTCGCTGAACCCGCTGCACCCCATCGAGCGGCAGATCGGCGAGAGCCTTGCGCTGCACCAGGGCCTCAAGGGCGAGGCGGCGAAGGCGCGGATCGTGGAGTTGCTGACCCGCGTCGGCATACGCGACCCCGAAAGCCGCCTCGCCGACTATCCCCACCAGCTCTCCGGCGGCCAGCGCCAGCGCGTCATGATCGCCATGGCGCTGGCGAACGGACCCAAGCTGCTGATCGCCGACGAGCCCACCACGGCGCTCGACGTCACCATCCAGGCCCAGATCCTCGACCTGCTGAAGCAGCTCCAGCGCGACGAGGGGCTGGCGATGCTGTTCATCACCCACGACCTCGGCATCGTCCGCCGCATGGCGGACCGGGTCTGCGTCATGCGCCACGGCGAGATCGTGGAGCAGGGCGAGACCGCCGCGCTGTTCGCCGACCCCCGCCACCCCTACACGCGCCTGCTGCTGGAGAGCGAGCCGCGCGGCCGCCCCGAGCCGGTCGCGCCCGACGCGCCCACGGTGCTGGAGGGCGATCAGGTGCGCGTCTGGTTCCCCATCCGCCGCGGCCTCCTGCGCCGCACGGTCGGGCATGTGAAGGCGGTGACCGACGTCTCCGTCGCCGTGCGCGCGGGCGAGACGGTGGGGGTCGTCGGCGAATCGGGCTCGGGCAAGACCACGCTGGCCATGGCGCTGCTGCGGCTGACCGCGTCGCAGGGGCGAGTGGTCTTTCTTGGGCGCGACATCCAGGGGCTTCGCTCGGCGGCGCTGAAGCCGGTGCGGCGCGACATGCAGGTGGTTTTCCAGGACCCCTACGGCTCGCTGAGCCCGCGCATGTCGGTGGCGCAGATCGTGGCCGAGGGCCTCGGCGTGCACGCCATCGGCGACGGTCGGCCCGAACGCGAGGAAGTCGCCGAGGCGCTGAGCGAGGTGGGCCTCGACCCCGCCGCGATGGACCGCTACCCGCACGAGTTCTCCGGCGGCCAGCGCCAGCGAATCGCCATCGCCCGCGCCATGATCCTGAAGCCGCAATTCGTCGCGCTGGACGAGCCGACCTCGGCGCTGGACATGACCGTGCAGAGCCAGATCGTGGAGCTGCTGCGCGGCCTGCAGCGCAAGCGCGGGCTGGCGTACCTGTTCATCAGCCACGACCTGAAGGTCGTCCGCGCCATGGCGCATCACGTTCTGGTGATGCGCAACGGCGAGGTGGTCGAGGCGGGGCCGGCCGACGCGATCTTCGACCGGCCGCAGCACCCCTACACCCGCGAGTTGCACGCCGCGGCGCTGGGCGGCGCGCGCGAGGCGAGTCCCCAGCCCGCCTGAGCGCGCCTTCCGAAGGCGGACCGTGACGGTTCGTAAACCTGTTCTGCGCAGGGTCGCACCCAATGCAGAAGCAGGGGACCCCCATGCCCGATCCCGCGACCGAGGCGCCCGACGCCCGTCCGCTCCCACAGGGCGACCCGCTGGCGGCGCTGGGCCGCGCCGGCGTCGCCACCCATGCCGTGCGCTTCGACGCCGAGCGCGCCGCCGTCGCGCGCCTCGCCGACGAGGCGCGCGTGCTGGAGGCGTTGGCCGACATCGTGGAAGGCCAGATCTTCCGGCTCGCACCCCTCGCCTACGCCGTGCGCCTTGGCGGCGACAGCGCCGCCGACGCGGCGCTGAAGGCCGCGCTGACCGAACGCCTCGGGGTCGATGCGGCCACGGTCGAGCGCATCGCAGCCGAACCGGCGCCGCACGAGGACGCCGCTGCCCTGCTGTCGGCCTTCGCTGCGGGGCCGGCGCCGCGCACCCGCGTCATCGACGCGCCCGCAGCCGTGGCCGCAGCCGAGCGCGCCGCGGATCGCATCGGCGCCCTCGCCGCGGAGGCCCAGGGGCGGATGCAGGCCGCGACCGCCGACATCGCCGAGCGGCTGGAACGCGTCGAGGTCACCGTCGCCGCCGCCCCGCCGCCGGCTGACGGCGATCTCGGCGAAAGACTGGAGCGGATCGAGGCGGCGCTGGAGCACCTCCGCCCCCGTCCCGACGCGACGGCCGCCGCGGACGGCGCAGGCGTCGCGGAAGCTGTCGCGCGCCTCGACGCCTGCGCCGAACGGCTGACCGCCGCCGCCGAGGCGGCCGAGGACATGCCGCGACGCCTGGCCACGATCGAGACGGCGCTGGAGCGCCTCGCCGCGGCGGTCCCGCCGGAAAGCGGCGACGCCGCGCTTGAGAGCAGGCTCGACGCCCTCGCCGAGACGCTCGACGCGCTGGCGGCGAAGTCCAGCCCGACGATGGCCCTCAGCGCCGAGCGCGAGGGCTTCGGCCGGGCGCTGTTCAGCCTGCAGACGCTCGTGGCCCGCATGGAGGGCGAGTTCGCCCGCATCGACGAGGCCGGCGACGCCTTCGCCCCCCTCGCCGACCGCTTCGCCGGGCTGGCCGAGAGCCTCGCAGCGGCGCTGGAGGCGGCCGAGGCCGGCGCGGCGACGCTGACCGCCGCCCGCCACGCCGCCGAGGGCGCTGCGGAAGCCGCCGGAAAGCTGGTCGCCCTGTCCTCGGCCGCGCAGGCGGATTGCGACGCCCTGCGCGCGCAACAGGCGGCCACAGAGGCCAGCCGCCCGAGCCCGATCGCCATCGACCAGACCACCGCCGAGCGGATCGGGGCGACGCTGGCGGAATTCCTGGCGCAGATCCAGCGGCTGGAATCGCTGCGCCCCGCGCGACCGGAGAGGAAGGCGTGATGGAAGACCTCGCAGCCCATGCGCCCCTGATCGCCGCGGGCCTCGCGGGCGCCGGCGCCCTGTTCGCGCTGCTTGCCTGCGTCGCTGCGCTGCTGGCGGCCCGCGCCGCGCGGCGCGGCGCGGCGACCGCTTCGGCCGAGATCACCGCGCAACTGGAGGAGACCACGGCGCGGCTGCAACTGGCGCTGGCCGCCGGCCGGGGCGACGACCCGGTCGCGACGCTGGGCGCGATGCGCGACGAGATGTCGGCGATCGCCGATCAGGTCAGCGCGCTGAGCACGGCGCAACTGGAGCTGAACAAGGTCGTCGGCCGCGCCGTGAAGGGCGCGCTGACCGAGACCGAGGAGCGGCTGGCGGCGACGCTGACCGACGCCGCGGTGATGCAGGCGGAGCGTCTGGACGCGCTGGACGCCGCTCTGACGGCCGCGACCGGGCGGGTCGAGGAAAACCTCGCCAATGTGCTGGTCGTTCTGGGCGACGGGCTTGCGGGCGAGAACGGCGCCTCCGCGGCGGCGCTGGCGGCGGACGGGATCGGCGACAGCCTCGCCACGCTGGCGGCGCAGGTGGAGGGGCTGCGCGCCGACCTCGCCGCCGCCGAGGACCGTCTGTCCGCCGCGATGGGCCGCGCGCCGAGCATCTTCGACGCGGGCCGCGTGGTCAGCGTCGTGGCCCCCCCGCCGCCGGAGGAGCCGGCCGTCGCCGCGGAGTGATCAGCCGCCCGCGTTCACTCGCGCCCGCGATAGATGTCGATCAGCTTGCCGAGCAGCGCCAGCGCGTCCTCGCGCTTGCGCTGGAAGCTGTTGCGGCCGATGATCGAGCCGTTGCCGCCGCCATCGCGGATCGCGCGGGCGTCGTCGAACACGCTGTCCTCGCCCTTCGCCGCGCCGCCCGAGAACACGATCAGCCGCCGCCCGTTGAACGCCGCCTTCACGCAGTCGGCGACGCGCTCGGCCTGGGTCCTGATCGGCAGGGCGTTCTTCTCGTAGGCGGCCTTCGCTTCCTTCTGCTCGAGGTGGTCGGTCGAGAGCTTGACCTTGATCACATGCGCGCCCAGCAGCGCCGCGATCTGGGTGGCGTAGGCGGTGACGTCGATAGCGGTCTCGCCGGCCTTCGACAGGTCCTCGCCGCGGGGGTAGGACCAGATGACCGTGGCGACGCCCTTGGCGGCGGCCTCTGCGCGCATGTCGGCGATCTCCTCGAACATGTCGAGCGAGCACGACGAGCCGGGATAGATCGTGAACCCGATGGCCGCGCAGCCGAGCCGCAGCGCGTCGTCGACCGTGCCGGTGATGGCCTGATCCTTCGGCGCGGCGTCCGGCAGCAGGCTGTTGGACGAGTTCACCTTCAGGATGGTCGGGATGGCCCCGGCGAAGGTGTCGGCCCCGGCCTCCAGCATCCCGAGCGGCGCGGCATAGGCGTTCAGCCCGGCGTCGATGGCGAGTTGGTAGTGATAGTGTGGGTCATAGGCCTCGGGGTTCGGCGCGAAGCTGCGGGCGGGCCCGTGCTCGAAGCCCTGGTCCACCGGCAGGATGATCATCTTGCCGGTGCCGCCGAGCTTGCCGGTCATCAGCATGGCGTGAAGCCTGGCCTTCACGCCGGGCGTCTCGCCCTCGTAGGCGGCGAGGATCTTCTGGACGGCGCGGGTCGCTTTCATGGGTGTCCCTCTGGCGGCGGATGGCCAGCCCGGGCTAGCCGCGCGGCCGTGCCCGGTCAAGCGCCATGCTCAGCGCCAGCGGGATGCGACCGCCTCGGCGAAACCGTCGTTCCAGGCCGCCAGCGCCTCGGCCTCCGCCGCCGCGACCGCGACGGCCCAGGCGAGCCGGTCCTGCGGCCCCGCGGCCTCGATGCGCCGGTCAATGCGGTCGCGCAGCGCCGCCGATCCCCGGTCGCCGCCGGCGGCGGCCAGCGCGGCCAGCGCATAGGCGCGGCCATAGGCGCGCGGGGCGCCGACGCCGCTGATCAGCCTCAGCGCCGCCGCGCGCAGCGCCGCCACGTCGCCCGACGCACGCGCGGCCGCGAGGCTCGCCTCGAAGGCCGCCGCCTCCGGCCAGTCGGCCAGCGCCGCGGTCTGGGTCTCCAGCACCGCGGCGGCGGGCAGGGCCGCCTCCATGCCGCCCAGCAAGGCGACCGCCTCGGCGCTGCCGCCCGCGGCGGCGACGATGGCCGCTCGGTAAGCGACCCGGCCCTCCGGCGCGTCGGCCGAGGTCAGCGCCCCCGCCTGCGCCACGGCGAGCGCCGCCGGCGCGTCCCAGGCCGCCACCAGCGGCGCCAGCACCGCAAGGCCTCGCCCCACCGCCCGCGGCGCGCCGCGCCCGGTCAGGAGCGCGAGTCCCAGCGCCCGGCGGTCCGCCTCGGCCAGCGTCGCCGGCTCCGCCGCGACCAGCGCCGGGGCCAGCAGGCCAGTCGCGGCCAGCGGTTCGATCGAGAAGCGCGGCTTCAGTTCGGCGACCAGCCAGGCGATGTCCTCCACGTCCCCGCCCGTCAGCCAGAGCGGCTCGTCGGGCCGCGCCGACAGGGTGATGCGCCCGGGGTCGGCGAGGAAGCGCTCGAGCGTGCGCGACAGGCTGCCGATCAGCGCCACCTCGGCCGCGCGGGCCGGGCGCGCGCCGCCGGTCAGCGCCTCCCGCAACGCCAGGTCTGCCGCGGCCGGCAGGGCGGCGACGTCGCCGAGTTCGGCCTCGATCAGCGGGGCTGCGCGGGCGAAAAGGCCCGAGTCGGCATAGGTCAGCTCGAACTCGGCGAGTTGCACGACGGGCTCGCCGGCGCCGGACATATGCACCGGCTCGACGCCGACATAGGCGAAGGCGGCCGAGACCTCGACCTCGCCCGCGTCGCGCAGGCTCAGCAGCGCGTGCAGGTCCATCGCCGACGGTCCGGTGCGGTAGTCCAGCGTCAGCGCCGCGAAGTCCACGGCGGGCGCGGCGACGCCCAGAGCGGCGAGCGGCTCGCGCTGGTGCGGCGGCAGACAGGCCGAGCCCACCTCGATCCCGAGCAGCGTCATGCGCAGCGTGCCCCTCGGCGCGCTGTTGGCGATGTCCACATCAATGCGCTCGGCGGTGACGGCGCATTCGAAGTCGTCGTCCCAGTCCAGCAGCGGCCGCGCGACCACGCCGGTCAGCGCGACCGAACCGGTGGCCGCGTCGACGTCGAGGCCGGCCCAGGTGAGGTCGGTCACGCCGCGCAGGCTCAGCAGCGCGCCGGTCACGATCTGGGTCAGGGCCCAGTCGCCGGCGCGAAGCCAGAAGTCGCGCTCCTGCTGCGCCTGCGCCGGGCCAGGCGCGAGGCCGGGCGTGAGGCAAAGCGCCGCCGCCGCCGTGATGCGCATGATGGTCATGTGGCGAGCCTCCCCCGAGCCGCGACGCAAGCCTATCCTGCTCGGGCGCCCCCATGGACGCCATCGCGCCAGACGCCGCATGGCGGCGCCGGCGCAGGTAACCTCAGACCGGCTCGCCCTCGTAGATCGCCTTCTCGTCGGCGACCGCCACCCGCAGGATGTTCGTCGTGCCGGGCTGGTTGAACGGCACGCCGGCGGTGACGACGATCTTGTCGGTGGAGAGGGCGAAACCGTCGCGGACCGCGACGCGGGCGCCGGAGACCACGGCGAGCTTGAAGCGCTCCACCTCCTCCACCACCGCGCAGTGCAGCCCCCAGACCAGCGTCAGCCGCCGCGCCGCGGCCTTGAAGGGGGTCAGCGCGAGGATCGGCACCCGCGGCCGCTCCCGCGCCGCCAGCAGCGCCGTGGCGCCGGAATGGGTGAAGCAGCAGATCGCCTTGACGTTGGAGGTCTCGGCCACCTCGCGCGCGGCGGCCATGATCGCCTCGCTGACCGACCCGCGCACAGAACGGCGCGAGGCCTCGATGATCTCGCGGTAGACCGGGTCGCTCTCGACGGTCTCGGCGACCGCGTTCATCGCCGAGACCGCCTCGACCGGATAGGCGCCGGCAGCGCTCTCGGCCGACAGCATCACCGCGTCGGCGCCCTCGTAGATGGCGTGGGCGACGTCGGAGACCTCGGCGCGGGTCGGCACCGGCGCGGTGATCATGCTCTCCATCATCTGGGTGGCGACGATCACCGGCTTACCCGCGCGACGGCAGGCGCGGACGATCTTCTTCTGCATCGGCGGCACCTGAGCCACCGGCATCTCGACGCCGAGATCGCCGCGGGCGACCATGATCCCGTCGCTGGCGGCGATGATGTCGTCGATGTTCTTGACCGCGGCGGGCTTCTCGATCTTGGCCACCAGATGAGCGCGATCCTTGACCAGCGCGCGCGCCTCGTCGACGTCCTCGCGGCGCTGCACGAAGCTCAGCGCCAGCCAGTCGACGCCGAGTTCGCAGACGAACTCAAGATCGGCGCGATCCTTCTTCGAAAGCGCGGTCAGGGGCAACTCCACGTCGGGCACGTTGACGCCCTTGCGGTTCGATATCTCGCCGCCGACCTCGACCACCGTGTCGGCGCTCTGGCCGTCGCAGGCGGTGACGCGCAGACGGATCTTGCCGTCGTTGACCAGCAGCGTGGAGCCGGGCTGCAGCGCCTGGAGGATCTCCTTGTGCGGCAGCGTCACGCGGGTGACGTCGCCCGGCGCGTCGGTGAGGTCGAGGCGGAAGGACGCGCCCTCCTCAAGCATCACAGCGCCCTCGGCGAAGGTTCCCACGCGCAGCTTGGGGCCCTGCAGGTCGGCGAGGATGCCGATGGGCCGGCCCAGCTCGTGCTCGACCTCGCGGATCATGCGGTGGCGGCCGGCGACGTCCTCGTGGGTGCCGTGGCTCATGTTCAGCCGGAACACGTCGGCCCCGGCGAGGAACAGCTTCTGGATCACCTCGCGCGTCGAGGACGCAGGGCCCAGCGTGGCGACGATCTTGACGTTGCGGCGGCGGCGGGGGTCGGTCGTGGGGAGCATGGGCGGGCATCCGGTGCGGGGCGACGCGCGCCTTGTATCCGTGATCGGCCCGTGCCGGCCACGTTTAAGGGCGGGTCGGAGCGGGACGCGGCGTCGCGCCCCAGGGGCTTCGATGTCGCGTCAGGGCAGGCGGAAGCGCACGGGGGCGAGATCGTCGGGGGGCGGGAAGGCGCCGGCCCCGTCGATGGTGACGACCGCGCGCCGGTTGGCGGGCTCGCGCACGCCGTCGCCCGTCTGCACGGCGAGATCATTCTGGCCGCGCGCGCTGACCGAGATCGCCGAGGACGGCACGCCGCGGGCGATGAGGTCGCGCCGGATCGCTGCGGCCCGACGTATCGACAGCGCCTCGTTGTAGCGCAGATCGCCGCTCGTGTCGGTGTGGCCGACCACCGCGACCGAGCCTGCGCCCGTGCGGCGCGCGGCGGAGGCCAGCACCGAGAGCTTGGTGATCGCCACCTCCGAGAACGATTCCCGGTCGTGTCCGAAGAATATCTCGCTTTCCTGCGGCGCCGCGTCGAAAAGCGGGGGCACCGCGCCGACGGGATCGACGACGGCGATCACGCTGTCGGGCACGTCCGGCGTCCCGAGCGCGCCCGGAACGGTCGTCTGCGCCGACGCGCCTGCGGCGCAAGCCGCCGCGACGCCGGCGAGGAGAAGGATGCGCATGGGACCTCCGCACTGCTGCGCGGGCAGCATAGACCGCGAAGGCCCCGGCGTCACCCGGACAGTGCTCAGAAGCGGACGACGTAGCCCGCCATCAGGGACGTCACGCCGCGGCCGCCGCTGCGGTTCTCGAGGAAGTCGTAGGCCGCCTTGACCTCGAAGGGACCGCTCCGCAGACCGACGCTCGGTCCGCCGAAGAAGCCGCCCGTCGCGCTGCCGTCGACGTACATGTAGCCGACCTGACCGCCGACGAACGGCGTGACGCCGCCGAAGTCGCCCGCGTTCAGCTCGACGCCGGCGGCGGTCCGGCCGCCCACGCCCTCGTCATCGGAGCCGAAGCTGTAGAACACAGCCTGCTCGGCCACGAGCGCCACGTTCGGGTGAACGTCATAGGCGGCCTTCAGGTTGGCGCCGAGGAAGGTCGAGTAATCGTTGTTCTCGTTGTTGAACCCGATGTAGGGCCCGACCGAGAAGCGCAGCCGCGACACCGCCTCGGCCACGGTGACGGGGGCCATAGGAGCCTCGACCGCCGCCGCGCTGACGGTGATCTCGACGCGCCGGTTCAGCCGCTCGCGCACGCCGTCGCCGGTCTGCACCGCCGGGTCGTCCTGGCCGCGCCACGCCAGCGTCATCGCCCCGGGCGGCACACCCAGCGCCGACAGCGCCTGGGCCGCCGCGCGGGCGCGACGTTCGGACAGGCCGACGTTGTAGGTGGCCGAACCCGAGGTGTCGGTGTGGCCGACCAGGCTGATCGAGGTCTCGCCGCTGGCCCGAAAATCGGCGGCGGCCTGTTCGAGCGCCGCTCGACCGGCTGTATCGATCCGCGCACTGTCCCAGTCGAAAAACACCGTGTGGTCGGCCGCGAAGGCCGCGGCGGGCAGGGCGAAGACGGCCGCAGCCGCAATCATTGTCTTTCGCATGTCCATCCTCCGCTCGGCGCGGGGTGCGCCAAGTCCGGGATAAACACCTAGGGTTGTGTTCGGATGACGGCGGATCGCCAATCCTCAACAAATCGTGACCAAACGGCCACAGCGATCCGCCGTCAGGGCTCAGAGCGCCGCGTCGCTCACCGCGTGGGTCCAGGCGCCCTCCGGCGCGGCGGTGATCACAGGATCGGAGCCGCTGGACAGCAGCGACTCCACCGTCCGCTCGTAGTCGGCCGGGTCCAGCGCCCCGTTGGAGCCGGCGGTCAGCTTGGCGATCTCGCCCATCATGCGCTTCTGGTGCGCCTCGGTCTGGGCGCCGGAGGCGTCGTTGTCGAGCACGATCATCGCCGCCTCGTCGGGGTTCTCCTCGGCGTATTTCCAGCCCTTCATGCTGGCGCGCACGAAGCGGGCCATGCGGTCGACGAAAGCCGGATCCTCGAGGTTCTGCTCCAGCACATAGAGCCCGTCCTCCAGCGTCGAGACCCCCTGATCCTCGTACTTGAAGGTCACGAGGTCGTCCTCGGCGATGCCGGCGTCGATGACCTGCCAGTATTCGTTGTAGGTCATGGTCGAGATGCAGTCGGCCTGCTTCTGCAGCAGCGGATCGACATTGAACCCCTGCTTGACAACTGTCACGCCTTCCGCCGAGCCGTCGGTCGGGATGCCGAGCTTGCCCATCCAGTTCAGGAACGGATACTCGTTGCCGAAGAACCAGACGCCCAGCGTGCGGCCGCGGAAATCCTCCGGGCTGGTGATCCCGGTTTCCTTCAGGCAGGTCAGCATCATGCCCGAGCTCTTGAACGGCTGGGCGATGTTGACCAGCGGCACGCCGCGCTCGCGCGCCGCCAGCGCCGCCGGCATCCACTCCACGATCACGTCGGCCCCGCCGCCCGCGATCACCTGCGGCGGCGCGATGTCGGGCCCGCCGGGGCGGATCGTGACGTCGAGCCCCTCCTCGGCGTAGAAGCCCTTGTCGAGCGCCACGTAGTAGCCGGCGAACTGGGCCTGCGTGACCCATTTCAGCTGCAGCGTCACCTTGTCGGCCGCCTGGGCAAGGCCCGCCGCCAGAACCAGCGCGCCCGCGAGCACGCTCTTAACGATGGTCATTCTTCCTCTTCCCTGTCGCTTCGGCGATCAGCGCCGCAGCGCCGGCCGCCAGAACGTGGCCGCCCTCTCCAGGAGCGTGACCACACCGTAGAACGCGGAGCCGGCGAGCGCCGCCACCGCGATGGAGGCCCACACCATGTCGATGTTCATCCGCCCGACCTCTGTCGAGATGCGGAAGCCCATCCCCACGATGGGGGTGCCGAAGAACTCCGCCACGATGGCGCCGATCAGCGCAAGGGTCGCGTTGATCTTCAGCGCATTGAACACGAAGGGCGCCGCCGCAGGCAGCCGCAGCTTCCACAAGGTGGTGAAATAACCGGCGGCGTAGGTGCGCATCAGGTCGCGGGAGATGCGGTCGGCCGCCTGCAACCCCTGGGTGGCGTTCACCAGCATGGGAAAGAAGGTCATGGCGACGACCACCGCCGCCTTGGACTGCCAGTCGAAGCCGAACCACATGACCATGATGGGCGCGATGCCGATGATCGGGAGCGCCGAGACGAAGGCGCCCACCGGCGCCAGCCCCCGCTGCAGGAAGGGCGAGCGGTCGATCGCCACCGCCGTCAGGAACCCCGCCGCGCAGCCGATGGCGTAGCCCGCCAGCGCGCCCTTCACGAAGGTCTGCACGAAGTCGGCCCACAGCACGTCCGTCGAGACCAGAAGCCGCGCCCAGATCGCCGAGGGCGGCGGCAGCAGCACGAAGGGCACCCGCGCGCCGAGCACCACCGCCTCCCACAGGAACAGCAGCGTCGCGCCGAACACCGCCGGCGCCAGCGGCCGCAGCCGGCCCGCCGCCGCCGTCGCGACGAAACCCCAGGCCAGCAGCCATGCGCCCACGGTCGCCGCCCAGCCCGCCGCGCCCATGCCGCCCGGCGCCGCGCGCAGGGCGAAGACGGCGCAGAGCGCCGCGCCGAGGCCCGTCAGCCAGAGCCGGGCCCCCTCCGTCACGGCCGCGCCCCCATGCGGCGCAGGGCGACGCGCTCGGCCAGCGTGACGGCGCCGACGAGGATGGCGGCGAGGAAGGCCGCCATGAACAGCGCGCTCCAGATCTGGATGGTCTGGCCGTAGTAGGAGCCCGAAAGCATCCGCGCGCCCAGCCCCGCCACGGCGCCGGTCGGCAATTCGCCCACGATGGCCCCGACGAGGCTCGCCGCCACCGCGACCTTCAGCGAGGCGAAGAGGAAGGGCGTCGCCGCCGGCCAGCGCAGGCGCGCGAAGGTCTGCGCGCGCGTGGCGGCCCAGGTGCGCATCAGCTCCAGGTCCAGCCGCTCGGGACTGCGCAGACCCGCGACCATGCCCACCGCCACGGGAAAGAAGCTCAGGTATGCCGAGATCAGGGCCTTGGGCCACAGCCCCGATATCCCCACCGCGTTCAGCACAACGATGATCATCGGCGCGATGGCGAGGATGGGGATGGTCTGCGAGGCGACCAGCCAGGGCGTCAGCGAGGCCGCCGACGCGCGGTCGTGCACGATCAGCACCGCGAGCGCCACGCCGAGCGCCGAGCCTATGACGAAGCCCACCAGCGTCGAGGACAGCGTGATCCAGGCATGACCCAGCAGGTTGCGCGGGCTGGTCAGCCGCGTCTGCGCGGTGGAGCGCCATAGCTCCGCCGTCACCTGATGCGGAGCCGGCAACACGGGGCGGTCCTGCGCCATGGTCTGGGACACCAGCTCGAGCCCCGCCACGGTCGTCCCCGCCCGCGCCGCCTGATCGCGCGCCCATGGCGCGTTCATCCAGACGGCGGCGAGATACCAGACCGCGACGATGGCGGCGACGACGGTCAACACCGGCAGGGCTGCGCGCATCCCGTCAGCCCCGCCAGACCAGTTTGACGTCCGGCAGCCCCTCGTCGTTGTCGCCCTCGGTGCGTTCGACCTCGACGAAACCCTCGCGCCCGTAGAACCGCCGCGCGCCCTCGTTGGCGACGAAGGTCCAGAGCGTCAGGCCCCCCGGCGACGCCGCCCGCGCCGCCGCCATCAGCCGCACGCCGAGGCCGCGACCGCGCCAGCCCCGCCCCACGGTGATCGACTGCACCACCCCGCCCGGCCGGAGCGCGAGATAGCCGCGGGTCGCGCCGTCCACCTCGGCGACCGTGACGGCGCAGGCGGGAAACAGCCGCTCGCGCATGAAGGCGCGGGTGTCGGCTAGCGTATGCAGCCGCGGCATCCACGGCGTCTCGTCCAGCCAGTCCTGCAGGATCGCCGCGCTGGCGTCGGCGTCGGCGGGCGTGGCGGGGCGCAGGCGCGGCTCAGACGTCATAGGCGTGTCCCGCGCGCAACCCCTCGCGAACCCGGTGCGCGAGCGCGAGGAACTCGGGCGTCTCCCGGATGTCCAGCGGCCGCTCGGGCGGCAGGGGGCTTTCGATGACGTCCGTCACCCGGCCGGGGCGCGGGCTCATCACCACGATGCGGGTGGAGAGATAGACCGCCTCGGGTATGGAGTGGGTGACGAAGCACACGGTCTTGGCCGTCCTCGCCCACAGGGTGAGCAGCTGCTCGTTCAGGTGGTCGCGCACGATCTCATCCAGCGCGCCGAAGGGCTCGTCCATCAGCAGGATGTCGGCGTCGAAGGCCAGCGCCCGGGCGATGGAGGCGCGCTGCTGCATGCCCCCCGACAACTGCCAGGGATACTTGTTCTCGAAGCCCGCGAGGTTGACCAGCGCCAGCGTCCGAGCCACCCGCTCGGCGCGCTCGGCGCGGGAGTAGCCCATGATCTCCAGCGGCAGCGCCACGTTGCGCGCGATCGTGCGCCATGGGTAGAGCCCGGGTTGCTGGAACACGAAGCCATAGGCGCGGGCCAGCCGGGCCTGCTCCGGCGTCATCCCGTTGACCGTCACCGTTCCCGCCGTCGCACGCTCCAGATCGGCGACCACGCGCAGGAAGGTGGTCTTCCCGCAGCCCGAGGGGCCGATGAAGCTGACGAAGTCGCCGCGGTTCACCGTCAGGTTCACCGCGGAAAGGGCATGGACCGGGCCGTCGCCGGTCTGGAAGGTCAACGACAGGTCCGTCGCCTCGATCGCCGCGCGCGTCACCGCTCCCCCGTTCCCTGACCGCGCGGCGATAGTGGCGGCGCTTTCGCGCCGCGTCAAAGCCGGGGCGTCAGCGCGCGTCGAGGAGTTCAGGCGTGCGCAGCAACACGAACTCGTTGTCCATGGCGGCGTCCAGCCGGCGACCGGAGGAGAACGGCAGGTTGTTGTCAGTCGCGACGAGGATGTGGGCGTCGTCCCAGCGCATGACGTTCTCGATCGTGAAGAACGGCATGGTGAAGCGCCCGGTCAGATCGCGCGCCGCGACCGTCTCCAGCCGCGCCCGCCCGTCAGGATCGGCGACGTCCATCAGGTCGATGCGGCCGATCCGGCGCGCGAAGCCCTCGGCGTCGAGGTCGGCGGTGTCGATCAGCACCACATGCTTGATCCGCGCCGGCGCCGGGAAGCAGTCGGGCCGCGCGGGGCCGTCGCAAGCGAGGCTGGGGTCGCCCTCGCCGTTGTCGCGCTCGATGAACAGCGCGCGCGTCGCGTCGATGAAGTTGAAGTCGCCGATCGCCCGCGCGCCCTCGACCAGCCGCACCTTGAAGCCGTCGCCGGTCCAGGCCGCTTCCGCCGGGTCGAAGCCGAGGACGCGCACGAAGGGGCCTTCCTCCGCGCCGGTCTCTGTCAGGATCGGCTTCTCGAGCATTCCCCACAGCAGGCCGGTCCCGGGCTGCAGGGCCAGCCCCTCGAACCCACCCGAGCGCGGCACGCGCCAGTCGCGGCCCGCCTCGGCCGGGACGCGCAGGTCCGGGTGGTCGGGGCTACGCAGCTCCGCGCCGTCGAGCATCGTCGCGAACATGCCGGTCACGCGCCCGTCGAGCGTCGCCCGGATCAGGTAGGGGCCGAACTCCTCGCCGATCCACACCGTGTCGCCGACGACCTGGATGCTCTCGGGATCGAAGTCGGCGCCGGTCAGGTAGCGCGCGTCCGTCCCCTCGTAGGCGATGCGGAACGGCACGACGCGGTCGGGATCGCGCAGGAACACGGTCTCGCGCACCGCGACCGCGCCGGTCTCGAAGTCGGGCGTGACGCGGGTGAAGTAGAGCAGCGCGTCGGGGCTGTTCAGTTTCGAGCCGAAGCCGTTGTCGATCAACGCATAGACCGAACCGTCCGGCGCACGCTCCATGGCGAAGCCCGAGAAGCCCTGCAGCGGCTGGCCGAGGAAGGGCAGCCGCACCCCGGTCTGGCGCCGGCCGTGCAGCCCGCCGGTGTCGCCCATCACGCTCATCGGCGTATCGACGCGGGCGCCGGTGGTGAACTTCCCGCTGACCCAGGCGTCGCGCGGCGCGTCGGCCGGCGGGGCGATCAGGCTCAGCGCGGGAATGACGGCATGGCCGGCGAGGGTGGCGGGGAAGAGCGCATCCGCCGTCGCGGGCGCGGCGGCGAGGGCTGCAAGGCAGGCGAGGCGGCGCATGGGGAATCACCTTCAGCGAGGGGAGCCGCCGGCATGATCCCCGAGCCCTGCGACGCGCCCGCGACGCCGCGCTGACGGTTCCGCGTCGCCCCTCCAGGAGGTCGCCAAACGGAACGCCGGTTCGCCTGCGCCCGCGTCGCGCCACCGCGCGATCATGTCCCGTTGCCGACAAGGGCGCCCCGACGCGCCGCACGAAGGGGAGTATCGCGCACGCACGGGCGCGCGGTCTTTTGATGCAGATCATGGCGCAAGACTGCTCGCTCATGCGACCGGTGGATCCTCGTCGCATCTCGACCGGGGACGCGCATGCTGATCGGCCGCTTCTTCGCCCTGCTGGTTCTCGCGGCGATCAACGGCGCTTGCGCGCAGGCGGAGACCGTCCAGAACATGCTCGCGGACTGCGAGGCGAGCAAGTTCCTTTCTTCCACGGCGCGCGCCGAGATGACCGACGGCCTGATGAGCATCGCGGGCGAAGTCAACGGTCGCCCGGTGCGGCTCCGACTCGACACCGGAGCGGGGATGGTCTTGACGCTGTGGAGGAACGCGGCGGACGACCTCGGCCTCCGTCACGAGCCGGCGGGCGTCGTCCACACGATGCTGGGCCCGGCGCCCCTTCGGATCGCCGACGTCGGGCTTCTGACGATCGCCGGATTGACGTTCCGCGATATCGAGGCCGCGATCACGCCGGCGCGCACGGGCACGGGCGTCGAGGGACTGCTCGGGGCCGACTGGCTCTTCGCGTTCGACTTCGTGCATCTGCAGCCGGCTTCCCCCGCGATTGCGATCGTCGATGCGCAAGGGTGCGGGCCGCTCGCGCTCTTGACCCTTTTCCAGCGACATGTCGGCCTGATGCCGGGGCGGCCGCATGTCACTGTCATTCCCGTCCGGGAGATTCAGGGCGAAACAGGCCGCAGACTGGCCACAACGCTGCAGATCGGCGACGTGGAGCTGGTGGCGCTGATCGACAGCGGAACGACCGTGACGGGTGTGGCCCGGTCGGCGCTGTCGAAGCTCCGACAGCACGCCAAACCCGCGGGGACGACAATGGCGACAGGCGTGGATGGTCGCACCGCGGAAACCGAACTCTGGCGCTTCCGGTCGGTGAGAATCGGTCCGCTGACGAATCCGACGGCGACGCTGCAGGTGTTCGAGGACGTGACCGCGACCTCGAAACTGGGGATCGAGGCGGTGATCGGCGCCGACGTCCTGCTGGCGGCGCCGACGCTCATCTCCGCCCGCAGCGGAGAGATCTACATCCTGAGTTTCCGCGACTGACCGGCGGCCTGAAGCCGGTCAGGAAAGCGCTGCGAGCAGGGGCGGCGAGCGATCCGCGCTAGACGCCTGCAGGCATGTGCGCCGCGTCGCGCACCACCTTGCGCGGCGCGACCAGCTCCTTCCACGTCCTGAGCGCCGTGGAGACCGGCGCGAAGGGGGCGCGCTTCACGAAGCGGCCGCGGCCCGGGGCGGGGTCGACGTTCTGGCCGGCGGACCACACCACCTCGCCGCGAGACAGCGTGTAGCGCGCGGTCGCCGACACCTTCACGCCCTCGAACACGTTGTAGTCGATGGCCGATTTCTGCGTCGCCGCCGAGATGGTCTTGCCGGCCTTCGGGTCCCACACGGTGATGTCGGCGTCGCCGCCCACCACGATCCCGCCCTTGCGGGGGTAGAGGTTCAGGATGCGCGCCACGTTGGTGGAGGTGACGGCGACGAACTCCTCGGGCGTCAGCCGCCCGGTCTCCACGCCGTAGGTCCACAGCACCGAGAGCCGGTCCTCCAGCCCCCCGGTGCCGTTGGGGATCTTCGTGAAGTCGCCGATGCCCTTGCGCTTCTGCTCAGTGGTGAAGGCGCAATGGTCGGTCGCCACGACCTGCAGCGAGCCCGCAGCAAGGCCCGCCCACAGCCCCGCCTGATGCTCCTTGCTGCGGAAGGGCGGCGACATCACGCGGCGCGCGGCGTGGTCCCAGTCGGGGTGGGCGTATTCGCTCTCGTCCAGGATCAGGTGCTGCGCCAGCGGCTCGCCGTAGACGCGCTGGCCCTTCTGGCGCGCGCGCCGGATCGCCTCGTGCGCCTGCTCGCAGGAGACGTGCACGATATAGACCGGGCAGCCGGCGGCGTCGGCGATCATGATGGCGCGGTTGGCCGCCTCGCCCTCCACCTCGGGCGGGCGGGAGTAGGCGTGAGCCTCGGGGCCGTTGTTGCCCTCCGCCATGAGCTTCTGCTGCAGCGCCGCCACCACGTCGCCGTTCTCGGCGTGCACCAGCGGCAGGGCGCCGAGCGCGGCGCAGCGGCGGAACGAGGCGAACATCTCGTCGTCGTCCACCATCAGCGCGCCCTTGTAGGCCATGAAGTGCTTGAAGGTGTTGACCCCGCGCTTCACGACCTCGGCCATCTCGTCGAAGTGGCGCTCGGACCAGCCGGTGACGCACATGTGCCAGGCGTAGTCGGCCACCGCCTTGTCGCGCGACTTGGCGTCCCATTCCTCCCACGCCGCCAGCATCGAGCCGTCGGGGGCGGGGATGCAGAAGTCGACCACCATGGTCGTGCCGCCCGACGCCGCCGCCATGGTGCCGGAGTGGAAGTCCTCGGCCGAGAAGGTGCCCATGAAGGGCATCTCCAGATGCACGTGCGGGTCGATGCCGCCGGGGATGACGTAGGCCTCCGAGGCGTCGATCACCGTGTCGCCCTTGAGGTTCTCCCCGATGGCGGCGACGCTCTCGCCCTCGATCAGCACGTCAGCCCTGAAGCTGCGGTCGGCGGCGACAATCGTGCCGCCCTTGATCACCTTGCTCATGGTCTCTGTCCCCTGTCGGCGCCTTGCGTCAGGCGTCGGGCGAAACGTCGCCGCCGCGCCGCCCCGGCCCCGAGCCGGGGCCTCTCGCTCTCAGTAAGGAATGTCGCCCGAGACGTCGCGCCACAAGGGGTTCGCCTGCGCGATCAGCGCATCCTTCCACGCGCGGCGCCACCTTTTGAGGCTGCGCTCGCGGGCCAGCGCTGTTTCCAGCGTCTCGTGGCGTTCGAACCAGACCAACCGCCGGATGCGATAGCGTGCGGTGTGGCTGTTCGCGACGCCGAGGCGGTGCTGCTCCACCCTTCGGCGAAGGTCTACGCTGCAGCCGACGTAGATCGCCCCGTGGGGGCGCGATGCAAGGATGTAGACCCATGCGCCCAC
>DAINOD010000038.1:0-26108 GCA_036735545.1 Rubrimonas sp. | reverse complement strand
CCAGACGATGCCGGTCAGCCCGCAGAACACCTCGCGCTGGCCGCGCTCGCGCAGGACGTTCGCGTGCTTCTCCGGGCGCTCGGCGCAGCCGTTCAGGTCGAGGGGGCTCATTGCGCGTACTCCGCCCAGCGACGGCCCTCGTCGGCGTCGTCTGCGGCGTCGGCCGCGCCCTGCAGGCGGGCCTGCCGCAGCTTCCACAGGAACTGCGCGGCGTTCACGACGTAGATGGCGTAGGCGGCCAGCGCCACGGCGAGTTGCTGGTCCGGGCTTCCCCAGCCGCCGAGCAGCATGGCCAGATAGAGGGTGTGCAGCGCGATCACCCCCATGCTCACGACATCCTCCCAGAAGAAGGCGGGCGCGAACAGCCACTTGCCGAACACGATCTTCTCCCAGACCGAACCGGTGACCATGATCGCGTAGAGAAAGAGCGTCTTGACCACGACCGACACGGTCGCGGCGGCGAGCCCTTCGCCGGTCAGGAACCAGCGCACCACCAGAACGAGACTGACGACGAAGACGAGGAACTGCAGCGGCGCGAGCACGCCCTGGACGAGGGTCCACACGGTCGCGTCCCTGCGCGCGCGCTCCTGCGGCGTGTAGAGTGGCGCGGCCCGAGCGGCGCGGATCGTGGTTCCCATCGCCCCCTCCCGGCGTGATCTCTTGGTTGAGTCGAGACTATGGGCGCTGACAGCAGACTGTCAACCAAACATGACGCTTTGTGCGGTGCGACGCGCGGCGGCGACGGGGCTAAGCCGCGAAATATGCGCCATGATGTCGCAATCATGGGCCAAAAAGGTCGAATGGCGCGCCGAATTGGGCCTTGAGGCGTCCGCCTGGCCGCCCGCGCCGCTGTTGCTCTCGTCTTGCAATGTAAATCGCAATTGACAGAGGTAGGCGGGCGTCCCACGGTTGAACGGCCGGACGGAAGGGTGAGCCCCATCGCCACGGCGCGTCGCCGGCCAGACAGGCGCATCGGGCCCCGGGCCGGGTCATGGCGCGGGGCGGGACAACGGCGGAACGCAGCGCGTCGACGCAGGGGAGACGGCCATGGACGGCACGGATTTCAGGCGGTCGGGGCTACAGGGCGGCGACCGCTCGGACCGGGTGGCGCGGCTCGTTCGACAGGAGATCATACCCCGCTTGGTGATGTCGCGACGCAGCGATGGCGGCCCGAGGCGCCCGGCGGCGGCGCATGTCGAGACGTTGGCGCGTCTCACATTGGCGCGCGACCCGTCGGCGGCGGCCGCGCAGATCGGCGCCCTTCGCGAGGCCGGGGTGGCGCACGAGGCGCTGCTGGACGACCTGATCGCGCCGGCCGCCCGGCGGCTCGGCGACCTCTGGACCTCTGACGCCGCCGATTTCGTGGAGGTCGCGCTGGGCTCCGGCAGGCTGTGCGCCGCTGTGCGCCATCTCGGCGCGCAACTCGAGCCGGGTTTCGGCGGCGCGAGCGGCCCGCTGGCGCTGATCGCCACGCCCGGGGTCGAGCGCCACGGCCTCGGCGCCATGATCGTCGCGCAGAGCCTGCGCATGGCCGGCTGGCGCGTGCGGGAGGCGCCCGGGGCGGAGCCGGAGCGGCTGGCCGCGCTGGCGGCCGCGGCGCCCTACGACCTGATCGGCCTGTCGGTCTCGACGCTGGACAACGCGCCGCAGATCGAGGCGCTGGTGGCGCGCCTGCGCCGCGCCTCGCGCAATCGCCGGGCGGTGCTGGCGCTGGGTGGCGCGGCCTTCCGCGTCGATCCGGCCGCCGCCGCGGCGCTGGGAGCGGATTTCGGCGCCAGCGACGCGCGCGAGGCGCTTGCGCAGGCGCAACGACACTTGTCCGAAAGGCAGGCGGCCGTGAATAAGCACTGATACTTGCGGCAAGAGATGAGGCGTCACGCGCAATGCAGCGGCCCGTCGCGATCGAACCGATCAGCCCGTTCCGGGACCCTGAGGCGTCCGTCGGGCCGGCCTCGGCGGCGCTGTTCAGCACCGCCATCGTCGCGGGCGCCGACATCGCCCTTGTGATCGATGCCGGCGGCGCGATCCTCGACGTCGCGCACAACGGGGTCGAACTGGCGCGGGAGGGCTGCGCTGGATGGATCGGGCGGCCCTGGATCGACACCGTCGCCGCCGACAGCCGCATCAAGATCGAGGAGATGCTGCGCGCCTCGCCGAGTGAGGGGCTGGCGCCGGCGCGTCAGGTCAACCACCTCTCGCCCCGCGGGGCGGAGCTGCCGGTGCGCTACGCCGTCGTGCCGCTGGAGGGGGGGCGGCTGCTGGCGCTGGGGCGCGAGATGCGCAGCTTCGCCGCGATCCAGAGCCGGCTCGTCGAGGCGCAGCACGCCACCGAGCGAGAATACGCCCGCCTGCGCGACGCCGAGATGCGCTATCGGCTGCTGTTCCAGATGTCGGCCGAGGCGCTGCTGATCGTCGACGCCGCCACCCGCCGCATCGTCGAGGCCAACCCCGCCGCCGAGCGGCTGCTGACGGGCGTCGGCAAGCGGCTGGTCGGCCGGGCGCTGGTGGCGGGCTTTGCGCCGGACGACGCGCCGGAGCTGGAGCGCATGGCCGCCCGCGCCCGCGCCGCCGGCCGGGCCGAAGGCTTCTCCGCGCGCCTGCTGGACGGGGCGAAGGTGGACCTCGCCGCGGCGATGTTCCGGCAGGAGGCGAGCGCCTTCCTGCTGGTGCGCCTGGGCGGCGGCCCCACGGCGGTCAGTCTCGCCGCCGACGCCGCCCGCGCCACCGCGGCGGTGATCGAGGCGGCGCCCGAGGGCTATGTCGCCACCGACGCCGACGGCGTGATCCGCCACGCCAACCTCGCCTTCCTCAACCTCGCCCAACTCGCCACGGAGGAGCAGGCGCTGGGCGCCTCGCTCGACCGCTTCCTCGGCAGGCCGGGCGTGGACCTGAACGTGCTGATCTCCACGCTGCGCGAGTCGGGCTCGGTGCGCCTGTTCGCCACGTCGCTGCGCGGCGAGTTCGGCTCGGTCGTGGACGTGGAGATCTGCGCCGCCCGCGCCGACGAGGCCGACGGGCCGCTGTTCGGCTTTCTGATCCGCAACGTCGAGAGCCGCGCCGGCCCCCGGCGCGAGGGCGCGCTGCCGCGCTCCGTCGAGCAGCTGACCGAACTGGTCGGCCGCGTGCCGTTGAAGGACCTCGTGCGCGAGACCACGGACGTCATCGAGCGGCTTTGCATCGAGGCGGCGCTGGAGCTGACGGCCGACAACCGCGCCTCCGCGGCGGAGATGCTGGGGCTCAGCCGCCAGAGCCTCTACGTGAAGCTGCGCCGCTACGGCATGGGCGATCTCGACGGCGGCGACACCGAGTAGCGCGGCGCGCCGCCGCATTTGTCGCCGAACTGTCATGATTTCGTCGTATCAGTGAGACGGTCCGTCACTAGCAGGAAGGTTCGTGAGACCCATCCGAAGGGACGACCCATGACCCGTTTTCTCGCCTCCGTCGCGACCGCCGCGCTGCTGGTCGCCGGCCCCGCCGCCGCCAATGACATGCCGTTCCCGCTCGACAGCCGCTACACCGACCGCGACCGCGACATGGTCGCCGACATCCCGCTCGACCCGGCGGAGTGGGTCGATCCCGACACGCTGATCTTCGCCTACACCCCCGTCGAGGATCCGGCCGTCTACGCCGAGGCGTGGAAGGACTTCCTCGCGCACATGGAGGCCGTGACCGGCAAGCAGGTCCAGTTCTTCCCGGTGCAGTCGAACGCCGCCCAGCTCGAGGCGATGCGCGCCGGCCGCCTGCACGTCGCGGGCTTCAACACCGGCTCGAACCCGCTGGCCATCGCCTGCGCCGGCTTCCGGCCCTTCGCGATGATGGCGAAGGAGGACGGCTCGTTCGGCTACGAGATGGAGTTCATCACCTATCCCGGCTCGGGGATCGAGAGCGTCGAGGACATCAAGGGCCGCACGATGGCCTTCACCTCGGAGACCTCGAACTCGGGCTTCAAGGCGCCTTCGGCGCTGATGGAGGCGTCCTACGGCATGGTCGCCGGGACCGATTTCACGCCCGCGTTCTCTGGCGCCCACGACAACTCGATCCTCGGCGTGGCGAACAAGGACTACGACGCGGCGGCGATCGCCAACTCGGTCAAGACCCGCATGATCGACCGCGGCGTGGTCTCGGCCGACCAGTTCGAGATCATCTACAAGTCCGAGACCTTCCCCACCACCGGCTACGGCGTGGCGCACAACCTGCGGCCCGACCTGCAGGTCCTGATCCAGAACGCCTTCTTCACCTTCGACTGGGAGGGCACGTCGCTGGAGGAAGAGTTCGGCAAGTCCGGCGAGGCGCAGTTCCTGCCGATCAACTTCCGCGAATACTGGTCGGTCATCCGTGAGATCGACGCGGCCATGGGCGTGCAGTACACCTGCCAGTAACCACTGCGACGCGACGAGGGAGGGGCGGCCGGCGTCGGCCGCCCCTCTCCATGTGAACGGGAGAGGTCCGATGCTGCGCATCGAGGGGCTGACCAAGGTCTACAAGACCGGCGACAAGGCGCTGACCGACGTCACCTTCACCGTGCCGGGCGCGCAGGTGGTCGGCCTGATCGGACCCTCGGGCGCCGGCAAGTCCACGCTGATCCGCTGCGTGAACCGGCTGGTGGAGCCGAGTTCGGGCAAGGTGTTCCTCAACGACCTCGACGTCACAGCGCTGCCGCGCGGCGCGCTGCGGCGGGCGCGGCGGCGGATGGGGATGATCTTCCAGGAATATGCGCTGGTCGAGCGGCTGAGCGTCATGGAGAACGTGCTGTCGGGCCGGCTGGGCTATGTCGGCTTCTGGCGCAGCTACTTCCGCCGCTTTCCCCAGGCCGACATCGATCGCGCCTTCGCGCTGCTGGATCGCGTGGGGCTGTCCGAGCATTTCGACAAGCGCGCCGACGCGCTCTCGGGCGGTCAGCGCCAGCGCGTCGGCATCGCGCGGGCGCTGGCGCAGGAGCCCGAGCTCTTGCTGATCGACGAGCCGACAGCCTCGCTCGACCCAAAGACCTCGCGCCAGATCATGCGCCTGATCCGCGAGATCTGCGCCGAGAGCGGCCTTCCCGCCATCATCAACATCCACGACGTCGTGCTGGCGCAGGCCTTCACCGACCGCATCGTCGGCCTGCGCGCCGGCCGCGTGGTGTTCGACGGCCCGCCCGCGACGCTGACCGACGACGCGCTGACCGAGATCTACGGCGCCGAGGACTGGACCCTGATGCGCGCCGCCGCCGACGCCGACGCGCAGGAGGAGGCCACCGCGGTGCGCGAGCGCGAGAAGCTGACGGGGGCGCTGTGAGCATCGCAGCCTTCGCGCCCACCGCGCCGCGTCGCTGGCGGCCCAAGCCGCAGATCGTCAAGGACTGGCGCTGGCGCATCGCGCTGGCTGTCGGCGCGGTGATCTACCTCTGGTTCGCCTTCGACACGATCACGGTGAACTGGAACCGGCTCTATCTCGGGCTGGAGCGCGGCCAACGCTTCGTGGAGGGATTTCTCAACCCAAACTTCACCGCGCGCTGGAACGACATCCGCATCGGGCTGGTCGAGAGCCTGACCATGACGGTGACATCCACCATCGTGGGCGTGCTGATCTCCATTCCAATCGGCGTGGGCGCTGCGCGCAACATCGCGCCCATGCCGATCTACCTGTTCTGTCGCGGGATCATTGCGATCAGCCGCGCCTTCCAGGAGATCGTCGTCGCCATCGTGCTGGTGTCGATGGTGGGCTTCGGGCCGCTCGCCGGGTTTCTCACCCTCTCCTTCGCCACCATCGGCTTCATCGGCAAGCTTCTCGCCGAGGATATCGAGGACATCGACGAGGCCCAGGCCGAGGCGATCCGCGCAACGGGCGCGAGCTTTCCGCAACTGCTCGATTTCGCGATCAGTCCCCAGGTGATGGCGCGGCTGATCGGGCTGAGCGCCTATCGCTTCGACATCAACTTCCGCGAGGCGTCGGTGATCGGGATCGTCGGCGCCGGCGGGGTGGGGGCGACGCTGAACACCTCGATCAGCCGCTACGAATACGACAGCGCGGGCGCGATCCTGCTCATCATCATCGCCATCGTGATGCTGTGCGAGTTCGCCTCCGGCTACATTCGCAAATGGGTGCAGTGACATGCCGTCGATGCTCGTAGACGGCGTCCGCCGCTGGTCGGCCCGCACCCCGCTGGGCCGGCTGATGCTGTGGGGGGGCTGGTTCGCGCTGGTCGCGCTGTTCGTCTGGTGCTGGGAGGTGATGACCGCCCGCACCATCTGGGCCTTCGTCTACGACGCCCCGCGGCAGTTCGTGGACATCTCGTCCCGCATGTTCCCGGTGCGCTGGAGCTACATGGACCGACTCTGGGTTCCGCTGTGGGACACGATCAACATGGCGACGCTGGGCACGCTGCTGGGCATCGTCTTCGCCGTGCCCATCGCGTTCCTCGCCGCCGGCAACACCACGCCAAGCCGCTGGCTGGTGCGGCCCGCGGCGCTGTTCATCATCGTCGCGTCGCGGTCGATCAACTCGCTGATCTGGGCGCTGCTGCTGGTGTCGATGATCGGGCCGGGCGTGCTGGCCGGGATCATCGCCATCGGGCTGCGCTCCATCGGCTTTGTGGGCAAGCTGCTCTATGAGGCGATCGAGGAGATCGACGAGAAACAGGTCGAGGCCATCGAGGCGACGGGGGCCAGCCGTGCGCAGGTGATGACCTACGGGATCGTCCCGCAGGTGCTGCCGACGTTCTACGGGGTCAGCGTGTTCCGCTGGGACATCAACATCCGCGAATCGGCCATCCTCGGGCTGGTGGGGGCAGGGGGGCTGGGCCTGTCGCTGCAGTCGTCGCTGAGCCGCATCGCGTGGCCCGAGGTGACGCTGATCTTCCTCGTCATCCTCGCCACCGTGGCGGTCAGCGAGTGGGTGTCGGCCCGCGTGCGCCACGCGATCATCTGATCGCTCACAGCGCCTCGATCACCACGAAGGCCTGGGCATAGGGCGGATCGTCGGTCAGCGTGACGTGGATGCGGGCGGCGCGGCCCTCGGGCGTCATGGCGGCCAGACGCGCCGCCGCGCCGCCCTCCAGCGTCATGGTCGGCTGGCCGGTTCGGAGGTTGACCACCCCCATCTCGCGCCAGGCCACGCCCATGCGCAGTCCGGTGCCCAGCGCCTTGGCGCAGGCCTCCTTGGCCGCCCAGCGCCGGGCGTAGCTCGCCGCGCGGTCTACGCGGCGGTCGCTGCGGGCCTGCTCGGTCTCGGTGAACACGCGCTGCACGAAGCGGTCGCCGAAGCGCTCCAGCGTCGCCTCGATGCGCCTGATGTCGGCCAGATCGGCTCCGATGCCGAGGATCACGCGCGCCTCCCTGCCTGCGCGCCATCCCTGTCGCGACGGGGCGGACTGCGCAAGGCCCCCGCTTGCGGCGCCGCCGCGCGCGCCGTAACAGGGCCGCGAGGATGGGGGAGACAAGAATGCGCAAGCCGAAGCGGGTGGTGCTGGCCTATTCGGGGGGGCTCGACACCTCGATCATCCTGAAATGGCTCCAGATGACCTACGGCTGCGAGGTGGTGACCTTCACCGCCGACCTCGGCCAGGGCGAGGAGCTGGGGCCCGCGCGCGACAAGGCGCTGCTGCTGGGCGTGAAGCCCGAGCACGTCTTCATCCGCGACGTGCGCGAGGAATTCGTGCGCGACTTCGTCTTCCCGATGTTTCGCGCCAACGCGGTCTACGAGGGGCTCTACCTGCTGGGCACCTCCATCGCGCGGCCGCTGATCGCCAAGCACCTCGTCGAGATCGCCCGCGAGACCGGCGCCGACGCCGTGGCCCACGGCGCCACCGGCAAGGGCAACGATCAGGTGCGCTTCGAACTCAGCGCCTATGCGCTCGAGCCCGACATCCGCGTGATCGCGCCGTGGCGGGAGTGGGACCTGACCTCCCGGACCAAGCTGATCGAGTGGGCCGAGGCGCATCAGGTGCCGATCCCCCGCGACAAGCGCGGCGAGGCCCCGTTCAGCGTCGACGCCAACCTCCTGCACACCTCCAGCGAGGGCAAGGTGCTGGAGGACCCGGGGCAGGAGGCGCCCGAGTTCGTCTACCAGCGCACGGTGGACCCCCAGCAGGCGCCCGACACGCCCGAGATCATCGAGATCGGCTTCGAGCGCGGCGACGCGGTCTCCATCGACGGCGAGGCGCTGAGCCCCGCCACCTTGCTGGCGCGGCTGAACGAGATCGGCGGACGCCACGGCGTCGGCCGGCTCGACCTCGTGGAGGGCCGCTATGTCGGCATGAAGTCGCGCGGCGTCTACGAGACGCCCGGCGGCACGATCCTGCTGGCGGCGCACCGCGGCGTCGAGAGCATCACGCTCGACCGCGGCGCGGCGCATCTCAAGGACGAGTTGATGCCGCGCTACGCCGAACTGATCTATTTCGGCTACTGGTTCAGCCCGGAGCGCGAGATGCTGCAGGCCGCCATCGACCACAGTCAGGGCCACGTCTCGGGCACGGTGCGGCTGAAGCTCTACAAGGGCTCGGTGTCGGTGATCGCGCGGTCCTCGCCCGCCAGCCTCTACTCCGAGCAGCACGTCACCTTCGAGGACGACGCCGGCGCCTACGACCAGAAGGACGCGCAGGGCTTCATCCGCATCAACGCCCTGCGCCTGCGCCTGCTGGCGATGCGCGACAAGCGCCTGCGCGGCTGAGGCTTCCTCAGCCGCGGGTGTAGCGGGCGCGGGCGGCGCGCTCGATGGCCGCCGCCGTCAGCCGGTCGACGCTCAGGCGGTGGCGGACGAGTTCGAGCAGGCGCAGCTCCTCGATCGCGGCCGTCCCGTCGGCCGCGGCGACGTCGCAGACGAGCGCATAGGCCGTGACCCAGAGAGTGTCCGGCACCGATTCCTCGATGAGCGTCAGGATCTGGTCGATGCCGTCCTCCTCGGCCAGCATCTCCACCACCACCTCGCTGATCTGGCCGAAGCGCCCCTCGGGGAAGCCGCGGAACACCGGCAGAAGTGCGACGATGCCGGCGACCGTGTCGCGCTCGGCGTCGGTCATGCGCGTGTCGGCGGCGGCGGTCAGCACCATGGCGGCCACGAGACCGTCCTGCGCCGTGAAGGGGGCTGTCATTGGTGGCTCCGGCACCCGAATTGAGTGCGGTATTTATTGACCCCCCCGCCCGGCGGCAATACAGCCACCCGCGACCGGGGCGCGTGTCGCACCCCCGCCGGAGGACCAGCCCATGACCGCCCTGCGCGCCCTCGCCGAGAACGCCAAGTCCTGGCCGTTCGAGGAGGCGCGCAAACTGCTCAAGCGGCTGGGCGGCAAGGACCCCGCCAAGGGCCATGTCCTGTTCGAGACCGGCTACGGCCCCTCCGGCCTGCCGCATATCGGCACCTTCGGCGAGGTCGCGCGCACCACCATGGTGCGGCGCGCCTTCGAGATGCTGTGCGACGTGCCCACCCGCCTGCTGTGCTTCAGCGACGACATGGACGGGATGCGCAAGGTCCCCGACAACGTGCCCAACCCCGACATGCTGCGCGAGCACCTGCAGCGGCCGCTGACCATCGTGCCAGACCCCTTCGGCGAGTTCGAGAGCTTCGGCCACCACAACAACGCCATGCTGCGGCGGTTCCTCGACACGTTCGGCTTCGAGTACGAGTTCGCCTCGGCGACCGACTACTACAGGTCCGGCCGTCTGGACGACATCCTGCTGCGCGCCTGCGAGAAGTACGACGAGATCATGGCGGTGATGCTCGCCTCGCTGCGCGAGGAGCGCCAGCAGACCTATTCCTGCTTCCTGCCGATCAGCCCGACCACGGGCCGCGTGCTCTACGTGCCGATCCGCAACGTGGACGCGCAGCGCGGCGAGATCACCTTCGACGACGAGGACGGGACCGAGACGACGCTGCCCGTCACCGGCGGGCGGGTGAAGCTGCAGTGGAAGCCCGACTTCGGCGCCCGCTGGGCCGCGCTCGACGTCGACTTCGAGATGTACGGCAAGGACCACCTGCCCAACACGCCGATCTATGACCGGATTTGCGAGATTCTCGGCGGCCGCGCGCCGCAGCACATGATCTACGAGCTGTTTCTCGACGCCGAGGGCCGCAAGATCTCGAAGTCCAAGGGCAACGGCGTCTCGATCGACGAGTGGCTGCGCTACGCCAGCCCGGAGTCGCTGGCGCTGTTCATGTTCCAGAAGCCGAAGACCGCCAAGCGCCTGCACTGGGACGTCATCCCCAAGGCCGTGGACGAGTACGACCAGCACCTGCGCGCCTTCGCGGGGCAGGACGCAGCCCAGCGGCTCGACAGCCCGGCATGGCACATCCACCGCGGCCAGCCGCCCGAGAGCCAGATGGCGGTCAGCTTCGCCATGCTGCTGAACCTCGCGGCCGCGGCGGGGGCGACCGACCCGGGCGTGTTGTGGGGCTTCATCCGCAAGTATGCGCCCGAGGCGAACCCGGCGACGCACCCGGAGCTTGACGCGGCCGTGGGCCGGGCCCTCGCCTATGTCGAGGACAAGGTGCTGCCGAACCGCCGGTTCCGCGCGCCCACGCCGCTGGAGACCAGGGCGCTGGCGGCGCTGGCCCAGGCGCTGCGCGACCATGACGGCCCGCGCGACGCGGCGACGCTGCAGGACGTGGTTTATGCGGTCGGCAACGCCCAGGCGTTCCCCCAGCTGCGCGACTGGTTCGCCGCGCTCTATGCGGTCCTGCTGGGGGCGGAGCAGGGACCGCGCTTCGGCGGCTTCGTCGCGCTGTACGGCGTCGAGGAGACCGTGGCGCTGATCGAGCGCGCCTTGCGGGGCGAACTCGTGGCGGCCTCAGCCGCCTGAGCGCCGGCGTCAGACGACGCTGAGCGCGATCACCATGAGCAGGGCGAAGGCCAGCAGGCCGCCGGCCGGCCCGTGCTGGTCGGCCTTGTCGCGCCAGTAGCCGTCCGGCGTGGGCGCGAAACGCTCGGGGGCCTTTCGGGTGCGGTCCATCTGCGTTCTCCGAGTGTGGCGGTTAACGTTAACGTCAACATGCAGCCGCCGATTGCGTAAATCTGTGCGCAAAGTCACAATCGCGACGCCATGAGGGGATTGCCCGCACTTATGCCACTCGCCAGCCGCGTGCCTGTCCTGCCGGAGGATGAGCGCCACGCCGTCGATCGCGTGATGACGCAGCGCGTGTTCGCCGACGGCGAGGCCCTGATCAACCACGAGGACGACGACCGCAGCGTCTTCCTGCTGCTGGAAGGCGCTGCGCGCGTGGTCATCTACGCCGACGATGGCAAGCTGATCGAGTTCCACGAGGCCGGCCCCGGCGAGATGTTTGGCGAACTTGCGGCCATCGACGGCTCGCCCCGCTCGGCCAGCGTGATCGCGAAGGGCGAGGTGCGGGCCGGCGTCATCGCCCAGCGCGACTTCGAGGCGCTGCTGCGCGAGCGGCCGGGCTTCGCGCTGGCGATGCTGAAGCACCTCTCGGGCCAGGTGCGCAGGCTGCTGGAGCGCGTCACCGAGTTCAGCACCCTTCTGGTGCGCCAGCGCCTGATTCGCGAACTGCTGCGGATGGCCGAGGCGCGCGGCGCGCAGGGCGACGCAGTGGTCATCCCGCGTCCGCCGACCCATTTCGACCTCGCCGCGCGCATCAGCACCCACCGCGAGGCCGTGTCGCGCGAGATGAGCACGCTGGCCAAGCGCGGCCTCATCCTGCGCAAGGACCGGGCGCTGGCGATCCCGTCGCTCGAGGCGCTGGCCGAGGCGCTCGACGACGAGCCCTGATCAGAACTCCCGCCGCCAGTTCAGACCGACGGACCCGCCGGCGCCTGTCCCGACCTCGGTGTCCACCGTGACGCTGGGGAAGACCTCGATCTCCACCGTCACCCGCGCCGAGCCGCCGTCGAGCGGCTGCTTTGCGCCGACGAACACGCCGTCCGCCACCCGCGAGCCGACCGTGACGGTCGCCTCCTCGCCGATCCCCTCCAGGCGCAGAACGTCGAGGCCCGCCGTCGCGCGCAGCCGGTCCAGCGCTCCGCCCGAGCCGTCGAGCAGCGTCGCGAGCCCGGTCGCGATCTGGATCGCCTCGCTCGCGTCGAGCGACTGCTGCGACTTGCCGAACAGAACGCGCGGCAGCACTTCGCCTTCGGGCAGTTGCGGCTGGCTCTCGAAGGCGATCTCGGGGGCGGAGGCGAAGCCGCGCACCACAACGCCCCCGCGCACCCCTTCCGCGTCGCGCAACAGCGCCACGTCGATGCTGGGGTCGATGGGCTGCCCGCCGGTGAAGCGGATCGTCCCGCGCGCCAGATCGAAGGTGGCCCCGGCCAGCGCGAGCTGGCCGCGAACCCGCTCGATGGCGCCCACCACCTGCGGCCGGGCGCTGTCGCCGGTCACGCGCAGGTCCATGCGCCACTGGCTGTCGAGGCCGCGGCCGCGCACGAAGATCGTCTCGGGCGCGCGGACCGTCAGATCCAGCGCCACCGCGCCCGCGCCGGGGTCGCGGGGCGGGACGATGGGCTCGCCCTTGATGCGCACCTCGCCCAGCGAGGCCACCGAGGGCGGGGTGGTGTTCACAAGACGCGCCTCGGCCCGGTCGACCGTCACCGTCCCGGCCAGCGCCAATCCGTCGAGCGGCCCCTGCGCCGTCAGATCGGCGGTGATGCTGGCGGTGACGTCGTCGCGGCGCACCAGCACCGCGCCGTCGGCGCTGATCCGCGCGTCGAGCCCGCCGCCCCCGAACCGGGCCTCCGCGCGGACCGGTCCGCCGGCGCCGTCCTGGGCCGTCAGCGTCACCGCGAAGGCGCCGTCGGGCTCTACGCGCGACGCGGCCGCGACGTCGGTCAGGATCGTGCCGATCTCGAGGTTCTCGTAGCGCCCGTCGCTCAGCCGCACGTCGCCCGACAGCCGCGGACTGCCCGGCGCGCCTGCGAAGCCGAGGTCGATCGCCACGTCGCCGTCCAGCACATGGTCGGCGGTGGGGACCAGCGTCCACAGATCGCCGATGCGCCCCTGCCAGCGCAGCCGTCCGTCTATTCCTGCGCCGGCCGGAATGGCGGGCAGCGGGCCGCCGGTCGGAACCAGCGGCGTCGCGACCGTGAAGGTCAGCGGCTGGGCGAAAGGTCCCGCGACGGCGGCGTCGAGCGCCGCACGCCTGCCGTCCCAGCGCCCTTGCGCGTCGAGGTCGAACCCGCCGAGGTCGAACGCCACCCCCGCCGGCTTCAACCCGCTGGCCTGCGCGCTCAGCGTCGCCGAGGCGGAGCCCGCGCGGGTGTCGAAGCGCGTCTGCGCGGTAAGGGCGCCCGACGCCAGCGGGGCGTCGGCGATGCGGGCGAGGGGCGTCACGTCGTCGAGTTGCAGCGTCAACGATCCGCTGGCGCCGTTCGGGTGCAGCGTCGCGTCGCCGCGCAGGCCCCCGCCGGGGAGGGCGAGGTCCAGCCCCTCCAGCGTCACGCTCTCGCCCGCCGTCACGCGTAGGGGCCGCCGCAGCCGCGCCTGCGCCTCGCCAACCGCGGCCTCCAGCGTCGCCACGTCGATGACCGGCGCCGCCGCGGCGGCGTCCATCCGGGCGCGAAGGGCGACCGAGAGGTCGGCGTCGCCGACGGCTCCTTGCGCGTCCAGCGTCGTTTCGATCGCCGACAACGGCCCGCGCGCCGTCAGCCGCGCCGCGCGCAGCGACAGCGGCGGTGCGGCGGTAGGCCCCAGCGTCGCGGTCGCGTCGATCACGGGCTCGGGGCCGGGCGCGCCGTCGACCACCGCCCCGTCCACCGCGGCGTCGAGCGCCAACGGGCCGAGCCGCGTGTCGCCGAGGCTGCCCGGCTCGGCGCGCAGGCGCGCCGTCAGCCGCCCGGCGGCGTCCAGCGCTGCGTCCGCCTGCGCTCGGGGTGTGGCGAAACCGGCGGCGGCCAGGCCCTCCGCCGTCACGGTCGCCGCGCCTTGAGGGGCGGCGAGCAGGTCTGTCCCGCTCCCCTCCACGCGCAGACGCGCCGCCTGGGCCTCGGCCGCGGGATAGGCGAGCCGCTCTGCGGACAGCACGCCGCGCACCGCGCGGGCCTCCAGCAGCCCCTCGCCGTCAGCCTCCAGTCGCAGCGCCCCGACGCGCGCCCCGGCCGCCGCCACGCCCTCGGCGGTCAGGACGCCGGAGGCGGCAGGGTCGGCCAGCAGGTCGGCGCCGGAGCCCTCGAAGCGCAGGCGCGCGACCTGCGCCTCGGCGGCCGGATAGGCCAGTCGCTCTGCGGTCAGCACGCCGCGCACCGCGCGGGCGACGAGCAACCCCTCGCCGTCGGCCTCCAGCCGCAACGCCCCAATGCTGGCGCCCGCCGCCTCGACGCCCTCGGCCGTCAGCACGCCCGAGGCGGAAGGGTCGGCCAGCAGGTCGGCGCCGGAGCCCTCGAAGCGCAGCGCGGCCACCCGCGCCTCGGCCGGCGCATAGGCGAGCCGCTCGGCGGTCAGCACGCCCCGCGCGGCGGGCGCGCCGCGCAGGTCCTCGGCCGCGCCCTCGAAGCCGAGCGATCCGATCTCGGCCCCGGCCGCCGCCACGTCGCGCAGGCTCAGCCGGCCCTCGCCGCGGGCCGACGGACCCAGCGCGTCGCGGAGCGCCACGTCGAGGTCGACGCCGCCGACCCGCGCGTCGAAGCCGGAGAAGTCCGACACCACGCCGACCAGCGCCGCGTCCTGCGCGCCCTCCGTCACGGAAAGCGTCGCGGTCAGTTCGGCCGCGCCCTGCACCGGGTCGCCGGCGAGTTCGGACAGCGGCGCAAGGTCAGCGATGCGCGCCGACACCACCCCCTCGGTCAGCAGCGTGTCGAGGTCCACCGTCGCCGCGCCGGCCGCCGCCACCCCCAGCACGAAGGCGTCGAAGTCGCGCAAGTCGAGCCGCGAGCCCTCCAGCCGGAAACCCGCCGCGATGCGCCCGGGTCCGAAGCGCGAGCCGTCCACCTCGAGCCGCGCCGTCCCCTCCGACACGTCGCCGAAGGTCGCGTCATGGGTCAGCCGCACGGCGCCCAGCGTCTCCGCCTCCCAGCGCAGCCCGGTCAGCGCCGCCGAACCGGTCAGCCTCGGCCCTGTCAGCGGCCCCTCCAGCCGCCCCTCGACGGCGAACTCCCCGGCCGCGTCGGCGCCATAGGCGGCTGCGATGGCGGCGAGATCGGGCGCGGCGGCCTCGTAGGCGACCGAGGCGGCGTCGCCGGCGACGTCGATCCGGCCCGAGACCGAGGCCGACAGCAGCGCCGACTGCAGGCTCAGGGTCGCGAGGTCGGCGACCGCGCCGTCCCAACGCCCTTCCGCGACCAGCCGCGCCGGCCCCACCGTCTCGGGGGTCAACCGGTCGAGCCGCAGCCCCTCCGTGTCGCCCGACAGCGAGAAGCCGATCACGGGGCCGGCGACCGTCACGGCGACATCCAGCCGCGCCGCGCCCACGTCGACGGGCTCGGTGCGCAGGCCCGCCAGCGCCAGCGCGCCGTTGGCCGCGAGATCGTCCAGCGCGCCGGATACGGTCCCGTCGAAGGCGATGCGCTCGAAGTCCGCGCCGGGGACCAGCGGCGCCAGGCCGGCCCGCGCCTCCAGCGCCACGTCGAGGTCGAGCGCGCCCGTCTGGCGCGCGAAGAAGCCCGACGCATCCAGCGTCAGGTCCGGCGCGCGGACGGCGCCCTGCTCGATGCGGATCACGCCGTCCGCGTCCTCGGCGACGCGGGCGACGAGGCTCGCGCGCTCGCCCAGCGCAGCGGCGATCTGGGGGTCCATGGCTGGACCGGGGACGACCTGGAAGGTCGCTGCGACCGAGAGCGGCGGGCCGACCACCACCTGCGCCTCGCCGCCGGCGACGAAGACGCGCTCGGCCTCGGCGTCGAAGCGCACCGCCCAGTCGTCGAGCGGCCCGTCGGCGTCCACCACCATCCGCACCGCGCTGTCGGGCGGAAATCCCGCGAGCTCTCCCGCCACGCCGCCAGCGGCCTCGTCGGCGTTCACCTGGAGGCGCAGCGTGCCGGCGCGGAAATCGCGCAGATAGTCGAGCGCGATGGCCCCCTCGACCGCATCGGTGCGGCGCAGGGTCAGTTGCGCGGCCTGCTCGTTCCCTTCGTCGCGCGCGGCGCCGGTGGCGTCGAAGGCCAGCGACTGCGCGGCGATCACGCCCGCGGCGATCTCGACGCCCTCCAGCGTCATCTCCTCGACCCGCGTCGCGATGGGCGCGCGGGGCCACGAGAAGGGGGGGCTCTCGACCTCGGGCCCGGTCGCCTCGATGGCGACGCCCGCGGGGTCGGGTCGGCGCAGCAGCCGGACGCCGCGGGCGAACAGGCGGTTGATCTCCAACTCGCCGCGCAGGATGCGGGTGGGGTTCCAGCGCAGGCCGACCGCGTCGATCTCCAGCCACACGCCGCGCCCGTCCGCGACCCGGACGCCCGCGAGTTCGGTGCGTCCGTCCTCGCCCTCCTGCACGCCGTCTGCGGTGATCTCCAGCTCGCCCGGCGTCGAGATGCGCGACAGGGCGAACTGCACCAGCGAGTTCTGCAGGCCCAGGAGCGAGATCTGCGCCTGAGCCGGCGAGACCGCCAGCCACAGCGCCGCGGCGAGCGCCAGCGCGCGCATCAGAAGGCCTGCCCGATCGACAGGTAGATCTGGAAGTCGTCGTCCTCGCGGCGCTTGTTCACCGGAACCCCCACGTCCACCCGGATCGGCCCGACCGGCGAGAGATAGCGCAACCCCAGCCCCGCCCCGACCTGAAAGCCCTCGTCGAACACGGGGACCGCCTCCTGGCTCACGGCGCCGCCCTCCACGAAGAAGGCGAGGCCGAAGGGCGGCGACACCAGCGCGCGCAGCTCCGCCCCCAGCTCCACCACCGAGCGACCGCCCGTGGGATCGCCGCGCGCGTCGAGCGGGCCGATGAAACGATCCTGATAGCCGCGCACCGAGCCGCCGCCGCCTGAGTAGAGCCTGCGGCCGGCCGGCACGTCGTCATTGTCCAGCGCGGGGATCGAGCCGACGCGCGTCCGGCCCGCGAGCACGTAGCGGCGCTCCTCATCGAGCGGGTAATACGTGCTGAGCGTCGCGTCGAGGCGGGTGAACAGCGGGGCCCCGCCCGAATCGGCCACGCCGGCGAAGGGGGTCACGTCGGCGCGGAAGCGCCAGCCGTTGGTCGGGTTCAGCAGGTCGTCGGTGTCGTCGAAGGCCGCGAAGATCGGCAGCCCGGCGAGGGTGAAGGTGCGCTCGCCGTCGATGTCGGTCGTCTGCGTCACCTCCAGCAGTCCGCCCGCGCCGGCGCGCCAGTAGCGGCCGAGTTGGCGCTCGAGCCCGGCGCCCAGCGTGAAGGCCAGTTCGTCGAAGGCGTCGTCCTCGATGTGGCGCACGCCGGCGCCGGCGACGAAGTCCTGCCGGTCGCGCAGGTATTGGGGCACGCGGTAGCGCGCCTCGACGCGCTGCTCCTCCAGCCCCGCCAGCGCCTCGACGAGCACGGTCTCGTTGCGGCCGAACAGGTTGCGGTGCTCGAAGGTCCCGCGCACCGCCGGCCCGCTGTCGGTGTCGAAGCGCGCGCCGGCGCTGACGCTGCGCCGCCTGCCTTCCTCGACTTGCACGATGACCGGCGCGATGTCGCCGTCTGGGGGCGTCTCGGGGGCGCGCACGGACACGGCGTCGAACAGCCGCGTGTCCACCAGCCGGCGCTGGAAGGCGGCCAGCCGCGCCTCGTCGAAGGTCTCGCCGGCCTCCCAGTTCTGGTAGGTGCGCAGATAGTCCGCCTCGACGCGGCGCAGCCCCTCGAAGACCGGCTCGCCGAAGGCGTAGGCCGGCCCGGCCCGCACGGTGCTGTCCACCTCGATGGTGGCGATCTCCAGGTCGGCCACGGCGTCGCGACCGGCGGGAACGGCGTAGGGGCGGCCGGTCGCGCGCAGACGCGTCACCGCGGCGGCCTCGGCGTCGAGGATGCCTTGCGCCTCGGCCGCCTGACCGACGGGCGAGCCCAGCGCCGCCGCATCCAGCGGCGCGATCGCGACGGCGCCGGCGTCGAGCACGACGAATCGGTGCGCCGCGAGGGTGAAGCGCCGGCCGGGCTCGACGGTCAGGCGCGCCAGCGCCGCGCCGTCGGCCGTCTCGACCACCTCCACGGCCAGGTCGGCCTCGTAGTAGCCGAAGGCGCGCAGGACGCGCTGGGCGATGGCCACGTCCTCGATGGCGCGGCGGCGCAGGAAGGCGAGGCTCTGGGCGCCGTCGTCCTGTCGCCGGAACACGCCAAGCGATTCGCGCAGTAGGGCGTCGATCTCGTCGCTCGGCGCGCCCGAAAGCTCCACGGCGTAGTCCACCGCCGTCTCGGGCCGCTCGAAGGTGAAGGCCTCGCCGGCCTCGCGACCGGCGCAGCCCCCCACAAGAAGGGCGACGAGCGCGAGCGAAGCGCGGGAACTCGCCGCGGATGCTGACCGACCGTTAACCACGAGCCCCAGAAGCCCTGTCCGGGGGCTCGCGTCAACCGGCGCCGTGCGCTTCGGCCCCGGCTATTTGCGCAGGATCTGCATCCGCACGATGTCGTCGAGCCGGTCGATGATGCGCTCCTGCCATCGCTCGATCCGCTCAAGGTCCTCCTCCAGCTGGCGGAGCGTGGCGGACACGTCCGCGCCCGCCTCGGGCTTGCGTCTCGACTTGATGATCTCCTGCCAGATCGCCAGCGTGGTCACGATCACGGGCGCGATGACGATGGTCGCGATGGCGGTGAGCTGTTCGCCGGTGAGTTCAACCGCCATACTGCGCGATCGCACGCTTCGTCGCGTCTCGCGCGGCGGTGACGGCGCAGTATACGTGCGCGACCGCAAGCATGATGTGAATGACCACTCCGGTTGACCATGGATCGATGGCGCCGATGCCGAGGGCGATGCTGACCCAAGTGATGGAGGCGAGATAGTTCGTCGCTATGCGGGCATAGGGCGTCCACGCCTTGCGCCCGTTGATGTAGATCGCCGCCCCTTGTATCAGCCCGACCATCAGGATCGCGAAGCCCCAGAAGAACTCGCTGCCCCAGCCAATCAGGATTTCGTAATTAGGAGACGCCATTGACTCTGCGGGTTGCAGAACGAAGCCCCCGTAGACGATCATGAACAAGGCCAGCGCATAGTCGAGACGTCGGCCGTTGATATGTTCGCTGCAACCGACGCAGAGGGAGAACCGTTCCGCGCTCATCCGAAGCGGCCTCCCGCAACCGCGGCGGCTTGATTGCGTGACACAATTATCGCTAGGTCCATCTATCGCTCCGTTGAATGGCTCATCGAGACCCGCCCTGTTGCATGTCGACGGGCTCGATTCCGGTCGCGACTATCCGCCTGACTGGTGAAAATGCATTTAAACTTGAGCAATCATCGCAGCGCCGCGCAGAAGCGCTGTATGCGCGCGCAGGCCTCGCGCAGCGTCTCGTCCGCGGCGGCGTAGCTGACGCGGAAATGGGGGCTCAGACCGAAGGCCGCGCCGAACACCACCGCGACGCCCTCCGCCGCCAGCAACTCGGCGCAGAAGGTCTCGTCGCTGTCGATCGCCTTGCCCGAGGGCGCGGTCTTGCCGATGGCGCCGGCGCAGGACGGATAGACGTAGAACGCGCCCTCCGGCGTCGGGCAGGACAGTCCCTCGGCCGCGTTCAGCATCGCCACCACGAGGTCGCGCCGGCGCAGGAAGGCGCCGCGGCTCTCGGCGATGTAGTCCTGCGGCCCCTCCAGCGCCGCGAGAGCGGCCCACTGGCTGATCGAGCAGGGGTTGGTGGTGCTCTGGGTCTGGACCTTGCGCATGGCGTCCACCAGCGTCTTCGGCCCGGCGCAATAGCCGATGCGCCAGCCGGTCATCGCGTAGGCCTTGGAGACGCCGTTCACCGTAAGCGTGCGGTCGTAGAGCGCCGGAGCCGTCTGGGCGGGGGTCGCGAAGTCGAATCCGGGATAGGCGATGTGCTCGTACATGTCGTCGCTCATCACCCAGACATGGGGGTGGCGCTCCAGCACGTCGGTCAGCGCCTTCAGGTCGGCCCTGGAGTAGCCGGCGCCGGAGGGGTTGGACGGCGAGTTGAATATCAACCACTTGGCGCGCGGCGTGATGGCGGCCTCCAGCGCCTGCGGCGTCATCTTGAAGCCGGTCGCCGCGGAGGTCGGCACGATCACGGGCTCGCCGCCGGCCAATCGGGTCATTTCGGGGTAGCTGACCCAGTAGGGGGCCGGGATCAGCACCTCGTCGCCGGCGTTCAGGGTGGCGATCAGCGCGTTGAACAGCACCTGCTTGCCGCCGGTGGAGACCATCACCTGATCGGGCGCATAGCTCAGCCCGTTCTCTCGCGCGAACTTGGCGCAGATGGCGCGCTTCAGCTCAACGATGCCGTCGGGCGCGGTGTAGCGCGTCTCGCCGCGGTCGATGGCGGCCTTGGCCGCATCGCGGATGTGCTCGGGCGTGTCGAAGTCCGGCTCGCCGGCGGACAGGGCGATCACGTCGCGCCCCTGCGCCTGCAGTTCGCGGGCGAGCTGGCTGATCGCGACGGTGGCGGCGGGCTTCACGCGCGACAGCGCGTCCGACAGGAAGGCCATGGCAGTCTCCGACAGGCTACGCCGCCGGCTTACGCCGCGTGAGCCGGGCCCACAAGAAGGCCGGCGCGCGCCCGTCGATCACCGCCAGCCCCGCCGCCAGCAGCGCATAGCCCGCCGCCGCCTCCGGCCCCAGCCGCTCGCCGAGAAACAGCGCCCCCAGCGTGACGGCGACGGGCGGGATCAGCAGCGTCACGAGCATCGTGTTCGCCGCGCCGACCTTCGCGACGAGCCGGTAGTAGAGCAGATAGGACAGCGCGGTGCAGACCACCGCATACCAGACGATGGCCGCCCAGACGCCGGCCGACAGATCGAGGCGCGGCGCCCCCTCGACCGCCAGCGCCAGCGGCGCGGCCATCAGGGTCGAGCAGGTCAGCATCCCCGCCGCCGCCGTGACCGGCGGGCAGCCGCGCAGCCGCACCCGGGCCCAGACGCTGGCGAAGGCGTAGGAGACCGCCGCCAGCGCCACCGCCCCCTGCGCCGCGCTGCGCAGCGACAGCCCCGCCAGCGCCTCCGCGCCGACCAGCGCGATCACGCCGCAGAAGCCCAGGCCCACGCCCAGCGCCCGCCGCGCGGTCAGCCGTTCGTCGGCCAGCAGCGCCGCCGCGACCAGCGCGCCGAAGATCGCGGTGGAGGCGTTCAGGATCGAGACCAAACCCGATTCGACGTGAAGCTGCGCCCAGGCGAGCAGGCCGAAGGGGACCACGTTGTTCAGCAGCCCCATCACCGCGAAGCCGACCCAGAGCCGCGCGTCGCGCGGGACCGGCAGGCCGCGCGCCTGCGCCAGTCCCCAGAGGACCAGCGCCGCCCAGAACACCCGGTGCGCCACGGCGGTCAGCGGCCCCATCTCCCGCAGCGCGATGGCGACGGCGAAGAACGAGCCCCCCCACAACGCCCCCAGCAGGGCCATGTCGACGAAGGAATCCGGGGTGAGGCGGGTCTGGGGCGGCATGGCGCGTTCTCCGGGCGGCGAGCGAGACATGCGCCGCGCGGCGCCGCCGCGCCACCCGCTTTCTGCGCCCTATTCCGCGTTGAAGGGGCCGAAGAACACGTCCGGCGCGCTGTAGTTGTGGCGGGAGGGTATGTCGCGGCCGAACGCGAACTCCAGCCCTTCAGCCGCCTCCAGCGCGTCGATGGGCAGGCTGCGCCACAGCGCGCGCTCGCGCACGGAGACGCGCGAGACGTCTGCGTTGTCGGACGCCACGTGCATCGAACTCAACATCGCGAAGGGCCCTTCCGCGACGGCCTCGTCGAGCGCCACGTCGAGCCGCAGCTCGTCCCGCCCCGCGGAGACGACACGCAAGGTCCCCTCGCCGCCGGCGGCGAAGCGCAGCCGATAGGTCAGCGTCTCCGGCTCGAAGACCACCCCTGTAAGCCGAACCAGCGGCCGGCGGTCCACCTCGATGGGCCCGACCAGCATCGAGGAGCCGAAGCCCGTCTCCTCGCGGTCGATCGGGGGCAGGGGTCGGGGCCGCCAGTAGCCGTCGGAGGGATAGAGCACCAGAATCTCGAGCGGACTGCCGTCCAGCTTCACATGGAGCTGCGTCAGGTGCAGCCCGCGCACCGTGCGGTCGCCAACCGTGAAGTCCACTTCCTCGGGCCGCCACGATTTCGGCAGCCGGTGGCCGCGCAGCAGGATCCGCTCGTCCTCGTAGAGCGTGAGGCTGAAAGGCTCGTAGTCCCAGATCGGCTCGTCGGGAAAGTCGCAGTCGGTGAAGTCGGGCGCCATGCTGTCGCCCGCGCGCCCGGCGAGATAGGCGGGATGCGTGGCGCGGACGGTGAAGCGCGTGACGGCGGGGTTCTCCAGCGCCACCAGTATGTTGTCCATCTCGGCGCATGGCGTCTCGTAGCCTTGCGAGACTGCGCGGACACGCTCCTCGGCGACGGCGGGCAGGGCGAGCAGGAACGGCAGCAGGATACGCAGCATGGGGGCTCCTTCGCGCTTGCATGGAGGTAGGATGCGGCGTCGCGGAGCCAAGGGCCGCCGGGGCTGGACGCTGGGCGCCCCCCGCGCCATAGTCCGCCGCGCTGCAGGAGAGGCCGCGATGAACGTCATCCGACGCATGTTCACCTGGTGGAACGGGGCCACGGTCGGCACCATGATGCACACGCGACGCCACGGCGTGCGGGTGGGCGAGGACGCCGAGGGCAACAGCTACTGGACCGACAAGGCGGGCGTACGGCGCTGGGTGGTCTATGCCGGAGTGTCCGACGCCAGCCGCGTGCCGCCTGACTGGCACGGCTGGCTGCACCACACCTTCGACCGCCCGCCGACCGAGGCGCCGCTGCCGGTCCAGCCGTGGGAGAAGCCTCACGCGCCGAACCTGACCGGCACGCGCGCCGCCTATGCGCCGCCGGGCTCGATCAGCGGACCGCGCGCGCCGAAGAAGATGGCGGATTACGAGCCCTGGTCGCCCGAAGGCGCCTGACGGAAGGAACCTGACCATGGCTGACAGCGCCGCAGAGACGGTGATCGGCGCCGCCGTGCTGCTCGTGGCGGGCGGCTTCGCGTTCTACGCCGCGCAGAACACGGATTTCGGCCTCGGCGGCGGCGCCTACGAGGTGTCGGCGAAGTTCCGCAAGGCCGAGGGCATCTCGGTTGGCGGCGACGTGCGCATCTCTGGCGTGAAGGTCGGCACGATCCGCTCCATGAACCTCGACCCGGTGGATTTCCAGGCCAACCTGACCATGGTGATCCGCGCCGACGTCATGCTGCCCGACGACAGTTCCGCCACCATCGCCTCGGACGGCCTGCTGGGGGGGGCGCATGTGGCGATCCAGCCGGGCGGTTCGGATTTCATGCTGGCCGCCGGCGACGCCATCCAGATCACCCAGTCCTCGGTCAGCCTGATGGATCTCATCGGCCGCGTCATCACCGGCGGCGGTGACTGAGCCCGCCCCCGATCTCTGGCGCGCCGAGGCCTACGGACGCGCCGCACGCTTCGTCTCCGACCTCGGCGCCGACGCGTTGGCGTCGCTCGCGCCCATGCCGGGCGAGCGGATCCTCGACCTCGGCTGCGGCGACGGCGCGCTGACCGCGCGGATCGCCGCGGCCGGCGCGACGGTCCTCGGCGTCGATGCGTCGGCCGACATGATCGCCGCGGCCCGCGCCCGGGGCCTCGACGCCCGGCTGTGCAGCGGCGAGGCGCTGGAGGTGGGTCAGGACTTCGACGCCGTGTTCTCCAACGCCGCGCTGCACTGGATGACCGACCCGGACGCGGTGCTGGCGGGCGTGGCGCGCGCGCTCCGCCCCGGCGGCCGCTTCGTCGCCGAGATGGGCGGCCACGGCAACGTCGCCGCCCTGCGCGTCGCCCTGATCGCCGCGCTGGCGGAGGCGGGGGTGCGCAGCGATCTCGGCGAGATCTGGTATTTCCCGACGCCGCAGGATTACGCCGCCCGCCTCGGCCGCGCCGGCTTCTCGGTGGAGAGCATGGCCCTCATCCCGCGCCCGACGCCCGTCGAGGCCGGGGCGGAGGCCTGGTTCGACACGCTTGCGGCGCCTGCGCTGGCGCTCGCCCCCGAGGCCGCGCGCCCGGCCGTGCGGGCCCGCGCCGCCGCGCTCGCCGCGCCCGCGCTGCGCGACGCCGACGGCCGCTGGACCGCCGACTATGTCCGCCTGCGCTTCCGGGCGCTGCGCCGATGACGCCGTTCGTGCTCCTCGCGGCGCTGACGGTCGGCCCGGTCGCGCCGCACGAGCCATCGACCGTGCTGGCGCAGGTCGAGCGGCCGGTGGCGAAGATGCGGGCGCTCGACAAGTTCTCCGGGCTCACGACCGACTTCGAGGTCGCCGTGGGCGGCGCGACCCAGTATGCGCGCCTCGTCGTCACCGTGCGCGCCTGCCGCAGCCTCGACGACGGCGCCGACGCCGCGGCCTATGTCGAGATCGTCGACGACAGGAACCGCAGCGCCTTCGCCTTCGCCGGCTGGATGGTCGCTTCGATCCCCGCGGTCTCGGCGCTGGATCACCCGCGCTACGACGTCTGGGTGCTCGCCTGCAGCGCCGCCTCGGGAGAGCCGTCCTGATCGAACGCGAAGAAGTCCGCCTCGCGACGGATCGCGGCGTCCAGTTGCCGGTGGTAGGCCTCGCGCGGCAGGCTCTCGGCGCCGAAGCGCGCCAGATGGTCGGTGACGAACTGGCTGTCCAGCAGCAGGAACCCGCCCGCCTTGAGCCGCGCGACGAGGTGCACCAGGGCGATCTTGGACGCGTCGGTCGCATGGTGGAACATGCTCTCGCCGAAGAAGGCCGCCCCGATCCGCACGCCGTAGAGCCCGCCCGCCAGCCGCCCGTCCACCCACACCTCCAGCGAGTGGGCGTGACCCATGCGGTGCAGGGCGACATAGAGGCGGCGGATGTCGCCGTTGATCCACGTCTCGTCGCGGTCGGCGCAGGCGTCGATGACGTCCTCGTAGGCCGCGTCCACCGTCACCGCATAGCCGCCGGCGCGCATCCGCCGCGCCAGCCGGCGGGGCACGTGGAAGCGCTCCAGCGGAAAGACGCCGCGCTGGCGGGGATCGACCCAGAACACGCCCTCGGTCTCAGCCCCGTCCGCCATCGGAAAGACCCCGGCGGCGTAGGCGCGCAGGATCAGCGTCGGGGATAGCTCCAGGCTCTGGTCGTCTTTTGGCAAGGCTGCGCGCTCCGGTCGCATCCAGCATCGCGCGGGCGGCCCTGCGATGTAAAGCGTCAGGCTGCCGCCAGCGTTTCCCGCCGATGGGGCGCGTCGAAGTCCTGCGCCGGGCCGACGGGCACGATGCGCGTGGGATTGATGGTCTCGTGGCTGGCGTAATAGTGCGTCGTGATGTGGTCCATGCGCACCGTCTCGGCGACCCCGGGCACCTGGTGCAGCTCCCGCAGCCAGCCCGACAGCGCCGGATAGTCCACGATGCGGCGCCGGTTGCACTTGAAGTGGCCGTGATAGACCGCGTCGAAGCGTATCGCGGTCGTGAACAGCCGCCAGTCCGCCTCGGTTAGCCGCGCCCCCGCAAGATAGCGGCGCGCGCGCAGCAGGCTCTCCAGCCAGTCGAGGCTGTCGAACAGCGGTCCAACCGCCGCGTCGTAGGCGGCCTGCGTGGTCGCGAAGCCGGCCTTGTAGACCCCGTTGTTCACGGTGTCGTAGACGCGCGCGTTGATCGCTTCGATCTCCGCCCGCAGCGGCTCGGGGTGGAAGTCCAGCCGGTTCCCGGTCAGCCCGTCGAAGGCCGAATTGAACATGCGGATGATCTCGGCGGATTCGTTCGAGACGATCGTCCCGCGCTTCCTGTCCCACAGCACGGGCACGGTCACCCGGCCGGTCATGGTCGGTTTGGCGGCGAGATAGACCTCGCGCAGGAACGTCGCGCCGTGGATCGGGTCGGCCACTACGCCGTCGAAGTCGTGACGGAACGTCCATCCGTCCTCGCGCATGTGCGGCGAGACCGCGCTGACGCCGATCAGCCCCTCCAGGCCCTTGAGCTTGCGGAAGATCATCGTGCGATGCGCCCAGGGGCAGGCGTGCGAGACGTAGAGGTGATAGCGCCCCGCCTCCGCAGCGAAGCCGCCTTCGCCGGAGGGACCGGGCGCGCCGTCCGACGTGACCCAGTTGCGGAACCGCGCCTCGCTGCGCTCGAAGGCGCCGCCCGTCTTCTTGGTGTCGTACCACTCCGTCTTCCAGACGCCGTC
>DAINOD010000037.1:0-26477 GCA_036735545.1 Rubrimonas sp. | reverse complement strand
GGAGGCCACGACAGAGGTCTGAAACTGCACTCAGAAAACAGGGAGAACCAAATGAGGAATATCGCAACAATCTCGCGCCGGCGCCTCGCTCTCGTAGCCGCCGGCTTCGCGCTGGGGGTCTCCGGACTGTCCGCGCAGGCGGCGGACGACGTGACGCTCCGCATCAACTTCACGCCCTGGGGCATGCATTCGGCGTTCTTTGCCGGTGTGGCGCAGGGCTTCTACGAGGCCGAAGGCATCAATCTGTCCATTCTGCCGCCCTCCGCGGGCCAGCAGAACGAGATCTTCATCGGCACCGGCCGCGAACAGTTCGGTCTCGCCAACGCCGACAGCTTCATCAAGGCGCGCGCCAGCGGCCTGCCGGTGGTCGCGATCATGGGCGACCAGCCCGACACGCCCTTCGCGGTCATGACCCTCCAGACCAGCGGCCTCGACACGCCCGAATCCCTCAAGGGCAAGAAGCTGTCGTGGTTCCAGACCAACGTGCGCGGTCTCGTCGAGCCGCTGCTGCAGGCCGGCGGCCTCGGGCAGGACGACATCGAGTTCGTTTCGGTGGCGCGGGGGGCCGAGGTTCAGATGATCGCCGCGGGCCAGGTGGACGCGATCTTCGGCTACGGCTACGGCCAGGGACTGACGCTGGAGGCGCGCGGCTTTCCGGTCAACGTGATGCCGGTGCGCGACTACGGCGTCGAGTTCTACGGCACGATCCTCTACACCAACGAGAACCTGATCGCATCCAATCCGGACCTCGTCGAGCGCTTCCTGCGGGCCACCCAGAACGCCTACATCTGGACGCGCGACAACAAGCGCGAGGCCGTCGCGGAAATCGTGAAGGTCTCGCCCGACCGTGAACTCGATCTCGAAACGCGCAAGCTCGAGATCATCTTCGGTCTCTACGACTCGCCCGACTACGCCGAGCGCTTCGGCATGATGAACGCGGCGAAGTGGCAGTCCTCCATCGACATCCTTTTCGCTTCGGGCGATCTGCCCAACAAGCCGAACCCCGAGGACATGTTCACCAACGCGTTCGTCGAGAAGCTCGACGAGGCGGTGGCGCTGAGCGAACTCGTCCGGGTCGACGCGACGACGAACTGACGAACGGTTCCGGCCGGGCGCATGCCCGGCCGGCGATCTTGCGATGCGGGGGAAGCGGCGTTGAACGCAGCGACGAACATGGCGCGAACGGCGCAGGGTCATGACGCAGGCATCGCCATCAGCGGCGCCAGCGTGACCTACGGGGTGGGCTCGGACGAGCAGGTGGTCGCGCTGACCGGGGTGGACCTCACCATCGCGGACGGCGAGTTCGTATCGCTGGTGGGGCCGTCGGGCTGCGGCAAGAGCACCCTGCTTCGGGTCGTCGCCGATCTCATGGCGCCCACGCGGGGCACGGTGACGATCGGCGGGCGCGCGCCGTCGGAGCTGCGGCGCGAGGGGCGGATCGGCCTCGTGTTCCAGCAGGCGAACCTGATGCCGTGGCTGAAGATCGAGGACAACGTGCGCCTGCTGCACAGCCTCGCCGCGTCCCGTCAGGGCGCCGCCGCCTCGGCGCCGGACATCGCCGGGCTTCTGGAGCTGGTGGGCCTCGCAGGCTTCGAGAGCAAGCACCCCGACCAGCTTTCGGGCGGGATGCAGCAGCGCGCCGCGCTGGCGCGCGCGCTGGCGCTCGACCCGGCGGTGCTGCTGATGGACGAGCCGTTCGCCGCGCTGGACGAGATCACGCGCGACCGCATGGCCTTCGAGCTGATGCGCGTCTGGCAGCACTACCGCAAGACGGTGCTTTTCGTCACCCACTCGCTGTCGGAGTCGGTGTTTCTGTCCGACCGTGTGGTGCTGATGAGCGCGCGGCCCGGCCGCATCCACCGCGTCTTCGAGATCGACCTGCCGCGGCCGCGCACGCGCGAGACGCGGCTCAGCGAACCTTTCACGCGGCTTGTCTCAGAGGTCGGCCGTGCGCTCTACGAGGTGATGACGTGACCCGGATGGAAGAGCTCGTCGGGACGGTCCGGCTGGAGCGCAGCGCGCTGCTGCTGGTGGACATGAACCGCTCCCACCTCGACCCCACGGTCGGCCACCTGCTGGTGGAGGAGCGCGAGGCGCGCCGCCTGATCGCCGCGGCCGTGCGCCTGCGCCGCGCCTTCGCCGATGCGGGGGTTCCCGTCATCTTCGTGCGCACCCACCACCGCCACGATCCGCGCACCGGCGTGGTCGTGGACAACCGCAACCCGTTCTGGATGCGCCAGCACGACCGCGCCATCCCCGGCCTCGGCAAGCCGCGGCGCACGCTGGCGGTCGAAGGGTCTCCGGTCACCGAGATCGTGCCCGAACTTGCGCCCCAGCCCGGCGAACACACCGTCTTCAAGCACCGCTACAGCGCCTTCGACAACACCGACCTGCCGCTGCTTCTGAAGAATCTCGGAACCGAAACGCTGTTCGTCTGCGGCGTGAACACCAACAACTGCGTGCTCTGCAACTGTTTCGAGGCGTTCAACCGCGATTTCGGGGTCGTGCTGGTGCAGGACGTCTGCGCCAGCATGAACGGCCCGGATTATCACGCGATGGCGGTGACGCTGATCGAGGCGGCGCTCGGCTGGGTCACGGACAGCGACGACGTCATCGCCGCCCTCGCCGCGCATGCCCCCCTGCGCGCGGCCGGCTGAGCCCCCATTCCGGAGAACGACGATGGAAGAAACCGCCCTGCCCATGCGGCGCAGTGGGCAGAAGTGGGTCTGGGACCAGCTGTTCCGGCTGGCTGGCCACGATCTGATGTTCCCCGGCGCGCTGGGTTTCCGTCTGGAGCGCGGCTACCGCTACGCCGAGGTCGAACGGACCATGGAGCGCGTCAAGACCTTCCGCCAGAACGCCCGCGAGTGGGCGCGCACCGCGGGCCAGCTCGAGGCGATGGCGCGGGCGGCGGAGGAGAAGGGCCACAGCGTCAGCGCGCGGGAGTTCTACTATCGGGCGTCGATCTACTACGGGCGCGCACAGTGGTCGATCAACGCCGATGTCCCCGAGAAGCGTCGCCTCTACGACGCCTGCGTCGGCGCCTTCGAGGGGCTGATCCGGCATGGCGGCGGCCTCATAGAGCGGGTGACGCTCGACGTCGACGGCGAACAGGTTTTCGGCGTGCTGCACCTGCCGGACGGGCGGACCGGGCCGGTCCCGGCCGTGCTGTTCTTCCCCGGCATGGACATGTTCAAGGAAGAGTTCCCGAACGCCGAGAACAACCCCTTCGCCAAACGCGGCATGGCGATCCTCACGCTCGACGGCCCCGGGCAGGGCGAGACGCGGGTGAAGGGCTGCGCGGTGACGGACGAGAAGTATGTCCGCGCCGGACAGGCGGCGCTGTCGTGGCTTGCGGCGCGCCCGGAGATCGACGGGAACCGGCTGGCCGTGTCCGGGGCGAGCTTCGGCTCCTACTGGGCGCCGCTTCTGGCGGCCGCCGACGACCGCGTGAAGGCCTGCGCCGGCATCATGGGCATCCTCTACTCGATGACCCCGATCTTCGAGCTGGCGCCGCCGAGCTTCAAGGCGACCTACATGTACATGGCGAACATCGCCGACGAGGCCGCCTTCGACCGCATGGCCCGCGGCATGGGCCTGAGCGGCGTCGGCGCCCGGCTACGCTGTCCGACGCTGATCACGCAGGGGGAGAACGACTACCTCTGTCCGGTCGAGGGCGCCGAGCGCTTTTTCGGTGAGGTCGCAGGGCCCAAGGAAATGTGGCTGTTCCAGAACGAGTTCCATCCGCTCGGCGGCGTCATGGCGCATCTGATCCCCTGGCTCGCCGACTGGATCGCCGACGCGCTCGCGGGCCGCTTCCCGGCCGACTACGCCCGGCGCACCGAATTCGAACCCCTCTGAGGCAAAGCCCCATGTTCGATCATGTCATCCGCAACGCCCGGCTGTCCAACCATGCGCAGCCGGTGGACATCGGCTTTGTCGACGGTCGCATCGCCGCCATCGGCGCCGGCCTGCCCAGCGACGCCCCGGCGACGGACGCCGGAGGGCGGCTGTGCTGCGCAGGCTTCGTCGAGACCCACATCCACCTCGACAAGTCCCGCATCATTCACCGCTGCGCCCCCGCCGCAGGGCGCAACGCCATGACCGTCAAGCGCGTCGCCGATGCCAAGAAGGGCTTTACGGTCGAGGATGTGATCGCGCGGGCCTCGGCGACGCTGGAGAACTGCGTCAAGCACGGCACGACGCGGATGCGCACCCATGTCGAGGTGGATCCGGGCGTCGGCATGCGTGGCTTCGAGGGCGTGAAGGCCGTCGCGGACGCCTATTGCTGGGCCATCGACGTCGAGCTCTGCGTCTTTCCCCAGGAGGGGCTGACCAACAACCCCGGAACGGAGGCGCTGATCGTCGCCGGTCTGGAGGGCGGCGCGCGCGTCATCGGCGCGGCGCCGAGCTACGATAGCGATCCCGCCGCCCAGATCCGGCGCATCTTCGACCTGGCGCTGGCCTACGACGTCGACATCGACATGCACCTCGACTTCGGCAACGGGCCCGAGGCGATGGACGCGCACCTCGTCTGCGAGTTGACCGAACGGCACGGGCTGGGCGGACGCGTCGCCATCGGCCACGCCACCAAGCTCTCCACCCTGCCGCCCTCCGGGCAGATCGAAATGGCGAAGCGGCTGGCCGGGGCCGGCGTAGCGGTCACCGTGCTGCCGGCGACCGACCTGTTCCTGATGGGCCGGGACCAGGACCACAACGTCCGCCGCGGCGTCGTGGACGCCAACCTGTTCGCCGCGCACGGCTGCCGCTGCTCCATCGCGACCAACAACGTTCTGAACCCGTTCACGCCCTTCGGCGACTGCTCGCCGGTGCGCATGGCGAACCTCCACGCCAACGTCCTGCAGGTGGGCGAGCGCGAGAAGCTCGCCGAGTGCTTCGCCATGCTGACGAGCGAGGCCGCCGCGCTGATGAACCTCCGCGATTATGGCCTCGCGGTCGGCAACCCGGCCGACGTGGTGATCGTCGACGCCGAGGACCCGGCCCAGGCCGTCGCCGAGATCACGCCGCCGCTGGCGGTGTTCAAGAACGGACGGCGCACCGTCACGCGCCCGCGCGCCGAACTGCACCGCCCGACCTGACGCCGAGAGGACAGAACCATGGCGATCCGCCCCATCGGCGTCATCATGAACGGCGTGACCGGTAGACTGGGAACCAACCAGCACCTGGTCGCATCGCTCATGGCCATCCGCGCCGAGGGCGGCCTGACGCTGCGCGATGGCGACCGGCTGGTCCCCGAGCCGCTGCTGCTGGGCCGCAGCGAGGACAAGCTCGATCGACTGGCCGCCGCCCACGGCGGGCTGCGCTGGAGCACCGATCTCGACGCCGCGCTGGCCGACCCCGCGATGTCCGTCTACTTCGACGTCTCGGCCACGGGCGGTCGCACAGAGCGCGTCGGCCGGGCGCTGGACGCGGGCAAGCACGTCTATCTGGAGAAGCCTGTCGCGGAGACGCTGGAGGATGCGCTCGCCCTGGCGCAGCGCGCCCACGCGGCGGGGGTCAGGCATGGCACGGTGCAGGACAAGCTGCACCTCCCAGGCTTCGAGAAGATGCGCAAGGTGCGCGACGCAGGCCTGCTTGGCAAGATCCTCTCGGTGCGCATCGCCTTCGGATGGTGGGTGTTCGACGGGACGCTGCATCCCTCGCAGCGGTCGAGCTGGAACTATCGTCGGCGCGACGGCGGGGGCCTCATTCTCGACATGTTCCCGCACTGGCGATACATCGTCGACAACCTTTTCGGGCCCATGACCGCAGTCTCCTGCCGCGCCGTGACCCGGACGCCGCGCCGGATCGACGAAAGCGGCGAAGCCTATGATGTGGACGTGGAGGACGAGGCGTTCGCGACCGTTGAGCTCGAGGGGGGCGCGCTGGTCCAGATCGACGCGTCCTGGTGCTCGCGTGTCCGGCGCGACGACCTGCTGACCGTGCAGGTGGACGGCGCCGCGGGCTCGGCGCTCTGCGGCCTGCACCGCTGTTTCGTCCAGCCGATGGCCGCCACGCCCCGCCCCGCATGGAACATCATGGCCGACCGCGAGGGCAACCTCGCCGACGACTGGCAGGAGGTTCCCGCGATGGGCCCCTACCGCAACAGCTATCGCGTCGGCTGGGAGAACTTCCTGCGCCACGTCGCCGAGGACGCCCCCTTCTCCTGCAGTCTTCTGGAAGGCGCCAAGGGCGTCCAGCTCGCCGAAGCCTGCCACCGCAGCGACCGCGAGCGACGCTGGATCTCCCTGCCCGCCCTGACCCTCTAGACCCTGCCGACGTCAACCCGTCCCGCCCTGCCGGAGCACCGCGATGCGCGTCATCGACATGCACACCCACACGTTCTGCCCGGAGGTCGAGCGGATGGTCGAGGGGCGCCGCGACCCCATGGCCAACCCCTATCGCCGCGACATGAGCGCGGAGAGCCGGGAGACCGACGCCGCCAACCGCGCGATCTACGGCCCCCAGCTCAAGGACCCGGCCGTGCGGCTGGAGGCGATGGCGCGCATGGGCGTGGACTTCCAGCTTATCGCCCCGGCGCCGGCGCAGCAGAACTACTGGGCTGACACCGAGCTTTGCCTCGCGCTGTCGCGGGCGCAGAACGACCACGTCGCAGCCCTGGCGGCGACCAACCCCGACCGCTTCGCGGCGCTGGGCACCTTGCCGATGAGCGCCCCGGAGGCCGCAGCGGACGAGGCGGGTCGGGGCGTGCTGGAGCTGGGTCTGCGGGGTTTCCAGATCGACACCCGGGTGAACGACGTCGAGTTGTCCGACCCGGCGTTCGATCCGGTCTGGGCGCGGCTCGCGTCGCTCGACGCGCCGCTGTTCCTCCACCCCCTCGGCTTCTCCGACGGCGCCCGGCTCGGCCCCTTCTTCATGGTCAACACGGTTGGCCAGCCGCTGGAGGAGACGCTCGCCGTGGCGCATCTCATCAGCGGAGGGGTGCTCGACCGCTTCCCGACGCTCAAGGTGGTGGTCGCCCACGGCGGCGGCTACGCGCCCTTCTACATCGGCCGCATGGATCATGCGTGGAAGGTCCGACCCGAGGTGCGGCGTCTGACCGCCGAGCCCCCGAGCGCCTATCTGCGCCGGCTGTGGTTCGACACCTGCGTCTTTCGCGTCGAGCACCTCGCCGCGCTGGTGGAGATGGCCGGAGCGGATCGGGTGATGCTCGGGTCCGACTACCCCTTCGACATGGGAGACCCCGATCCGGCGGCGATCGTGCGAGCCTGTCCCGGCCTCGACGACGCCGCGCGGGCGGCGATCCTCGGCGGCACGGCAGCCGCCCTGTTCCGGCTGTGACGGCGATGGGGACCGCGCGCCGCGTCGCAGGCCTGCGGGCGCCGGCGGAGATCGCCATCGACCGCTGGGGCGTGCCGCATATCCGCGCGGAGAGCCTGCACGACCTTTTCCTCGCCCAGGGCTTCAACGCTGCGCGCGACCGGCTGTGGCAGATCGACCTGTGGCGCAAACGGGGGCTCGGCCTGCTTTCCGCCGAACTCGGGCCCGGGTTCCTGGAGCAGGATCGCGCGGCGCGTCTGATGCTCTACCGCGGCGACATGGCCACCGAATGGGCGGCCTACGCCGACGACGCCGAGGAGATCTGCGCCGCCTTCGTCGCCGGGATCAACGCCTACGTGGCGCTGACCGAGACGCAGCCGGACCTGCTGCCGCCCGAGTTCGCGGTCGCCGGAATGCGCCCGGCGCGCTGGCGGGCCGAGGATGTCGTGCGCATCCGCTCCCATGGGCTGATCCGCAACGCGCTGTCCGAAGTGCTGCGCGCCAACGTCCAGTCCCGCGCCGGCGCCAGGGCGGATCTTCTGCGCAAGAAGATCGAGCCCGAGCGACTGGCGGCGATCCCCGACGGCCTCGATCTCGCGGCGATCCCGATGGCCGTTCTCGACGTGTTCAAGCTCGCGGTCGCACCGGCGACGCTGACCCCGGAGCGCTGCGCGGCGACGCTGGAGCAGGCGGCGGCATGGCGGCGCGTCGGCGACCTCGGCGACGTGATCCGCGATCTCGAAGCGGAGGGGTCGAACAACTGGACCATCTCGGGCGCGCTCACCGACACGGGCCGGCCCGTTCTGGCCAACGACCCCCACCGCCTCCACGCCCTGCCGGGGCTGCGCTATCTCGTGCATCTGACCGCGCCGGGCTTCGACGCGATCGGCGCGGGCGAGCCATGCGTTCCAGGCGTCTCGCTCGGCCACAACGGAACCTGCGCGTTCGGTCTGACCATCTTCGGCGCGGACCAGGAGGACATCTACGTCTACGAGACCCGCCCCGACGATCCCGGCGCTTATCGGTACGGCGACGGGTGGGAGCGGATGCGCGTGATCCACGAGAGCGTGCCGGTGCGCGGCCATCCCGATCAGCCATGCGAGATGGCGTTCACCCGCCACGGCCCCGTGCTGTTCGCAGAGCCCGCGAAGCGCACCGCCTTCGCCCTGCGCTCCGTCTGGTTCGAGCCCGGCGCGGCGCCCTACATGGCCAGCCTGACGACGATGCGCGCGCGGGACGTCGACGGGTTCCGTGAGGGGGTCCGCCGCTGGGGCACGCCTTCGGTCAATCTGGTCTATGCCGACACGGGTGGGACGATCGGCTGGTTTCCCGCCGGGAAGACTCCGGTTCGGCCGACCTCGGACGGCCTGCTCCCGGTTCCGGGCGACGGGCGCCACGAGTGGGACGGGTTCCTCGATCCCGACCTCATGCCCCGCAGCGTGAACCCGCCGGCAGGCTACGTCGCGACCGCCAACGAGATGAACCTGCCCGAGGGGTGGGACCAGTCGGCGCGGCAGATCGGCCACGAGTGGCTGGAGCGCTCGCGGATCACGCGCATCCGCGAGGTGCTCGAGGCGCAACGAGCGCTCGGCGTCGCGGTGTCCCGCGCGCTGCAGACCGACGCCACGTCGGTCGTGGCCCGCCGTCTGGGCCGCCTCGCGGCCGCGCTTTCTCCCGCCGAGCCGGACGCCGCGGCGGCCGTCGCCCTGCTGCGCGACTTCGACGGCCGCCTGGCCCCCGACAGCGCCGCCGCCGCGCTGGTGGAGGTCTGGTGGACGCGCCATCTGCGAAAGGCGTTGTTCGCCAGCGTCGTGCCCGACGAGGCGGTCCGCCGCCTGCTGCCGCCGGGCGACAGCGAGACGATCCTGCCCGTTCTGGAAGGCGCCCTGCCCGGCTTCGGGCTCGACGCGCCCGAGGATCGGCGCCGACTTCTCTCCGCCTCGCTGGCGGCGGCGTGGCGCGAATGCGCAGCGCTGCTCGGCCCGGACGCCGGCGGCTGGGCGTGGGGGCGACTGCACCATGCGCTGTTCGAGCACCCCTTGAGGGGGTTTGCGGGCGACGAAGCCACGCCGGACATCGGGCCGCTGCCCATCGGGGGCAGCAGTTACAGCCCGATGCACACGGGATATCGCCCCGGCGATTTCCGCGTCACGACAGGGGCGTCGGTGCGCGTCGTCGTCGACGTCGGCGGCTGGGACGGCAGCGTCTGGATCAACGCTCCGGGGCAATCGGGCGACCCGCGTTCACGCCACTACGCGGATCTTGCGCAACTCTGGGCGGCAGGCGGGTATGCGCCGATGCTCTATTCCCGCGCTCTGGTGGAGCCCGAAATCGTGGACCGCATCGCGCTGACGCCCGCGACCGCGTCGGCGCAGTGATGTCGACGGCGCGTGGACGGTTCGTCGAGGCCGGCGGTCGCCATTGCGCCGGCTACAGGGGAAGGGCGCATCGTCGGGCGCTTGTCGCGGTCGCAGGCGATCCTGCGCCTGCACGGCGACGCCTTCTCCTGTTGGACGACGCCGGGTGCGGAGCACGCGCCGCCGCGACGCACGATGCGACGAGGTTTCGCGCAACGACCGCCACCGCGCTTGCGACCTCCTGCGACGGCGCACGGCGGCCCGACCGGAACGACTTCCCTCCGGCGGAAGTCCGACCGTGACAGCGACGGCCGAACGCCCGGTTTCGATGATCCTGAACGGCCTTGCGGTCGCGCCTGTGGTCGATCCCGAAACGCCGCTCATCTACGTGCTGCGGGGCGCGCTCGGGGCGGTCTCCGTGCGGTTCGGCTGCGGCGAGGAAGCCTGTGGCGCCTGCACCGTGCTGGTGGACGGCAAGCCCGCCTACGCATGTTCGACGCCGGTCCGGGCGGTCGAGTCGAGGGCGGTGGACACCGTCGAGGGCCTGTCCGACGATCACCCCCTGATCGCGGCGTTCGCAGCCGAACGCGCAGGCCAGTGCGGCTATTGCCTCGCCGGGATCGTGATGCGAGCAGCGGCCCTGCTGCGCGACAATCCCCGGCCCGACCGCGCGGCGGTCGCCGCCGCGCTCGACCCGAACCTGTGCCGCTGCGGGGCCCACTCCCGCATCTTGGACGCCGTGCTGCGCGCAGCCGGCGCCGAGGGCGGGGCATGACCGCCGCAACGCCGCTGCCGGCGGCTCGCCCCGAAATCGCCCGGTGGCTCGACCTCGGCGCTCCGGGGATCGTTCGCGTCTTCACCGGTCGCGTCGAACTCGGTCAGGGGACGACGCTGGCGCTGACCGGGGCCGTCTCCGCGGCCCTCTGCGTGGATCCCGCCCGCGTGCGGATGGTGGCGGGCGACACGCGCTGCTGCCCTGACGAGGGTTACACCGCCGGAAGCCGCTCCATCGAGACAAGCGGCGTCGCCCTGCGACGGGCGGCGCAATCGGCCCGCGCCCTGCTGCTCGACCGCGCGCGCGCGCTGCTGCAGCGGCCGGACGGCGCGCTGACCCTCGAGGACGGCGCCGTGATGCTCGATGGCGTCGCCACCGGCCTCACGCTCTGGACGCTCGCCGCCGATGGCCCGCTCGACGGTCCAATCGGCGAAAGCGCCAACACCGATCCCCGGGCCGATCTCGGCCAGGTGGCCGCCGCCGCGCTGCGCGCGCGCATCCGGGGCGGCGGCTTCATTCACGATCTGATCCTGCCCGGCATGCGCCACGCGCGCCTGCTGTCGCCCCCCGCTCCCGGAGCCCGGCTGCTGGAGGTCGACCTGACCGCGCTCCGCGGCCTTCCCGGCGTCCTGTCGGTGGTCCGCGACGGCGATTTCCTCGCGCTCGTCGCCGCCGACGAGTGGGGGGCGGTCCGCGCCGCCGACCGCGCCGCCCGCCACCTGCGCTGGAGCGCGGGGCGCTCCGCACCCGGGGCCGATCTGGTCGCAGCCGCCCCCGCGCCCGAGGAGACGGTGATCGCGCGCGGACAGGCTCCGGCGACGGGCCGGACAGTCGCTGTCGAGGCGTCGCGCCCCTTTCTCGCTCACGCCTCGCTCGGCCCGTGCTGCGCCGTGGCCGAATGGAACGGCGCTCGCCTCGCCGTGCGCGCGCATACTCAGGGCCCCCACGCCCTGCGCGCAGCGCTGGCGCTCGCCCTCGACGTCGAAACGACGGCTGTGGACGTCATCCACGCGCCAGGCTCGGGCTGCTATGGGCACAACGGTGCGGACGACGTCGCCTTCGATGCTGCGCTGATCGCCCGGGCGTGTCCCGGCGCGCCCGTGCGGCTGCTGTGGTCGAGGGCGGAGGAGCTGTCGCGCGGTCCCTTTGGCGCCGCCATGCGCACCCGCGCGACCGCGACCCTGAGCGCGGACGGCCGCATCGCCGCCATGGCGCTCGACATCCTGTCCGCCCACCACCAGCATCGCCCCGGACCCGGCAAGCCGAACTTCGCCGCCGGGCCGATGCTCGCCCGACCGATCCCCCACGCCCCCGCCGTCGAGCCGCCCCTGTCCGCAGGCGGCGGCGCGGACCGCAACGCCGACCCGCTCTATGCGATTCCCGCCGTCACCGTCCGGCGGCGCATGGCGTCGGCGACGTCCGTCCGCAGTTCGGCCATCCGATCGCTGGGCGCCTACGTGAACGTCGTCGCCATCGAGACGCTGATGGACGAGGCGGCCGAGGCCGTCGGACGCGACCCCCTGGACTTTCGCCGCGAGCACCTGGCCGATCCCCGCGCCCGCGCGACGCTCGATCGGGCCGCCGCGATGGCAAGCTGGGGCGCGGTCCGCCCGGACGGCGCGGCGCTGGGCCTTGGTCTGGCGCGCTACAAGAACAAGGCAGGCTGGTGCGCGGTCTGCGCCGAGGTGTCCGTGGAGGAGCGGGTCGCCGTCCGCCATCTCTGGGCCGCGGCGGATATCGGCGAGGTCTTCGACTGCGAAGGCGCGCGCGCGCAGATCGAGGGCGGGATGCTCCAGGCGCTCAGCTGGACGCTGATCGAGGAGGCCCGCCTGGGCGAGAGCCCGGGCGCGCCGCGCGCCTGGGCGGACTATCCGGTCCTGACTTTCGGCGACGTCCCGGCGATGGACGTCGCCCTGATCGACCGGCCTGACCAGCCGCCGCTGGGAGCCGGCGAGATCGCGCAGGGACCCGCCGGCGCCGCCATCGTCTGTGCGGTTCGCCGGGCGCTGGGCGTGACGCTGTCGGACCTCCCCTTGTCGCGAGACCGGTTGATGCGGTCCCTGCTGGACGCTTGAAACCGGCGGCGACCGCGGGGCTCCTCGACTGGCGAGGGGTAGCGCCCCACCGGACGGCGTATGAGGGCCGGCCTCGGGCGAGGCGCGGTCGCGCCGTCGGCCCGCGGGACGATGTGCGAGGCGCGCGGCGGGTCGGGGGTGTCGGCTTGCCCGTGCGCCCCGGCCGTCACGCCGGTTGCGCGCGGTGCCCCCCCCGCCAGCCGCCGTTGCGCATCAGGGACGGTTCTGAGCCGGGAGCGCGACCGCGCCCTTCGCCGGCGCGGCGGCGCCCTTGCCGCGCGGCGGCGCGCGACGCATGTCCCCGCCGTCCGTCGCGCCCGGGGGGGCCATGCTGCCCATCGTTCACCATCCCGACTATGTCGCGCCCCTTCGGCCCGGCCACAGCTTTCCCATGTCGAAATACGGCTATCTGCGGCAGGCGCTGGAGCGGCGGGGCCTGATGCGCCCGGGCGGCTGGCTCGCCCCCGCGCCGGCGCAGGCCGCGCAACTGACGCTGGCGCATGGGGCAGACTACGTGCTGCGCGCGCTCGATCTGGCGTTGAGCGACGACGAAGTGCGTCGCATCGGCCTGCCGCGCACCGAGCAGGTGGTGCGCCGGGCCCGGCTGGCGGCGGCGGGCACGACGCTGGCCGGGCGGCTGGCGCTGGAGCATGGGCTGGCCTGCAACGGGGCCGGCGGCTCGCACCACGCGGCGGCCGACCACGGGGCGGGCTATTGCGTGTTCAACGACGTCGCGGTGGCGGCGGCGACGCTGCTGGCGGACGGGGTGGTGGGGCGCGTGCTGGTGATCGACGCCGACGTGCATCAGGGCGACGGCACGGCGACGATCTTCGCCGACGACGCGCGGGTCTTCACCTTCTCGATCCACGCCGCGCGGAACTTTCCGGCGCGCAAGGCCGTCTCGGACCTCGACGTGGCGCTGGCGGACGGGACCGGCGACGCGGATTTTCTCGCAGCCTTCGCCGCGGGCCTCGACGCGTCCTTCGCCGCCTTCGCGCCCGACCTGGCCTTCTACAACGCAGGCGTAGACGTGCACCGCGACGACCGGCTGGGACGGCTGGCCCTCAGCGACGAGGGCCTGCGCGCCCGCGACCGGATGGCGCTGGAGGCCTGCCGCGCGCGCGGCGTTCCGGTTGCGGGGGTGCTGGGCGGGGGTTACGCCGACGACCCGTCGCTGGTGGCGGAGCGCCATGCGGCGCTGTTCGAGGAGGCGGCGCGGCTGGCCTAGGCGCCTCGGTCCGCGGCGCGGCGGTCGCGCTCCGCGGCGGCCAGCGCGCGCTTCAGCGTGATCGACCAGACCAGAACGCCCGTCGCCACGACGCCGATCAGGATGGTGCAGAGCGCGTTGATCTCGGGCGTCACGCCCAGCCTGACGGACGAGAAGATGCGCATCGGCAGCGTCGTCGCCCCCGGCCCGGCGAGAAACGACGCGATCACCAGATCGTCCAGCGACAGCGTGAAGCTCAGCAGCCAGCCCGACACGATGGCCGGCAGGATCAGCGGCAGGGTGATGCGGAAGAACACCGTCCCCGGCCGGGCGCCGAGGTCCATCGCCGCCTCCTCAACGGACGCGTCGAACCCGGCGAGGCGCGCCTGCACCACGACCGCGACGTAGCACATGGAGAACGTCGCGTGGGCGAGGATGACGGTGACGACGCCGCGATCCACCGACATGGCGATGAAGGTGAGCAGGAGCGACAGCCCGGTGATGACCTCGGGCATGACCAGCGGCGCGAGCACCATGCCGGAGAACAGCGTTCGGCCGAAGAACTTCGGCGCCCGCGCCAGCGCCACGCCCGCAAGCGTGCCCATCGCCGCGGCGATCGTGGAGGCGATCACGGCGACGATCAGGGAGATGCGCGCGGCGTCCATCAGGCCGCGGTTGTTCCACAACTCGACATACCAGCGGGTCGAAAAGCCCGACCATACAGTCACGAGCCGGCTTTCGTTGAAGCTGTAGATCACCAGGATGAGGATCGGCGCGTACAGGAACGCGAAGCCGAGGATCAGCGCCAGACGATGCGACCAGCCGAAGCTCATCCCGTGCCCGCCCTGTTGGCCATGCGCTGGAACAGCATGATCGGCAGCACCAGCACCAGCAGCAGGATCACCGACACCGCCGACGCCAGCGGCCAGTCGCGGTTGGCGAAGAACTCGTTCCAGAGCGTGCGGCCGATCATCAGCGTCTGCGCGCCGCCCAGCAGTTCGGGGATCACGTACTCGCCCATGGCCGGGATGAAGACGAGAAAGCAGCCCGCCGCCACGCCCGGCACCGACAGCGGCAGCGTGATGCGGAAGAAGGCGGTCCAGGGTCGGGCCCCGAGGTCCGACGCCGCCTCGATCAGCGTCAGGTCCTGCTTCTCCAGCGCCGAGTAGAGCGGCAGCACCATGAAGGGAAGGTAGCTGTAGACGATGCCGATATAGACCGCGATTTCGGTGTTGTGGATGACCAGCGGCTGCTCGATCAGACCCATCGACTGCAGCGCGAGGTTCAGCAGCCCGTCGCGCTTCAGGATGCCGACCCACGCATAGACGCGGATCAGGAAGGACGTCCAGAACGGCAGGATCACCAGCATCAGCAGCGCCCCCTGCCAGCCCTTCGGCGCGCGCGCCATGGCGTAGGCGATGGGGTAGCCGACGAGCAGCGTGATCGCCGTGGCGGTCGCGGCGATCCGCACCGAACTGAGATAGGCGTTGCGGTAGAGGCTCTCGGTGAAAATGATCTCGTAGTTCTCGAAGTTGGGCGCAGTGAAGAAGGCGCGCACGCCCTCCCACGTGTCCCAGGTCGGCAGGTATGGCGGCTGGGCCAGCGCGATCTCGCTGAAGCTGATCTTCAGCACGATCAGGAATGGGAAGACGAAGAAGATCAAAAGCCACAGGTAGGGCGCGCCGATCAGCGCCACCCTGCCCCAGTTGATCCGCCCGCCTGCCCGCATCGCGCCCTCCGCCGCGCCGCCACATCAGCCCATGGCGCGCGCGCGCGCAAGCGCCCCGTCCGCCCTACTGCGCCGCCAGCCCCGCCGCGACGCCATCGCTCTGGGCGCGCTGGAGGCGGCGGTAGGGCCCCTCCCGCGCCATCAGCGCGGCGTGCGCGCCCTCCTCCTCGACGCCCTCCGGCCCGAGCACCACGATGCGGTCGGCGCCGCGGACGGTGGCCAGCCGGTGCGCGATCACCAGCGTCGTGCGGCCCTCGGCCAACTCCTCCAGCGAGCGCTGGATCGCGGCCTCGGTCTCGCTGTCGAGCGCGGAGGTGGCCTCGTCGAGGATCAGCACGGGCGGGTTCTTGAGAAACACCCGCGCGATGGCCACCCGCTGCTTCTGCCCGCCGGACAGCCGCACCCCGCGCTCGCCGACCACGGTGTCGAGACCCTGCGGCAGGCTCTCGATCAGCGCGCCCAGCCGCGCCCGGCGCGCGGCGTCCAGCACCTCGGCGTCGGTCGCGCCGAGCCGGCCATAGGCGATGTTCTCGCGCAGCGTGCCGGCGAACAGGAACACGTCCTGCGACACGACCCCGATCTGGCGGCGCAGGCTGGCGAGCGTGAGGTCGCGCACGTCGCGGCCGTCGAGCGTCACCCGCCCGCCATCGACGTCGTAGAAGCGCGGAACCAGCGCAAGCAGCGTGGTCTTTCCCGCGCCCGAGGCGCCGACGAAGGCCACGGTCTCGCCGGGCGCGACGCGCAGGCTCACGCCGTCCAGCACGGGGCGGCCGGCGTCGTAGCCGAAGCGCACGCCCTCGAAGGCCACCGCGCCCTCGGCGCGCTCGATGTCCGCCGCCCCCGGGCGGTCGGCGACGTCGGGCTCGATGGCGAGGAACTGACGATAGCGCAGGAAGCCGGCGATGCCCTTGGGATAGCTCTCCAGGACGTTGGAGACCTTCTCCAGGGGACGATAGAACACGTCGATCAGCAGCAGGAAGGCCACGAAGCCGCCTACCGTCAGCGAACCCGCAGACACGAACCACGCCCCCGCCAGCAGGATGACCACCTGCAGGAGGCGCATCCCGAGGAAGTTGATCGAGATGGTCGTGGCCATCAGCCGATAGGCGTCGAGCTTGGCGCGGCGGTAGCGGTCGTTGTCGGCGGCGAACAGGCGGCGCTCGTGGTCCTCGTTGGCGAAGGCGCGCACGACGCGGGCGCCGCCCACGGTCTCCTCGATGCGCGCGTTGAAGGCGCCGACGCGGTCGAACTGCGCCTCCCAGTTGCGGGTCAGCTTGCCGCCGTAGCCGACGATCAGCCACGCCACCAGCGGCGCGATGCAGGCCGCGATCGCGGCCAGCGGCGGGTGGGTCCAGGCCATCAGCGCGAGCGCGCCGAGAAAGGTCATGATCGCGACGAAGACGTCCTCGGGTCCGTGGTGGGCGACCTCGCCGATCTCCTCGAGGTCCTTTGTCAGCCGGCCGACGAGATGGCCGGTCTTCTGCCCGTCGAAGAAGCGGAAGCTGAGCTTCTGCAGGTGGTCGAAGGCCCGCCGACGCATCTCGGTCTCGATGGCGATGCCGAGGACATGGCCGTAGTAGGTCACCACCGCCATGAGCCCGGTGTTGATCAGGTAGACGACCAGCAGCCCGGCGGCGGCGGCGACGATCAGCGTCCAGTCGCCCGAGGGCAACAGGTGGTCTACATAGGCCGCCACCGCCAGCGGAAAGCCGAGCGACAGCAGCCCCGACAGAACCGCGCAGCCGAAATCCAGCGCGAACAGCCGCTTGTGCGGCGCATAGTAGGCGGCGAACTCGCGCAGCATCGGCGGCTCCTGACCGGCGGCGCGGTCGCAAGGCGCCCCGGTGTCGTTACGCCGCCCCCGGCCCTGCGCGCAACCGCGAAGTCAGGGGCCGGCGAAGGGACGCGCGTTCTGCAGCGCCGGAATGCGCCCGCGCGCCGCGGCGACGGCGCCGAGGTCGAGATCGACCAGCGTCACGCCCTCCGCCTCGCCCCCGTCGGCCAGCACCTCGCCCCAGGGCGAGACGGCGAGCGAATGCCCCCAGGTCTCGCGACGCTTCGCGCCCTCGCGCGCCGGGTGCCGGCCGGTCTGGGCCGGGGCCAGCACGAAGGAGCCCGTCTCGATGGCGCGCGCGCGCAGCAGCGTCTCCCAGTGCGCGCGCCCCGTGGGCACGGTGAAGGCCGAGGGGACCGTCAGGATCGTGGCTCCGGCGCGGGCGAGCGCGCCGTAGAGGGCGGGAAAGCGCATGTCGTAGCACACGCTCAGGCCGACCCGCCCCCACGGCGCGTCGGCCACGACCGCGCGCTCGCCGGGACGCATGGCGGCGCTCTCGCGGTGGGTGTTGGCGGCGTCAACCGCCACGTCGAACATGTGTATCTTGTCGTAGGTCGCGACGACGCCGCCCGCGCCGTCGATCAGCACCGAGCGGTTGGCCAGCCTGCCGTCGGGGTCGTCGGTGCGCAGGGCGAGGCTGCCGATCAGCACCCAGACGCCAAGCTCCGCCGCGACGGCGCGCAGACGGGCCAGCATCGGGTCCGCCTCCTGCGTGTGGGTGACGGCGCGTCGGTGGTCGGGATCGGAGGTGACGAGGTTGGTCACCTCCGGGGTCAGCGCCCACGCCGCGCCGCCGGCGGCCGCCTGCCGCACCAGCGCCTCGGTGGCGGCGAGGTTGGCGGCGGGATCCTCGCCCGACGAGAGCTGGACGAGGCCGACGCGCAGGGTCATGGGGGGCGGCGGGCTCACGCGGCCAGCATCGGGTCGAGCGCGCCACGCCGGTCGAGCGCATGGAGGTCGTCGCTGCCGCCGACATGGGCGCCGTCGATGAAGATCTGCGGCACGGTGCGCCCGCCGTTCGCGCGGCGCATCATCTCGGCGCGGCGGGCGGGGTCGGCGTCGACGTCGAACTCCTCGAAGGCGACGCCCTTGGACTTCAGCAGCCGCTTCGCCATCGCGCAGTAGCCGCAGAGCTGCGACGTGTAGATTTCGACCTTCGCCATGATCTCCCCCAGTTGGCCGCGCGCATCACATAGGCATGTCGCCCGCCCGCGCAACGCGCGTCAGCGCGAGCGCGTCCACCCCCGCCGCTCCCGCCGCCGTGAGCGCCTCGGCGCAGGCGGAAAGCGTGGCGCCGGTGGTCATCACGTCGTCCACCAGCAGGATGCGGCGCCCCGCGACGTCGCCCCGCACGGCGAAGGCGCCGGCGACGTTGGCGTGACGGCCTGCGCGCGTGCGGCCCTCCTGGCTCGGCGTGCGCCGGCGACGCGCCAGCAGCGTGGGCGCGAAGGCGTCCGGGCGCCCCGCCAGCCGCGTCAGCGCCCGGGCCAGTTCGGCCGACTGGTTGAAGCGCCGCCGCGCCAGCCGCGTCCAGTGCAGCGGCACGGGCGCGACCAGATCGGCCCCGGCGAGCACGTCGCGCCCCGCACGCAGCAGCCACGGCGCGGCGACGGCGGCGACGTCGAGCCGGTCGCCGTGCTTGAGCGCCAGCACGGCCCGCCGCGCCGGCCCGTCGTAGAGCGCCGCCGCCCGCCCCCGCCCCCAGGCGGGCGGCGCGTGCAGGCAGGCGTCGCAAGCCTCCGCCGCGGCCGGCGCGCCGCAGCGGTCGCAGACCGGACCGACGATGAAGGGCATGGCGCCGAAGCAGTCGCCGCACAGGCCGCCGGCCCCTTCCGTCTCCGCCCCGCAGGCGGCGCAGACAGGCGGATAGAGCAGATCCAGCGCCCCCCGCCAAAGCCTGAACGCCACCGTCGCCATCTACCCGCCCCCCGCCGCGCGCAGCATCGCCGATCCGCGCGCGGCGGCAAGGGGGAGCCGGGGCTGGCGTCCGCCGGCGCGGCCGCTATGGTCGCGCCCGTCATTCGATGGGAGAGAAACGGCATGGATCTGGGCATCAAGGGCCGCAAGGCCATCGTCTGCGCGGCGTCGAAGGGCCTCGGCTACGGCTGCGCCGAGGCGCTGGCGCAGGCGGGCGTGGATCTGGTGATCAACGCGCGCAGCCCCGAGCCGCTGGAGGCCGCCGCCGAGCGCCTGCGCGCCCATGGCGTGCGCGTGACCGCGGTGCCCGCGGACGTGACCACCGACGCCGGACGCGCCGCGCTGCTGGAGGCCTGCGCCGAGCCCGACATCCTGGTGAACAACGCCGGCGGCCCGCCCCCCGGCCTCTGGTCGGACTGGGGCCGCGAGGCGTGGCAGAAGGCGGTGGAGCAGAACATGCTGACGCCGATCTTCCTCGCCACCGCCGTCCTGCCGGGCATGATCGCGCGCGGCTGGGGGCGCGTGGTCAACATCACCTCGCAGTCGGTGAAGGGGCCGATCCCCCAGCTTGGCCTTTCCAACGCCGCACGCGCAGGGCTGACCGGCTTCGTCGCGGGCACCTCGCGGCAGGTCGCGCGGCATGGGGTGACGATCAACAACCTGCTGCCCGGCAGCCACGCCACCGACCGCGTGGTCGCGCTGGAGCAGGCCATCGCGCGCGAGCGCAACGTCTCCATCGAGGAGGCCGGCGCCATCCGCCGCGCCGGCATCCCCGCCGGCCGCTACGGCACCATCGAGGAGTTCGGCGCCGCCTGCGCCTTTCTCTGCTCTCAGCACGCGGGCTTCATCGTCGGCCAGAACATCCTGCTGGACGGCGGCCAGACCAACGTGACGCTGTAGCCGCAGGCGGTTGCGCGGCGTGCGCGCGGTTGCTACGTCAAGTCCGACCGAAACGCTTGGAAATCGGATCGGGAGCAGCCCTTGACCGCGCCGCGCCTCACGCTCTCTGGCGTCAGCAAGGCCTTTGGCGCCATGCCGGCCGTCCATGACGTGTCCATCGAGGTCGGCGAGGGCGAACTGGTCTGCCTGCTCGGTCCCTCCGGTTGCGGCAAGTCCACCCTGCTGCGCATCGCGGCTGGGGTGGAGCGGCAGGACGCGGGCACGGTGGCGGTGGACGGCGTGGTCGTCTCCGACGACGCGCGCGACACCCCGCCCGAGGGGCGCTCGGTCGGGCTCATCTTCCAGGACTTCGCGCTGTTTCCCCACCTGACCGTGGCCGACAACATCGCCTTCGGCCTCCGCCGGGGCCTGAACGGGGCGCGGGCGCACGCGGTCGAGGACTACCTCGCCCGAGTCGGGCTGACGGGCTACGGGCGCAAGTACCCCCACGAGCTTTCCGGCGGCGAGCAGCAGCGCGTCGCGCTGGCGCGCGCGCTGGCGCCCAAGCCGCGCGTGATGCTGATGGACGAGCCCTTCTCCGGCCTCGACCAGCGCCTGCGCGACGACGTGCGCGACGAGACGCTGGCGCTGCTGAAGGAGGAGGGCGCCGGCGTCCTGCTCGTCACCCACGAGCCCGCCGAAGCCCTGCGCATGGCCGACCGCATCGCCCTGCTGCGCGACGGCCGCGTCGTTCAGGTCGGCGCGCCCTATCACATCTACAACCATCCGGTGGACCGGCGGGCGGCGGCCTTCTTCTCCGACCTCAACGTCATCCACGGCGCGGTGCAGGCGCGCCAGACCGACACGCCCTTCGGCCTGTTCCTGACGCCCGGCATGGTCGACGCGGCGGATGTGGAGATCATCATCCGCCCGCAGCACCTGAAGATCGACGAGGACCGAGGCCAGCCGCCCCCCGTCACCCCGCGCACCGGCGTCGCCGCCCGGGGGCATGTGGCGCGGGCGCGCTTCATGGGCTCGGAGAGCCTGATCGAGGTGCGCATGGACCATGACGGCTCGGTGCTGAAGGCGACCGTGCCCGGCGCCTTCCTGCCGCCGCAGGGGGCGCCCCTGTGGTTGTCGCTGCGGCGCGAGCACTGCTTCGTCTTTCCCTGCGAGCGCCAGTCCCGCGTGGCCAACCCGTGGGAGGCCGACCGCGACCCTCAGGGCAAAAGACCCGGCTGAGGGCCTTTCCGCGGGAGGGGCTTTCCCATATGTGAAGGCTAACACGCCACGCCCGACGGCGAGGCGGCCATCGCGCGCAGAGCGCGCGTGCAGGGAGACGGACCATGAGCCCGAGCATCTGGCAGATTCTGATCGTCGTGCTTCTCGTCGTGCTGCTGTTCGGCCGCGGCAAGATCTCGGCGCTGATGGGCGACATGGCGAAGGGCATCAAGGCCTTCAAGCGCGGCATGGCCGATGAGCCCGAGGACGCGCGCAAGGTCGAGCGTGTCGAGGACGAGCCCATCGACGTCACCCCCGCCGCGCAGAAGAAGGACGCCTGAGAGGCTGACCGGCTCTCTCGGGGGACCGCGCCATGCTCGATATCGGCTGGGCCGAACTGATGGTGATCGGCTGCATAGCGCTGATCGTCGTGGGCCCGCGTGATCTGCCAAAGCTGCTGCGCTCTTTCGGCCAGTACGTCGCCCAGATGCGCGGCATGGCGCGGGAGTTCCAGCGCTCGATGGAGGACGCCGCGCGCGAGGCCGACCTCAGCCAGGTCAAGGAGCTGCGCGAGGCCGCGAACGAGCTGCGCAACCTCAAGTCGATGAATCTCGACAGCTTCGGCAAGCCGGCCGCGCCCAGGCCGGCGGCGCCGGCGGCCGGGCAGACCGCCGCCGAACCCGCTCCCGCCGCCCCCGCCCCGGCGCCGGCCCAGCCGACCGCGGCGGGGCCCGCCACGCCGCCCGCCGGCGGGGTGTGAGGCCATGAAGATCGACGATGTCGAGGCCTCGAAGGCCCCGCTGATCGAGCATCTGATCGAGCTGCGCACCCGACTGATCCGCGCGCTGATCGCGCTGGGTGTCGCGGCGCTGGTCTGCTTCTTCTTCGCCCAGGAAATCTACGACATCCTGACCGGCCCGCTGCGCGACCGCATGATGGCGCGCGGGCAGGACCCCAAGCTGATCTACACCCAGCTCTACGAGACCTTCTTCGTGCACTTGAAGATCGCCATGTTCGGCGGGTTCTTCCTCGCCTTCCCGATCATCGCGGCGCAGGTGTGGAAGTTCGTGGCGCCCGGCCTCTACCGCGACGAGCGCACGGCCTTCCTGCCCTTCCTCATCGCCACGCCGATCCTGTTCGCGCTGGGCGCGGCGCTGGTCTATTTCGTGGTGATGCCGCTCGCCATCGACTTTTTCCTCGACTTCCAGGCGCCGGGCGACAGCGGCGGCACGCAGATCGAGTTCCTCGGCAAGGTCAACGAGTATCTCAGCCTGGTGATGACCTTCATCCTGGCCTTCGGCATCTGCTTCCAGTTGCCGGTGTTGCTGACGCTGCTCGGCCGGGCGGGCATCGTTTCGGCGGCGGGGCTGGCCGAGAAGCGCAAGTACGCCGTCGTCGGCATCGCCGCGGTCGCGGCGGTGCTCACGCCCCCCGACCCGATCAGCCAGATCGGCCTCGGCATCCCGATCTATCTGCTCTACGAGATTTCCATCGTGCTCGTTAGGCTGGCCGAGCGGAAGCGTGCGGCGCGCGAGGCGGCCGAGGAGGCCGAGTTCGAGCGCGAGATGGCCGGCGGCGACTGAGTTGCGCGACCTCGACCCCGATGCGCTGGCCCGCATCGCCGAGGCTCTGGAGCGCCTCGCGCCTTCGCCCGCCCCCGCGCCCGACTTCGCCGCCGCAGACGCCTTCCACTGGAGCGTCGAGCCCGATGCGCTGAGCCCCGTGCCGCGGATTTCCCGCGTCCCCATGCGCCTGCTGGTGGGCGTCGATCTCGCCCGCGACCAGTTGCTCGAGAACACGATCCGCTTCGCCCGTGGCCTGCCGGCCAACAACGCGCTGCTGTGGGGCGCGCGCGGGATGGGCAAGTCGAGCCTCGTCAAGGCCGCCCACGCCGAGGCCGCCGCGCAGGCTGAAGGCCGGTTGATCCTCGTGGAGATCCAGCGCGAGGACTTGCCCTCCCTGCCGCGCCTGCTGCGCCTGTTGCGCGGGGCGGCGGCGCGGTTCCTGCTGTTCTGCGACGATCTCAGCTTCGACGTGGGCGACCAGGGCTACAAGAGCCTCAAGGCGGTGCTGGACGGCGGGGTGGAGGGGCGGCCCGCCAACGTGCTGTTCTACGCCACCTCGAACCGCCGCCACCTGATGCCGCGCGACATGATCGAGAACGAGCGCTCCACCGCCATCAACCCCTCCGAGGCGACCGAGGAGAAGGTGTCGCTGTCGGACCGCTTCGGCCTGTGGCTGGGTTTCCACCCCTGCGGGCAGGACCAGTTCCTCGCCATGATCCGCGGATACTGCGACGCCTTCGGCATCGAGATCGCCGACGACGCCCTGCGCGCCGAGGCCATCGCCTGGCGGCAGGCCCGCGGGGCCATGTCCGGCCGCGTCGCATGGCAGTTCGTCACCGACCTCGCCGGCCGGCGCGGGGTGCGGCTGGGCTGAGGCGCCGCCGCGCCGGCCGGAAGCCATGCATCGGCCGGCCGCGCCGGAAGCTATGCGCCAGCGTCGACGCAAGCGAATCCGCGCCGGCCCGCATGCGCACAGCCAGCCCACGGCCCGGGCCGACACACCGGCGGCGGCCAGCAACGACGGACGCTTCCGACGAAGGGAACGCCGTCATGTTCGGCGAGCCAGCGGCTATCGCGTCGACGCCTCGCCTCCCGCATCACCGCCGTCGCGGTGATGCGGGTCCCGAGAGAAGTTCGCCGTCGCCGGCGTTCAGACCCAGCCCTGCATCTCGTTGGCGAGGATCGCCATCATCATGGCGATGTGCGCGTCGTCGTCGTTCAGGCAGGGGATGTAGGTGAAGCTCTCGCCGCCGGCGTGCTCGAAGCTCTCGCGGATCTCCTCGTTGATCTCCTCCAGCGTCTCGACGCAATCGGCCGAGAACGCCGGCGCCATGATCGCGATCCGCTTCTTGCCGGCCTTGGCGAGCCGCGCGACCTCCTCGACCGTGTAGGGCTGGAGCCATTCCTCGGGGCCGAAGCGGGACTGGAAGGTCAGCACCACCTCGTCCTTGGGATAACCCAGCCGCTCGCGCAGGAGCCGCGTGCTCTTGGCGCAGAGGCAGTGGTAGGGGTCGCCTTCCTTGAGATAGCGGATCGGCAGGCCGTGATAGGAGGTCACGAGCGCGTCGGGCCGGTGGTCTAGCCCGGCGTAGGTCTTCTCCACCGATTGCGCCAGCGCCTCGATATACAGCGGATGGTCGGCGTAATGCGGCACGGTGCGGATGGCCGGCTGCCAGTTCATCTTCATCAGCGTGCGGAACGCGGCGTCGTTCGCCGTGGCCGTCGTCGGCGCCGAGTACTGGGGGTAGAGCGGGAAGAACACGATCCGCTCGCAGCCCTCGTCCTTCAGCTTGCGGATGACGCTCTCGGTGGAGGGGTTGCCGTAGCGCATGGCGAAGTCCACCACCACGCGGTCGCCGTGCAGCCGCGCCATCCCCGTGCGCACCTTCTCGGTCTGATTGCGCGTGATGGTCAGGAGCGGGCTCTCGTCGGCCTCGGTGTTCCAGATGCCGCGATAGGCCTCCCCGGAGGAGAACGGGCGCTTGGTCAGGATCACGAGCTGCAACAGCGGCTGCCAGAGCCAGCGCGGGTAGTCGATCACCCGCCGGTCCGACAGGAACTCGCCCAGATAGCGCCGCATCGACCAGTAGTCGGTGGCGTCGGGCGTGCCGAGGTTGACCAGAAGCACGCCCAGCTTGGCTGGCGCTACGGGCGGATGATCCGCCGGCGCGTGCGTCAGCCGGCCGATGCCGGGCGCGTCGCGGCGGTTCTGCATGTCGAGCATCTGCGGGCCCCCGCGTTTCGTTGTCCCGCTACATAGCGGCTGGGCCGGGCGGGTCAAAGCGTCACAGCTTCTTCTCTTGCGCGCCGAGCGCGTCGGCGAGCCGCGCCGTGGCCGATCCCGGGCGCCTGGGGACCGGCTGTCCCGGCCCCGGCGCCCAGCCGGTCAGCACCGCGATCTCCACCGTGGCGCGCACCCGGCCGCCCTCGGCGGGAAAGGCCGCGGCGTAGGCGACGCAGGCGGCGGCGAGCGTCGCGCGGCGCAGCGGCGTGCGGCGGCGCTCGGCCAGCGCGTTGGCCTCGCCGTGGGCGCGCAACTCGCGCATCAGCGCCAGGGGGTCGGCGTAGCTCAGCGCCAGCCGCTCCATGTCGGCCACCGGCATGGCGAAACCTGCCCGCTGGAGCAGCGCGCCGAGGTCGCGCAGGTCGGCCATCGGCGCCACCCGCGGGCTGAGCCCCCCCTCCTGCGCCACCTCCGCCTCCGCCAGCGCGGCGCGCAGTTCGTGCAGGCTGCGCCCGGCGGGCATGGCCGCCAGCAGCAGCCCGTCGGGGACCAGCGCCCGGCGCATCTGAACCAGCGCTCCCACGGGGTCGTCCTCGCGGTGCAGCGACAGGCCGGACACGATCAGGTCGAATCGCTCCTCGCCCAGCGCATGGATCGGCCCGGTCTCGGTCCGAGTCCAGGGCGCGCCCGCGGCTGCGAGACCCGCCAGCGCGGGCTGCGCCTCGATCTGCGTCGTCTCCGCCTCGCCCGCCCGCCCGCGCAGCGCCGCCGCATAGGCCCCGCCCCCGGCCCCGACGATCGCGAGGCGGGGGAAGTCGCGGGGGATGTCCTCCAGCCGCTCGGCCAGCAGCGCGGCGGCGTGGCCATGCGCGGCTGCGCCGGCGGGCCAGAGGCGCGCGGCGCGTGCGGCGCGCGCGGCGAGGGCGGCGGGGTCGAAGAGGCGCGGGGTCATCGCCGGGACATAGCCGATGCCGGGCGGCGCGTCAGCGGCCCCCTTCCGTCCGTCGCCGCCCGACCCTATACCCCGCACATGCTCGACCTAGGCCACAACAGCGTCGCCCTGCCGCCGGAGGTGGCCCGCCGGCGCACCTTCGCCATCATCTCGCACCCCGACGCGGGCAAGACCACGCTGACGGAAAAACTCCTGCTCTACGGGGGCGCGATCCAGATGGCCGGGCAGGTGCGCGCCAAGGGCGAGGCGCGGCGCACGCGGTCGGACTTCATGAAGATGGAGAAGGACCGCGGCATTTCGGTCAGCGCCTCGGCGATGTCGTTCGAATACGACGGTCGGTGGTTCAACCTGGTGGACACGCCGGGCCACGAGGACTTCTCCGAGGACACCTACCGCACCCTCACGGCCGTGGACGCGGCGGTGATGGTCATCGACGGCGCCAAGGGCGTCGAGAGCCAGAC
>DAINOD010000036.1:0-27334 GCA_036735545.1 Rubrimonas sp. | reverse complement strand
TACATGTCGATGCCGGGGCCGGCGCCCTCGGTGAACTCGCCCTTCAGCAGGTGCGGCGCGCCGATGCAGAACTCCGCGACCTCCAGCCCGCGCTGCACGTCGCCCTTGGCGTCGGGGAAGGTCTTGCCGTGCTCGCGGCTGATCGCCTCGGCCAGCTTGTCCATGTCGCGGTTGAGCAGCCGCACGAACTCCATCAGCACCCGCGCCCGCCGCTGGGGGTTGGTGGCCGCCCACTTCGGCTGAGCCTCGGCGGCGACGCGCACGGCCTCGTCCACTTCGGCCCGGCTGGCGAGCGGAACGCGGGCCTGAACCTCGCCGGTCGCGGGGTTCCAGACGTCGGCGAAGCGACCCGAGGTCCCCGCGACGTGGCGACCGCCGATGAAATGCGTCAGTTCCTGCATGTCTCTTTCCCCCCTCGCGAAGCCCGCGTCGCGCGCCGTCATAATCCCTGCCGCCGCGCGACGGTAGGGCGCCCCCGCCCCGGTTGTCGCCGGCCCCGCGCCGCGCCACTGTCGCAGGCGACGTTTCGGGGGAAATGCGGGATGAGCGACGACCACGGCTTCGCGCGGGGGCTGACCAACTACGGCGACCGCGACTTCGCGCTCTACCTGCGGAGGTCGTTCGCGCGCTCGATGGGGCTCTCCACCGAGATGCTCGCGCGCCCGGTGGTCGGCATCGCGATGACGCCCTCGGGCTTCAACAACTGCCACCGCACCATGCCGGAACTGGTCGAGGCGGTGTCGCGCGGGGTGCTGGCGGCCGGCGCGCTGCCGCGGCCCTTCCCGACCACCTCGCTGGGCGAGGTGTTCCTCAGCCCCACCAGCATGGTCTACCGCAACCTCATGGCCATGGACACCGAGGAGATGGCGCGCGCCCAGCCCATGGACGCGCTCGTGCTGATCGGCGGCTGCGACAAGACCGTCCCGGCGCAGCTCATGGGCGCCATCTCGGCCGACGTGCCCGCGATCCAGCTCGTCACCGGCCCGATGTCCACGGGGCGCCACCGCGGCGAGCGGCTGGGCGCCTGCACCGACTGCCGGCGCTTCTGGGGCCGCTTCCGCGCCGGCGAGATCGACCGGGAGGAGATCGACGCGGTGGAGGGCCGCCTCGCCGCCACCGCCGGCACCTGCGCGGTCATGGGCACGGCCAGCACCATGGCGGTGATCGCCGAGACGCTGGGCATGGCCCTGCCCGGCTCGGCCGCGATCCCCGCCGTCGCCGCCGACCGCCTCGTCGCCGCCGAGGCGACCGGCGCCGCGGCCGTCCAGCTCATCGTCAACCCGATCCGGCCGAGCGCCGTCGTCACCGACAAGTCGGTGGAGAACGCCCTGCGCGTGCTCATGGCGGTCTCCGGCTCCACCAACGCGGTCATCCACCTGGCCGCGATCGCCGGCCGGCGCGGTCTGCGCATCAGCGACGCGCAGCTCAACCGCATCTCTGACGAGACGCCGGTGCTGGTCGACCTCAAGCCGGTGGGTCAGGGCTACATGGAGGACTTCCACGCCGCCGGCGGCGTCGGCGCGGTGCTGCGCGAACTGCGCCACCTGCTGCACCTCGACACCATCGACGTCACGGGAACGACGCTGGCCGACCGGCTTTCCGAGCCGCTGGAATGGGTGGACCGCGCAGTGATCCGCCCCTTCGACGATCCGGTCTCGACGGTCGGCGGGCTGATCGCCCTGTCGGGCTCGCTCGCCCCGGACGGGGCCATCTTCAAGCGCGCCGCCGCCACGCCCGCGCTGTTCGAGACGGAGGGACGCGCGGTGGTGTTCGAGGGGCTGGCCGACCTCGCCGCGCGCATCGACGACCCCGACCTCGACGTCACGCCGCAGGACGTGCTCGTGCTCAAGAACGCGGGCCCGCTGGCGGCGGGGATGCCCGAGGCGGGCTATCTGCCGATCCCGAAGAAGCTCGCCCGCCAAGGCGTGAAGGACATGCTGCGAATCTCCGACGCGCGCATGTCGGGCACCGCCTTCGGCGCCGTGGTGCTGCACATCGCGCCCGAGGCGGCGGCGGGCGGGCCGCTGGCGGCGGTGCGCGACGGCGACCGCATCCGCCTCTCGGTGGCCGGGAAGCGCATCGACCTGCTGGTGGAGACTGACGAGATCGCCCGGCGGCTGGCGGGCCACGCCCCGCCGGCCCCGCCCGCCCGCGGCTATCGCGCGCTCTACGCCCGCACCGTGCTGCAGGCGCCGCAGGGCTGCGACTTCGACTTCCTGCGCCACGAGAGCCTCATGGGCGAGCCGCCCGCCTGAGCCCGCCTCACCCGTCCAGCGCCGCGCGCACGAAGGCGCCAGCCTCCGCCACGGCCGCGTCGGCGACGCCGGACCAGCCGACGAACAGCGGCCAGGCGTGCGGCGCCCGGTCCGACCAGACCAGCCGCGCCGCGCCGCCCCCCGCCGTCCAGGCCGCGGCCATCGCCTCGGCGTCGCCGGCGAGGATCTCGCGGCGGCTGGCGAAGATCAGCGCGGGCGGCGGCGGGCGCTCGAAGCGGGCGAAGACCGGCGAGGCCAGCGGGTCGGCCGGGTCAGCCCCGCCCATGCGCAGCGTGACCACCTCCGCCATCCGCGCCACGGGCAGCATCGCGTCCGAAGCGGCGTTGGCGCGCAGCGTGGGGCTGGCCATGGTCATGTCGCACCAGGGCGAGAAGCCGACGACGCAGGCCGGGTCCGGCAGCCCCGCCGCCCGCGCCGCCGGCGTCAGGGCGAAGGCCAGCCCGCCGCCGGCGCTGTCGCCCGCCACCGCCACCCGCAGGCCGCGGTCCAACAGGGCGCGATAGGCGGCCAGCATGTCCTGCACCTGCGCCGGGTGCGGATGCTCGGGCGCCAGGCGGTAGAACGCCATCGCCGCCGGCGCCCCCGCCGCCATGGCCAGCGCCGCGGCGAGGTGGCGGTGCGTGCGCGGCGAGCACAGCACGAAGCCGCCGCCGTGGAGATAGAGGATCGCACGCCCCTCCACCGGCGGTCCGGTCCACAGCAGCCGCGGCGGCCCGGGCTCCTCGCGGAAGGTCGCGCCGCGCGGCGCGCGCATGATCCGCGGCGCCATCCGCTCGACAACGCGCCGGGCCCTCGGCAGCTCGGCGCTGTTCATGCGCGCCAGCCGCGGCTTGTTCACCAGCCGCAGGATCAGCGAGATGGCGTCGAGGCGAAGCGACATCGGCGTCAGGGCGCCCGCCGCGCCTCGATCGCATCCCAGATCAGCGCGGCGGCGTTCACCCCGTCGAAACGCTCCAGCTCCTGGATGCCGGTGGGCGAGGTCACGTTGATCTCGGTGAGCTGGCCGCCGATCACGTCGATGCCGACGAAGATCAGCCCCCGCTCCTTGAGCGTCGGCCCGATGGCCGCGCAGATTTCGCGGTCCCGCTCGGTCACCGTGGTTGCGACCGCGACGCCGCCGGCGTGCATGTTCGACCGCGCCTCGCCCTTCTGCGGCACGCGGTTGATGGCGCCGACGCATTCGCCGTCCACAAGGATCACACGCTTGTCGCCCTCGACCACGGCGGGGAGGAACTTCTGGGCGATCAGCGGCTCGCGGTTCAGCCCCATGAACAGCTCGTGCAGCGCGCTGAGGTTGGCGTCGGCCTGCGGCAGCTTGAAGACGCCCGCGCCGCCGTTGCCGTAGAGCGGCTTCAGGATCATGTCGCCGTGCTCGGCGCGGAAGGCGCGGATGTCCTCCAGCCCCCGCGCGATCATGGTCGGCGGGCCGAGATGGGCGAAGTCGAGCACCAGCAGCTTCTCGGGGCAGTTGCGCACCCAGAACGGATCGTTGACCACAAGCGTCCTGGGGTGGACGCGCTCGAGGATATGGGTGGTGGTGATGTAGCCCATGTCGAAGGGCGGGTCCTGCCGCAGCAGCACGACGTCCCATTCGGCCAGGTCGATCTGTCGCGACGGCCCCAGCGTGAAATGCGCCCCCTGCTCGCGGCGCACCGTCAGGTCCTGACCCGTGGCCAGCACCCTCCCCTCTCGCCACACCAGCCCGTCGGGCTGGTAATGGAACAGCGCGTGGCCGCGCGCCTGCGCCTCCTCCGCCATGCGGAAGGTGCTGTCCTTCTCGACGTTCACGCCGGCGACGGGATCCATCTGGATGGCGACGCGCAGGCTCACTGGCGATACCTCACGGGCGATACCTCATCGGCGGGCTCTCATGGAGGGGGCTCCTCAGACACGCTGGCGGCGCGGGTCGTCGATGACCAGGACGTGGCTGACCACCTGCTTCACCCCCGGCACCGAGGCGGCGAGATTGGCCAGCCGCTCCAGCTCCGGCTCCGAGCGCGCGAGCCCAAGCAGGTGCACGACGCCGCGGTGGGTCTCGATGGTGTAGTTGATCGAGGCGATCTGCGGGTCGGCGATCATCCGCGCATTGAGCTGCGTGGTGATCCAGACGTCCTCCGAGAAGCGCCGGAAACTCGGGTCGCCGTCGATGATCAGCTCGTTGGTCACCTCGCGAACCCCCGGGGCCGCCCAGGCGATCTCGGTGGCCTTCAACGAATGGTCGTGCCGGCTCACGGCGCCGGTCAGCAGCACGCGGCCCTCGATGGACTCCACGCCCACGCGGCGGAACAGTTCGCCGGAGTGGTTCAGCAGGTTGCCGTTGATGTTGGCCTGGATGTCGAAGTCGGTCAGGGCGTCGCGGGTGCCGCGCTCCTGCGCGACGCTCAATCCGGTGACTGCGCCCGCGCCGATGACCAGCGGCGCGCACGCCGTCGCCCCTGCCAGCGCGACCGCCGCGGCGCAAAGCCGCAGGGTGTGTCTGCTCATGTCGCTCACCATGCCTCGCTCGCGCGGGCGTTCTCGACCACCGCCACCGCCCCGTCCGGCCCGACGAAGGCCGCGTCGAAGCGCGCCGGGGTCTCACCCGTCTGACTGACGAGCATATACCTCAGCGCAGCCAGCTCCAAGCGCGCCCATTGGGCCGCGCTGATGCAGTCGCGCGCCAGCGCGGCGCGGCCGCCCTTCACCTCGACGAACACCAGGCAATCGCCGTCGCGCACGATCAGGTCGATCTCGCCTTCGGCCGCCCGCCACCGCCGCGCCAGCACGACGGCCCCGCGGGCCTCGTACCAGCGCGCCGCGATGTCCTCGGCCGCCAGGCCCGCCCGGTGGTTGCGCCGACCCCAGGCGCGGCGCGGATCGCTCACCGCTCGCCCTGCAGCGCCAGCGCGCGCTGGTAGACGGCCTTGCGCGGGGCCCCCAGCGCCTCGGCCACCTCGCGGGCGGCGTCCTTGACCGAGGCCCGCGCCATCGCGGCGCGCAGCGCGGCGTCGATGTCGGCCTCCGCCGCCGGCGCCTCGGCGGGCGGGCCGATCACCACGACGATCTCGCCCTTGGGCTCCGGACCGGCGGCGTAATCGGCGGCCAGCGCGTCGAGAGGGGCGCGGCGCACCTCCTCGAACTTCTTGGTCAGCTCCCGGCACACCGCCGCGGGTCGCGGCCCGTAGATCTGCGCCATCGCCGCCAGCGCCTCGGCCAGCCGGCGCGGGCTTTCGTAGAAGACCAGCGTCGCGGGCACGGCGGCGAACTCGGCGAGGAACCGCGCCCGCTCGCCCGTCTTCGTCGGCGCGAAGCCCGCGAACAGGAAGCGGTCCGTGGGCAGGCCCGCCAGCGACAGCGCCGCCAGCACCGCCGAGGCGCCCGGCGCGGCGGTCACGGGCAGCCCTGCGTCGATGGCCTCGCGCGCGAGCCGCCAGCCGGGGTCGGCCACCAGCGGCGTGCCGGCGTCGGAGACCAGCGCCACGGCCTCGCCGGCGGCGATCCGCGCGAGCAGGCCCGGCCGCTGCGCCCCGCCGTTGTGGTCGTGGTAGGGGATCAGCGGCCGCCCGCCCAGCGCCAGGCCGTGAATGTCCATCAAGTGCCGCGCCCGGCGCGTGTCCTCCGCCGCGATGGCATCGGCGCGCGACAGGATGTCCAGCGCGCGCAAGGTCACGTCGTCCGCCGAGCCGATCGGCGTGGCGACCAGATAGAGGCCGGCCGGCAACGGCGCGCGCTCGCGGGCCGGCGGTGCGGTTCCCCGGGGGTCGCGTTTGCCGCGCGGATCAGCAATCATGTCGCCCCATGCCGCACCGGGCGGCCAAACCTTTCGAGGGAGGCGATCATGCGCGGACCCGCCGCCGCCGTCATCCGCAATCTGCGCGCGGGCCTCGCGCTCGGCCTTCTGGCGCTCACGCTGGCGGCCTGCGCCGCGCAGCCGCCGGTCGCCGGGAGCGGAACCGCTGCGGCGACCGCGCCGCAGGCGCCGCGGGTCGATCCCGCTCGCCCGGCCCAGGTGGCGCTGCTTGCGCCCTTCTCGGGTGGCGAGTCCGGCGTGCAGGCGCAGGCCCGCGACCTCGAAGCGGCCGCGCGCATGGCGCTGGACGGCTTCCCGGCCGGCCTTGTCGACCTGCGCGTCTACGACACCGCCGCCGACCCCGCCCGCGCCGTCACGGTCGCCGAGCAGGCGGTCTCGGAGGGCGCGACCCTGATCCTCGGGCCCTTCTTCGCGGCGGAGGCGCTGGCCGTCTCGCCGGTCGCCCAGCGTCTCGGGGTGCAGGCGCTGGCCTTCACGCCCTTCAGCGGCGCGGCTTCCGCCTCGACCGTCGTGCTTGGCTTCGCGCCGGAGAACGAGGTCGAGCGGGTGCTCCAGTACGCCGTCTCGCAGGGCAAGCGGAACTTCGCGGTGGTCTATCCGCAGGAGCAATACGGCGAGATCGTCGCCCAGGCCGCCGCCTCGGCCGCGCCCCGCGCCGGCGGGCGGCTGGTCTCCCGGCTCAGCTATCCGCGCAGCCAGCAGGGCGTGCAGGACGCCACGGCCTCGGGGGCGCGCGGCATCATCGACGGCGGGACCGACGCGGTGCTGATCGCCGAGGGCGGCGGCGGGCTGGAGTATCTCGCCTCCTTCCTCGCCTACCACGACGTGCTGCCGAGCCGTTTCCAGTATCTGGGGACCTCGACCTGGGAGAGCCTGCGCCCCAGCGCGGCCTCGACCACCGTGGGCGGCTGGTTCGCGGCGCGGGACCCCGACCGCAACGGCGCCTTCGTGCAGCGCTTCCGCGCCCGCGCCGGCCGCGCGCCCGTCGGCGTGGCGGCGCTGGGCTACGATGCGGCCGTCGTCGCCGCGACGCTGGCGCAGCAGGGCCGCGCGGCCAACGACCCCACGCCCTTCACCCGGCAACGCCTGCAGGCCGCGGCGGACTTCCCCGGCGCCGCCGGCCCTTTCCGGATCGGCTCCGACGGCGTGGTGCGGCGGGCGCTGGCGGTGATGGAGGTCACGGCCGACGGCTTCGTGATCCGCGATCCCGCGCCCGCGGTCCTCGCCCCGGCCTCCTGAGCCGTGGACGGTCCCGACAGCGCGCCGGGCGGGCTGGACCTCGCCCCGCTCGCCGCCCGCATCGAGTCCGACGGCCGGGACGCCGGCCGCAAGGCCGCGGCCGCCGCGCTCAAGACGCTGCTGGATCAGGGCCGCGCCAGCGTGCGCGCGCGCTTCGAGGCCGGCGCGCTCGACGGCCTGCAGGCGGCGCGCGCGCTGGCCGAGGCCGCCGACGCCGTGGTGCGCGGCGCACTCGACGTGGCGATGCTGCTGCACCCCAACCCCACCCCCACCCGCGGCGAGCGGATGACCGTAGCGGCGGTCGGCGGCTACGGCCGCGCGGAGTTGGCGCCCTTCTCCGACGTCGACCTGCTGTTCCTGCGCCCCTACAAGCCCACCGCATGGGGGGAGAGCTTCATCGAGACCACGCTCTACCTGCTGTGGGACCTCAAGCTGAAGGTCGGCTACGCCGTCCGCTCGCCCGACGACTGCGTGAGGCTTGCGAAGTCCGACGTCACCATCCGCACCACGCTGCTCGAGAAGCGCTTTCTCTGGGGCGAGGAGGGGCAACTCGCGCAGCTGCATTTCCGCCTCTGGCGCGACCTGTTCAGCAAGACCGGCCCCGCCTTCGTCGAGGCCAAGCTGGCCGAGCGCGACCAGCGCCACCAGCGCCAGGGCGGCTCGCGATATCTCGTCGAGCCGAACGTGAAGGAAGGCAAGGGGGGCCTGCGCGACCTGCAGACGCTCTACTGGATCGCAAAGTATCTCTACCACGCGGACACCGTCGCCGATCTCGTGGCGCAGGGCGTGTTCACGCAGGACGAGGTGGCGACCTTCGCCGCCGCCGAGCGCTTCCTCTGGACCGTCCGCTGCCACCTGCACTGGGCGGCGGGGCGGGCGCACGAGCAGCTCGGCTTCGAACTTCAGATCGAGGTGGCGCGCCGGATGGACTACGCCGACGCCGATGGGCGGCGCGGCGTCGAGCGGTTCATGCAGGACTATTTCCGCGCCGCCAAGGACGTGGGCGATCTGACCCGCTGGTTCTGCGCCGCGCTGGAGCACCGGCACAAGAAGCGTTCGCAGGAGGTGCGCTCGCTCGCCCGCGCCTTCGGCCTCGGCGCCGCCACGCCGCTGGCGGAGGGCTTCACGCTGCGCGACGGGCGCGTCGACATCGCGGCGCCCGATCTGTTCGAGCGCGAGCCCGTCGCCATGCTGCGCCTGTTCGAGGAGGGCCTGCGCACCGGCGCGCTGGTCCACCCCAACGCGATGCGCGCCGTCGCCGCCAATCTCGACCTCGTGGACGACGCGCTGCGCGCCGACCCTCGCGCCAACGCGATATTTCTCAAGCTGCTCGCCCGCTCCCGCGACCCCGAGAGGGCCCTGCGCCGGATGAACGAATGCGGTCTGCTCGGCCGCTTCGTGCCCGAGTTCGGCCGCATCGTCGCGATGATGCAGTTCAACATGTATCATCACTATACGGTCGACGAGCACACCATCATGGCCGTGGGCGTGCTGCGGCGGCTGGCGGCCGGGGAGCTTGCGGAGGAGCTTCCCATCGCGTCCGAGGTGGTGAAGTCCGGCGTGGACCGCGAGGTGCTGTCGGTCGCGCTGTTCCTGCACGACATCGGCAAGGGCCTGCCCGAAGACCACTCGGTTGTCGGCGAGGCCGTGGCGCGCGAGCTCGGCCCTCGCATCGGCCTCGATCCGGGGCAGGTCGAGATGGCCGCCTGGCTCGTGCGCTGGCACCTGCTGATGAGCGACACCGCCCAGAAGCGCGACATCGCCGACCCCCGCACGGTGCGCGCCTTCGCCGACGAGGTGCGTTCCCCGGAGCGGCTGCGCCTTCTGCTGGTGCTGACGGTCTGCGACATCCGCGCCGTGGGCCCGGGCGTGTGGAACAACTGGAAGGCGCAACTGCTGCGCCACCTCTACTACGACACCCGCGCCGTGCTGACCGGCGGCGCCGAGCGGCTGTCCCGCGCCGAACGGGTCGAGGAGGCCAAGCAGGCGCTGCGCGAGGCGCTGGCCGACTGGCCGGAGGAGGCCGTCCAGCGCGAGATCGCGCGGCACTACCCGCCCTTCTGGCTGGGCCTCGACGCCGACGCCCACGCCGCCCACGCCCGCATGGCCCAGACGGCGGTCGAGGACGAGCCCGCCATCCGCATCGACCCCGAGCCCGGCCGCGACGCGACGCGCGCGCTGATCCTGATGAACGATCACCCCGGCCTGTTCAGCCGCATGGCCGCCGCCATGGCGCTGGCGCGGGCGAGCGTGGTCGACGCGCGCACCTTCACCACCGCCGACGGCATGGCGACCTCGGCGTTCTGGATCCAGGACCTCGAGGGCGGCGCCTACGCCCCCGACCAGTTCGACCGGCTCCAGACGACCATCCGCCGCGCCCTGGCGGGCGAGATCGCGCCCCGCGCCGCGCTGGCCGAGCGCCGCAGGGCGGGGCGCAAGCGCGACCGCCACTTCGACGCGCCGACCCGCATCACCTTCGACAACGAGGCCTCCGACATCTACACCGTGATCGAGGTGGACACGCGCGACCGCTTCGGCCTGCTGCACGACCTGACCAGCGCGCTGGCCGAGGCCAACATCAACATCTTCTCCGCGGTCATCGCCACCTACGGCGAGCAGGCGGTGGACGTCTTCTACGTCAAGGACCTGTTCGGCCTGAAGATCCGCTCGGCCGCCAAGCAGCAGGTCATCGTGCGCCGCCTGCGCGCCGCCATCGACCGCGCCGCGGCCGACGTCGCCGCGGACTGATCGCGGGAGTGAGCCTCGTGGATTTCCGCCCCGTCCGCCTGCTGCGCGGCTTCTTCACCGTCGGGTTCTGGACGCTCGGCTCGCGCGTGCTCGGCTTCGTGCGCGACGTGATGATCGCGGCGCTGCTTGGCGCGGGGCCGGTTGCGGAGGCCTTCTTCGTCGCCTTCCGCCTGCCCAACATGTTCCGCCGCCTCTTCGCCGAGGGCGCCTTCAACGCCGCCTTCGTGCCGCTCTTCGCCAAGCGGCTGGAGGGCGAGGGGCGCGACGCCGCCCGCGCCTTCGCCGAGGAGGCGCTGGCGGCGCTGGTGGCCACGCTGCTCGCGCTGACGGTCGTGGCGCAACTCGCCATGCCCCTGCTGGTGCTGGCGCTGGCGGGGGGCTTCGCGCAGGACGCGGCCAAGTTCGACCTCGCCGTCTTCTACGCGCGCATCGAGTTTCCCTATCTCTTCTGCATGGCGCTGACGGCGCTGTTCTCGGGCGTGCTGAACGCGATGGGCCGCTTCGCCGCGCCCGCAGCCGCGCCCATCCTGCTGAACGTCGTCCTGATCGGCGCGATGGGGCTGGCCTGGAGCCTCGCGCTGCGGGTGGGCGACGCGCTGGCGTGGGGGGTGTTGCTGGCGGGCTTTGCGCAGGTGGCGTTGGTGGCTCGGGCGGCGGAGGCGGCGGGCATGCGGTTCGCGCTGCGCCGGCCGCGGCTGACGCCGGGGGTGCGCAGGCTGGCGCGGCTCGGCCTGCCAGGCGCGGTGGCGGGGGGCGCGATGCAGATCAACCTCGTGATCGGCACGCTGATCGCCTCCTTCTTCGAGGGCGCCGTGGCCTGGCTCAGCTACGCGGATCGGCTCTACCAGCTTCCCCTCGGCCTTGTCGGCGTGGCCATCGGCGTGGTCCTGCTCCCCGAGCTTTCCCGCCGCGTCCGCGCCGGCGACGGCGTCGGCGCGCGCGAGGCGCTGAACCGCGCCGCCGAGTTCGCCCTGGCGCTGACCCTGCCGGCGGCGGCGGCGCTGGTGGTGATCGGGCCGCAGATCGTGGGCGTGCTGTTCGAGCGCGGCGCCTTCACCGCGGACGACACGGCGGCCGTTGCGCTGGCGGTGGCGCTGTTCGCGCTCGGCCTGCCGGCTTTCGTGCTGCAGAAGGTCGTGCAACCGGCGTTCTTCGCGCGCGAGGACATGGACCGGCCGCTGCGCTATGCGCTGATCGGCATGGCGACGAACACCGCGCTGGCCGTGGCGCTGGCGCCGCTGATCGGCTTCGCCGCGATCCCTCTGGCCACGACGCTGGCTGCGTGGGCGCAATTGGGGCTGTTGTGGCGCGGCGCGCGCGCCTTCGGCGACGCGGCGGCGGCGGACGAGCGCCTGCGCCGGGCCCTGCCGCGACTGGCGCTGGCCACCGTCGTCATGGCCGCGGCGCTGGCGGCCTTCGCCGCGGCCCGGGCCGGCCGCTTCGCCGCCCCGGGCGAGCGCTGGGTCGCGCTGGGCGAGGCGGTGGCGCTGGGCGGGCTCGTCTACGCCGCCGCGGTGGTGCTGGGCGGCGCGATCCGCCTGCGCGACGTGAGGGCGGCGCTGCGGCGCTGAGGCCGGCGGCTCGAGAGGGGAATACGCGCGCCGGACCTCTCGCCGCGCAGGCGGCCGCCGCATAAGGTCCGGCCGCCGCTACAGGAGAGGATGCGCGATGGACGGGCCGTTGGTGGGCGTGGTGATGGGCAGCCGGTCGGACTGGCCGACGATGAAGGCCGCCGCCGACATCCTCGCCGCCCTGGGCGTGGCGCACGAGACGCGCGTCGTCTCCGCCCATCGCACCCCCGACCGCCTGTTCGCCTACGCCGAGGCCGCCGCGGGCCGCGGCCTGCGCGCGATCGTCGCCGGGGCGGGGGGCGCGGCGCATCTGCCGGGCATGCTCGCCGCCAAGACGCGCCTGCCCGTGTTGGGCGTGCCGGTGCAGAGCCGCGCGCTGAACGGGCTCGACAGCCTGCTGTCCATCGTCCAGATGCCGAAGGGCGTGCCCGTGGCGACCTTCGCCATCGGCGAGGCGGGCGCGGCCAATGCGGGCCTGTTCGCCGCCGCCATGCTCGCCGCGACCGACCCGGCGCTGGCCGAGCGCCTCGACGAATGGCGCGCCGCCCAGACGGCGGCCGTGGCCGAGACCGTGGCCGATGAGTGAGCCGCTGCCGCCGGGCGCCACGGTCGGCATCCTCGGCGCCGGGCAGTTGGGTCGGATGCTGGCCATGGCCGCCGCGCGGATGGGCCTGCGCGCCCATGTCTACGCGCCCGACGCCGAGGCGCCTGCGGCCGACGTCGCCCGCCACACCCGAGCCGGCTGGGACGACGCTGCGGCGCTGGCGGCCTTCGCAGCCGCGGTCGACGTGGTGACGCTGGAGTTCGAGAACGTCCCCGTCGCCGCGGTCGAGGCGCTGGCCGCGCGCGTCCCCGTCCGTCCCGGGGCCCGGGCGCTGGCCGTGGCGCAGGACCGGCTGGCGGAGAAGGCCTTCCTCAACGGGATCGGCGTCGAAACCGCCGCCTTCGCCGCCGTGGAGGACGCCGCCTCGCTGGACCGCGCGCTCGCCGCGCTGGGGGCGCCCGCGATCCTCAAGACCCGGCGCATGGGTTATGACGGCAAGGGACAGGCGCGCATCGCCGGCCCGGGCGACGCGCCGGCGGCGCTCGCCGCGATGGGCGGGCGGCTCGCGATCCTCGAGGCGGTGGCGCCCTTCGTGCGCGAGATATCCGTGGTCGCCGCGCGCGGGCTCGACGGCGCCGTGCGCGCCTACGACCCCGGCGAGAACCGCCACGAAGGCGGCGTCCTGCGGCGCACCACGGTCCCGGCCGCCGTGGACGCCGAGACCGCCGCCCGCGCCGCCGACATCGCCGTTCGCATCCTGACGGCGCTCGACTATGTGGGCGTCATGGGCGTCGAGTTGTTCCACATGCCCGACGGGCGCCTGCTGGCCAACGAGGTCGCGCCCCGGGTCCACAACACCGGCCACTGGACTCTGGAGGCCTGCGCGGTCGACCAGTTCGCCCAGCATGTCCGCGCCGTCTGCGGCTGGCCGCTGGGCGATCCCGTCCGCCACGCGGACGCCGTCATGGACAACCTGCTCGGCGACGCCGCAGGCGACTGGGCGCGCCTCGCCGCCGAGCCCGGCGCGGCGCTGCACCTATACGGCAAGGCGCAGGCCCGCCCGGGGCGCAAGATGGGCCATGTCACGCGGCTCTCGCCCCGGGGACGCTGAATCCCGGCTGCGCCGCCTTGCGCTGGCCCCCGCCCGGCCTATGCTGCGGCGCTGCAAAAGACCCCACCAGGAGCCCGTTATGGCGGACGGCGCATTGCCCGAGACGCACCCCACCGTCGAGATCGACGTCCGCGCGACCTTCGGCATCGACCTTGCGATGACGGTCAAGGGTTTCGCCGAGCCGACCGACCGCGTGCCGGCGCTCGATCCGACCTACCGCTTCGACCGCGACACCACGCTCGCGATCCTCGCGGGCTTCTCGCACAACCGCCGCGTCATGATCCAGGGCTACCACGGCACCGGCAAGTCGACGCACATCGAGCAGGTGGCGGCGCGGCTGAACTGGCCCTGCGTGCGCGTGAACCTCGACAGCCACATCAGCCGCATCGACCTGATCGGCAAGGACGCGATCAAGATCCGCGACGGCAAGCAGGTCACCGAATTTCACGAGGGCATCCTGCCCTGGGCGCTGCGCAACCCCTGCGCCATCGTTTTCGACGAGTACGACGCCGGCCGGCCGGACGTGATGTTCGTGATCCAGCGCGTGCTGGAGACCGACGGCAAGCTGACCCTGCTGGACCAGAACGAGGTCATCACGCCGCACCCCTACTTCCGCCTGTTCGCCACCGCGAACACCGTGGGTCTGGGCGACACGACGGGCCTCTACCACGGCACCCAGCAGATCAATCAGGGTCAGATGGACCGCTGGTCCCTGGTCGCGACGCTGAACTACCTGCCCCACGCCGCCGAGGTCGCCATCGTGCTGGCCAAGCGGCCGGACATGGACAGCGGGCCGGGCCGCACGACCGTGGGCCGCATGGTGACGGTGGCCGATCTCACCCGCTCCGCCTTCATGAACGGCGATCTCTCCACCGTCATGAGCCCGCGCACCGTGATCGCCTGGGCCGAGAACGCGGCGATCTTCGGCGACGTCGGCTTCGCCTTCCGCCTGACCTTCCTGAACAAGTGCGACGAGCTGGAGCGCCAGACGGTCGCCGAGTTCTACCAGCGCTGCTTCGGGGTCGAGCTGCCCGAGAGCGCTGCGTCCGTGTCGCTGGGCTGAGCGCGATGCGCCCCGCGCTTCTCGCACTCGCCACCGCCGGTTGCGCCGCCGCCGCCGAGCCGCAGGGGCCGTGGAGCTACGCCGGCCCGACCGGCCCGGAGCGCTGGGCGGCGCTGTCGGCCGAATACGCCGCCTGCGCGGGGACGCAACAGTCGCCCGTGCCGCTCGACAGCGCCGACGCGATCCCGGCGCAGGGGCCGGCGCTGGTGATCGACTGGCGCCCTTTTGTCGCCGAGGTGGAGGACGAAGGCCCGACCATCGCGGTCGTCGCGCACGGGGCGGGCGGCGCGCGGCTCAAGGGCGCTGACTTCGCGCTGGCCCAGTTCCATTTCCACGCCCCCGCCGAGCATGCCCTGGACGGCCGCCGCGCGCCGATGGAGGTCCACTTCGTTCACCGCGCCGCGGACGGCCGGCTGCTGGTGGTCGGCGTTCTTGTGGAGGAAGGCGCGGAGAATCCGATCCTCGACGACGTCTGGCGCCTCTCCGCGACGGGCGGCGAGGCCAAGATTGACCCTGCCGGCCTGCTGCCTGCGAACCGCGTCGGCTTCGCCTACGAGGGCTCGCTGACGACGCCTCCCTGCAGCGAGATCGTCAGCTGGCGCGTGCTCGCCACGCCAATCACCGCGAGCGCGGCGCAGATCGCCTTCTTCGCCGATCCGCGCCCCGGCAACGCCCGGCCGCTGCAGGCGCTGGCGCGCCGTTTCGTGCTGCGCACGCCATGAGCGGGCCGGACAATCCCGCCGAGCCCTTCAAGAAGGCGCTGGCGGAGGCGACGCGCGCGCTGGCGGGCGACCCCGACCTCGGCGTCACCTATTCCACCGACCCGCCGGGGACCACCAACGACACGCTGCGCCTGCCGCAGGTGTCGCGGAAGATGACCCGGGCGGAAGTGATGCTGGCGCGCGGCGCCGCGGACGCCGCCGCGCTGCGCCGGCGCTTCCACGACGCCGACACCCACGCCCGCTACGCCCCGCCCGGCGAGATGGCGCGCGCGATCTACGAGGCCTGCGAGCGCGCCCGTTGCGAGGCGCTGGGCGCGCGCGCCATGCCGGGCGTCGGCGACAACCTCGACGCGCGGCTGGGCGACGAGGCGCGCCGACGCGGGTTCGAGGCGATGCGCTCGTCCGCCGACGCGCCGCTGGCCGACGCCGCCGCGCTGGCGCTGCGCGGGCTGGTGACGGGGCGCGACGCGCCGGCGGGCGCGGCCAACGTGCTCGACCTCTGGCGGCCCTTCCTCGACGACAAGGCCGGCGTCAGCCTGCCCGAACTGGCCGGCACGGTGGACGACCCCGTCGCCTTCTCGCGCGCGGCGCGGCAGGTGATCGCCGATCTCGGCTACGCCGATCAGCTGGGCGACGACCCCGACGGCGGCGATGACGAGGACGCGCCGGAGGACGGCGAGGACAGCCCCGAGAGCCCGCCGGAGGACCCCGGAGACCAGGAGCAGTCCAGCGCCGAGGATCAGGAATACGCCCCCGACGACCAGCGCAGCCAGGAGCGCAAGGAGGCCTCGGCCGACGTCTCGATGGAGGACATGGAGGACGCGGACGACGCCGCGGACGCCGCCGAGGACGAGGAGGGCGACGCTCCCCCGCCCCCGCCGCCCCCGGCCGACAGCGAGGCGAGCCGCGACTACAAGATATTCACCCGCGCCGCCGACGAGATGATCACGGCCGAGGAGCTTTGCGACGAGGCCGAACTGGACCGCCTGCGCAGCTATCTAGACCGCCAGCTCGAGCCGCTGAAGGGCGCCGTCTCGCGTCTGGCCAACAAGCTCCAGCGCCGCCTGCAGGCCCAGCAGAACCGGGCCTGGGAGTTCGACCAGGAGGAGGGCGTGCTCGACGCCGGCCGCCTCGCCCGCGTCGTCGCCAACCCCACCACCCCGCTCAGCTTCAAGGTCGAGCGCGACACCGACTTCCGCGACACCGTGGTGACGCTGCTGATCGACAATTCCGGCTCGATGCGCGGCCGCCCCATCTCGATCGCCGCGATCTCGGCGGACGTGCTGGCGCGCACGCTGGAGCGCTGTCAGGTCAAGGTGGAGATCCTCGGCTTCACCACCCGCCAGTGGAAGGGCGGCCAGGCGCGCGAGGCGTGGCTCAAGGCCGGCCGTCCGCAGAACCCGGGCCGTCTGAACGACCTGCGCCACATCGTCTACAAGGGCGCCGATGCGCCGTGGCGACGCGCCCGCCGCAACCTCGGGCTGATGATGCGCGAGGGGCTGCTGAAGGAGAACATCGACGGCGAGGCGCTGGAGTGGGCGCACAAGCGCCTGATCGCCCGCAGCGAACAGCGCAAGATCATGGTGGTGATCTCGGACGGCGCGCCGGTGGACGACAGCACCCTCTCGGTCAATCCCTCGACCTACCTCGAGCGCCACCTGCGCGACGTGATCGCGATGATCGAGCGCCGCGCGGCGGTCGAGCTGATCGCCATCGGCATCGGCCACGACGTCACGCGCTACTACGGCCGCGCCGTCACCATCACCGACGCGGAGCAGCTCGCCGGCGCCCTGACGGAGCAACTCGCGAGCCTGTTCGACACCGACGCCCGCGCCGTCCGCCGCGCCCGCCAGCCCCGCCGCCGCGCGGCCTGAGGCGCGGCGGCGGGCGCCCTACTCGCCCCCGCCCAGCGCGTGGACGTAGACGGCGAGCGACTTCACCGCCGTCTCGCCGATCCGCTCGACCCAGGGCGGCATCACGCCGTGGCGCGGTCGCCAGATCTGGGCCTGGATCTCCTCCGCCGAACCGCCGTAGAGCCAGATGTTGTCGGCAAGGTTCGGCGCGCCGACCTCCGGTCCGCCGCGGCCGTCGTCGCCGTGGCAGGCGGCGCAGTTCTCCTCCCAGATCACGGCTCCGCGCTCGACCGCAGCCTCGTCGGTCGCCCGGTCGGAATAGGCCAGCACATGCTGCGCGACGTCTGCGATCTCGGCGCGGCTCAGCAGCCCGTCGGCCCCGTAGGCCGGCATCATGGAATAGCGCGCGTCCGGGTCCGCCTCGTTGCGCACGCCGTGGGCGATGGTGAGATGGATGTTCTCCAGATCGCCGCCCCAGATCCAGTCGTCGTCGTTGAGGTTCGGATAGCCGCCCTCGGCCCCCGCCGCGCCCGAGCCGTGGCAGGAGACGCAGTTGACCGCAAACTGCGCGCGTCCATAGGCCAGCGCGAAGTCCAGCAGCTCCGGCTCGGTGCGGATCGTCTCCAGATCGGCGGCGTCGATGCGCTCGCGCCAGACCGCCTGCCCCTCCTCGTGCGCGGCGATGCGCTCCACGACCTCGCCGCGGGCGCTGTAGCCCAGCACGCCGCGCGTGGCCTCGGTCACCATCGGCCAGGCCGGGAAGAAGATCGTGTAGACTAGGGCAAACACGACGGTGGCGTAGAAGATGCTCAGCCACCATTGCGGCATCGGGTTGTTGAGTTCCTCGATGCCGTCGAAGCTGTGCCCGACGGTCTCTACGCCGGTGGCCTCGTCGATTCGCTTCTCGGCCATGCTCAGCGGTCCTTGCTGTCGGGGTCGTCGCGGAAGGGGATCATGGCGGCGTCGCGGGCGTTGGCCTTCACGCTGGGCAGGAACAGCACGCGCAGGACCACCACGACGAAGAACAGGAACAGCGCCAGCAAGCCCCAGCTGTCGGCGAAGTGGCGCATCGCCTCGTAGGTCTCCATGACCGCCCCCTCAGCGCAGGTTTTCGATGGCTGTGGCGTCGTAGGTGGAGAAGTCCACCAGCGTGCCCAGCATCTGCAGATAGGCCACCAGCGCGTCCATCTCGGTCACGCGGGAGGGGTCGCCGTCCCACGCCTCGGCGCGCACCGCCTCGCCGTAGCGGGCGCGCAGGCCCGCGACGTCGGCGATGTCGCTCTCCGGCCGCGCCTGACTGATGACGTCGCGCCGGGCGTTGCGGATCATGTCCTCGCTATAGGGCACGCCCACGGCGACGTTGGCCTCAAGGTGCATGGCCACCCGCTCGAAGTCGAGCGCGCGGTCGGCGAGGAAGGCGTAGGGCGGCATGATCGACTCCGGCACCAGCGACTTGGGCGCGATCAGGTGCTGGACGTGCCAGTCGTTGGAATACTTGCCGCCGACGCGCGCCAGATCGGGCCCGGTGCGCTTGGAGCCCCACTGGAAGGGGTGATCGTACATGCTCTCGGCGGCAAGCGAGAAGTGGCCGTAGCGCTCCACCTCGTCGCGCATCGGGCGGATCATCTGGCTGTGGCAGAGATAGCAGCCCTCGCGGACGTAGATGTTGCGGCCCATCAACTCCAGCGGCGTGTAGGGCCGCATGCCCTGCACCTTCTCGATCGTGTTCTGCAGGTAGAACAGCGGCGCGATCTCCACAACGCCGCCGATGGAGACGACCAGCAGGCTCAGCACCAGCAGGAGCGTGGCGTTCTTCTCGATCTTCTCGTGATGCTTCCAGACCGACATGGCGGCGCTCCCCTACTCGGCCGCGACGGGCTGCGGGGCGGCGGCGCCCTCGCTCGCCTCCTCGCGCAGATCGCCCCGGATCGTCCTGAACACGTTCCACGCCATCAGCAGCCCCCCGGCGAGATAGAGCACGCCCCCCATCACGCGGATCACGTAGAACGGGTGCATGGCCTCGACCGTCTCGGCGAAGGAGTAGACGAGGAAGCCGAGTTCGTTGGTCTCGCGCCACATCAGGCCCTGCATGATGCCCGACACCCACATCGCCGCGGCGTAGAGCACGATGCCCACGGTCGCGAGCCAGAAGTGCCAGTTCACCATGGCCACCGAATAGAGCCGCGGCCGGCCCCACAGGCGCGGCGTCAGATAGTAGACCGCGCCGAAGGTGATCATGCCGACCCAGCCCAGGGCGCCGGAGTGGACGTGGCCGATGGTCCAGTCGGTGTAGTGGCTGAGCGAGTTCACCGCCCGGATCGACATCAGCGGCCCCTCGAAGGTGCTCATGCCGTAGAAGGCGATGGCGGCCACCATCATCCGGATGATCGGGTCGGTGCGCAGCTTGTCCCATGCGCCCGAGAGCGTCATCAGCCCGTTGATCATGCCGCCCCAGGACGGCATCCACAGCATGATCGAGAACACCATGCCCAGCGTCTGCGCCCAGTTGGGCAGCGCGGTGTAGTGCAGGTGGTGCGGCCCGGCCCAGATATACAGGAAGATCAGCGACCAGAAGTGCACGATGCTCAGCCGGTAGCTGTAGACCGGCCGCTCCGCCTGCTTGGGAACGAAGTAATACATCATGCCGAGGAAACCGGCGGTCAGGAAGAAGCCGACCGCGTTGTGGCCATACCACCACTGGGTCAGCGCGTCCTGCACGCCGGAGAAGGCGCTGTAGGACTTCGAGCCAAGAAAGCTCACCGGCATCGCGAGGCCGTTGACCACATGCAGCATCGCGATGGTCACGATGAAGGCGAGATAGAACCAGTTCGCGACGTAGATGTGCGGTTCCTTGCGCTTCATGATCGTGCCCAGATAAAGCACGAGGTAGGCGACCCACACGACCGTCAGCCACAGGTCGATATACCATTCGGGCTCAGCGTATTCCTTGGACTGCGAGCCGCCCATCACATAGCTGGTCGCCGCGAGCACGATGAACAGCTGGTAGCCCAGCATCACGAACCACGCGAGCCGGCGCGAGATCAGCGGGACGCCGCAGGTGCGCTGCACCACATACAGCGAGGTCGCGATCAGCGCCGTGCCGCCGAAGGCGAAGATCACCGCGGAGGTGTGCACCGGCCGCAGCCGGCCGAAGGTCGTCCAGGGCAGATCGAAGTTGAGCGCGGGCCAGGCGAGCTGCGAGGCGATCCAGACGCCCATGAAGAAGCCGACGCAGCCCCAGAACACCGTCATGATGACGCCGAAGCGGATCACGCCGACCTCGTAGCGCTCCTCGTTCGGATCGGCCGGGCCGTAGCCGAGCGGCGCGAGCGGGCGGGGCCGGAAGCTGCGGAAGAACAGGATCGCCGCCAACGCCATGAAGATCGCCATGTGGAAGGCGTAGACGGGATCGTGCGCGCGGCCGGCCGCAAAGGCCGCCACCACCGCCGCCAGCCCGAAGAAGGCCAATTGAAACGCCTGCATCTTGTCCGTCCTCGCCCTGGGCCCGCGCACCTTCGCCACCGGTAGGTTAGCGCAGGTGCGCTCGCCTTGACCCATATCAAGGCGCGCCGCGGCGTCGCACGCGACAGTTCGCGCATCCCTTCGCTCCATCGGAGGCCGCCATGGTCGCCCGCCTCGACGCCGCATCGTCCGCCTCCGCCCTCGCCTGCCGCAGGCCCTGGGGGGCCGAGGCGATCCGCGCAGACCCACTGGGCTTTCTCGCGGAGGATCGCGCGGCCCAGCGGGCGCTGGCGGCGCTGCTGGAGGACATCGCCGACGCCCTGCCGCGCGCGGCGAACGGCTCGGCCTCGCTCGTCGCCGCGGCGCGGCTGCGCCGACTCGTGGCGCAGTCGCAGCCGGCGGAGGAGCGGGCGCTGTACGCGGTGGTCGAGCGCCTCGCCCCGCCGGGCGCCGGAGCGCGGCAGGCGGTCGCCATCGCACGGCGCGAGGCGGCGCTGGCGGCCGGCCTCGCGCTCGAGTTGGCCGACGAACTGGACATGCTGGCCCGGCGGGGCGCGGCGCTGGCGCCGGAGGCGCTGGGCTTCATGCTGCGCGCCTGTTTCGAGGCGTTGCGCCGGCGGCTCGAGTGGGTCGAGGCGGCGATTCTGCCGCAGGCGCGCGCCTACCTCGACGTCGAGCGCGTCGAGGCGCTGGGCGATGCGCTGGCCGAGGCCGTGACGCGGCTGCCCCTGCGCGACCGCGCGGGCCTCGGCGTGCTCAACGGAGCGCGGGGCCGCTGCTGATCCCGCCGCAGACGGCGCAGTCGGGGCGCCGGGCCACGGCGATCGTGCGGAACTCCGCCCCAAGCGCGTCGTAGAGCAGCAGACGCCCCGTCAGCGTCTCGCCCGCGCCGGTCAGTCGCTTGATCGCCTCGGCCGCCTGCAGCGCGCCCATGACCCCGGCCAGCGCCCCCATCACGCCGGCCTCGGCGCAGGAGGGCGCGAGGCCCTCGGCAGGGCGCGTCGGGAACACGCAGGCCCAGCAGGGTCCGCCGCGCGCGGGCTCCCAGACCGAAAGCTGCCCCTCCCACTGCCCGATCGCCGCGGCGACCAGCGGAACGCCCGCGCGCACGCAGGCCGCGTTCAGCGCCTCGCGCGCGTCGAAATTGTCGGAGCCGTCGAGCGCGAGGTCCCAGCCCGCCAGCAGCGCGTCGGCGTTCGCGGCGGTCAGGCGGGTCGGGAAGGTCTCGACGCGCACATGGGGGTTGAGGGCGGCCAGCGCCGCGCGGGCGCTGTCGGTCTTCGGCGCTCCCACCCGTCCGGTGGCGTGAAGGATCTGGCGCTGGAGGTTGGAGAGCGAAACGGCGTCGTCATCGACGATCCCGAGTGTCCCGACACCCGCCGCGGCGAGATACATCAGTGCCGGCGAACCGAGGCCGCCCGCCCCCACCACCAGCACCCGCGCCGCGCCGAGGCGGCGCTGGCCCGGCCCGCCGATCTCGCGCAGCATCAGATGGCGCGCGTAGCGCTCCAGCTCGATGTCGCTCAGAGCCATGATCTCGCCCGGAAGCGCCCATACCGTCCGCGCGTCGTCCGCCCGCGCTGTGGCGGACGCGCGCTTGTCCTGCGCCAAGAGGTTTCCATGCGTTTCCTTCTCCCGCTCGCCGCGGCTGCGATGGCCTTCGCCCCGCCCGCTCTCGCGCGGGCCTCGGTCGAGGAGGCCATCTTCATCGCCCGCGAGGCCGGCGTCGTCGAGGTCCGCGAGGTCGAGCTGGAAGACGGGAAATGGGAGGTCGAAGGCCGCGACGCGCGCGGGCGCGAGATCGAGGTCGACATCGACGCCCGCACCGGCCGCGTGCTCGAGGTCGATTTCGACTGACCCGGCCTCAGTCCTCCCCCAGCCCCTCGAACAGCGCCGTGGAGAGATAGCGCTCCGCAAAGCTCGCCAGGATCACGACGATCCGCTTGCCCTTCGCCTCCGGCCGCGCCGCCACCTGCAGCGCGGCCGCCAGCGCGGCGCCGGAGGAGATGCCGACCGGCGCCCCCTCCAGCCGCGCGATCCTGCGCGCCATCGCGAAGGCGGCGTCGTTGTCCACGCCGATCACCTCGTCGATCAGCGCGCGATCCAGCACCGCGGGCGCGAAGCCCGCGCCGATGCCCTGGATCTTGTGCGGGCCCGGCTCGCCCCCGGCGAGCACCGGGCTCGCGGTCGGCTCCACGGCGACGACCTTCAGCGCGGGCAGCCGCGGCTTCAGCGTGCGCGCGACGCCCGTGAGGGTGCCGCCGGTGCCGACGCCCGACACGAAATAGTCCAGCGCGCCGCCCGTGTCGGCCCAGATCTCCTCGGCGGTGGTGACGTCGTGGACGGCCGGGTTGGCGGGGTTCTCGAACTGCTGCGGCATCACCGCGCCGGGGTTTTCGGCCAGCAGCTCCTGCGCCTTGGCGATGGCGCCCTTCATGCCCTTCGGGCCCTCGGTGAGCACCAGCTCCGCGCCCAGCAGCGCCAGCATCTTGCGCCGTTCGACCGACATCGTCTCGGGCATCGTCAGGATCAGGCGATAGCCGCGCGCGGCGGCCGCGAAGGCCAGTCCGATGCCGGTGTTGCCCGAGGTCGGCTCGATCAGCACGCCCCCGGGCTTCAGCCCGCCCGAGGCCTCCAGCGCGTCGATCATCGCGACGCCGATGCGGTCCTTCACGCTGGCGGTGGGGTTGAAGAACTCCAGCTTGGCGAGGATCTCCGCCTCGACCCCGGCGTCCTTCGCCAGCCGGTCGAAGCGCACCAGCGGCGTGCCGCCGATGGTGCGGGTGATGTCGGCGTAGATGCGCCCGTGAGGCTTCGCCGCGTCGGTCATCGGATCGTCTCCTGTCGCGCCGGGGCGGCGTCGGGTGGGATGTAGGCGCCCGCCGCGCCCCGCTTCAACCGGCGACGCCGGTCGAGCCGAAGCCGCCCGCCCCGCGCTCGGTGGCGTCGAGTTCCGCGACCTCGACCGGGACGGCGCGCAGCACCGGCGCGATCACCGCCTGGGCGATGCGGTCGCCGTGGCGCACCGTGAAGGGTTCGGCCGCCAGCAGCATGAGCCCCACCATCACCTCGCCGCGATAGTCGGCGTCCACGGTGCCGGGACTGTTCGGCACGGTCACGCCGTGGCGGAGCGCGAGGCCGGAGCGGGGGCGGATCTGCATCTCCGTCCCCTCCGGCAGCGCGACGGCGAAGCCGGTGGGGATGAGCGCGACGCGGAACGGCTCCAGGGTCACCGGACCGCCCGGCAGACAGGCGCGCAGATCCATCCCCGCCGCGCCGGCGGTGGCGTAGGCGGGCAGAGGCAGGTCCGGGTTGGCCTCGGTGCGGCGGAACGCGACGCGCACCGCTCAGGCCGCCGCGACCGCAAGCCGCTGGCGCAGCGCCACCGGCGCGACCAGCGCAAGGCCGATCATCGTGGCGGTGACGCTGGGCGCGACGAAGAAGATCGCCGACAGCCCGCACAGCCAGCGCTCCCAGCCGCGCAGCGACGTGAACAGCCAGCCTGCGAAGGCCGCCGACAGCATCCAGACGCCGACCATGGCGCCGCCGAGGCTGAGGGCGAACTCGCTCCAGGTGAAGCCGTCCACCACCAGCAGCATCGACGGCGAGAAGGCGAAGACGAAGGGCACCAGCGCCTTGCCCATGCCGAGCCGGAAGGCGGTGTTGCCGGTCTGGAAGGCGTTGGCGCCCGCAATCCCCGCGGCGGCGTAGGCGGCCAGCGCCACGGGCGGCGTGATGTCGGCCAGCACGCCGAAATAGAACACGAAGAAGTGCGCCACGATGGGCTGCACGCCCAGCAGCCCGAGGATCGGCGCCGCCACCGCGATCATGATCAGGTAATTGGCCGTCGTCGGGATGCCGCAGCCCATCAGCACGCAGACCACCGCGGTCATGATCAGGGTGAACAGCAGCGTCAGCGACGCGATGGAGGCGACCTCGAAGGGCAGGAAGGCCAGCGACGCATGCAGCCCCTCCGCCCAGCCCTGCGCTGTGGTGGTGACGGCGTAGGCGACCTTGAAGCCCACGCCCGTCAGCGTCACGACGCCGATGATCACCCCCACCAGCGCCGCCGCGGCGGTGACCGCCAGCGAATAGCGCGCGCCCGAGACGAAGCACTCGAAGAACTCCCGCGCGAACGCCAGCGGCGCGCCCCTCGGCCCCTCGCGGATCAGCGTCTGGATCGCGAGCACGAGGATGCAGGACAGGATGGCGTAGAACGCCGCCAGATAGGGCGTGCGCCCGCTGAGCAGGATGGCGATCAGCACGAACAGCGGCAGGGTGGTCAGCCAGCCGGCCTTGAACACGGTCCAGGCCACCGGCAGCTCGTCGCGCGTCAGCCCGCGCAGGCCGCGCCGCCGCGCCTCGAGGTGCACCTGCACCAGCACGCCGAAGAAATGCATGAAGGCCGGCACCAGCGCCGCCGTGAGGATCGTGGTCAGCGGGACGCCGAGATACTCGATCATCAGGAAGGCCACCGCCCCCATCACCGGCGGCGTGATCTGCCCCCCGGTGGAGGACGCCGCCTCGACCGCGGCCGCGAAGTGGCGCGGATAGCCGATCTTCACCATGGCCGGGATGGTCAGCGAGCCGGTCGTGACCGTGTTGGCGATCGAGGAGCCCGAGATCGAGCCCAGGAGCGCCGAGGACAGCACCGACACCTTCGCCGGCCCGCCCGCGAAGCGCCCGGCCAGCGCCGAGGCGAGGTCGATGAACAGCTTGCCGAGCCCGATCCGCGTCGCCATCACGCCGAACAGCACGAAGTGGAAGACGTAGGTGGCGATCACCCCCAGCGCGGTGCCGTAGATCCCCTGCGAGGTGAGGTAGAGGTGGTTGACCACGTTCGACCATGTGGCGCCGGGATGGGCCATCATCCCCGGGACGGACCGTCCGTAAATCGCATAGAGGATGAACAGGACCGCGATGATCGGCAGCGGCCAGCCCATCGAGCGCCGCGTCGCCTCCAGCAACGTCACGATCAGGACCGTGCCCATCGCCACGTCGATCGGCAGCGGGTTGCCGACGCGAAAGGCCAGGTCGTTGAACACCCACGGCACATAGAGGGCCGAGACCGCCGCGCCGATGGCGAGGACCCAGTCGCCGAGCGGCAGTCCCAGCACCGCCGGGCCCCAGCCGCGCTTGCCGAAGGCCGAGTAGGTGACGAAGCACAGCGCCAGCGTCACCGCGAGGTGCAGGCCACGATGGGTCGTGGCCTGCGGGATGCCGTAGCCGGCGGTGTAGAAGTGGTAGCAGGACAGCCCGAACAGCGCCGCGCCCGCCACCCACGCCATGACGGGGTGGAGCGGGCGGTAGCGCGCCTCGGGGTCGTAGCGTTCCTCGACCGCGCGGATCTCCGCCTCGGTCGGGACCCGCGGCTCGCCGCCCGCCGCCACTGATCCGGACCTACTGGAGCAGGCCGGCTTCGCGGTAGAAGCGCTCGGCGCCCGGGTGCAGGGGGATGCCCACGCCGTCCAGCGCCGTCTCGGCGGTGATCTCGCGGCCCTTGGCGTGGCCGGCGTCGAGCAGCCGGCGGGTGTTGGCGTTCCACAGCGCCTTGGTGATCTCGTAGATCAATTCCTCGGGCTGCGCCTCGGACGTGATCCACTGCGCCCCGACCGACAGCGTCGGCGTGTCCACGTCGACGCCGCGATAGGTGCCGGCGGGCACCACATCGTTGGCGAAGAACGGGAAGGCGTCGATCACCGCGCCCGCGCCCTCGCCGGTGATCGGCACCAGCATGATGTCGTGCTGGCTGGCGAGTTCCGCGATCGCGCCCGCCGGGAAGCCGCCGACGAAGAAGAAGGCGTCCATCGCCCCGTCGCGCATCCGGTCGGCCGCCTGGTCGGGCTTGAGGAAGTTCGCCTGGACGTCCGCCTCGCTCAGCCCGTGGCTTTCAAGGATCAGCCGCGCGTCGACCAGCGTGCCCGAGCCCGGCTCGTCGAGCGAGACGCGCTTGCCCCGCAGGTCGGCGACCGAGGCGATCCCCGACGCCCTGGACGCGACGAGGTGGATGCTCTCGGGATAGAGGTTCGCGATGGCGCGCAGCGCGGTCACCGCCGGCCGACCCTCCCAGATCCCGGTGCCGCTGTGGGCCCAACTCGCCACGTCGGACTGCGAGAAGCCGGACTCGAGCGCGCCGCCGGCGATGGCGTTCACGTTGGCGACCGATCCGTTGGAGGAGACCGCCGTCGCGATCAGTCCGGGCACGCCGCAGGAGCCGCCCTCCTCGCAGGGCCGCGAGCCCGGCGCGTTGGAGATGGCGTTCGCGAGCAGGCCGCCGATCGGATAATAGGTGCCAGCGGTGCCGCCCGTGCCGATGCGGAAGAACCGCATGTCCTGCGCCGCAGCGGGCGCGACGGCCACGACCGCGGCCAGACCCGCGGCGAACAGGGTTCCGATTGTGCTGCGCATGGTGATCCGCCTTTCGCTTTGCGCGCCGATTAGGCACAGAGCGTCACAGCCTAGACCGGTTGCGCAGGGGAAGCAAAGCGGCTCAGGCCCGGCGCAGGCGGATGACCACCTCCACGCGGGCGATCTCGGCGCCGGCCGGGGGCGCGGGCAGGCGGGCGATCTCGACCCCGTCGCTGGGCGCGTCGAACAGGACGCCCTCGTCCTCCCAGTAGAAGTGCGGGTGGTCCTCGGTGCGCGTGTCGAAGAAGCTGCGCGCCCCGTCCACCGTAATCTCGGTCATGAGCCCGGCTTCGGTGAACGACTTCAGCGTGTTGTAGACCGTGGCCAACGCCACCCCGGCCCCCGCCTCGCGCGCTGCGGCGTAGAGGCTCTCGGCGCTGACATGCCGGTTGCACCCGTCTCCCACCAGCAGCTCGGCAAGCAGTCGCCGTTGCCGCGTGGGCCGCAGACCGGCGCGCGCAAGCCAACTCGCCGCGCGACGCGTGGAGGCGTCATCGCCCGTTATCCTGGCGCAGGGCTCGGCGGCGGAGTCCATCATCATCAACCA
>DAINOD010000035.1:0-28167 GCA_036735545.1 Rubrimonas sp. | reverse complement strand
ACCGGGTTCCGGTCGCCGGAGATGCGCGCGAACATCTCCAGATCGGCGTCCTCGACCACCTTGCGCAAGCTGCGCGCCATGCCGACCGACAGGTCCTCGATGCAGATCGTGCCGCGCTTGATGTCGCCGAAAGCTTCCGCGTCCAACATGCCGTCCCTCCTGCCCTGTGCGGCGCATATGCCATCTCGCAGGCGCGAAGGCAACATCGTTGCGCAAGAAAATTCCGCGCACGGGTCGCAAACGCCAAGAAAGTTGCGGCGTTACCGTCGCGCGGCGCGCATCGCCGAGTCGAGCCCGTCCAGCGTCATGGGAAACATGCGCCCGCCCGCCAGTTCGCCGATCATGGCGATGGAGCGGGTCCACCCCCAGTGCTCGGCCGGGACAGGGTTGATCCAGACATGGGCGGGCCAGCGCTCGAAGGCGCGGCGCAGCCAGACCGCGCCGGCCTCGGGGTTGAAGTGCTCCACCGACCCGCCGGGCTGGACGATCTCGTAAGGGCTCATCGAGGCGTCGCCGACGAAGACGCAGCGCCAGTCGGGGCCGTAGGTGCGCAGCAGCTCCTCGGTGGCAAGGCGGCGGTCGCGGCGGCGGTTCTCGCGCCAGACGCCTTCGTAGAGGCAGTTGTGGAAGTAGAAGTGTTCGAGATGGGCGAACTCGGCCTTGGCGGCGGTGAACAGGCGCTCGACTGTTTCCACGTGGTCGTCCATCGAGCCGCCGACGTCGAGAAAAAGCAGCACCTTGACCGCGTTGCGCCGCTCGGGGCGGGTCCGGACGTCGATGAAGCCGGACTTCGCGCTTTCGCGGATGGTGCTGTCGAGGTCGAGTTCCTCCGCCGCTCCCTCGCGCGCCCAGCGGCGCAGGCGGCGCAGGGCGAGCTTCATGGCGCGGGCGTTCAGTTCGGCGTCGCCGGCGTAGTCGCGGAACTCGCGCGCGTCCCACACCTTCACCGCGCGGCGGTGGCGGCTCTCGGCTTGTCCGATGCGAACGCCCTCGGGGTTGTAGCCGTAGGCGCCGAAGGGCGAAGTGCCGGCCGTGCCGATCCACTTCGAGCCGCCCTGGTGGCGGCCCTGCTGCTCGGCGAGGCGCTGGCGCAGCGTCTCCATCAGCTTGTCCCAGCCGCCCAGCGCCTCGATCTGCGCCTTTTCCTCCGGGCTCAGCAGGCGCTCCGCCATGCGGCGCAGCCATTCGTCGGGGATGGCCCGGGGCGCGGGGCCGTCGGGGCCGGCGACCGCCTCGACGCCGCGGAAGGTCTCGGCGAAGACGCGGTCGAAGCGGTCGTAGTGGCGTTCGTCCTTGATCAGCGCGGTCCGGGCGAGCCAGTAGAAGCCCTCGACGTCGAAATCGGCCAGCCCGGTCCGCGTCGCCTCGATCAGCGTAAGGTATTCGCGCAGGGAGACCGGCGCCCCCTCCTGCCGCAGCCGCAGGAAGAACGGCGCGAACATCAGAAGGGGCTGTAGCCGAACAGCGCGGCGACCAGCGCCAGCGCGGCGCCCGCGGCGAGGAAGGCCAAACCGTGGGCGAGCCCCCACTGCACCATGTCGGCCGTCGCGCCGCCGCGTGCGCGGGCGCGCCATGCGCCGAGCGCGCAGCCGGCGAGGAAGGCCAGCGCGAGCGTCATCGGGCGCCCGCCAGCGCGGCTTCCAGCGCCGCCGCCTCGCCCTCGACGCTCAGCCGGTCGACCGCCTCGGCCGCGCGCATCCACACCGGGCTGTGGTCGGGCTCCAGCGGCGGGCCGAGGGGGCGGATCGGGCGGGCGAGGTAGACATGCTGCACCTTGCGGGCGAAATAGCGCTCCTCCACCAGCCAGGCGTAGCGGGAGAAGACGCCGAGCCGCCGCGGGGGCCCGATGCGCCAGCCGGTCTCCTCGTAGACCTCGCGGTGCAGGGCGCGCACCGGCGTCTCGCCGGGGTCCACCCCGCCGCCGGGCAGGAGCAGCGCGCCGTCCTGCATGGCGAGCAGGACGTCGCCGTCGCGCAGCAGCACGCCATAGGCCCCGGGCCGGTCGCGGTAGCGGACATGTCTCTGCGCCGGGGCGCCGTGGCGGCGCATGGGCCTCTCCATCGCGGGGTCGACGCACCCAGATGGCCTGCGCGCGGGCGGCTGGCAAGCGGGGGGCCGCGTTGCGCCTTCGCGGCCCCGAGGCTAGATGACCCCGACCGGAAAGGAACGATCCCATGGTCCAGACGCTCCCCCAGGCCGGCGACGACAGCGTGCTGCCCTTCCAGCTCGACCGCGCCGACGTGCGCGGCCGGGTGGCGCGGCTCGACGCGACGCTGGAGGCGATCCTCAGCCAGCACGCCTATCCGCCGGCCGTCTCGGCGCTGGCGGCGGAGGCGGCGCTGATGACCGCCCTGATCGGCCAGACGCTGAAGCTGCGCTGGCGGCTGAGCCTGCAGGTGCGCGGCGACGGGCCGGTGCGCCTCATCGCCACAGACTTCTTCGCCCCCGAGGCGGAAGACGCGCCGGCCCGGGTCCGCGCCTACGCCGGCTTCGACGCGGCGCGGCTGGAGGCGGCGCAGGCGAACGGGCAGGGCGGGAACGGCGCCGATCCCTTCGCGCTGCTGGGCGCGGGCGTCTTCGGCATCACCATCGACCAGGGTCCGGGGATGCGGCCCTATCAGGGGCTCACGCCCCTGGCCGGCGGCTCGCTGGCCGCCTGCGCGGAGACCTACTTCGCGCAGTCGGAGCAGATCGCCACGCGCTTCGCCCTCAGCGTCGCGCTGTCGGCCGCGCCGGGGGAGGCCCCGCGGTGGCGGGGCGGCGGGATGATGCTGCAGCACCTGCCGAAGGCGTCGCCCTTCGCCGCCCCCGACGCGCCCAGCGGCGAGGGCGGCTTGATGAGCCCGGCCGACGTGGCGGCGATGTCGGAGACCGGCGAGGACTGGACCCGCGCCAACCTCCTGCTCGACACCGTCGAGATGCACGAACTGCTCGGCCCCCATGTCGGCGCGGAGACGCTGTTGCTGCGCCTGTTCCACGAGGAGGCGCCCCGGGTCTGGCCCGCCCAGCGGCTGCGATTCGGGTGCACCTGTTCGCGCGAGCGCGTCGAGGCGGCGCTGGCGCAGTACTCGGCCAAGGAGATCGCCACCATGGCGACCGAGGACGGCGCGGTGACGGCCGACTGCCAGTTCTGCGGGGCGCACTATCGCTTCGACCCCGCGACGCTGGGCTTCGAGAGCGGCGCGCGCGGCCCGGGCGCGCCCCGCGCCGGCTGAGGGTCGGGCCTCAGCCCTTCTTGCGGGCGCGGCTGGCGGCGGCGGCGGCGCGCAACTCCTCGGCGATCTCGTCGGCCTCGTCGGGGGTGAAGTCCATCGGGATGCCGGCGCCGCCCTGCTCGACGTAGAGCCGCACCATGCCGAGGGTGGTCGGGCCGATCTGGAGCGTCGCGTCGCGGTCGGTCTGGTCGTCGATGCCCACGGGGTCCTCCGTTGACGGCTTGGCAAGGCGCAGGCGCTTTGCTGCGCCCATGCGCCGTTTGCCGCTCGCCATATGCCTCGCCGCCGCGCCTGTCGAGGCGGGAGCGGACTTGCGGCCCAGGGTCCTGGTCGTCCCGCCCGCCGCCTTGCTGGAGCCGGAGGCGCCGCCGACCGGTCCGCTGCACGAGGCCGCCGCGCTCGGCGACCCGGCGCTGGTGCGCGCGCTGCTGGCGGCGGGAGCGAACGTGCGGGCGCGCGACGCGACAGGGCGAACGCCGCTGCACATGGCGAGCGATTCGCACACGGCCGCGGCGCTGGCGGAGGCGGGCGCCGATCCTTGCGCCACCGACGTCGCCGGGCGGCGCGCGCTCGCGATGCAGACCCTGTCGGCGATGCGCGAGAACGCGCCGGAGGCCTACGTCCGGCTCGTGCCGCGGGTCGCCGCCTGCCGCTGAGACGCGGTCAGTTCGCCGGGGCGACGGCCTCGCAGGTCCGGCCTTCGGCGGCGATCATGGCGCAGGCCTGCCGGGCGGTCACGGCGTCGAGGCCGGTCAGGCGCGCGTTGTAGAGCGAGGCTGCGCCGTTGCGGGCGACAAGGATGTCGCGGCCGGCGCCTGCCAGCTCCGGCATCGCGCCGAAGGCGGCGGCTGCGAGATTGGCGACCGCCGCCTCCCTTTCGGCGAAGGCGCCGAGGCGCAGGCTCCAGCCGGCGCTCGCCGATCCGGGACGTGGGGTCGGCGGCGCGCTGCGCAAGGCGGAGAACCGCGGCGTGGGCGCCCCGCCCTGCATGTCGGCGGGCAGCTCCGACGCTTGCGCCGCGGCCGGGCTCAGCGCCGCGCCGATCGCGCGGGCGCCGTCGGCCAGCAGGCCCGCGACATCGGCGCTCGGGGCAGGCTCGTCGCCGGGACGGGGCGTCGGCGGCGCGGCGGTGACCGGGCGGGCCGAAGCCACGAGGCTGCCGGCGGGCGCGCGGCCCGGCCGCGCCGGGGCCCGCGCGAAGCCGAGGTCCATCAGCTCGGCGACGCGCGCGTTCCGCTGCGCGCCGCTGGAGCCGCCGAAGTAGGAGACGATGACGCGGACGCTCCCGCGCTCGGCGGAGGAGACGAGATTGAACCCCGCGGCGCGGGTGTAGCCGGTCTTGATCCCGTCCGCGCCGCGATAGCTGTTCAGCAGGCGGTTGGTGTTGTTGATCGTGCGCCCATGCGCCCGGGTCGAGGTCCGGCTGAACAGGTTGTAGTATTGCGGCCAGTCGTTCATCAGCCGGTAGCCCAGCACCGCCATGTCGCGCGCGGTGGAGAGGTGCCCCTGCGCGGTGAGGCCCGAGGCGTTGCGGAAGGTCGTGCGCGTCATGCCAAACTCGCGCGCCTTCTGCGTCATCAGTTCGGCGAAGCGCGCCTCGCTGCCGGCGACCGCCTCGGCCAGCACGACGGCGCTGTCGTTGGCCGAGCGCACCGCGGCCGAGCGGATGAGGTCGCGCAGCGGCACGCGCTGACCGGCGCGGAAGCCGATCTTGGAGGGCGGCTGCGCGGCCGCGGCGCGGGACACGGGAACGGTCTGGTCGAGGGAGAGCTGGCCGCGCCGCACCGCCTCGAACACCAGATAGAGGGTCATCATCTTGGTGAGCGAGGCCGGATGGAGCCGCTCGTCCGCGTTCGTCGCGTGAAGCTGGGCGCCGTTGCGCGCGTCCATGACGAAAGTCGCGACGCGGGGCGCCGCCTGCGCCGCGGCGGCAAGCGCCACCGAGATCGCGACGGCCAAAGCCGCCGTGAGATGCCTGACCATGATCCTGCCTACCCGAACCGCCTCTGGCCCACGGATGTTTCCCCGCTGTGCCTTAAGATTTTACTTTAACCGAAAACGGGTCGCCGGAAAACCGCAAACAGCGTGTCGCGGGACTCTGCCGCCCGCACCGGCGCGCGGCGTCATGCTGCGCTGCAGCAAAAAGTCTTGACGCAGTGCAGCAAAGCGCCTAAGTGTTTGTCGCAGAGGGCGCCGTGGGCGTCCGTCACGCCATAGCCGGATCAGGAGATCAGACATGCCCGCCAAGATGGAAGCCCCCGCCGACGCCGTGAAGCAGATCGAGACCTTCGCCGCCGAGACGCAGAAGAGCGTCTCCGAGCAGCTCGAGAAGGCGACCAAATCGATCGAGACCGTCGCCACGTTCGGCCAGGAGAACCTGGACGCGATGATGAAGGCGCAGAACATCGCCGCCAAGGCCGCCGAAGGCCTGCAGGCCGAGGTGATCGCCTTCTCGAAGAAGTCGATCGAGGAGAGCGTCGCCCACGCCAAGGAACTGGCCACGGTGCAGACCGTCGCCGATTTCGTCGAGAAGCAGGCCGGCTTCGCCAAGCACGCCTTCGACGGCTTCGTGCGTCAGTCCACCAAGCTGAACGAGATGACCGTCGCCGCCATGAAGGACGCGATGGCGCCGCTGACCGCTCGCGCGACCGCCGCCGTCGAGACCGTCAAGGGTCACGCGGCCTGAGCGAACGGACGCCAGACTTCGCGGCGACGTGAAAAGGGGGCCATGCGCCCCCTTTTTTAACGGCCGCCGCCCGATATATGATTGCGCGTCTCTGGGAGCCGCCGCGCAGATCATGACCGCATCCCCGATTCAGTCCGTCCGCCCCCGACGCCCGGATCGCCTGGCGGTTTCCGTGCGCGTCGCGCCTTACGGCGGAGACCGCGAAGACGACCGCGACGGCGACCGCGGCGGGCCCTCCGGCGCCGTCGTCACCCGCACGCGGCCAAAGACGCAGCGCCCCTCGCGCTACAAGGTGCTGTTGCTGAACGACGACTACACGCCGATGGAGTTCGTCGTCCACGTCCTCGAACGGTTTTTCGGCCTTACAAACGGCCAGGCTGTGGAGGTGATGCTCACCGTCCACCGCAAGGGCGTCGCGGTCGTCGGCGTGTTCTCTTACGAGGTCGCCGAGACCAAGGTCACCCAGGTCATGGAATACGCCCGGCGGAACGAGCATCCGCTGCAATGCACGATGGAGAAGGAGTGAGCGGCGCGCCGTCGCGCGAATTCCGCTCGCCGCCCTTGAACGGGTGCTGACAGGGCCGACATCGTGTGGTGTCATCAAGCAGGGCGCAGCCGCGCCGGGCACCGCCGGCCGGCGCTCCGCGCCCGAAGGAGAGGTTCATGCCGTCGTTCTCGAACACCCTCGAGGAAGCCATCCACCGGGCTCTTGGCCTCGCCAACGCCCGTCGGCATGAACTGGCTACACTCGAACATTTGCTGCTGGCGCTGGTCGACGAGGCGGAGGCCGCGCGCGTCATGCGCGCCTGCGGCGTCGACCTGGAGGAGTTGCGTCGCTCGCTGACCAAGTTCATCGACGACGAACTCGAGGCGCTGGTCTCCGACGTCGATGGCTCCGAGGCCGCCCCGACCACCGGCTTCCAGCGCGTGATCCAGCGCGCCGCGATCCACGTCCAGAGCTCCGGTCGCTCGGAGGTGACGGGCGCCAACGTGCTCGTGGCGATCTTCGCCGAGCGCGAGAGCCACGCCGCCTTCTTCCTGCAGGAGCAGGACATGACGCGCTACGACGCGGTGAACTACATCAGCCACGGCGTCGCCAAGAACCCGGCCTTCGGAGAAAGCCGCACCGTGCGCGGGGCCGAAAACCCTGCCGAGGAGGACAAGACGTCCGCATCCGCCGAGAAGCCCAAGGCCAACGAGGACAGCGCGCTGGCCAAATACTGCGTGGACCTCAACGCCAAGGCGGTGGGGGGCGGCGTCGATCCGCTGATCGGCCGCGAATCGGAGGTGGAGCGCTGCATCCAGGTGCTGTGCCGCCGGCGCAAGAACAACCCGCTGCTGGTGGGCGACCCCGGCGTCGGCAAGACGGCCATCGCCGAGGGCCTCGCCAAGAAGATCGTCGAGGGCGAGACCCCCGAGGTCCTCGCCGGCGCCACGATCTTCAGCCTCGACATGGGGGCCCTGCTGGCGGGGACCCGTTATCGCGGCGATTTCGAGGAGCGGCTGAAGGCGGTCGTCAAGGAGCTTGAGGACCACCCGGACGCGGTGCTGTTCATCGATGAAATCCACACCGTGATCGGCGCCGGCGCCACCTCGGGCGGGGCGATGGACGCCTCGAACCTGCTGAAGCCCGCGCTGCAGTCGGGCACGCTGCGCTGCATGGGCTCGACGACCTACAAGGAATACCGCCAGCACTTCGAGAAGGACCGCGCGCTGAGCCGGCGTTTCCAGAAGATCGACGTGAACGAGCCGTCGCTGGACGACACCGTGAAGATCCTCAAGGGCCTCAAGCCCTATTTCGAGGAGCATCACGACATCCGCTACACGGCCGACGCCATCAAGGTCGCGGTGGATCTGTCGGCCAAGTACATCCACGACCGCAAGCTGCCCGACAAGGCCATCGACGTGATCGACGAGGCCGGCGCGGCGCAGCATCTCGTGCCCGCGGCCAAGCGGCGCAAGACGATCACGGCCAAGGAGATCGAGGCGGTGGTCGCCAAGATCGCCCGCATCCCGCCGAAGTCCATCAGCAAGGACGATGGCGAGATGCTGCGCGACCTCGAGGCGAGCCTGAAGCGCGTGGTGTTCGGTCAGGACGGGGCCATCGAGGCCCTTGCCTCGGCGATCAAGCTGAGCCGCGCCGGTCTGCGCGAGCCGGAGAAGCCGATCGGCTGCTACCTGTTCGCCGGCCCCACCGGCGTCGGCAAGACCGAGGTCGCCAAGCAGCTCGCCGACGTGTTGGGCGTGGAGCTGAAGCGCTTCGACATGTCGGAATACATGGAGAAGCACAGCGTCAGCCGCCTGATCGGCGCGCCGCCGGGCTATGTCGGCTTCGACCAGGGCGGCCTGCTGACCGACGCCGTGGACCAGCACCCCCATGTCGTGCTGCTGCTGGACGAGATCGAGAAGGCCCATCCGGACGTCTACAACATCCTGCTGCAGGTCATGGACCACGGGAAGCTGACCGACCACACGGGGCGCAAGGTGGACTTCCGCAACGTCGTGCTGATCATGACCTCGAACGCCGGGGCGGCCGAGCAGGCCAAGGAGGCCATCGGTTTCGCCCGCGACCGGCGCGACGGCGAGGACACCGCCGCCATCGAGCGCATGTTCACGCCCGAGTTCCGCAACCGGCTGGACGCGGTGATCAGCTTCGCCCCGCTGCCGCGTTCGACCATCCTGCAGGTGGTGGAGAAGTTCGTCCTGCAACTCGAAGCGCAGCTGCTGGACCGCGGCGTCTCCATCGAGCTGACCCCGGAAGCGGCCGCGTGGCTCGCCGACAAGGGCTACGACGACAAGATGGGCGCCCGCCCGCTGGGCCGGGTGATCCAGGAGCACGTCAAGAAGCCTCTGGCGGAGGAGCTGCTGTTCGGCAAGCTGGTGAAGGGCGGGCTGGTCCGGGTGATCGTGCGCGATGGCGCGCTGGCGCTGGAGTATCCCGAGCCCTCCGCCCCGCGCCTAGCGCGCAGCGAAACGCCGCTTCTGACTGCGGAGTGAGAAGTCTGCCCGGGCCGGTCGCACCCGACCGGCCCGGGCGGCGCCGGTCAGGCGCCGGCGCGTTCTCGCAACATTGATTCGATCAGCGCGATCTGCCCGGCCAGATCGCTGATCGCCAGCGTGAGTTCGTCTCGCTGGGCGGTCATTGAGGCGATCTTGCCGCGCGCGGCGGCGAGCGTCTCCGTGAGTTGGCGCACCTGCCCGTCGCCGGTGTCGTAGAGCGAGAGCAGCTCACGGATCTCCTCGAGGCTGAAGCCGAAGCGCTTGCCGCGCAGGATCAGCTTCAGCCGCGCTCTGTCGCGCGCGCCGTAGAGCCGGCGCTGCCCCTCCCGCACGGGGGAGAGCAGGCCCTTGTCCTCGTAGAACCGCAGGGTGCGCGGCGTCACCTCGAATGCCGCGCACATGCGGCCGATGGTGTAGGTCTCTTCCGGTTTGAGCATCGCGCGATTATGCCGCTGCTTACGTCAACGTCAATAGCGGCGTCACGCGGCGCCGCGACGTTCTCCCGGCGCGGCGTCGAGGCTCTCCGCCGTGGGCGCCCAGCGCGCCAGCATGGCGGCGAGGTCCCTCGCGCGGAACGGCTTGCCGAGATGGTCGTCCATGCCGGCCTCGACGCATCGCTCGCGGTGCTCATCCAGCGCGTGCGCGGTCAACGCGACGATGGGGGTCCGCCGGCCCGTCCCCGCCTCGCGGCGGCGGATCTCGCCGGCCGCCTGCAGGCCGTTCATCACCGGCATGGTGACGTCCATCAGCACCAGGTCGAAGTCGCCGCGGGCCGTCGCCTCCACCGCCGCGCGCCCGTCCTCGGCGCAGTCGACATGAGCGCCCATCGCCTGCAGGAGCCGTTCGGCGATCATCCTGTTCACCGGGTTGTCGTCGGCCACCAGCACGCGCAGACCGGCGCCTGCGGCGCCGTTGGCGCTCGGGGCGCGCGCCGGCGCGCCGCCGCGCACCGCCTCGACCACCGCGTCGGGGTCCAGCGGCGCCGCCAGCGCGGCGTCGACGCCGGTCACCGTCGCGCCGCGGGGCGCGACGACGACGATGCGGGCGCCCGGCGCGATGCGTCGCCAGATCGCCGAGGCGCGCGTCAGCGCCGCCGCCGACTCCTCCGGAGCGCGCGCGTCGTCAGGATCTTCCGGCGCAAGGGGCGCGCCGAAGACGATGGCGTCGGCCCTGGCGAGGTCGGGCCCCTCGGCCGCGATGATCTCGGCGCCCGCAGCCGCCAGCGTCCGCGCCAGCGCGTTCACGCCCGCTCCACCGGCGAGGGCGACCCGCCGGCCCGTGAGCGGCGGCGCGAGGGCGCGCGCAACCTCGGGCGCCGGGCCGAGGGGCACGGCGACGGTGAAGCACGAGCCTTCGCCCTCGACGCTCTGCAAGTTCAGACGGCCGCCCATCCTCTCCGTCAGCATCTTGGCGATCGCGAGGCCCAAGCCTGTGCCGTGATGACGCGGCGTCAGGCCGTTGTCGACCTGCTGGAAGGCGCGGAACACCGCTTCGAGCTTGTCGGGCGGGATGCCCACGCCCGTGTCCCGGACCGAGACCACCATGATGCGCGTGTTGGCGCGCCACTCCGCCGTCACCTCCACGCGGCCCGTTCCGGTGAACTTGACCGCGTTCTGCAGCAGGTTCGAGACGATCTGGCGCAGCCGAACGCCGTCGCCCATCGCCTGCCGCGGCAGGTGCGGATCGATGTCGAGGTCCAGAGCCAGGCCTTTCGACCCGGCCATCGGCGCGGCGAGTTGCGCGACCTCGACCAGGATGCGGCGGGGATCGAAACGCGCGACCTCGATCGACAGCTCGCCCGCCCCGAGCTTGGAATAATCGAGGATGTCGTTGATCAGCCGAAGCAGGCTCGACCCGCTGGCCCCCATGATGCGCAGGTATTCCGACTGCTCGGCGTCGAGGCGCGTGCGCCCCAGCAGTTCGGCCACGCCGATCACGCCGTTGAGCGCCGTGCGGATCTCGTGGCTCATGTTGGCGAGGAACGCGCCCTTTGAGCGCTCGGCCTCCTGCGCCCGGCGCGTTTCACGCTCGAGCGCCGACTGCGCGGAGAGGATGCGCCGCTCCAGCGGGATGAGCACAAGCACCGCCGCGGCGAGCGCCACGGCGCAGACCAGCGCGAGACGCCACATCGCGCCGCGGATGAGTTGCGTCCAGAGGGCGTCGTGGGCGTGCCGCAAGTGCTGGTTCAGGCTGCGCACCTTCGGCAGCACGACATGGTGCGAGAGGTGCAGCAGCACCTGCAGCCTCGGCGCGCCGGGCCCGACCCGCATCGCGCTGGACGCGGTCAGGTCCATCGACAGCGTGACGAAGGTCTGGAAGTCGCGCTTCAGGCTCTCGACGCGGAGCGACGGGCCGCTGCAGTCGGGGCCGGCGTGACCCGGCGCGTCGCAGCGCGCCGCTTCCAGCTCCGCGACCAGGGGGGCGGAAAGCGCAAGCGCCTCCAGTCGCGGCGTGAGCTCCTGGCGGTATCGCTCGGCTTCCGTTCCCGGGGCGATGGTGAAAAGGGCCAGCGCAGCGAGCACCTCGCCGATCTCGCCGTGGACCGCCTTCAGCGCGTTCAGGTCGGTCGCGGCCGAGCGGTAAGCCCGCACGTCGGTCACGTTGCCCGCGCCCACGAGGGCCGCCGTCGCCGCGACGAGGGCGAAGGCCGCAAGATGTCTGCCTCGGATGAAGGCGCGGGTGACGGCGCGTGCCACGCGTTTACGCTCCGGTTAGGTTTGGGCCAGTCTAGGCGGCCAGAGGTTTACAAACTGCGACCGCGCCGCGCAGGTTGAGCCGCCGAGGGCGCGCGCGAGGGGGCGGTGATGGCGTCGGATCTGCTTGAGCGGATGCTGGAGGGCCTGCCGCACGCCCGCGCGCTGGGCATGAGCCTCATGGAGTCGGGCCCCGGCGTCGCGGTGCTGCGGGCCCCTTTCGATCCGCGGCTGATCGGCGACGCCGAGACCGGCGTCATCCACGGCGGCGTCGTCACGGCGGTGCTGGACACCTGCTGCGGCGTGGCAGTCCTTCTGTCTGCCGCGCGCCCCATCACGACGGCGACGCTGGACCTGCGCATCGACTACATGCGCCCCGCCCGGCCCGGGCAGGGCGTGACCGCGCGCGCCGAGTGCTACCGCGCCGCCCGCCAGATCGCCTTCGTGCGCGCCGTCGCGTGGGACGAAGACCCCGACGACCCCGTCGCCTCCGCCGCCGGCGCCTTCATGATCGTCAGGCCCGACCATACGGCTGACGCCGCTGCCGACGCCACGGCAGAGGCTGCGGCCGACGACGCGACCGGAGCGCGCGCGTGAGCGCCTTCGAGCCGGTGCGCGAACTGAAGGCGCGGCGCGACGAGGCCCTGGCCCGGCTGGTCGGCCGGACGCCTTATCACGCCTTCCTCGGCGTCAGCTTCCAGCGCCTGGGCGACGAACTGACCGCCCGGCTGACCTACGACGACATGCTGATTGGCAATCCGACGCTGCCCGCGATCCACGGCGGCGTCACCGGGGCTTTCCTCGAGATCACCGCGATCGTCCAGCTCGCCTGGGACGGCGTGTGGGAGATCATGGAATCGGGCGAGGCCGGCGCCGCGCGGATCGCCGCCGGAGACTTCCCGCCCAACCCCAAGACCATCGACGTGACCATCGACTACCTCCGCTCCGGCCGCCCGCGCGACGCCTACGCCCGCGCGCAGGTCACGAAGCGCGGGCGACAGATCGCCAATGTGCGGGTCGAGGCGTGGCAGGACGAACGCGCGCGGCCCATCGCGGTCGCGCACGGCCATTTCCTGCTGCCCGACCGGCGCTGATCGTCGACAAGGCGACGCACGCGGGCGTTGCGAGGTCGCAGGCGGGGCGCTAAGAGGCGGGCTGGACTGGGGTTCCCTTCCCCGTCCGGCGGTCTAGAACGCTATGTCGCAGCGCCTCGCAGCGGTCGCCCGTGCGATGCGCCCTAGAATATGGCGCGCCGTACAGCGACGGCGCACGAGATTGGGAGTGACCCCGTGTCGACTACGACCAACGACGAGGGCAGCCGCCGAGACTTTCTCTATGTCGCCACCGGCGCCGTCGGCGCCGTGACGGTAGGCGCGGCGGTCTGGCCGCTCATCGACCAGATGAACCCGTCTGCGTCGGTGCTGGCGCTGGCGACCATCGACATCGACGTCTCCGCCCTGTCGCCCGGCCAGCAGCTGACGGTGAAGTGGCGCGGCAAACCGGTTTTCGTCCGCTACCGCACCGAGGCCGAGATCGAGGCGGCGCGTGAGGTCAACGTCTCGTCGCTGCCCGACTCGGTGGCGCGCAACGGCAACGCGCCGGACGCCGACGCCGCCGATCAGAACCGCGCGCTGGGCGATGATGGCGCGTTGATCGTGATGATGGGCGTCTGCACGCATCTGGGCTGCGTGCCGCTGGGCCAGCAGGGCGAGTACAACGGCTGGTTCTGCCCGTGCCACGGCTCGCACTACGACACCTCGGGGCGCATCCGCAAAGGGCCTGCTCCCGAGAACCTTCCCATTCCGCAGCTTACGTTCGACGGCACGATCGTGACGCTGCTCGAAGAATACAAGGCGTAGATCATGGCAGGCATTCCGCAGGAGCACTACGAGCCGAAGACCGCATCCGAGAAGTGGCTGCATTCGCGGCTGCCGATCGTCGGTCTGGCGATGGACTTTCTCGCGTTCCCGACCCCGAAGAACCTGAACTGGATGTGGATCTGGGGCGTCATGCTCTCGATCTTTCTGGTCATCCAGATCGTGACCGGCGTAGTGCTGGTGATGCACTATACCCCGCACGTCGATCACGCCTTCGCCTCCGTCGAGCACATCATGCGCGACGTGAACGGCGGCTGGCTGCTGCGCTACATCCACGCCAACGGCGCGTCGTTCTTCTTCATCGCGGTCTACGCCCACATCTTCCGCAGCCTGTTCTACGGGTCCTACAAGGCTCCGCGCGAAGTGACGTGGATCATCGGCATCCTGATCTACCTCGCCATGATGGCGACGGCCTTCATGGGCTACGTCCTGCCCTGGGGTCAGATGTCGTTCTGGGGCGCCACCGTGATCACCAACCTGTTCTCGGCGATCCCGCTGGTCGGCGACAGCATCGTGGTCTGGCTGTGGGGCGGCTTCTCGGTCGACAACCCGACGCTGAACCGCTTCTTCTCGCTGCACTACCTGCTGCCCTTCGTGATCGCCGGGCTGACCGTCGTGCACATCTGGGCGTTCCACACCACGGGCAACAACAACCCGACCGGCGTGGAGGTGCGGCGTGACAGCATCGAGGTGGTTAAGAAGGATACGGTACCGTTTCACCCCTTCTACACCATCAAGGATCTCTATGCGCTGACGCTGTTCATGTTGGCCTTCGTGGCGTTCGTCTTCTTCATGCCGAACCTGCTGGGTCACCCGGACAACTACATCGAGGCCAACCCGCTCGCGACGCCAGCGCATATCGTGCCGGAGTGGTACTTCCTGCCGTTCTACGCGATCCTGCGTGCGATCACCTTCGACATCCTGTTCATCGACAGCAAGCTGGGCGGCGTTCTGGCGATGTTCGGCGCCATCGCAGTGCTGGCGCTGGCCCCGTGGCTCGACACGTCGAAGGTTCGGTCGGGCAGCTACCGGCCCCGCTTCAAGCAGGCGTTCTACGGTCTGGTCGTGACGTTCTTCGTGCTGATGTGGTGCGGCGCGATGCCGGCCGAGCAGCCCTACGTCATCATCAGCCAGCTCGCGACGGTCTACTGGTTCGCCTACTTCCTGGTGCTGCTGCCGGTGCTGGGGGTGATCGAGAAGCCGCTGGAGCAGCCGGCGTCGATCGAGGCGGCCTTCGCCGCCGCGCATCCCGAGAAGCCGGCCGCGACGGGCGACGCCGTCGCGACCCCGGCGGAGTGAGGACGAACATGAGCAAGTCGATCACCCGGATCCTCGCCGCCGCGGCCCTCGCCGTCGCGGCGGGGCAGGCCTCGGCGGCCGAGGTCGAGACGCGCATCACGGACGTGGACTTCTCCTTCGAGGGTCCGTTCGGCGTCTACGACCGCGCCCAGCTGCAGCGCGGCTACCAGATCTTCAGCCAGGTCTGCGCCTCCTGCCACGGAATGCAGTATGTCGCGTTCCGCCATCTCGGCGACGCGAAGGGGCCCGGTTTCCCGGAGGAGCAGGTCCGCGCCTTCGCCGCGGCCTACGAGTTCCCCCGCGACGACGCGCCGGACGAGATGCGCCCCGGTCAGCCCTTCGACTACCTCCCGACGCCGGAATACTTCGGCGACGGCGTTCCGCCCGACCTGAGCCTCATGGCCAAGGCGCGCGCGGGCTTCCATGGCCCCTACGGCACCGGGCTCAACCAGCTGTTTCGCGGCATCGGCGGCCCGGAATACATCTACTCGCTGATGATGGGCTACGACGAGACGCCGGAGTGCGCCCTCGACAGCGATATCGGCGGCTACTACAACGCCGCCTTCGCCACCGGCGGCTTCCCCGACAGCTGCATCGACGCCAGCGGGCACCGGATGGTCCCGGGCTCATGGATCGCGATGCCCGAGCAGATCTATGACGGTCTGGTCGACTACACCGACGGCACCGAGGCCAGCGCCCACCAGCTTTCGATGGATATAGCAGCCTTCCTGATGTGGAGCGCGGAGCCCAAGATGATGGAGCGCAAGGAGGCGGGCCTGCGCAACTTCATCTGGCTCGGCTTGCTGGCGGTGCTGCTCTACTTCGTGAACAAGAAGGTCTGGCGGCCGGTCAAGGGCGACAGCTGATTTCTCCCGATCGACCGTGCGACGCCCGCGGCTCCCGGCTGCGGGCGTCGTCGTTCGCGGAGCTTCCGGCGCCGGCGGCGATGCGCTAGAGCCGGCGGGCAAGGAGAGCCCATGTCCGACAACGCCTTCGGCCACCTGTTCCGCGTCACCACCTGGGGCGAAAGCCACGGCCCCGCGCTGGGCTGCGTCGTGGACGGCTGTCCGCCGGGCGTGCCGCTGGCCGAGCCCGAGATCCAGCGCTGGCTCGACCGTCGCCGTCCCGGCCAGAGCCGCTTCACCACGCAGCGCCGCGAGCCGGACGCGGTGGAGATCCTCTCCGGGGTCCACGAGGGGCTGACCACCGGCGCCCCGATCCAGCTGCAGATCCGCAACGAGGACCAGCGCTCGAAGGACTACGGCGAGATCGCCGACAAGTTCCGTCCCGGCCACGCCGACCTGACCTATCACCTGAAATACGGCCTGCGCGATCCGCGCGGCGGCGGGCGCTCCAGCGCGCGCGAGACCGCCGCGCGGGTCGCAGCCGGCGGCGTCGCGCGGGCCGCGCTCGCGATGCTGGCGCCTGACCTGCGCATCCGCGCCGCGCTCACCCGGATCGGCGCCGACGCCATCGACCCTGCGGCCTGGGACTGGGACGAGACGGAGCGCAACCCGTTCTGGAGCCCCGACGCGGCGGCGGCCGCGCGGTGGGAGGCGGCGCTGGACGCGGCGCGCAAGGCGGGCTCATCGCTGGGGGCGGTGATCGAGGTGCGAGCGGAGGGCGTGCCGCCGGGCCTCGGCGCGCCGGTCTACGGCAAGCTCGACGCCGACATCGCCGCGGCGCTGATGTCGATCAATGCGGTGAAGGGCGTGGAGATCGGCGCAGGCTTCGCCGCCGCCGCGCTGAGCGGCGTCGAGAACGCCGACGAGATGCGCATGGGCCCGGACGGCCCGCTGTTCCGGTCCAACCACGCCGGCGGCATCCTCGGCGGCATCTCGACGGGGCAGGAGGTGGTGGCGCGCTTCGCGGTCAAGCCGACCTCCTCGATCCTGACCCCGCGCGCGACCATCGACCGCTTCGGCAACGAGACGGAGATCGTGACCAAGGGCCGCCACGACCCCTGCGTCGGCATCCGCGCCGCGCCGGTGGGCGAGGCCATGCTGGCCTGCGTCCTGCTCGATCACATCCTGCGCGACCGCGGACAGACCGGCGGCGTGCGTGGCCGCATCGGGCCGGCGCTGACCAACGCGCCGTAGCCGCGCGGTCAACGCCGCCCGTAATAGGCGCCGACGGCGTGCTCGGCCTCGGCGAAGAACAGCCAGCGATGCGCCGCGACGCCCGCGAGGTGGGAGACCAGCGCGAGCGCCATCCAGCCTCGCCCGAGCCCGAGATCGGTCATCTTGGCGAAGACCATCGGCAGGGCGAGGCCCATCACGACGGCCACCAGCGTCAGCGCGCCGGCGCGGCGGCGGCCGATCGCGCCAACCATCTCGCGCACGACCCAGGTCGGGGTGGAATGACCGCTCTCGAGCGGGCGGACGGCGCCGAAGCCCTCCAGACCGAGCGCCGCCTCGGGCGTCGCGCCGGCGGCGGCAAGGCCTGTCTCCGCGGCCCTCGCGTTCCACAACTGGGCTGTCAGGCCGGCGGCGATCAGGGCGACGGCGGCCTTCCACAGCGTCCAGTCCGGGTCGTAGCCGCGCGCGGCCTCCACCGCCGCCAGCGCCATGAAGCCCCCGGCGCCGGCCAGCACGACGAAGAGCAGCGGCGTCGGGGCTCGCGACCAGCGCGGCACCGTGGCGAGCGACGCGTAGATCATCGACGTCGCATAGACCGTGGCGAGCGCGCCCGCCGCCATGACCAGCCCGATCAGCGTCCAGCGCTGGCCGAGGATCAGCCAGCCGAAGCCGTAGACGGCGAAAAGCGCCAGCGTCGCCGCCGCCAGCACCGCCTCGCGCGACAGCCACGAGGAGCGCCACTGGCTGAAGGACCGCCACGCGCGGTCGGGCCGGCGCAGGTGGCGCGTCGAGGCTGCCAACCCGCCCCCGGTCAGGGCGGCGGCGAGCGGACAGGCGAGCCACGGGCCCCAACCCGCATCCGGCCCCAGCCCGAGGCCGAGCGCGAAGATCAGGCCGAAGCCGGCGCCCGACAGCGTCGTGAAGACGATCAGCGATGCGGCGGCGTGCATGTCAGTCGAGCCCCGCCAGCGCGCGGTCGAGCCAGCCGAGAAAGCCCTGCGGCGCGGGTTCGGCCAGCGCCGCGAGGCGGAAGGCCGGACCGTCGATATCCGCTTTCGGCCGGGGCGGCAGATAGCGGTTGACCGGCTTCGTGCCGAGCGCCGCCATCGGCGCCACGCCGCCGCGCTCGGCGACCAGCCGCGACACCGCGCTGTCGGGATCGCCGAGGTCGCCGTAGTGGCGCGCCTGCGTGGGGCAGGCGCGCACGCAGGCGGGGACGCGATCCTCCTCGGGCAGCGCGGGGTCGTCGAGGCGGTCGGCGCACAGGGTGCACTTCTTCATCACCCCCGCCGCCTCGTCCATCTCGCGGGCGCCGTAGGGGCAGGCCCAGGCGCACAGGCCGCAACCCATGCACTTGTCCTCCTCAACCAGCACGATGCCGTCCTCGGCCCGCTTGATGCTGGCGCCGGTGGGGCAGACGGTGACGCAGGGCGCGTCCTCGCAGTGCAGGCAGGAGCGGGGGAAGTGCACGATCTGCGCCGGCGGGTCGGGCCGGTCGCAGCGGGCGGGGTCGGGCGTGATCTCGTAGCTGTGGATCCGGTTGAGCCAGGTGCCCGACGGCTCGGCGCCGTAGGGGCTCTGGTCGGACAGGGGCAGGGCGTCGCCGGCCGTGTTCCACGACTTGCACGCCACCGCGCAGGCCTGACAGCCCACGCAGGTGTCAAGGTCGATCACGAGGCCGAGCTTCTTGGTCGAGGGTTTGGGCAGGCTGGTCATCGGGCGGTCCAGGCGAGGGCGTCGGGGGCGGCGGGCACGGGCGAGGCCAGCGGCGCGATGGCCGGCTCCAGCCCCGGCCGGTCGGCCTTCTCGATGGCCACACGCAGGTCGAACCACGCGGCCTGACCGGTGACCGGGTCGCTGGCCGACCAGCGCAGCCCGTCGCCCTTCGGCGGCATCAGTTCGTGGATCAGGTGGTTGAGCAGGAAGCCCCGCGTCGCCTCCGGCGCGGCGGGCTCGAGCGCCCAGGCGCCGGCGCGCTTGCCGATGGCGTTCCACGTCCAGACCGTCGCGCCGTTCACCGCCGCCATGCGCCGCACCGGAACCTTGATCCGGCCGGTGGGCGAGGTCAGCCATGCCCAGTCGCCGTCCGCGAGGCCGTGGGCGTCGCACAGCGCGGCCGGCACGAACAGCGCGTTCTCGGCATGGATCTGGCGCAGCCATGCGTTCTGCGAACCCCAAGCGTGATACATCGCCGCCGGACGCTGGGTGACGGCGTGAAGGGGAAAGCCCTCGGGGGCCGGGGGCGCGATCCAGACGGGCAGGGGGTCGAAGGCCTCGGCGATGCGCGCGCGCAGATGTTCGGGCGGCCGCAGCGCGCCGCGGCCCTCGGCGGCCGCCTGGAAGCGGCGCAGGGGCTCGCAGTAGAGGTTGAACAGGTAGGGCTGCGGCGCGTCGTAGAAGCCCATCCCGACCGCCCAGTCCTGATAGGCGCGGTTGACGTGGCGCATCCAGCGCGCGCCCTCAGGCACCTCGGCGGTGAAGAAGCCGCCGGCGTCCACATACGCGTCGAGCTGGCCGGGGTTCGGCGCGCCTCGGCCGACAGCCGTCCCGTCGCCGCGGAAGCCCATCAGCGGGCCGACGCCCTTCCGCCGCTCGTGGCGCACGATGTAGTCGGCGTAATCGGCGTAGAGCGGCGCGCCGGCGCCGTCGGTGAAGCCGGGCAGGCCGAGCCGGGCCGCGAGGTCGATGATCACCGACTGGAACGCCCGCACCCCTTCGTGACCGGGGCGGTCAGGCTGCACCACCGGCCAGCGGATCGCGTCGGCGGCGTGGTCGGGCTCGCTGATCGGGCGGTCGAGCAGGCTGATGCAGTCGTGACGCTCGAGATAGGTTGTGTCGGGCAGCACGATGTCGGCGTAGGCCACGGTCTCCGAAGCATAGGCGTCGGCGTAGACGATGAAGGGGATGCGGTATTCCCCGTCCGCCCCCCTGGTCGCGAGCATCGAGGCGGTCTCGGCGGCGTTCATCGACGAGTTCCACGCCATGTTCGCCATGTAGAGAAACAGCGTGTCGATCTCGTAGGGGTCGCCCGCCACGGCGTTTGAGATGACCATGTGCATCATGCCGTGGATGGCCAGCGGCGCATCCCAGCTGAAGGCCTTGTCCAGCCGGATCGGGGCGCCGTCGGGCGTGACCAGCAGATCCTCCGGGCCGCGCGGGAGGCCGAGGTTGGGCCCCGCCAGCGGCGCGTTGGCGGCGCAGTCGCGTCCGTGCGGCGTCGGGTGGGCGGTGATCGGCTTGGGGCAGGGCGGCTTGAAGCGGAAGCCGCCGGGGCGCTCCACCGTCCCGAGCAGCAGCTGCAGCAGGTGGATCGCGCGCGCGGTCTGGAAGCCGTTGGCGTGGGCCGAGACGCCGCGCATGGCGTGCATCGCGACGGGGCGCGCCTCGACGCGCTCGTGGCGGCGGCCGAGCCAGTCCACCCACGGCTCCTCGATCGCCGGCGCGGGGTCGAAGGCGGCGGCGGCAAGCTCGGCGGCGAGGCGGCGGATGACCTCCGCGCGCACGCCGCAGCGCTGGGCCACCGCGTCCGGCGCATGGGCCGCGTCGAGATACTTGCGCGCCATCAGCGCGAAGGCGGGTTCGGCGGGAACGCCGTCGACCACGACCTCGCCCTTCAGCGCGGGGGCCGCGGCGGGGTCGTCCACCGGCAGGGCGCGGTTCTGCTTGCGGTCCCACACCAGCGGCACGTTGCGCGGGTCGCGCAGGATCAGCCCGAAATCCGGCGAGGCGGGGTCGCGGTTGACGAGCTGGCCCGCGTTGGTCCAGCGGGCGAGATACGCCACGTCCACGCGCCCGGCGCGAAGCAGCTCGTGGACCAGCGCCAGCACCAGCAGCCCGTCCGTTCCGGGCGTGATCGACACCCACTCGTCGGCGACGGCGTTGTAGCCGGTGCGCACCGGGTTGATCCCGACGATCTTGGCGCCGCGACGCTTGGCCTCGGCGATGCCGAGCTTGATGGGGTTGCTGTCATGGTCCTCGGCGACGCCGAACAGCAGGACCATGCGCGCCCGCTTCCAGTCGGGCGAGCCGAACTCCCAGAACGCGCCGCCGAGCGTGTAGAGCCCCGCCGCCGCCATGTTCACCGAGCAGAAACCGCCGTGCGCGGCGTAGTTCGGCGTGCCGAACTGCTGGGCCCAGAAGCCGGTCAGGCCCTGGCTCTGGTCGCGCCCGGTGAAGAAGGCCAGCCGCTTCGGGTCGGTCTCGCGGATGCGGCGCAGGCGGTCGGCGACCGTGCTCAGCGCCTCCTCCCACGTGATCTCCTCGAACTTGCCCTCGCCGCGCGGGCCGACGCGGCGCAGCGGCGCGCGCAGGCGGGCCGGCGAGTGGTGCTGCATCGCCCCCGCCGAGCCCTTGGCGCAGATGACGCCCTTGTTGACCGGATGGGCGCGGTTGCCCTGGATGTGGCGCACCCGCTCGCGCCCGTCCGCGCCGCGCCGCAGCGTCACCTCGATGCCGCAGCGGCACGCGCACATGTAGCAGGTGGTGCAGGCGGTGCGCTCCGCCTCGGGTTCGTTCACGCGCTTCTCCCCGTCGCCTCGCCGCACCCTAGCGGGCTTCTGCGCGACGCGCCAATCGTCTAGGACGGCCTGCGAGGGAGTGACGCGCATGGATGAACGGGAGTTTCTCGCGGCGCTGTTCCGCGCCGCGGTCGCGGCCGCCGACCCGCACCGGGCCGTTGCGGCGCATCTGCCGGCCCGTCCCATCGGGCGCACGGTGGTGGTCGGCTGCGGCAAGGGCGCCGCGCAGCTCGCCCAGGCCTTCGAGCGGCTGTGGGACGCCCCGCTCGAGGGCGCGGTCGTCACCCGCTACGGCTACGCCGCCCCGACGGAGCGCATCGCGGTGCTGGAGGCGGCGCATCCCGTGCCCGATGCGGCGGGGCTGGAGGCGTCGGCGCGGCTGATGGCGCTGGTCGAGGGGCTGACGGCGGACGACCTCGTGGTCGCGCTGGTCTGCGGCGGCGGCTCGGCGCTGCTGCCCAGCCCCCCGCCGGGGCTGACGCTGGAGCACGAAGCAGCGGTCAACGCTGCGCTGCTGGCCTCGGGCGCCCCGATCTCGGCGATGAACGCGGTGCGCAAGCATGTCAGCCGCATCAAGGGCGGTCGGCTCGCCGCGGCGGCGCACCCGGCGCGGGTGGTGTCGCTGGTGGTCTCCGACATTCCCGGCGACGACCCTGCGCTGGTCGCCTCGGGCCCGACGGTCGCCGACGCGGTGGGCCGCCAGGCGGCTCTCGACATCGTGGCGCGCTACGGCATGGATCTGCCGCCGGCGGTCATGGACTGGATCGCCCGGCCCGAGAGCGAGGCCCCGCGCCCCGACGACGCGCGGCTGGCGCGCTCCGAGACCCACGTCATCGCCTCGGCCCGGCTGTCGCTGGAGGCCGCGGCGGCCGAGGCGCAGCGGCGCGGCGTGCCCGCGGCGATCCTGTCCGACGCCGTGGAGGGCGAAAGCCGCGAGGTCGCGCGCGTCCACGGCGCCATCGCCCGCGAGATCGCGACGCGCGGCCGACCCTTCGCGCCGCCGCTGGTGCTGCTGTCTGGCGGCGAGACCACGGTGACCATCCGCGCGAGGGGCGGCAAGGGCGGGCGCAACAGCGAGTTCGCCCTGGCGCTGACCCAGGACATCGAGGGGTTGGCGGTGACGGCGCTGGTCGCCGACACCGACGGGATCGACGGCAGCGAGGACAACGCCGGCGCCTTCGCCGATGGGTCTACCCGGGCCCGGCTGCGCGCCGCGGGCCGCGACCCCGCGGGGCTGCTGGCGGCCAACGACGCATGGACCGCCTTCGACGCCGTGGGAGACCTGTTCGTCACCGGCCCGACCGGGACCAACGTCAACGATTTCAGGGCCATCCTCGTGCGCGGCTGACCACCGCGCACAGCGGCCCGACCACGCCTCGACGCCCGTCGAGGTCAATTGTCCGCAGCCTGCGCCAGCTGTCATAAATCTGCATTGGACACGTCGTAACCCTGTCGCACGGCGCGCGTAACGCTGCGCCTGCAAACCACCGGAGCGGGCTGCGTGCTGATAGAGATTCGAAACCTCGAGAAGCGTTTCGGCGACGCCTCGGCCGTGATCGACTTCAACGCGCGTTTCGACAAGCCGATCATGATCGGCGTCATCGGCCGCTCCGGCGCCGGCAAGTCCACGCTTCTGCGCATGATCAATCGCCTGACCGACGCGACGTCGGGGGAGATCGTCGTGGACGGCGTCGACATTCTCAAGCTGCGGGGGCGCGAACTTCTGCGCTGGCGGCGCGACTGCGCCATGATCTTCCAGCAGTTCAATCTCGTGCCGCGCCTCGACGTTGCGACCAACGTCATGCTGGGCCGGCTCAACGGTCAGTCCACGCTGGCGAGCCTGTTCAACATCTTCTCCAAGCAGGACGTCGAGGACGCGCTGAAGGCGCTGGACCGGCTGGGCATCGCCGAGCAGGCCGCCAAGCGCGCCGAGGCGCTGTCGGGCGGCCAGCAGCAGCGCGTCGCCATCGCGCGGGCGCTGATGCAGGACCCGCGGGTGATTCTGGCCGACGAGCCGATCGCCTCGCTCGATCCGTTGAACGCGAAGCTCGTGATGGACGCGCTGCGCGAGATCAACCTGCGCGACGGGCGCACGGTGATCTGCAACCTCCACACGCTCGACACCGCGCGCCAGTATTGCGACCGCGTGATCGGAATGCGGGCCGGCAGGATCGTGTTCGACGGGCCGGCGAGCGCGCTGACCACCGACGTCGCGCGCGAGATCTACGGCGCCGGCGAGGCTTTCAACGAGGCGGCGACGTCCACCAGCCTCGGCGCGCTCAGCGCCGCGGCTGCGGAGTGAATGCGGGGTCCGGCGCACGCCGGTCCCGGAGTTTTACGACAGAGGAGAGAAGTTCCATGAAGCACGTGAACCTCGTTGCGGCGGCCGTCGCCACCTTCGCCTTCGCCGGACAGGCGCTGGCGCAGGACAGCGGCCTGACCGAGTTCCGTATCGGCATCCTCGGCGGCGAGAACGCCAACGACCGCCTGCGCTCGAACGAGTGTATCCGCGTCGGGTTCGAAGAGCTGCTGGGCGTGCCCACGCGCGTCTTCGCGCCGGCCGACTACAACGCCGTCGCCGAGGGGCTGCTGGGCGGCAACCTCGACATGGCTTGGCTTGGACCGTCGATCTACGCCAAGGTCTTCCTGACCGACCCCGAGGCCGTCGAGCCGGTGCTGGTGAAGGTCAACACCGACAAGAGCTTCGGCTACATCGCCACGATGTTCGCCCGCGCCGACAGCGGCATCACCTCGCTTGAAGACGCGAAGGGCCGCAAGTTCGCCTTCGGCGACCCGAACTCGACCTCGGGCTACCTGATCCCGAACTATGAGCTGAACAAGGCCGGCATCGGCACCGAGTCGGGCGAGTATTTCGGAGAAGTGATCTTCTCCGGCGGCCATGAGCAGTCGATCGTCGGCGTGTTCAACGGCGACATCGACGTGTCGGTGACGTGGGCCGACGGCCTCGGCGACTGGGAGGACGGCTACAACTCCGGCGCCCTGCGCAAGGCCGCGGACGCGGGTCTCGTCGACATGACCCAGCTCGTCGAGATCTGGCGCTCGCCGGTGATCGTGGAAGGCCCGATCGTGCTGCGCAAGGACCTGCCCGAGCGCGCCAAGGTCGAGATCACGGGCTACCTCGCTTCGCTCGGCTTCATGGACCCCGAGTGCGCCTACACCTTCATGGCCGGCGAAGTGCTGGGCCTGAAGCCGGTGAAGCACGAGGACTACGAGAACATCATCGAGGTCCGCCGCGCTCTCGGCAACTGAACCCGGTCGCCGCGGCCCGGATGGGCCGCGGCGCCCCGCCTTGAGGTCGGTCATGGTCGCACTGGACATGCGCGAGGAGCTGCTGGCGATGCGCCGCCGGCGTCAGCTCTATTCGTTCGGCGCGGTGATCATGGTGATCGCGATCCTTGGCTTCGGCTTCGAGGAATCCAACCGGCTGAATTCCGGCGACTTTGTCTCCGGGCTGCCCCGCTTCTTCGACTATCCCGGCGAGATCGTGTCCGAAGCGTGGGACGCCGGTCTGCTGGCGATGCTGTCGCTGATGTGGGGCTACATGCCGGCGCTGATCGAGACGCTGAACATCGCCTTCGTCGCCACCATCATCGGCGGCTTCTTCGCGATGCTGCTGTCCTTCGGCAGCACGCGCAACTTCGACGTGCCGGGCTGGGTGATCCCGGTGACGCGGCGCGCCATGGACGTGATGCGCGCCTTCCCGGAACTGGTGATCGCACTCTTCCTGATCTTCCTGCTCGGCGGCAGTCCGGTGCCGGCGATGATCGCGGTGGCGTTCCACACGGCCGGCGCGCTGGGCAAGCTGTTCTCGGAGGTCAACGAGAACATCGATCGCAAGCCCATCGAGGGCCTGAAGGCGGTGGGCGGCGGCTGGCTGCAGCGGATGCGCTACGCCGTGATGCCGCAGGTGGCGCCCAACTACCTCAGCTATTTCCTGCTGCGCCTCGAGATCAACGTGCGCGCCTCCGCGATCCTCGGCTTCGTCGGGGCCGGCGGCATCGGTTCGGAGCTGCGCAAGACCATCGGCTGGGGAAAGGGATATGGCGACGACACGCTGGCTCTGTTCCTGCTGCTGTTTGTCTCCATCATCGTCATCGACCAGCTGTCCTCGCATTTCCGCGCGCGCCTGACCGGCGCCGGCGCGCACTGAAGGGGCGACGCCATGGCCGACGCAGCCCTGTCCGCCGCCACGCCGCTCACCGCGGCGGACGACGTCGTGGCGCTGGTGCGTCGGCGCACCGTGCGCAGCTTCGCGATCCCGGCCGTGATCCTGGCCTACCTGGCCTATGCGTGGGTCGCCTTCGACGTATCCGGGGTCTTCGCCAAGGCAGACCCTAACCGCATGGGGCTGATGGCGGTCGACAGCGCCTTCCACAAGATCCATGTCGAGCAGAACCTGCGCCGCGGCGGCGAAGTCACGGTCTCCATCGAGGGCGAGCGCACCTCCACGTGGCGCGGCCAGCATCCGTTGCCGGACTGGATGGACATCGCCGACACGTCCGGCGTGGTCGATCTCGGCGACGGCTACATCGTCACGATGGGCGAGGACGGCGTGCTGTTCGACGTGCCCGACTACGGCCGCATCGTCATCCGCACGACGCCGGAGGCGGTGGTCGCGGAACTGCCGCCCGGCCCGGTTCCGGCCTGGATCAGCGGCAACGAGGTGAAATTCGACGCGCGCCCCGACTTCCGCAAGCGGGTGCAGGTGTCGCGCGCCAAGGTCGAACTGCACCGCTACTTCTTCGGGTGGGAGAACTTCTGGTTCCCGTTCAACAATCCGCTCTGGGGCAAGTCCTTCGGCGAACTCTGGGCCGTGGCGCTCTCCGACCAGCGCGTGAACCCCGCGATGTCGAACGTGCGCTTCATGTGGACCAGCTTCCTCGGCAACCCCGGCTGGCAGCACGGCACGGTGTTCACCGCGCTCTACGAGACTTTCCTGATGGCGCTTCTCGGCACCATCGTGGCGGTGCTGCTGGCGCTGCCGCTGGCCTTCCTCGCGGCGAGCAACTTCACGCCGTCCATGACGCTGCGGTTCGCCGTGCGGCGCGTCTTCGACTTCGTGCGCGCTGTTGACAGCCTGATCTGGTCGTTGATCTTCATCCGCGCCTTCGGCCTCGGCCCCCTCACCGGCTCCCTGGCCATCGCGATCACCGACATGGGCTCGCTCGGCAAGCTGTTCTCCGAGGCGCTCGAGAACATCGACCGCAAGCAGGTCGAGGGCGTCGAGGCGACCGGGGCCAGCCGCTTCCAGCAGTATCGCTACGGGGTGATCCCGCAGATCCTGCCCGTGCTGGCGTCGCAGACCCTCTACTATCTCGAGTCCAACACCCGCTCGGCGACGATCATCGGCGCGCTGGGGGCTGGCGGCATCGGGTTGCTGCTGGTGCAGGCCATCGGCACGTCGCGGACCTGGGAGAACGTCGCCTATATCGTTCTGCTCATCCTGCTGCTGGTGATCGTCATGGACACGGTGTCGGGGTGGTTGCGGCAGCGGCTGATCCACGGCAAGCAGGGCTGAAGCTTGCGCGCCGCGTGGCGCCGGCGCAGGCTGGCGTGGTGGCGAAGGGGGAGTGCGCGATGCGCTGGGTGGCAGTTCTGGCGTGCGTGCTCTCGAGCGGATGCGTCGCCTACACGGTTGCCTCGACAGCGGTTTCGGTGACGGCCACGGCGGTGGAGGCGACCGCCGACGTCATCGGCGGCGCGGTCGGCGTGGTGGTCGGCGACTGAACGGCGCTCAGGTCGGCTGAGACGGCCACTCGGCCCAGGGGAACGGCCGCTCCTCGGTGGCGCAGGACTGGAAGCGGGCCACCGCCTCCAGCCACAGAGCCATCTGCGCGCCGAAGCGCGCGATGCGCGGGTTGGGGTCGCCCGTGGCGCCGAGCCAGCAGGCCTGCAGCACGGTGATCAGCGCGAGGATCGTCTGGGCGACGTAGGTCATCACCAGAAAGCCCAGCATGATCGCCGCGCGCGGCCACAGTCTGCTGAGCAGCAACGACAGGCCCCGGCGCAGCTGCGTGAGGAGGCCGGATCGCGGGCGGTCGCCCGACGGCTCTATTGTCGGATCGCTCATCGGGCGGTCTCCCTTGCTGCCTCGCCGGTCTGATTTGCGCACCAGTCGGGGCGCGGGCAACCCCCTATTCGACGCGTGCGGCGCCGAGGCGGGGAATGTCGGACGCGATCTCCTCGTCGCGCAGCCGCGGTCCCGGTTCGGTCCGAGGCGCATCGCGCCGGCCTTGCGCTGGCTCGTCGTCCCAGGCGCGAGGCGAGGCCGGGCGGCGGAACACCATCACCCCCTGATGGGTCTCGCTCGTCGCGGCGAACAGGCCGTTGCGCGTCTGCATGGGCACCACGTCGGTGCGAAGGTATTCCCAGCCCTGCGCCGCCTCGACGGCGATGGCGGCCTCCATCGCGGCCACCAGCGCGTCGGCGTCGGTGCGGTGCTCGCGCGTGCGCTTGGCGCGCTTGGGGGCGGGAACGCACTTGTAGCGATAGTCCATCGCGCTCACTCCAGTCCCAGCTGCGCCTTGACCAGCGCCTGCACCGCCTGCGGGTTGGCCTTGCCGCCCGTGGCCTTCATCACCTGGCCGACGAACCAGCCGGCCAGCGTCGGCTTGGCGCGCGCCTGCTCGGCCTTGTCGGGGTTGTCGGCGATCACCTGCGCGACGGCGGCCTCGATGGCGCCGGTGTCGGTCACCTGCCGCATGCCGCGGGCCTCGACGATGGCGGCCGGATCGCCGCCCTCGGTCCAGAGGATCTCGAACAGGTCCTTGGCGATCTTGCC
>DAINOD010000034.1:0-28942 GCA_036735545.1 Rubrimonas sp. | reverse complement strand
CGCGCCATGACCCCCCTCCCGCGCTGGGTCGACCTCGGCCTCATCCCGCTCCTGAACCTCGCCACCGCCTTCCTCGTCGCGGGTCTCGTCGTGCTGGCCATCGGCGAGGACCCGCTGGAGGCGACGCGGATCATCCTCTACGGCGCCTTCGGCTTCGGCGAGGGCGTGGGCTTCACGCTCTACTACGCCACCAACTTCACGCTGACCGGCCTCGCGGTGGCGGTGGCGTTCCACGCGGGGCTGTTCAACATCGGCGGCGAGGGGCAGGCCTATGTCGGCGGGCTGGGCGTGGCGCTCGTGTGCCTGTCGCTCGACGCCTACGTCCCGTGGTGGGTGACGGCGCCGGTCGCCATGCTCGGCGCGGCGGCCTTCGGGGCGGGCTGGGCGCTGATCCCGGCGTATCTCCAGGCGACGCGGGGCAGCCACATCGTCATCACGACGATCATGTTCAACTTCATCGCCGCCTCGCTGATGGTGTGGCTGCTGGTGGACGTGCTCTCGCCGCCGGGCCAGATGAGCCCCGAGACCCGCCGCTTCGCCGAGGGCGGCCGGCTGCCCAAGCTGCGCGAGTTCCTGCTGCCCTTCGGCCTCGACGTGCGCTCGGCGCCGCTGAACGCCTCGATCTTCGTGGCGCTGGCCGCCTGCGTCGGCGTCTGGCTGCTGATCTGGCGCACCCGGCTCGGCTACGCGATGCGCACCTTCGGCGCCAACCCCACGGCCGCGGTCTACGCCGGGGTCTCGCCGGTGCGCATCACGCTGGTGGCCATGAGCGTCTCCGGCGGGCTCGCGGGGCTCATGGCGCTGAACTCGGTGATGGGCGAGCAGAACAGGCTGCTGCTGGAGTTCGTCGGCGGCGCCGGCTTCGTCGGCATCGCGGTGGCGCTGATGGGCCGAGGACACCCGGCGGGCATCGTCGCGGCGGCGGTGCTGTTCGGGGTGCTGTATCAGGGGGGCGCGGAGCTGGCCTTCGAGAAGCCCGCCATCACCCGCGACATGATCGTGATGATCCAGGGCCTCGTCATCCTGTTCGCTGGCGCGCTGGAATACCTGTTCCGTCCCGCCATGGGCCGGCTGTTCGCCGCCCGCGAGAGGCTCGCCTGATGGATCAGCTCGTCGCCGTCCTCGACAGCACGCTCAGGCTTTCGGCGCCGCTGTTGCTCGCCTGCCTCGCCGGGCTCTACAGCGAGCGGGCGGGCGTGTTCGACATCGGGCTCGAGGGCAAGATGCTGGCCGCCGCCTTCGCCGCCGCCGCCGGCGCGACGCTGACCGGCTCGCTGGCGCTCGGGATGCTCGCGGCGCTTGCGGCGTCCTCGGCGCTGGCGCTGATCCACGGGCTGGCCTGCATCACCGCGCGCGGCAACCAGATCGTCTCGGGCGTCGCCATCAACTTCCTCGCGCTGGGGCTGACGGCGGTGCTGGGGCACGCCTGGTTCAGCCAGGGCGGCAAGACGCCGCCCCTGCCGTCGGCGCTGCGTTTCGGGCCGATCGAGCTGCCCTTCGCCGCCGCCCTGCGCGACGTGCCCGTCCTCGGGCCGGTCTACGCCGTGCTGTTGTCGGGGCACAACGTGCTGGTCTATGTCGCCTTTCTCGCCGCGCCGCTCAGCTGGTGGGTGTTGTGGCGCACCCGCTTCGGCCTGCGCCTGCGCGCGGTGGGCGAAAACCCGGCGGCGGTGGACACGGCCGGCGTCTCGGTGGCCGGGCTGCGCTATCGGGCGGTGCTGTGCTGCGGGCTGCTGTGCGGGCTGGCCGGCGCCTATCTCTCGGTGGCCCAGGGGGCGGGGTTCGTGCCGAACATGAGCGCGGGCAAGGGCTTCATCGCGCTGGCCGCGCTGATCTTCGCCAAGTGGCGGCCGATCCAGGCGATGGCGGCCTGCCTGCTGTTCGGCTTTCTCGACGCCTCGGCGATCCGGCTGCAGGGAGCGGAGCTGCCGCTGATCGGCGCGGCGCCGGTCCAGGTGATCCAGGTGGCGCCCTACGTCTTGACGGTGGTGCTGCTGGCGGGGTTCATCGGGGCCGCGACGCCGCCGAAGGCCGGGGGCGCGCCCTATCTGAAGGAGCGTTGATGGACGCGCTGTTCGAGGCTGCGAAGGCCGCGCACGCCAACGCCTATGCGCCCTTCTCGCGCTTCGCCGTGGGCGCCGCCGTGCGCACGGAGGATGGCGCGATCTACGCCGGGGCCAACGTGGAGAACGCGAGCTTCGGCGAGGGCTGTTGCGCTGAAACCTCCGCGTTGTCGGCGATGGTCACGGCCGGCGAGCGCCGCATCGTCGAGGTGATCGTGGTCGCGGAATCCGACGACCCCGTCACCCCCTGCGGCGGCTGCCGTCAGCGCCTCGCGGAGTTCGGGACGACCGCCACCGTCGTGCGTTCGGCCGATCCCCGGGGCGAGCGCGCGCGCTGGACGCTGGGCGAGTTGCTGCCCCACGCCTTCGGACTGCGCCCGTGAGCGCCGCCGCCATGATCCGCGACCGCGCTGGCGCCGAGCCGGTGCGGCTGGCCATGGTGCTGGGCTCGGGCCTCGGCGGCCTGGCGGGGCGGGTAGAGGACCCGGTTCGCATCCCCTACGCCGACCTCCCCGGCTTTCCCGCGGCGGGCGTGTCGGGCCATGCCGGCGCGCTGGTCGTGGGCCGGCTCGGCGGCGCGCGCGTGGCGCTGATGGCGGGCCGGGCGCACTATTACGAGCACGGCGATCCCCGCGCCATGCGCGGCGCCGTCGAGGCGCTGGCGCGGCTGGGCGTGGAGGCGCTGATGCTGTCCAACGCCGCCGGCTCGACGCGCCCCGCGATGGGGCCGGGCGCGCTCATGGCCATCGCCGACCACATCGCCTGGTCGGGTCTCAACCCGCTGATCGGCGAGGCCGGCGACGGTCGTTTCGTCGACATGTCCGCAGCCTACGACCCCGCCCTGCGCGCCCGCCTGAAGGCGCTCGACCCCGCCCTGCACGAGGGCGTCTACGCCTGGTTCTCGGGCCCAAGCTTCGAGACGCCCGCCGAGATCCGCGCGGTGAGCGCGCTGGGGGCGGACGCGGTGGGGATGTCGACCGTGCCGGAGACGATCCTCGCGCGCTATTTCGGGCTGCGCGTGGCGGGGGTTTCTGTCGTCACCAACCTGGCCGCGGGCCTGTCCGCCGAGGCGTTGAGCCACGCCCAGACGAAGGCGGAGGCCGACCGCGCCGCCGCCCGCTTCGAGGCGCTGGCCATCGGCTTCGCCGCGGATTTCGCGCGGTGAGCCCGCTGTCCGACGCCGAGGTCGCGCGCCGCGCGCTCGCCTGCCTCGATCTGACCGAGCTTGGCGACGCGTGTTCGGCCGACGACGTGGCGGCGCTGTGTGCCCGCGCCGAGACCCCGCACGGCGCCGTGGCGGCGGTGTGCGTCTGGCCGCGGTTCATCGCGGCGGCGCGCGCCGCCCTCGGCGCCGCGCCGGTGCGCATCGCCACGGTGGTCAACTTCCCCATGGGCGGCGAGCAGGTCCAGGCCGTGGCGGCCGAGACCAGCGCCGCGCTGGCCGCCGGGGCGCACGAGATCGACCTGGTGCTGCCCTACCGCGCCTTCGCCGAGGGCCGCGCCGACGCTGCCGCGCGCATGGTCGATGCGGTGCGCGACGCCTGCGGCGACGCCACGCTGAAGGTGATCCTCGAGACGGGGATGCTGCAGGAGCCGGCGCTGATCCGCCGCGCCGCCGACCTCGCGATCATCGAGGGCGCCGATTTCGTCAAGACCTCCACCGGCAAGGTTCAGGTCGGCGCCACCCCGGGCGCGGCGGTGGCGATGCTGGCCGCGATCCGCGCCGCCGGCCGGCCGGTCGGGCTCAAGCCCTCGGGCGGCGTGCGCTCGCTGGCCGACGCGCGGACCTATCTCGAACTCGCCGACGCCGCGATGGGCGAGTGCTGGGCGGGGCCCGGGACCTTCCGCCTCGGCGCCTCCAGCCTGCTGGGCGCGCTGCTGACGACGCTGGGAGAGGCGCCGGCCGCCGCCCCCGAGGGCGGCTACTGATGCTGGCGCAGGAGATCATCCGTCTGAAGCGCGACGGCGGACGCCTGCCGCCCGCGCAGATCGCCGCCTTCATCGGCGGGCTGACCTCGGGCGCGGTGGGCGACGACCAGGCCGCCGCCTTCGCCATGGCGGTGTTCCTGCGCGGCATGGACGTGGCCGAGCGCGTCGCGCTGACCGAAGCGATGCGCGACAGCGGGACCGTGCTGCGCTGGGACCTGCCGGGCCCGGTGGTGGACAAGCACTCCACGGGAGGGATCGGCGACAACGTCTCGCTGATGCTGGCCCCGGCGCTGGCGGCCTGCGGCGCCTATGTGCCGATGATCTCCGGGCGCGGCCTCGGCCACACCGGCGGCACGCTGGACAAGCTCGACAGCGTGACCGGCTACGCCACCCAGCCCGACGCCGAGACCTTCCGCCGCGTGGTGGCCGAGGCTGGCTGCGCGATCATCGGCCAGACCGCCGATCTGGCCCCAGCCGACCGCAAGCTCTACGCGATCCGCGACGTCACCGCGACGGTGGAGAGCATCGACCTCATCACCGCCTCGATCCTGTCCAAGAAGCTCGCCGCCGGCCTGGGCGCGCTGGTGCTCGACGTCAAGTGCGGCTCCGGCGCGTTCATGGCGACGCCGCAGGCGGCCGACGCGCTGGCGCGCAGCCTCGTTTCCGTCGCCAACGGCGCGGGCTGCCGCACCTCGGCGCTGATGACCGGCATGGACGAGCCGCTGGCGTCGGCCGCAGGCAACGCGCTGGAGGTCGCCAACGCCTGCGCCTTCCTGTCGGGCCACGAGATCGACGGCAGGCTCTGGGACGTCACCGTCGCGCTGGGGGGCGAGTTGCTGGCGCTCTCGGGCCTCGCGCCGGACGCTGCGGCGGGCAGGGCGCGCGTCGCGGACGCCTTCGAGACCGGCCGGGCGGCCGAGCGCTTCGGGCGCATGTGCCGCGCGCTGGGGGGGCCGGGCGACCTCGTGGAGAACTTCACCGCCCATCTGCCGACGGCGCCGGTCATCCGCGACGTGGCGCCGGCCGGGGAGGGCTTCGTCGCCGCCATCGACGCCCGCGCCATCGGGCTCGCGGTGATCGGGCTGGGCGGCGGGCGGCGGCGACAGACCGACCCCATCGACCCCCGCGTCGGGTTCGACCGGCTGGCGGGCCTCGGCGCCCATGTCGGCCCGGAGACGCCGCTGGCCCGTGTGCACGCCGCCGACGAAGCCGCCGCCGAGGCCGCCGCGGGCGCCCTGCGCGCAGCCTACGCGCTGGGCGACGCGCCGCCCGAACCGCAGGAGCCCGTTCTCGCGCGCATCGGGCCCGAGGGCTGACATGCCCCGCGGCGTGCTCATCGTCATGGACAGCGTCGGCATAGGCGGGGCGCCGGACGCCGCGGCCTACGGCGACGCGGGCGCCGACACCCTGGGCCACATCGCCGAAGCCTGCGCCACCGGCCGCGCCGACCAAGGCCGCAGCGGGCCGCTGCGCCTGCCGGTCATGGACGGCCTCGGCCTCGGCGCCGCCGCGCAACTCGCCACGGGGCGCCTTCCGCCCGGCCTGTCGGCGGCGCCCTGCGGCTGGTTCGGGGCGGGCGTCGAGGCCTCCCGCGGCAAGGACACGCAGTCGGGCCACTGGGAGCTGGCCGGCGCGCCGGTGGATTTCGACTGGGGCTATTTTCCGCGCGCCGAGCCATGCTTTCCGGCGGAGCTGATCGCCGCGCTGGTCGCCGAGGCCGGCCTGCCCGGCGTGCTGGGCCAGCGCCACGCCTCGGGCGCCGACATCCTCGTCGATCTGGGCGCGGAGCATGTCGCGACAGGCAGGCCCATCGTCTACACCTCCGCCGACAGCGTGTTCCAGATCGCCGCGCACGAGCAGGTGTTCGGTCTGGAGCGGCTCTACGCGGTCTGCGCCATCGCGCGCCGGCTCCTCGACCCCCTGAACATCGGCCGCGTCATTGCGCGGCCCTTCACCGGCGCCGAGGGCGGTTATGTCCGCACGCCGAACCGCCGCGACTACGCCATCCCGCCGCATGTCCCCACGCTGCTCGACCGCGCGGCCGAGGCGGGGCGGCGGGTGATCGGGGTGGGCAAGATCGGCGACATCTTCGCCCATCGCGGCCTGTCCGAGGTCCGCAAGGGTCCTGACGACGCGGCGCTGGCGGAGCGGCTGGTGGACGCGCTGGGCGATGCGCCGGACGGCGCGCTGATCGTCGCGAACTTTGTCGAGTTCGACAGCCTTTGGGGCCATCGCCGCGACGTCGCCGGCTACGCCCGCGCGCTGGAGTGGTTCGATGGCCAGATGGCGCGCTTTCTCGCCGCGCTGCGCGCGGGCGATCTGTTGATCCTGACCGCCGACCATGGCAACGATCCGACGTGGGCAGGGTCCGACCACACCCGCGAGATGATCCCGATCCTCGGCGCAGGCCCCGCTCTGGGCGCCCGGGCGCTGGGGCGTCGGGCGTTCGCCGACGTGGGCGCAAGCCTCGCGGCTCATCTGGGCCTGCCGCCCGGGGACCTTGGGGAGAGCTTTCTGTGACCGCGCCCGCCCGTTTCGACTATCCCGCCGACGGTCGGCTCGACGGCGCGATGCAGCGGGCCTGGACGCGCGACGGCTTTCTCATCCTCGACGGCTTCGCCGATCGCGACGCCTGCGCGCTGCTGCGCCGCCGCGTGGCCGAGCTGATCGACGCCTTCGACCCCGACGAGAATCGGGTCGCCTTCTCGTCCGGGGCGGAGGCCCATGCGGCGGCGACCTACTTCCGCGACTCCGGCGACAAGGTGCGCTGCTTCGTCGAGGAGGGCGCGGTGGCCGAGGACGGCGGGCTGAACCGGCCCAAGGCGCGCGCGGTGAACAAGATCGGCCATGCGCTGCACGACCTCGACCCGGTGTTCTCCGCCTTCAGCCGCGACGCGCGCCTCGCCGAGACCGCGGCCGACCTCGGGCTCGCGGACCCGGCGCTCGTGCAGTCCATGGTGATCTGCAAGCAGCCCGAAATCGGCGGCGAGGTCGGCCTGCACCAGGACGCGACCTTCCTGCACACCGAGCCGGTCTCGGTGATCGGCTTCTGGGTGGCGCTGGAGGCGGCGGACCGCGCCAACGGCTGCCTGTTCGCCATCCCCGGCGGTCACCGCGCGGGGCTGAAGCGACGCTACCGCTACGATGGCGAGCTGCTTGCCATGGACGAACTCGACGACGCGCCCTGGGACATGGGCGCCGAGATCGCGCTGGAGGCGCCGGAGGGCGCGCTGGTGGTGCTGCACGGGCTGGTTCCGCACCGCTCCGGGCCCAACCTGTCGCAGCGCTCGCGGCTGGCCTATGCGCTGCACGCGGTCGACCGCGCCGCGGTCTGGTCGCCCGACAACTGGCTGCGCCGCACTGCCGGGGCGCCCTTCCGGGGGTTCCATGACTGAACACGAGGTCGATTGGCGCGCCGAGCCGAAGGTCGAGCTTCACCTGCACCTGGAAGGCGCCGCGCCGCCCGCCCTCACCCGTGCGCTGGCCGCCCGCAAGGGCATGGCGCTGGGCGACGACCCCTACGCATGGAGCGACTTCACCGGCTTCCTGCACGCCTACGACCGCGTGTCCACGGTCTACCAGACGGCGGAGGAGGAGCGCGCGCTGGCCGAGGCCGTGCTGCGCGAATGCGCGGCCCATGGCGTGATCTATGCCGAGATCACGATCTCCGCCGACCACGCCGGCCACCACCGCTGGGCCGAGCACCTCGCTGCGCTCGACGCGGGCGCTGCGGCGGCGGAGGCGGCCACGGGCGTGGTCGCGCGCTTCGTGGCCACCTGCGTGCGCCGCGCGGGGCCCGAGGGGGCCGAGGCGGTCGCGCGGCTGGCGGTGGAGGCGGGCCATCCGCGCCTCGTCGGCTTCGGCATGGCGGGCGATGAGCGACTGCACGCGCCGCGCGACTTCGCCCGCGCCTTCGCCATCGCGCGGGAGGGCGGGCTGCGCCTGACCGCCCACGCCGGCGAGTTCGCCGGGCCGGAGAGCGTGCGCGGCGCGCTCGACCACCTCGGCGTCGAGCGCGTCGGCCACGGGGTCCGGGCCGTGGAGGATCCGGAGCTGGTCCGTCGCCTCGCCGCCGAGGGCGTCACGCTGGAGGTCTGTCCCGGCTCGAACGTGGCGCTCGGCGTGGTCCCCTCCCTCGCCGCCCACCCCATCGCCGCGCTGGACGCGGCGGGGGTGAGGCTCTGCGTCTCCACCGACGACCCACCCTTCTTCCGCACCGACATGACGGCCGAATACGCCGGCCTCGCCGCCGCCTTCGGGTGGGGGCGCGACCACCTGCGTGCCCTGAGCCGCAGGGCGCTGGCCGCGGCGTTCTGCGACGACGCCACAAAGGCGCGGCTGGCCCCGCGGCTGGCCTGAGCGAAGCGGCCCGAGGAGCGCATGGATCATCCCAACCTGACCGTCGTCCTGCATCCGCTGGTGCAGCACAAGCTGACCCTGATGCGCGACAGGGACCGCTCCACCAGGGGGTTCCGGCGGCTGTTGCGGGAGATCAGCCTGCTCCTCGGCTACGAGGTTTTCCGCGACCTGCCGCTGACGCTGCGCACGGTCGAGACGCCGCTGGAGACGATGCAGGCGCCCGAGATCGAGGGCAAGAAGCTCGCCCTCATCTCCATCCTGCGCGCCGGCAACGGGATGCTGGAGCCGCTGCTGGAGCTGGTGCCTTCCGCGCGCGTGGGCTTCGTGGGCCTCTATCGCGACCACGCGACGCTGCAGCCGGTGGAATACTACTGCAAGCTGCCCTCCGAGCTGGACGCCCGGCCGGTGGTGCTGGTCGACCCGATGCTGGCGACCGCCAATTCCTGCGTCGCGGCGGTGGACAAGGTGAAGGCCGCCGGCGCGCAGGACATTCGCATCATGTGCCTGCTCGCCGCCCCCGAGGGCGTGCGCCGCATGGCCGAAGCCCATCCGGACGTGCGCGTCTTCACCGCGGCGCTCGACCGCGAGCTGAACGAGAAGGGCTACATCCTTCCCGGCCTCGGCGACGCCGGCGACCGGATGTTCGGCACGAAGTAGCCCCCGCCCTACGGCGCGAGCCACGCACCGCGCCACCCGTCGCCGTCGCGCAGGAACGCCGCGCGCCGGTGTCCTCGGGCGGCGAGGTAGAGCCACTCCAGCCGCGCCACCGTCACCGTGATCGCGCGGAACGCCTCGCGACCCGCCTCGGGCCCATCGCCCGCCACCGGCTCGCCGTCCACCGGCGCCGTGATCGGCGAGCCGGGCGGGACGGGCGCGCGGTAGCTGGCCCGCGAGCCCTGTCCCGTCGCCGCCCACGCCGCGTCGGCGACGGGACCGGCGGCGTGGACCTCGGCGAGGCCGCGCAGGCGGAGCTGGATCTTGGCGCGCGCGTCGTAGCCGTGCAGCTCCACGCGGGGCTCGGCGGCGAGTTCGGCGACCTTGCTCGAACGCGCGTCGGTATGCACCCTCAGCGTCCCGGCCGCGGGATCGACGCCGCGCAACACCACCGTGCGCAGCCGCGGCGCACCGTCGAGCCCCAGCGTCGCTAACTGCACCGTGTGCAGCGCCGCCCGCCGGTCCGCGACGCCGCGCGCCAGCAGCCGCCACGCCTCGGCGCCGGTCTCGGCGAGGTCGTCGTAGAAGTGCGCGTCGAAGGCTGCCTCGCTCATGCGGCCGCGCGCGCGTCCAGCGCCTCGGCCAGCACCGCGCGCGCGGCGGCGGGGTCGACGTCGCGGGCGAGGAAGGCCTCGCCGATGTCGCGCGCCAGCACGAAGGCGATGCGGCCGTCGCGGGCTTTCTTGTCCTGCGCCATCAGCGCCATCAGGGCGTCGGCGTCGGGCAGGGGCCCGGGAATGTCGGCCAGCGTCGCCTTCATGCCCATGGCGCGCAGATGGGCGCGAACCCGGCCCGGCGTCTCCTGCGGGCAGAGGCCGAGGCGCTGGGACAGATCGAACGCCAGTCCGATCCCGACCGCCACGCCCTCGCCGTGCAGCAGGCGGGCGGAGTAGCCGGTCGCGGTCTCCAGCGCGTGGCCGAAGGTGTGGCCGAGGTTCAGCAGCGCCCGGTCGCCGGTCTCGAACTCGTCTCGCGCCACGATGTCGGCCTTCATCGCGACGCAGCGCGCCACGGCCTCGACGCGCAGGGTCCGGTCGCCGCGGGCCAGCGCCGGGCCGTTGGTCTCCAGCCAGCCGAAGAAGGCCGCGTCGCCCAGCAGGCCGTACTTGGCGACCTCGCCGTAGCCCGAGAGGAACTCGCGCGGCGGCAGGCTGTCGAGCAGCGTCACGTCGGCAAGCACCAGCCGCGGCTGGTGGAAGGCCCCGATCAGGTTCTTGCCCTGCGCTGCGTTCACGCCGGTCTTGCCGCCCACCGAGCTGTCCACCTGGGCGAGCAAGGTGGTGGGCACCTGCACGAAGTCGACGCCCCGCTTCAACACCGCCGCCGCGAAGCCCGCCAGATCGCCGACTACTCCGCCGCCGAAGGCCAGAACGAGGTCGTCGCGGCCGAGCCGCAGGTCCAGCAGCCACGACAGGCACTGCTCCAGCCGCGCCATCGACTTGGTGGCCTCGCCCGCCGGCAGCGCCAGCGTCTCACAGGCGAGCCCCGCCCCGGCGAGACCGGCCCGCAGCGCGGCGCCGTGCAGCGTGTCGACATCGGCGTCGGCGATGATCGCCACGCGCCGGCGCGGCGCCAGCGCGGCGATGCGCGCCCCCGCCCCGGCCAAAAGCTCCGAGCCGACGACCACATCGTAGGCCCGCGCGCCGAGCCCGACGCGGATCGTGCGCGGGAGGCTCACGGCCGCTCCAGCGCGCCGGCGGCGTCGAGGGCGCGCAGGATGTCGGCGACCACGGCGTCGTGGCTGCCGCCTTCGGCGCTGTCGATCACGACGTCGGCCTCGGCGTAGACCGGGTGGCGCTCGCGCATCAGGCGGGCGAGCGTCTCGCGCGGGTCGCCGTCGCGCAGCAGGGGGCGCCCGTCGCGGCGCGCGGTGCGCTCGACCAGCGTCTCCAGCGCGGCGCGGAGCCAGACGGAGACCGCGCCCTGCCGCACCGCCGCGCGCGTCGCGGGGTCCATGAAGGCGCCGCCCCCGGTGGCCAGCACCAGCGCGGGCTCGCCCAGCAGGCGGCGGATCACGCGGCGCTCGCCGTCGCGGAAGGCGGGTTCGCCGAGGCGCGCGAAGATGGTCGGCACGTCCATGCCGGCGGCGCGCTCGATCTCGTCGTCGCTGTCCACGAAGCGCGCGCCCAGCGTCTCGGCCAGCCGGCGGCCCACCGAGGTCTTGCCCGCGCCCATGAGCCCGACCAGCACCACGGTGCGCCTCAGCGCGCCGGGGGAGCGGGTTCGGACGGCTTCGGCCAAGGCGACGGCTCCTGTGCTTGCGGGCGGCGCGGGCTTTGCGACGCCACAGCGACGGTGTTACACCGCGGCTGCGCGCAGGTGAAGCCGCGCGACCGGCCGCGAGGGGGCCCCGCATGGGCAGGCTGCTGCGTTACCTGTTGATCCTGCTCGTACTGGCGGGGATCGGCGGGGTGATCTACGCGCTGGTCGCCGACCTGCCGCCGCCGACGCGCGCCATCGAGCGCGAGGTGCCGGATCTGCGGCTGCGCGAGGGCGGCTGAGACGGTGCGGCGCTGGATCGCGCCCTTTCTCGACGCGATGCGCGCCGAACGCGGCGCGGCCGACAACACCGTCGCCGCCTACGCCCGCGACCTCGGCGATCTCTGCGGCTTTCTCGCCGGCCGGGCCCGTGACGCGGAGACCGCCGGACGCGCCGACATCGAGGCCTGGATGGCGGACCTCGACGCCCGCGGCCTTGCGCCCGCCACCCGGGCGCGGCGGCTGTCGGCGGCGCGGGCGCTGTTCCGCTTCGCCTTCGAGGAAGGATGGCGCGCCGACGACCCGGCCGCCCGCCTGAGCGGTCCCGGCCGCCGCCGCCCGCTGCCCAAGGCTCCCGGCGCGGCAGACGTGGAGGCGCTGTTCGACGCCCTGCCGCGGGTATGGCGGGGCGAGGCGCTGGCGCGCGCGCGGTGCCTGTTCGAGGTGCTCTACGCCACCGGCCTGCGCGTGTCGGAGCTTCTGTCGCTGCCAGCCGCCGCCGCCCGCGGCCGTCCGCTGGCGCTGCTGGTGCGCGGCAAGGGCGGCAAGGAGCGGCTGGCGCCCCTCACCGAACCGGCCCGCGACGCGCTGGCGGAGTGGCTGGCCGTCCGCGACGCCGCCGAGGCCGCCCGGCCGAAGGGGACGAAGCCCTCGCCCTGGCTCTTTCCCTCGCGCGGCAAGGCCGGTCGGCTGACCCGGGCGCGCTTCTTCCAGATGGTGCGCGAACTGGCGCTGGCCGCGGACCTCGACCCCGCCGCGCTTTCCCCTCACGCCCTGCGCCACGCCTTCGCGACGCATCTGCTGGAGAACGGCGCCGACCTTCGGTCGATCCAGGAGTTGCTCGGCCACGCCGACATCGGCACGACCGAGATCTACACCCGCATTGTCGACGCCCGGCTGGCCGCGCTGATGGCGAAGCATCCGCTGGCGGAGGAGTGAGGGGAGCGGGCGCCGCCCGGATCCCCCGAGCGCCGCCGCCCGCCATCAAGCAGCCCGTGACGCCGCGCCGCGAGCGGCCGGGATGCGCGGGAGGCGGTCGCCGCCGCCCTCCGTCTCACCAAGACCCTACCGCCGAAATCGGCTCCGGCTCGCGCCTGCGCCGATGCGACGCGCGCGACTTGCCACCGGCAAGTCGCGCGCGTCGCGGCGCCCAGCAGCGACCGTCCGCCTCGTGCGCAGGGCCGCCGGCTGCGCCCTTCGGGGCCGCGGGCCCTTCATTGCGCGGCGCCCCGAAGGAAGCGCTCAAGCGCAGCCCGGGGCGCCAGCGCGCCGGGGTGCCGCACCACCAGCGCAGACAGCGCCTGCCCCGCAGCCAGCGCCTCGCCCGGCGCCGCCCCGCCGAGGCGGGCGGCGAGATAGGCGGCGTTGAAGCTGTCGCCGGCGCCGGTGGTGTCGATGGGCGCGACCGGCCGCGGGGCCGGGGCGGGCAGGGCGACGCCGTCGAGCCGCAGCGCCGGCGGCCCCTCGCCATTCTTCACCACCACCTCGCGCACCCCCAGCCCGGCGTAGCGCGCCGCCGTCGCATCCGCGCTCGCGTCGCCGAAGGCCGCGCGCTCGTCGTCGTGGCTCGGCAGGCAGATGTCGGCGCAGGCGGCGGCCGCCTCGACGGCGGTGCGCATCGCCTCGGCGCTCTCCCACAGCCGCGGCCGCAGGTTGGGGTCGAAGGCGACCCGCGCCCCCGCCGCCCGCGCCCGGCCCAGCGCCGCGATCAGCCGCGCGCGCGCCGCCGGGGTGAGAATGGCCAGGGTGACGCCCGAGACGTAGACGGCCTCCGCCCAGCCGGTCGCGCGCGCCAGCCAGTCCGCGTCGTCGGCGAGGAGCCTCGCCGCCGAAGTGTCGCGCCAGTAGGCGAAGCTGCGCTCGCCGTCCTTCAGCGCGATCAGGTAGAGCCCGATGGCGCGGGCCGGATCGCGCTGCACCCAGTCGGTCGCGATCCCCGCCTCGGCCATCGCGCTCAGCGCCGCCTGCGACATCGGGTCGGGCCCCAGTCGCGTGCCGTAGGCCACGCGCCAGCCCGGCCGCAGCGCGGCGAGGTGCCACGCGGTGTTGTAGGTGTCCCCGGCGAAGCCCATGCGCCACAGGCCATCGCCTGCGCCGGACAGCTCCACCATCACCTCGCCGATCGACAGGATGCGCATGGCGCCCTCTCTCCCCGGCGCGACGCTGGCGCCGCCGCGCGCCTGCGGTCAAGCCGTGCGGCGCCGGCGGCGGCCCTCGCCGTCGCCGCGGAACCGCACGTCGGGCAGAGCGGCGAGACCGACGAGGGAGGGAAAGGGGTCGCTGCGGTGGGGGATCGCCATGGCGGCGACGAAGTGCTCCTGGAAGCGCGGCTCGACGGCGGTCTCCACCTTCACGATCCGCCGCGCCAACGCCTCGATCTCGCGCCGCGCGGCGACATTGAGCAGCGCGATGCGCGCGCCCTCGCCCGCGGCGTTGCCGGCGGCGGTGACGCGCTCCAGCGCGCAGTCGGGGATCATGCCCAGCACCATCGCGTGCAGCGGCGAGATATGGGCCCCGAAGGCGCCGGCCAGCACCACCCGCTCCACCCGCTCCACCCCGCGCGCGTCCATCAGCAGCCGCGCGCCCGCATAGAGCGCCGCCTTGGCGAGCTGGATCGCCCGCACGTCGCCCTGGGTGACGAAGACATCCGCGCCGCCCTCGGGCGCCCGCCACAGGCGATAGGCGTGGGTGCGCCCGTCCGCGTAGCAGCGCGCCGCGCCGACCGCCTCGGCCGAGCCCAGCGCGCCATCCGCGTCGACGATCCCGGCCATGCGCATCTCGGCCACCGCCTCGATGATCCCCGAGCCGCACAGGCCCGTCACGCCGCGCGGGCCCACAACTTCGGCGAAGCGGTCGTCGTCGGACCACAGGTCGCAACCGATCACGCGGAAGCGCGGCTCCTTCGTCTCCGGGTCGATGCGGACGCTCTCGATGGCGCCGGGCGCGGCGCGCTGGCCGCAGGCGATCTGCGCGCCCTCGAAGGCCGGCCCGGTGGGAGAGGAGCAGGCGAGCAGCCCCTCGGCGTCGCCCAGCAACAACTCGGCGTTGGTGCCCACGTCCACGACCAGCGTCAACGCGCGCCCGCGGTGCGGGCTCTCGCTCAGCGCGACGGCCGCGGCGTCGGCGCCGACATGGCCGGCGATGCAGGGCAGCACATAGACGCTGGCGTCGGGGTGCATCGCCACGCCGATCTCTGCGGCGCCCAGGTTCAGCGCGTCCGACGTCGCCAGCGCGAAGGGGGCGCCGCCCAGTTCCGAGGGGTCCACCCCCAGCAGCAGGTGGTGCATCACCGGGTTGCCGACGAAGACCGCCTCGAAGACGTCCTCCCGCGCCGCCATCGCCTCCGCACAGACCTGGCCGATCAGCGCGTTGACGCATTCGCGGATGGCCGCCGTCATCTCCGCCGCGCCGCCGGGGGTCATCATGGCGTGGCTGACCCGGCTCATCAGGTCCTCGCCGAAGCGGATCTGGGGGTTCATCAGGCCGGCGGAGGCCAGAATCTCCCCCGTGCGCAGGTCCGCCAGATGGCAGGCGACCGTCGTCGAGCCCACGTCGAAGGCGACGCCCAGCAGCGGCCCGTCGTGCAGGCCCGGCCAGACCTGCACGACGCGCGGGGCCCCGTCGCCGGTCCGCACCGCGCAGGTGACCTTCCACTCGCCCTTGCGCAGCGCGGACTGCAGCGCGCGGATCGCGCTCAGGCCGACCGTGACGCCCGCGAGGTCCCATTGCGCCGCCAACGCCGACGACAGGCGCTCCGCGTCGCCGCTGGGCGCGTGCATGTCGGGCTGCTCGACCTCGACGTAGTAGAGCCGCGTCGCAGGATCGAGCACGATGTCCCGCGCCTCGGCCCGTTTGCGCACCACCTGCCGGTGAACCTGGCTCTCGGGGGGCACGTCGATCACCATGTCGGCCAGGAGCCGCGTCTGGCAGCCCAGCCGGCGACCTTCCGCCAGCCCGCGCAGGGCGTCGAAGCGATCCTCCACCGCGTTGCGCGGGCTCAGGGCGTCGTTGCGCGCCGTGACGCCGTGCTTGGGGTGGGCGCCGAGCGCGGGGGTCACCTGACAGCGCCCGCAGGCGCCTCGCCCGCCGCAGACCGTGTCGAGGTCCACGCCCAGCGCCCGCGCCGCGGTCAGCAGCGGCGTGCCGGCGGGAAAGCGGCCGCGCCTGCCAGATGGCAGGAAGATCACAAGCGGGTCGATCTCGGCCATCATGGGCGCCTTCCTGAGGTTCGCGCGCATCTAGCGCCGGCGCCGCGCGGTTCACAACGCGGCGGTTCGGCTTGATCCCGGGGCGCGGGCGGCGCAGATGTCGCGCAGCGCCGACAGAGGAGGAACCCGCCATGCGTTTCGCGCTCGTCGCCCTGCTGGTCGCCGTCGCAGGCCTCGCCCGCGCCGGTGACTGGGGGCCGCTTGTCACGCCGCAGGAACTCGCCGCACGGCCCGAGGCGCTGGCGCTCGACATCCGCCCCGACACGTCCGGGGGCGTCGTTCCCGGCGCGGTGAGCGCGCCCTATCCGCTGTGGCGCGGCCCGGCCGAGAACCCCGGCGCCCATCCCGACCCCGCCGCGCTGACCGAGATCATGCGCGCGGCCGGCGTGCGGTTCGATCGTCCGGTCGCCGTCGTCCACGGCGGCGCCGACCGCGACGGCTTCGGGGCCGCGGCCTGGGTCTACTGGGCGCTGAAGTCCGCCGGACATCCCCGGCTCGCCATCCTGAACGGCGGCCACGCCGCCTGGGTCGCGGCGGGCCTCCCGCTCGACGCCGCGCCGGCCGCGCCCGCGCGCAGCGACGCGACGGCCGTGTGGTCCGACGTCTGGACCGCCAGCCGCGAGGAGGTCGCCGCCGCCGAGGCCGGCGAGACCGGCGCCGTGCTGCTGGACGCGCGGCCCGACGCCTTTTTTCGCGGCCTGCGCCGCCACGTCGCCGCCGCCGAGCCGGGCACGCTGTTCGGGGCGGTGAACCTCGTCTACGACCTGTGGTTCCCGCCTGACGCGACGACAGTCACCGTCACCGACGCCGCGCTGGAGCGGGCGCGCGCGCTGGCGGCTGAAGCGGACGGCGCCGCCATCGTCAGCTTCTGCAACACCGGCCACTGGAGCGCGATCAACTGGTTCGCGCTGTCGGAGCTCGCCGGCGTGGCGGACGTGAAGCTCTACCCGGAATCGGTGGTGGGCTGGTCCCGCGCCGGCCTGCCGCTCTCCCCCGGCGGCTGAGGCTCAGCGCCGCGGCGCGGGGTCGTCCACCCCCACGTCGCCCACCCGCGGCTGCGCCGAGGGCTTGGGACAATCCCCCACACGATGGGCGGACCGCGCAGCACGGCGGGGTCGCGGTCGATGAAGCGGGTGACGGCCGAGTCCTGGCGCATCTCGCGCGCGGGCACGGGCGGCCCGCCACTTCGGCCACGAGCGCGCGGAACGTCTCGGGCGGAAGGACGTCGCGGCGCATGACGAAGCCGTCGCGGTCGAAGGCCGCGCGCTCGGCCGCGTCGGCGAAGCGGGTCAGCCGAGCGCGCCGCGCAAGACCTACTCGGCGGCGACGCGCCCCGGGTTGTTCGGGTGCGTCGTCCAGTCGGCGTGCTCGTCGCTCACGGTGCGCCCCGTGCGCGGGTCGATGATCCCGGCGGGCAGACGCTCCATGGTGATGCAGGCCTCCACCGGGCAGACGTCCACGCAGAGGTTGCAGGCGACGCATTCGGCGTCGTTCACCTCGAAGACGCGGCCGGGCTTCATCCAGATCGCCTGGTGGCTGGTGTCCTCGCAGGCGGCGAAGCAGCGGCCGCACTTGATGCACAGGTCCTGGTCGATCCGCGCCTTGGTCACGTAGTTCAGGTTCAGGTGCTGCCAGTCGGTCACGTTGGGCACGGCGCGACCCTGAAAGTCGGCGAGACCGCGATAGCCCTTGCCGTCCATCCAGTGCTCCAGCCCCGCGATCATCTCCTGCACCACCTTGAAGCCGTAGGTCATCGCGGCGGTGCAGACCTGCACGTTGCCCGCGCCCAGCGCCATGAACTCCGCCGCGTCGCGCCAGGTGGTGATCCCGCCGATGCCGCTGATCGGCATGCCGCGGGTCTCGGGGTCGCGGGCGATCTCGGCGACCATGTTCAGCGCGATGGGCTTCACCGCCGGGCCGCAATAGCCGCCGTGGCTGCCCTTGCCGTCGATGGAGGGCTCTGGGCTGAAGGTGTCCAGGTTCACGGCCGTGATCGACGACACGGTGTTGATCAGGCTCACCGCGTCGGCCCCGCCCTTGAAGGCGGCACGCGCCGGCCAGCGGATGTCGGTGATGTTGGGCGTCAGCTTGACGATCACCGGCATGCGGGTGTGCGCCTTGCACCAGCGCGCCACCATCTCGATGTATTCCGGCACCTGTCCGACCGCCGAGCCCATGCCGCGCTCGCTCATGCCGTGGGGGCATCCGAAGTTCAGCTCCACCCCGTCGGCGCCGGTGTCCTCGACCATGGGCAGGATGGCGCGCCAGCTCTCCTCGTCGCAGGGAACCATGAGGCTGACGACCATGGCGCGGTCGGGCCAGTCGCGCTTGACCTGCTTGATCTCGCGCAGGTTCACGTCCAGCGGCCGATCGGTGATCAGCTCGATGTTGTTGAGCCCCAGCACCCGCCGGTCCGCCCCGTAGACCACGCCGTAGCGTGGGCCGTTGACGTTGACGATATGGGGGTCGAGGCCGAGCGTCTTCCAGACCACGCCGCCCCAGCCGGCCTTGAAGGCGCGGACGACGTTGTAGGCCTTGTCGGTCGGCGGCGCGGAGGCGAGCCAGAACGGATTGGGCGACTTGATCCCGACGAAGTCGGCGCGCAGATCAGCCATGGCGTCGTCCCTCCCGGTCTCAGGACATCGCTGCGGGGTCGACGCCCGCTGCGCTGAGCCGCGCGCGCGCCGCGCCCACGACCTCCGCGTCGAACTGGTCGGCGTGACGGATCACGATCGCCTCGGGGGTCATCGCGCCCATCTTGCGTTCGATCAGCAGCTCAAAGCCCGCCGCAGCCGTTGGGTCGTCCCCCAGTTCGCCGATGGTTCGCGCCATCCCCAGCTTGGTGATCTTCTGCCGGGCGCGCGTCAGCCGGGTGGCGCGGCCGCGCTCGTCCGACAGCGCGCCCTCCAGCGCATGGATCGCGGTCCAGAAGTCGTGCTCGGCCGAGCCCGGTTCGCCGACGGCCAGCAGCGCCGCGCGACGGCGGAAGGCCGCCTCCCACACGCGCGGGGCGTTCAGCCGGCGCGCGTTGGCCATGTAGCCGCCCAGCCGGTCCGCGTCGGTCAACTGGTCGATATGCGCCAGCGCGGCGGCCTCGCTCTTGGCGTCCCAGGGCGCCTTGGCGGCTGTCTGCGGCTTTTTCATCGGCTTAGCTCCTTGTGGATGCTCTCCGCCGCGTCGCGCCCCTGCGCGACCGCGGTCACCGTCAGATCCTCGCCGCCCGCGGCGCAGTCGCCGCCGGCCCAGACGCCGGCGACGCTCGTGCGTCCCTCGGAGTCCACGGCGATCTTGCCGCCGGTCATTGTCAGCGCCAGCCCGGCGCCGGCCTCGAAGCACTGGCCGATGGCCTTGAACACCTGATCGGCGGGCAGGGTGAAGGTCTCGCCCGCGTCGGCGAGGCCCTGCGGCGTCTCTAGTGTGTAGGCGAATTCGACCGCCCGCGCCACGCCCTCGCCGATCACGCGCAGCGGTCGCGCGTTGGCGCGGATGCTCACGCCCTTCGCGCGCGCCTCGGTCTGCTCGTGGCGGCTCGCGCTCATGCGCTCCGGTCCGCGCCGGTAGACCATGGTCACCTCCTCCGCGCCGAGGAGCTTCGACTGCACCGCCGCGTCGACGGCCGTCATGCCGCCCCCGATCACGACGACGCGCCGACCGACCGGCAGGCGGGAGAGGTCGTCCTGCTGGCGCAGCTCCGCGATGAAATCCACCGCGTCGCGCACGCCCGGCAGCGCTTCGCCCTCCGCCCCCAGCGCGTTCACGCCCGCGAGCCCGACGCCGAGGAAGACCGCGTCGAAATCCTCGCGCAGCGCCGCCAGCGCGGGGGCGACGCCGGTCTCGACCGCGATCCCGCCGACCGCCAGCAGCCAGTCCACCTCCGCCTGCGCGAAGCCGCCGGGGGTCTTGTAGGCGGCGATGCCGTATTCGTTCAGCCCGCCCGGCTTCGGCCGTCGCTCGAACACCGTCACCGCATGGCCGTGCAGCGCGAGGCGGTGGGCGCAGGCAAGCCCCGCCGGCCCCGCGCCGACGACCGCCACGCGCTTGCCCGTCGCCGGCGCGCGCTCGAACGGATGGCCGGGGCGCGCCATCAGCGCGTCGGTGGCGTGGCGCTGCAGCAGGCCGATCTCGACCGGCTTGCCCTCCGCCGCCTCGCGCACGCAGGCGCCCTCGCACAACGTCTCCGTCGGGCAGACGCGCGCGCACATGCCGCCGAGGATGTTCTGGTCGAAGATCGTGCGGCCGGCCGCCTCCGGCAAGCCCGCCTGGATCTGGCGGATGAACAGGGGGATGTCGATCTCGGTCGGGCAGGCGGCGACGCAGGGCGCGTCGTGGCAGAAATAGCAGCGGTCCGCCGCCACCAGCGCCTCATGGGCCGTCAGCGGCGGATGGGCGTCGGCGAAGTTGCGCGCATAGTCCTGCGGCGCGAGGCGACCTGCCGCTATTCCGGGCGTCAGCGTTGCGGGTGGCGTCGGCGCGTTCATCTCTGGCGGCTCCCTGCGCGGTGGCTGGGCGCAACGCTCGCGCGCCGGCAAAGTTTTATCAACTGGAAAAATCGCCGGTCAGTCCGGCGTCAGCATGTAGCCCTCGCCGCGCACGGTCTGCAGATAGCGCGGCTCGCGCGGATCGCTCTCCAGCTTGCGGCGCAGGCGGGTGATCTGGACGTCCACCGCGCGTTCGCTGGCCCCGTTCTCGGCGCCCGCAAGCTCCGCCACCAGCGCCGAGCGGCTGATCGGCGCGTTGGGCTGGCGCGACAGCGCGCGCATCAACGCGACCTCCGAGGTGGTCAGCCGCACCGGCGCGCCGTCGCGCCAGAGCTGGCCGCGCGCGATGTCGTAGCGCGCGCCGCCGAGCGACAGCGTCCGCGGCGGCTGCGGCCTGACCGGCGCGGCGGCGCGGCGCAGGATCGCCGCAGCCCGCAGCAGCAGCTCCTTCGGTTCGAAGGGCTTTGCGAGATAGTCGTCCGCCCCCGCCTCCAGCCCTGCGATCCGGTCGTCCGCCTCGCCCCGCGCGGTCAGCATCAGGACCGGCGTGCGATGCTCGGGCAAGGTGGCGCGCACCAGCGACAGGCCGTCCTCGCCCGGCATCATCACGTCCACCACCAGCAGGTCGAAGGCCAGCCCGGCCAGCAGCCGCCGCGCATGGGCCGCGTCCCGCGCCCCGGTCACCAGATAGCCGTTCCGCGCGAGGTATTTCATCAGCAGCGACCGGATGCGCGCGTCGTCGTCGACGACCAGCACATGCGCCGGCGCGCCGCCCGGGACCTCGGGCTCCTCGTCCACGGCGCGTCAGCCCTTGCGGCCGACGAGGCCGAGCACCCCGTCGCGCGCGGCGGGGTCGATCATGCGCTCCAGCACCCTGCGGAACCCCGCCACCGCGTCCGGGCCCGCCTCGGCGTAGGCGCGCCGCACCCGCGCCCGCTGCGCCTCGCTCAGCCGCGTCTCCAGGGCCGCGCCCTTGTCGGAGAGGCTCAGCAGCCGCTGGCGGCGGTCCGCGCGCCCGACGCGGCTCTCGACCATGCCGTCCTCGATCAACTGGCGCAGCACCCGGTTCAGCGACTGCTTGGTCACGCGAAGGATGTCGAGCAGCCCCTGCACCGTCAGCCCCGGCCGCCGCCCGACGAAGTGCAGCGCCCGGTGATGCGCACGGCCGTAGCCGAACTCCTCGAGGATCAGGTCCACGTCCGAGGTGAAGTCGCGGTAGGCGAAGAACATCAGCTCGATGCCCTGCCGCAGCTGCTCGTCGGTCAGATACAGCAGCTGCTCGCTGCGCGGGGCGGGGCGGATCGCGGCGGCGCGCGGCGGGCTCAGGGCGTCGGACATGATCTCACGGGTTGGGTCGGGGGCGAGGCGTCACGAATTATGTCAGCGGCGTTGACGCATTCATAGCCCGATGTTACGCCCCCTGCAACCCGACGCGCCGTTTCCTGTCGCGCCGGGGTCTGAACGCGAAACAATCGGAAACCGGCCCTGCGCCGGAGGGGAGCGAAGACGATGGCGGCCTCGGCCTATCACGACCGCGACGGCTGGATCTGGATGGACGGCGAATACCTGCCATGGCGCGACGCGAAGGTTCATATCCTGACCCACGCGCTGCACTACGCCTCCAGCGTCTTCGAGGGCGAGCGCGCCTATGGCGGCGTGATCTTCAAGTCCACCGAACATTCGAAGCGGCTGCACTTCTCCGCCGGGCAACTCGGCTTCACGATCCCCTGGTCGGTCGAGGAGATCGACCGCGTGAAGTTGGAGGTCATGCGCCGCAACGGCCTGAGCGACGCCTACATTCGCCCGGTCGCATGGCGCGGGTCGGAGATGATGGGCGTCTCCGCCCAGCACAACACCATCCACCTCGCCATCGCGGCGTGGGACTGGGGCGCCTACTACGGCGACGCCAAGCTGAAGGGCGCCAGGCTCGACGTGGCGAAGTGGAAGCGGCCGAGCCCCGAGACCATTCCGTGCAAGGCCAAGGCGGCGGGCCTCTACATGATCTGCACGCTCAGCAAGCACGAGGCCGAGGCCAAGGGCTTTTCCGACGCGCTGATGATGGACTACCGCGGTTATGTCGCCGAGGCGACCGGGGCCAACGTCTTCTTCGTCAAGGATGGCGCGGTGCATACGCCGCTGGCCGACTGTTTCCTGAACGGTCTGACGCGGCAGACCGTGATCGACGTGCTGCGCGAGCGCCAGATCACTGTTCACGAGCGCCACATCGAGCCGGGCGAACTGGAGGGCTTCCAGCAGTGCTTCCTCACCGGCACCGCGGCCGAGGTGACGCCGGTCGCCGAGATCGGGCCCTGGCGCTTCGAGGTCGGGCAGATGGCGCGTGACATGGTCGAGGCCTACGACCGCCTCGTGCGCGCGGCCTGAGGCCGCCGGGCCCTGCCTCCCGGTGAGCCCTGACCGGGCTCACCCAGCCGCGCTGCGCGCCTCGGCGAGCTTCATCGAGGTCGCCTCGAGCCTGTCTGCGAGGCTGCGGATCAGTTCCAGCGACAGCTCCGGGAATTCGGCCAGCAGCGCGCGCAACTCGCGCCCGCCGAGCCTCAGCAGGGCCGTCTCGCCCTCGGCCACGATGGCGGTGGTGCGGGGCCGGTCGCACAGCACGGCGATCTCTCCGAAAAGCTCGCCGACGCCGAGCCGCGCCACGGTCTGGTCGCGCCCTGCGATGGGGATGCGCACCAGCACCGCCCCTGTCAGCACGACATAGGCCGCGTCGCCTTCCTCGCCGCGGCGGAACAGCGTCTCCGCGTCTCGCAGGCGCGATACCTCGCCGGTCAGGGCGACGATGCGCAGGCGGTCGTCGCCGATGCGTCGGAACAGCGGGTTGCGCCGCAGCGTGTCGGCGACGTCGGCGATGCCGAGGCTCATGCGCGCTCCTCTGCGCCAGAATCGAAGCGCGCATGGGACAGCGCGCCGTTGTCAGCAAGATGGCAGTGCGCGTCGCCCTCCGCCGCGGCCGCCTCGTCGTCCGCCGCGTAGAGGATGGCGGCGTCGGGCGCCTCGGCCCGGGCGGCCGCGCGCAGGCTCGCCTCCAGCGGGCCCGCGAGCACCAGCAGCGAGGGGCGCTTCAGCAGCGCGCGGACCAGCGCCACGCGCCGCCGCGCGCCTTGCGTCAGCATGGCCCCGCCGGGGCCGGCCCGTCCGCGCAGCCCGACCGCGGTCAGCGCCTCGCGCAGGCCGGCGGCCGTGACGGCCGCGTCGAGCGCGGCGTCCAGCGCCTTCCACGCGCTGCGCCGGTCGTTGCGGCGCAGCCCGCCCAGCAGGTTGTCGCCGATCGAGAAGGCCGGGATCACCGCGTCGCCGTCGAAGGGTGCGAGCCGGGGCTCCGCGGCGACCAGCGGCGCCGCCGCCGCGCGCAGCGCCATCGCGCGGGCGCGGCGCTCCGGGCCCAGCACGTCGAAGCGGTCGCGCTGAGGCGCGAAGCGGGCGCCCAGCGCGGCGAGGGCCCTGGCGACCGGGGCGTCCTCCGGGTCCGCCTCCGCCAGATCGGCCGCCGCCAGCGCCTCGTTCTTGGAGAACCCGCCGAGGCTCTCCAGCACCGCGCTGTCGCGCCCCACCGTCGCGACGACGCCTGCGATCTCCTTCGCGAGCGCCGCGCCGACCTCGCGCAGGAAGGGGCCGGCGCCGATCTCATCGACGATGGGCGCGACCGCGGGGTCGGCGAGCTTAGCGGCCTCGTCGCCGGTCGTCTGGGGCGCGGCGAACAGGATGTTCTGCAGGAGCGTGGCGTTCTCGATGAAGACGCTGCGGTCCCAGCGCTCCACGGCGTCGCCGAGGCCCTCGGCCTCCAGGGTCGCCGCCACCGCGGCGCGGGCGTCGCGCGCGGCGCGGCTCCAGCGGTCGATCTCGTCGGGCTCGGGGCGTCCGCGCAACGCCGCGGCCACGAGGTCGCCCCCGAGGCCCGCCGCGTCCACCAGCGCGGTCAGCCTTGCATCCAGCGCCGCGGGCCCGTCGAGCCCAGCGGCGGCGTAGTCGACCCAGTCGCCTTCGGGATCGCCCGTGGGCGAGCCCGTGCGCAGCGCCTCGCGCAGCATCGCCGCCGCCTTGTCGTCGCCCACGCGCTGCGACAGGTCCGGGGCGCCGCGGTAGAGGCCGATAAGCAGGTTCTCGCGAATGCTTGCGTCGAACAGCGTCGGGTCGGGCGCCACATAGCCGATGGCGGCGCCGAGCCGGGGCAGAGTGGCCTGCGCCAGATCGACCCCGCCGAGCCGCGCCTGTCCCGCCGCCGGCGCCTGCAGTCCCGCCGCGATGCGCATCAGCGAGGCGCGCGCGCCCTGGCCGCCGCCGGTGACGGCGAGGCTCCGGCCCGGCGCCACCTCCAGCCGCCCCACGCTCAGCGCGCCGTCCTCCGGCGCGGTCTCCACGTCGCGCATCTCCAGAGCCCCCCGCAGCGGCGCCGCGTCGCCCGCGTCCAGACGTTCGGCCGGCATGATCTCGCCGCCCATGAAACTCTCCACCACCACGGTGAAGCGCGAGTTGAAGTCGGACCAGCGCTGGTAGAAGTTCAGCAGCTCCCGCCACGGCTTGCTGATGTCCTTGTAGGCCGCCAGCACCGCCACCAGCGCGCCGAGATCAAGCCGCCCCTCGATCACCAGCCATCCGCCGATCAGGAAGAACATGAACGGCGTCAACTGGTTGAGAAAGTTGTTGAGAAACTTGATGAGGAACTTGCGGTTGTAGAGCGCCAGCCGCAGCTCGGTGTTGCGGTAGAGTCGCCCCGCGATCAGGGCCATGCGCCAACGCACCACGCCGTTGCCGTGGATGTCCTCGACGCCCGTCACCGTCTCGGCGACGCTGTCCGCCAGCGCGCGCGAGTTCCTGGCCCGCTCCTTGTTGAGCAGGATCACCTTCTTCTGCAGCAGCGGAATGAAATAGAACTGCACCGGGAACAGCGACAGCGCCGCCAGTCCCAGCCAGAAGTCCTGCACGAAGATGAAGCCGACATAGACCACCAGCGTCCCGCCCTGGTAGGCCGGCGTCGAGACCACCTCGCCGATGAAGCCGCCCAGCGGCTCCACCTCGGCCATCACCGCCTGCACCACCTCGCCGGGGCGGGTCTGGGCGAAGCGGCGCTGGGGATAGCGCATCACCGTCTCGAGCAGGCTCTGGCGCAGCCGACGCAGCATCCGCTCGCCGCACATGCCGACCGAGATGTTCATCACCCACTTGAAGACGTTGATCAGCACCACGACCGCGATGAAGCCGAAGCACAGCGCCACGAGATAGGGGATCTGGTCGAGCGGAAAGCCGAACAGCTCGCGCGTGCCGGGGCCGCCCTGGATGGCGCGGTTGACGATGATCTTCGGGATTTCGAGCGAGACGTAGGTCAGCGGCAGCGTCGCGACCGTCAGGGCCAGGATGTAGAGTTGGTCGGCCCTCGAGTGCCGCCAGACATAGGGGAAGAAGCGGTTGTCCATGTCGCGGCGACCATCCCCCGGCGCCGGCCCCGTCCGGCGCGGCCACTCTGGGCCCGAAAACCCTGACAGATCAAGCGCCCACGGGTCGCTGGCTCAGGCTGGGACCATCATCGACTTGCGGAACCAGCCCGTGAGCACCTCGGCGTTCACGCCTTCCGGCGCGTTCTCGGCCACGGCGCCCAGCGCCTCGTCGAAGGCGCGCTCGGCGTGGGCTTCGCGCGCGGCGCGCACCGCCGCCAGCGCCTCGCGGAAGGCGGCGATCTTCGGGTCTGCGTCCAGAGCCTTCGGCCCGAGCACGGTGAACAGCGGCTCGCGCCGGTCGCGGCCGCGGATCGGCGAGACGTCGATCTCGACGGCGCAGAATTCCGGCGCCTGCTGGACGGTCGAGAGCGTGACGCAGTTCCACACGCCGAAGCTCTTGGTGATGTCCTGGATGCGCGCCGCCACGTTCACGGTGTCGCCGATGCAACTGTAGTCCAGCCGGCGCGCATGGCCCATCAGGCCCACGTTGCACATGCCGCTGTTCAGCCCGAAGCCCATCCGCGCCGTCGGCAGCCCTTCCTCCACGAAGCGGCGGTTCATCTCCTTCAGCGCGGCGTCGATGGCCAGCGTGGCGGCGATGGCGTGGGCGGCGTGGCGGGGGTCCTCCACGGGGGCGTTCCAGAACGCCATGATCCCGTCGCCCATGAACTTGTCGATGGTCCCGCCCTCGGCGAGAATGCAGTCGCTGACCATCTCCAGCAGGCGGTTCAGGTAGCCGATCAGCTGCGCCGGCGGCATCTTCTCCGACAGGGTGGTGAAGCCGCGGACGTCGCCGAAGAACAGCGTCAGTTCGCGCTCCTCTCCCTTCAGCCCCTCGCGCAGGTTCGGGTCGTCGATCAGCGACTGGATGATCTGCGGCGCCACGAAGCGCTCGAACTGACCCTTCACCGCCCGCTCCTGCGCGAGGCTCTGGAAATAGTTGAGGCCGGTCAGCGCCACATAGATGCCCGCGACCGCGATGGCGGGGAACACCGGGCTCAGCAGCATCGCCTGCTCGCTGAACGCCCACCAGGAGACCCACAGCAGTCCGCCCAGCAGCGTGGCGGCGAACAGCAGCCCCACAAGCGGCGAGCGGCGGTTGGTCAGCGCGAAGGTCAGCATGCCCAGGACGATCGCGAGAAGCGCCTCCGCCCCCCGGGCCCAGTCCGGGCGGTCGAGCGAGACGCCGCTCAGGATCTGCTCCATCACCTCGGCGTGCACCTCCACGCCGTCCGCCGCCACGGACAAGGGCGTCGGCACGACGTAGCGCAGGCCGGGCGCGGTCGCGCCGATCAGCACGATCCGCCCCTCCAGCTCGTCCAGCAGCGCCGGGTCGGGGCCGTCGCCTTCCAGGATGCGCCAGGCCGGCACGGTGCGCTGGGGTTGCTCGCCCGAGAAGTGCACCCAGATGGCGCCGTCGTCGGTGACGGGGATCTCCACGTCCCCGACCTTGGCCGAGACCAGCACCGGCTCCGCCCCCCCGGCGCTGTCGCCCGAGCCGTCGGAGGCGCGCAGCACATAGCCCCGCGCGCCCTGCGCCACCCTCAACGCCTCCATGGCGATGGAGGGCGCGAGCGAGCCGCCGACGTTGGAGAACAGCGGCGCGCGCCGCACCACCGCGCTCTGGCCGTCGCCCACCCCTGTCGTGCCGTAGCCGGCGGCGTTCTCGATCAGCACCTGCAGCGGCGTCTCCAGAGCCCCGAAGCGGATCAGGCGGGGGATGGGGTCGGAGCCGACGACGACGAGGCCGAAGGGACCGCGGAACGGGCCCTCGGGCTCGCCGGCGATGGGCACAGCGCCCAGCACCACCGCCGACTGCGCCACCCGGCGGGCGAACAGCGCGTCGTTCTGGGTGATCTCCGTCATCCTCGGCGCCTGGGTGGCGTCGGGGTCGAAGCGGCGCATGGTCTCGGCGACGATCTCGGGACTCGTGCGGTCGGGGTCGGCGAACACCACGTCGAAGGCGATGGCGGCCACGCCCAGCGCCTCCAGCCGCTCGATCAGCTCGACGAAGTAGAGCCTAGACCATGGCCACTGGCCGTAGCGCTGCAGGGACTCGCGGTCGATGGCGACGATGCGCACCGGCAGGTCGGGGTCGTAGGCGCGCGGCTGGGCGCGCTGGAAGCGGTCGAACAGCTCCGCGGACAGGGGCCCGAGCTGCCGGCCCTGCAACCCCGCGAGAACGAGCGTGACGGCGATGATGACCACCGACACGGCGCCCGCCGCGCCCTGGTCGCGCCAGAACCGCCAGAGACGGCCGAGCAGCCCCGCGCGCGTGGTCGCCATGCCTCAGGGCCCCGTCCGCGTCGCGACGTCGGCGGCGTAGATCCCGACCGCCTGATACTGGTCGGCGTTCACAGTCGCGTCGATGGTGAACTTGCCGGCTGTCGCGGCGACCGGGTCGCTGTTGCCGCTGAAGAAGGCTCCGCTGACGGCGACGTCTATGGTCGTGCCGCCGCCGCTGGAACCGACCCCGCCCGTGTAGTGCGGCCCGCCGGGTTGAACCTCCTGGTTCAGCGATACGACGAATGCGCTGGCGACCGGCGAGAGAATGCCCGTGATGGTGATGTCGCCGTTCCCCGACGTCTGGGCGAAGTCGTAGCTCATGTTGACCGTGCCCCGCTCCGTGTAGGTCTGGGTTAGGCCGCCGGTCCTTGCGGAATTCTCAACGACGTTGGCCAGCGCCACCCCTTCGTATGTGGCGGACCCGGAGGCGCCGAGCACCTCGGAGATGTCGGATCGCACGCCCGCCACCCAGAAGCCATGGCCGATGCGTTCGATCTCGGGGCTCTCGCCGGGGTCGGCGCGAAGCTCGCCGGCCCAATGGCCCCAGCGCAGGAACTCAGGGCTCGGCGACATTTCGGCGACGACGGGGTCGGAGGACAGCACGCCGACGAAGGCCTCCTGACCAAAGTCGCCCGGTCCCTGCAGGATGCGCCCGCTTTCCCCGATCGCCTGCCCCGAGAGCCGGCCGTCCTCGTCGCGCGCGTGGCGCGCGACGAACAGTTCGTCGTTGATGAAGGCCCCGTCAAAGTTCAGGGTCAGGTTGTTTATCGGGATGCCGAAGCTCAGGGCGTTGCTCGCGGAGAAGCCGCCGACATTGCTTAACCCGCCGAACTCCACCGCCACCTCGTTGCGCCCGGGGGCGAAACCGATGCGCACGTCCGCCGGGTTGGTGCTGCTGATCAGATAGGGCGCGCTGAGATCGGCCTCGCTGGCGGCGATGGCGTAGCCGCCGGTCAGCACCGTCTGGATCTCGGGCG
>DAINOD010000033.1:0-29090 GCA_036735545.1 Rubrimonas sp. | reverse complement strand
AGGCTTCTTCCGCGGCATCCTGGCATCCTCCAAAGGCTCGAAAGCCTACTTCAGGGAGGACCACTTTTCAGGGGGCAGGCCACTGGTCCGATACCGTCAAGGAGGTAATTCGCCTTGACGCACACCCGGAGGTTGCAAAGTGGCTTTACCGGAGAGATTCGGACCGGCAATCCTGCAATCCGCCCGCAGCTACGCTGGGCTTCGACGGCGATATTCTGCAGGTGTCACGCCGGACTGTCCCGACTGGATTCCCTGCGAAGCCCACCGCCGGGAATACTCGCCAGGCCCGCCGCATGACGCCGGGGCGCGACGCGACGCCTATTGCGCCGGGGCGCGGTCGCTGCAGGGCGCGACGGGTCGGAGTGATGCGCGCCGTCCGGCGTGTCGTCGACTGGTCTCCGCGCCGCACTGCGGCTTGTCTCCCATGCCCCAGCAGCGCAACAGGCCTCCGAGCATGGGTCTCACACGATCCGGACAGCGTCGCGAGCTTCGGCCTGGAGCGCCGTGCGTTCCGTGTTTCGGCTTCAACCGGCAGATCCACGTTCGTCGATCTTCCCGCACAGGCGGTTGAAACCGACGACGATAAATCATCCACAATAAGTGCTCAATGAAAAATGAAACACTTTTCCTCATTATATTTCTACATTTCGCGGATTTTTCGAAAGTACGCCCTCAGAATGGCGAAGCAGAAAAATATGTAGAAAATTGCCCGAAACCTTGGCACAGTTTGTCGGGCATGATGGTCCTTTTGTTTTGTTGACAGGAGAGTTCGTGAACATTCCATCGTCTCGCCGCTTCTCCTCGCTCTCCCTGCTGCTGGCGTCCACGCTGCTGGCAGGGTCGCCCCTCGCCGCCGCCACGCTGACCTGGATCCCTCCGGGCGCGGGAGACTGGTTCGACCGGACGAACTGGGACGGCGGCGAAGTTCCCTCAAACGTCGACACGGCGATCGTGAACAACGGCGGCGTCGCAGAGGCGTCCGGCGCCGAGACGCCCACCGCCGGCGCCCTCGAGATTGGGGCCGGCGCGGGCGACGTTTCCGGGACCGTCACCGCGAGCGATGACTTCGCCCTCGGCGGCAGCCTGCAAGTGGGCGTCGCGACCGCGCCGGAAGGCGTCGCCGAGGGAGCGCTGACGGTCGGCGGCGGCGTCATCGGCGTCGCCCAGTCGGGCGCTTTCGGCGGCTACACGATCGGGGAGGCCGCGGGCGAGAACGCCCGGGCCGAGGGCTCGGCGTCGGTGGCGGGCGACATGGCCGGGTCGACGGGCGTCGTCGGCAGGGCCGCCGCGGGAAAGGGGGCCGGGGCCGCTGGCATGCTTACGGTCGGGGGCGACCTCACCGGCCTCAGGGCGGTCGGCGTCGCGCAGCAGACAGCCGAGGATGGCGTCGCGACCGGCGTCGTCGTCGTCGAGACCGGCGATCTGACCCCAAGCCCCTTCCTGTTCGAAGTCGGCGTCAACTTCGCGGCAGGCGCGGTCGCCAACGGCGCCGTCACCGTCGAGAGAGGCGACATACGCACCGCGCCCGGATCGTGGATCGTCGGCTTCGCGCAAGCCGGGCAGGCGACGGGGCGGTTGACTGCGGCAGGCGTGGACAGCGCCGATTTTCCGCTTGAGTCGCTTCTTGTCGGCAACGCCAGCGGCGATGGTGACGCCAGAGGGACGCTGACGCTCGGCGGCGGCGACCTGCGCCTCGTGGGGAGCGCCGCGATCGGCGTCATGACGAGCGCGGACGGGGGAACCGCGAGCGGCGTGGCGACGCTGGGCGGCGCGATGATCTCCGAGGGCGCCAACAGCGTGCTCCGCGTTGGCCTCGCCACCGGCGGCGCGTTGCAGACCCGGGCGGGCGAAGCCGACGGCGCGTTGTCGGCCGCGGGGCTGAACGGCTTTCGCACCGTGCTGACGGGGTTCGCCACAGGCGCCAACGGGTTCGCCAACGAGGCTGAAGCCGCCCTGACGATCGGCGCAGGCGGCATCGTGAACGCGGGCGATCTCGCCGGCGACCTGCGGATCGGCGTGGCGAGCACGCTGGTGCAGAATCTCTCGGTGACCGGCCCGGGGCCCGTGGCGCGCGCCTCGGCGAGCGTGGGCGGCGACATCGCAGGCTATCGCGCCGTCGAAGTCGGCGTGAGCCAGAACGCGGGCAAGGCGACCGGCGCTTTGGCCCTGGACGGCGGGACGTTGACGACCGAAATCCTCGACATCGGCCGTGCCGATCCGGCCGACCCGGCTCTGGCCCTCCTCGATGCGACGGCGTCGGCCATGGGCGCGTTGTCGGTGACCGACGGCGCGGTCGTGGTGAACGACCGGTTTCCGGGCGGCCCCGGCTTCACCCGGATCGGCGTCGTGAACGCCTCGGGGCGGGACCTCGGCGCGACGGCGGAGGGCGCGCTGACGCTGACGCGCTCCGCTTTCGATGGCGGCGTTCTCCTGATCGGCCGTGGCGAGGGCGGCGACGGCGCGCTGACGGCTGTGGACAGCGCCATCGCGGTCGGCGTGATGGAGGTGGCGGCGCAGCGCGGCGCCGGGCGCGTGACGCTGACCGACAGCACGCTGACCGTGACGGCCGACCCGGCGCGCGGCCTGCCGGGCTTCCTGGTTCTCAGCGGCCGCGACACGGTGCTGACGGCGACCGACAGCGACATCACCATCGACGCCAACCTTGTCGTCGCGCGCGACACGTTTCCCGAAGCCTCCACGGCGCGAATGGCCATGACAGGGGGCGCGCTGGCGACGGGCCAGAGCATCTTCATCGGCGATTTTCCGAGCGACAGCCGGGGCGAACTGAGCCTGACCGGCGCGACCGCCACGGTTGGCGGCGATCTGGTCGTCGGGCGCAGCGCCAATGCCGGCATGCTGTTCGGCGACGCGCTGCTGCACCTCGACGGCGGCTTCATGGACGTCGTGGGCGACCTGCGGCTCGACTTCGGCGGCGTGCTGAGTTTCGGCGTGGGCGGTCTCGGCCGTGGCCTCGGCGGCTACGGCGCCATCGACGCCGCGGCGGCGGACCTGTTCGGCGACGCGACGGTGGACTTCGCGGGCCTGACCGGCCCGCTCGGCTTCCAGACCGCCGATTTCGACCTGATCGCCGTGGAGAGCGGCTTTGTCGGGGACTTCTCGCTCGTCTCCATCCTGAACATCCCGACAGGCTACCTGGCGAGCCACGCCTTCGTCGGCGAGGGCGCCGGCGACGTCTGGCGCGTCACGCTGAGCCGGGAGGTCGCGCCGATCCCGCTCCCGGCCGGGGCGTGGCTGCTCCTCTCCGGGCTTGTCGGGATGGGGGCGATGCGCAGCTTCCGCGGGCGCTGACACGTGACGCGGCGGCGGCGTGCGGGTTCCCCCGCTCGCCTCGGGGGGACCATCGCGAAGTTGAGGGCGTCGCGTTTCGGGGTAGGCGCCGTTCGTCTCAGTTCTTCGCCATCCGCACTGCGCGGCGCGGCGGGGCGGCCGCCAGCTTGGCCAGGAGCGAGGCCGTCTGGTCCACCTCGTCGTCGTTGAGCCCCGCCGTCAGTTCCTCGATCCACTTCGCGTGCTCCGCCGCCATCTCGGCGAAACGCAGCCGGCCCTCCTCGGAGAGCCGCACGCGCGTCGCCCGGCGATCGCCAGACACGGAAAGGCGCAGCACGAGCCCCTCGACCTCGAGCCGGTCCACGATGCCGGTCACGTTGCCGTTCGAAACCATGAGCATCTGCGACAGTTCGCTCATCTTCAGCCCGTCCGGTCGCCGCTCCAGCGCGGCGAGGACATCGAACCTCGGCAGCGTGGCGGCGAAGCTCAGTCGCAGCCGCTCCCGCAAGACGTTCTCGATCCGACGGGTCGATTTCAACATGCGCAGCCAGAGCCGCAGGCGGCGGCGGTCGGCTTCGTTCCCCGCCTTCGCGCGCGGGTCGGTGTCGGCGGGCCGGGCGGGCCTGTCAGGACGCATCCTTCGATCCCCGCTCCTCAGGCCGCCGCGTTGCGGGGCGCCGGCGCTTTTCAGGGCGGCCCCGCATTGATAGGCCTGCGCAACCACGCCATCATCGCCTCTATGATCACAGCCTGCCGCCATTCGTCCAGTCTGTCGCGCCTTCAACATGGGCTGGACCTGCTCCCCAGAAGCTTCGCGGCGCCGTCGTGCGAGGCGACAGCCGCAGCCTGCCGGCAGTCTGCTCGCGCGCCGCGATGAACCCGGGACCGGAAGGGGCCGTCCCGCACGACGGCGCAGCGGACCGCTGGTCGTGGCGGGCCTATGCGCAGGACGAACTGGACGCGCAGTACGACCAGCGCACGCGTGTGCCGGACGCTCCGGCGCGCATGGCGGTCTGGGCCGAGCGCAGCGCGCGCGCGCGCGCAGCGACACCGCCCCTGACCCGCGCCTACGGCGCAGGGCCCGACGAGACGCTGCATGTCTTTCCCGGTCGCCCCGGCGCGCCGGCGCACCTGCACCTGCACGGCGGCGCGTGGCGGCTCGGCGCCAAGGAGGACTCCAGCCTGCTCGCGCCCGCCCTGGGGCTCGACGGGGCCCACGTCGTCGTGGCCGACTTCTCCCCGGCGCCGGCGGCGCGGCTGCCTGCGATCGTCGGCCAGGTCCGCCGCGCGGCGCTTTGGGTGATGGCCAACGCGGCGCACTTCGGCTGGGCGGCCGGGGCGGTGCATGTCTCCGGTCACTCGTCCGGGGCGCATCTCGCCGCGACGCTGATCGACCGCCGGACGCCCGACGACGGCCTGCGGGTGTCGAGCCTCGTGCTGGTCAGCGGCGTCTACGACCTGCACCCGGTCCGCGCGAGCGCCCGCAACGCCTACCTGAACCTCACGCCAGCCGAAGCCGCGGCGCTGAGCCCCGTGGAGGGCGCCCCCGCGGCGCCGCCGCCCGCGGCGCTGTTCTGCGCGGAAGGCGACCTCGACGAGTTCCGCCGCCAGTGCGCGCTCTACGCTTCGGCGCTGCGCGAAGCCGGCGGGCGCGTCGGCGCCGAGGTCCTGCCCGGGCTAGACCACTTCTCCATCTACGACCGTTTCGCGGCGCCGGAAGGGCCCATCGCGCGCGCAGCGCGCAACTTCATGCATCCTTGAGCCCCGGTCGCATTACGGATTGCAAAGCCCGGTCGCGGGGATATGTTTTAGATGTGAAACATCAACGGAGGTGAGTCATGCCGTGGACGACGGATGCCATCTCGGCGCTGGTGCGGCCGGACCGGGTCCATCGGGCGGTCTACGCGGACGCCGAGCTTTTCGATCTGGAGATGGATCGCATCTTCGGACGCGCATGGCTCCTGCTCGGGCATGAGAGCCAGGCGCCGACGCCCGGCGACTATTTCACCTCTCGCATGGGTCGTGAGCGGGTGATCGTCAGCCGCGGCGACGACGGCGCTATTCATGTGCTCTACAATCGCTGCACCCACCGCGGCTCCACCATATGCGCGCTGGACGAGGGTCGCGCGACCACCTTCGTCTGCCCCTACCACGGCTGGCAGTTCGCCACCGACGGCGCGCTCAAGTCGGTGCCCGTCCCGGAGGGTTACGACGAGACCTGGCGGCGCGACATGGCGCGGCTGTCGCTGCGAAAGGTGGCGCGGGTCGCGCTCTACCGCGGTTTCATCTTCGCCAGTCTCAGCGCGCAGGGCCCCTCGCTGGAGGAGTTCCTCGGGCCGATCGCGACTTCGCTCGACGATCTGGTCGATCGCGCGCCCGACGGCGCGGTCGAAGTGGCGGGCGGGGTCGGGCGGCACGTCTACGAAGGCAACTGGAAGTTCGTGATCGAGAACCACCTCGACACCATCCATCCCCGCTTCGTCCACGCCTCCTCGGTCTCGGCCTCGAAGGCGCAGGACGACGCCGCCCACGCCACCGTCGCCGGCGAGATCGGCCTGCGCCAGATGCGCCAGAACGGCGCGCCGGCTGAGGTGTGGGAGCAGATCGGACTTTTGTCGGCCCCGCACGGCCACGCCTTCATGGGCGACTACCATGACGACGAGACGCTGCTGAAGAAGTCGCAGGACCCCGTCCACCGCGAATACCGCGCGCGGCTGGAGGCGCGGCTCGGGGCCGAGCGGGCGCAGGAGGTGCTGCGCGTCAGCCGCTTCAACACCATCGTCTACCCCAACCTCAGCTTCATGAGCCAGTTCGGCCAGCTCCGCATCGTCGTGCCGCTGTCGGTGAACAAGACGGTGGTCAACACCTACGTGTTTCGCCTTAAGGGCGCGCCGGAGGAGATGTTCCGCGCCTCGGTCGCCTTCGCCAACATCGTCAACGGCGTCGGCTCCTGTGTGCTGACCGATGACCTCGAAGTCTATGAGCGGATGCAGGAAGGGGTGAACACCGACGTCGAGTGGCTCGACTACAGCCGAGGTCTGGGCCGCGACCGACCGCCCCTGCCGGACGGCTTCGAGCGCGGCGCCTCGGGCACCAGCGAGATCCACCTGCGACGCCAGATGGAGACCTGGCTCTCCTATCTTACCGACGAGAGCGGCGATGCGGCGCGTCAGCCGGCGGAGACCCGCGATGCCGCATGACGTCGCCCCGGCCGAGATCGCTCCGCCGGTCCGCGAGGCGGAGGATGTCGGCGCCGTGCTCGGCGCCGCCGATCCCGCCGAGCGCCTCGCCGTGCAGGACTATCTGCTGCGCGAGGCGCAACTGCTCGACGACGACCGCTTCGAGGACTGGCTGGCGCTGTTCGCCCCGCGCTGCTTCTACTGGCTGCCGCTGACGCGCGAGCAGGAGAACGGGTTCGACACCGTCTCGCTGATCTTCGACGACCGCCGCCTTCTGGAGACACGCATCAAGCGGGTGCGCCACGCCTGGTTTCACGCCCAGACGCCGAACTCGCGGCTGATGCACTTCATCACCGGCGTGACCGTCGAGCGGGCCGAGCGCGGCTATGTCGCGCGGTCGATGCAGCTGATCGCCGAGCACAGGGTGAACCGTCTCCGCGAATACCACGCCTGCGTCCGGCACGAACTGGTGCGGCGCGGCGACAGCTTCGCCATCGCGCTCAAGCGCGTCGATTTGATCGACAGCGCGGCCGAGCACCGCGGCATCGCCGTCCTGCTGTAGCAGAGCGAGATTGGCGGCGTCGCGCCGCTGTCCGCCGCGCGGCGCGCAGCGCCCTCGCTGGCGCCGGAGCGCGCGACCTGGCGCTTCGGCGAGCTGGCGGCGGGAGACGGTCGAGAACCCGGGGGTTCACGGCGCATCGCCGAACGTCGCCCTTGCATCCGGCGAGATGCTCCATCGCCGGGCCTCGCCGTGGGAGGCGGCGCGGACCCAGCGCCACGGCCTCTCGCATCCTGATCGTCGCGCCGCACGATAGCCCATGAGCCGTCGGACCGCCGCGCCGTCGCCCATCCATTGAGCAGCGCTCCTGGCGGCCGGCGGTGTCGCAGTCGTCGATCCCTCACAAGGCTTCGGCGTTGCTGCCGCTCCCGGCGGGGGGCTTCGCGAATGACCGGTGTCGAGGCCGCCCGCCCTTCCAGCCACCGGCTGGCGACGTGAGGCCGCGCCGCGTCCGGATCGACCTCGCTCCGCAAGGACCTGCCGACAAGCGCCGCCGTTTGCGTCTTCAACCCGCCAACCCGACGATCAACGATCCGCGCCGCCACCACGCCCGTATCTGTCACTGCCCCACCATCCGGGTCGACAGGCGGAAGTGCGTCAACTCCTCCGGCAACAGGAAATACGCCTGCTCCGGCGGAATGCGCATCGCGACGACCTCGATCGCCGGGTCGATATTCATCTCCGACCAGTAGTCCAGGACATCGGCCTTCAACACCTGCAGCTGCCGTACGGCGTCGCGCGCGCTGAGCGTCGCCGTCTCCACGAAGGCCGCCTGGTGGAGTCCCACCCAGGCCTCCCTGTGAACTATCCGCTCGACCCCGCCAGCCAGCAGGAACGGGCAGGCCGAGATGCAGGCGTCTTCCGCAAGCACATGGGTCTCGATTTCCCGCATGCGGATCGACCGGCCGATGGCCAGCGCAGTCGTGACCGCCCCGCCGGGGCTGTGCAGGGCCACCCGGGCAGGCGGCTCGGGCATTTCGTCGAGCCATCGCTCGAAGCGCGCATCGTCGCCAGGCAGGATGGCGCCACGCAGGTAGAGCGCAGGCCCCGCGCCGGGGATCTCGACCGTCGCGAACGCCAGCCCGTCGCCGCTTGCGGGCATCGGCGCACGCGGAGCGCCCGCGCCTGGGCGGGTCGGCACCCGCGTCAGGTCATGCGGCCGGGTCTGATCGCCGGGTCCGAAGGGCGTCGTCGGCGTCGACGTGATGGGCAGGTCTGGGCCGAGCAGGTTTCGACCGGTCACGTCCGTCCAGACCAACGCCGCGGCAAGCCCGAACTGCGCGATCAGCAGGCCGCGAAGCACGGCGCGTGTCCGCAGCCCCTTCAGTCGGTCGACCTGGCGCGCGCTCCAGCGCTCGATCCTGTCGCCCGCGCCTTGTGACGGCGCCTCTTGCGAGCGCGTCATTCAGCCGCCCGAACCGCCGGCTTCCGTTCTGTCCGAACGGACGGCTCGCCCGGCTGGCGCGCGCCGCGCGAACCTTCCAGGCTGCGCATGGCCGCGAGCGCCGCCTGAAGATCGCTGACCGACAGCGAGCGCTCATAGGCAAGATCGCCCCGTCCGCGCCGGATAGCCGCCTGGCTGACCGCCACGATGAACACCAGCACAAGGGGCATGAGGTCGATGGCGATGGCTCCGGCCCAGGCCGGCGCGAAATCGGCCGCGTAGCGGATCACCGCATCGGCGCTGCTCAACTGCACGTAGGTCGTCTCCACCGGCTCCGGCAACGACAGCACCGCCGCCGCGGCGTCCCAGAGACCCTGCGCGCGTTGATCCAGCGCCCGCAGCGCGCTGTCGATGGTGGCCGTCTGCGCCGCCCTGACCGTCGCGCCCCGTCCGTCGATCTCGGGCAGCACCACCGACGCGCGCAGATCCTCGGCCGCCCGCTGGACCAGCGGCGCCACCGAAAGCTGGCGCAACTGGGTGATGACGCCCGCCAGCCTGACGCTCTGCTCCGCGAAGGCGACCGAGCGCAGCTTGACCGGCCCGGTCTCCGCCGTCAGCCCGCGCATCCGGTCGAGGATCGCGTTGCCGCGCTCGAACCCCCGCTCGATGGGATCGGCCTGCGCCGCGATCTGCGCCTCCAGCCCCGCCAGTTCTCCCGACTTCTGGCTCAGCAGACGATAGACGGCGCCGCGGCCGCCGATCCCCGACAGCGACCCCTCGCTCTCGCGCTGCGACAGATCCTCGAACACCGCCTGCACCCGCGCCACGTCGCGCCCGAGCGCCTGGCCCGCGACGGCGTTGGCGTGGGCCCGCTCCAGCGCCGCCTGGTAGCCCTGCACGGTCCGCGCCAGGTGCTGTTCGACCGCCGCCGAGCCGGCCAAGGCCGCCGCGTTCAGCCAACTCGACATCGCCACGATCGCCAGCGAGCCGAGGATTGTCGCGAAACCCAAGCCGATCATGCCGCCGGCATGGGTCATCGCCGGCAGGATGCGCATCACGTAGGACCAGAACACGAAGATGCCGACGCTGACCGCGAGCGAGTAGGCCACCGCGGCGAAGAAGGTCAACGCCCCCTGCCCTTCCAGCAGGCCGCTGACGCCGAGATAGGTGTAGACGCCCGAGGCCGCCGCCAGGACGCCCAGCGCCAGCGGCGTGATGGTGTCGAGCCAGCCCAGATGCCCCTCGATCTCGCGCGCGTTGCGCAGGCCGCGCGCGGCCGCCGGGTTGTGGCGCAGGTCATCGTCGGCACGCCCGCCCACGCTCTCGTCGTCGAAGCTCATCGGCCGCTCCTTGTCGCTCCGCCCCCGACGGCGTCGCCGCGCCGGCAGGTCACCCCTGCTCGCGCCTCCGGGACACAGGCCCGTTCCTCGTCGCCTGAACATAGGTGTCGATCCGTCGGAACGCAGGCCCGCGCCGGACCGGGATGTCTGCGCAGCCGCTCTTCCCGAGGCGGCCCGACAGGCGACATCCTCCATCCTTGACGCGGCGATGGGAGGGCCTCGCGATCAGCCGCCATGGCGCCGACCGGCCGATCCCGCGAGAAACCGATCCGCCGATCGCCCTTCTGCGGATGGAAAGGGCCAGCAGGGCGCGGAGACTTCTTCCGACCGAGAGGAGTCACAGGCCGCCGGTGGGGCTCCCCCGATCCGGCGGCCTCGATGCCCCTGCTCGCGTCGCGGTCAGGACGGCTGCAGCGCCACGACGAGGCGCGCCCCGGGCTCGGCCGGGCGCGAACAGCAGAGTATGACGCTGCGCTCGCGCTCCGCCGCGGAGAGCACGTAGTCGCGGTGTTCGATGGCGACAGCGCCGTCGTGGCGGGCCACGCAGACCCCGCAGATGCCGTCGGAGCACTTTGTCTGCACGATCACGCCGGCCTCGGCCAGCGCCTCCGTCGCGCTGCGTTCGGCGGGCACCGCGATCTCGCGCGCGCCGCCGGCGAGGACCAGCGTGAACGGGTGGTTGATCCGCGGCGGCGCCTCGGGGACGGCGAAGTACTCCCGCGCCATCGCCGTCTCCGGCCAGCCCCGCGCCCGCGCCGCCTCGAAGGCGGCGTCCATGAAGCTGGCCCCGCCGCAGACGTAGAGCCGCGCGCCGGGGGCCCGGTCCGGGATCAGGGCGCGGAGGTCGGCGCGCCCGGTCTCGCGGCTGAGGTGCAGCATGACGCGACCGCCCCACGGCGCGGCGGCGATGTCGGCGGCGAAGGCGGCGTCGGCGCGGCTGCGCGCGCAGTAGTGCAGCGCGAAGTCGCGCCCCAGCGCATGCAGCCGGTGGGCCATGGCGATCAGCGGCGTGACCCCGACCCCGCCGGCCAGCAGCAGCGAGAACGGCGCGTCCTCGTCGAGCGGGAAATGGTTCTTCGGCGGCGTCACGAACAGCCGCCTTCCGGGCCGGAACACGCGGTGCATCAGCGCCGAGCCGCCGCGCCCAGCCGCCTCGCGCTGGACGCCCAGGACATAGCGCGTGCGGTCGGCGGGGTCGCCGGCCAGCGAATAGGCGCGCTGGTATTCTGGGGCGATCACGACGTCGACATGGGCGCCGGCGCCCCAGGCCGGCAGCTCGCCGCCGTCCGCGGCCACGAGTTCGAACCGGGCCACGTCCGGCGCCGGGTCGTCGCGGCGCGCGAGGATCACCGGCAGCACCGGCGGGGGCCCTTCGGCCGGGCGCGGGCCGGGGGCGAGGCCCTCGATCTCGCCGCGCGCCAGGCGGTTGCGGTATTCCTCCGGCGTCAGCAACGCACGGTAGCGCCGGATGCCCGCCTCGCGGTCCAGCGGCTGGGTCACCGGGTAGGGCGCGGGCATGACGTCGGCAGGATAGACCGCCAGCGACTGCTCCTCGGGCTTCAGCCGTATCCCGCGCGACAGGCCGCGGGCGTTGGCGGCCTTCGCGCGCACGACGCGGCCCGCGCCGGGGACGTATTCGACGTCCCACCACCACTTCTTGACCGGGTTGATGCGCCCCCGCCCCAGCCGGTCGTCGAACTCCGCCAGAAGCCGCGCCGAGGCCGGCGCGCGCATCGCCAGCGCGCGGAACGGCGCCTCGGCGAACAGGCCCTCGAGGTTCCACGGGCAGGTCTTCATGCAGCGCCCGCACATGCCGCCTGCGGTGTTGGTCAGCCGGTAGCGCGCGCATTTCTCGGCGTCGGACTTCCAGATCTCGTAGCCGTTGTACATCACCTTCGGGCCGGCGGTGATCGCGCCGGACGGACATTCGCGCGCGCACTTGTTGCAGGCGGAACAGAAGCGCTGCAGACCGAAATCGATCGGCCGGTCATGCGCCATCGGCATCGAGGTCGTCACGACGCCCGACTTCAGCCGCGGGCCGAGGAAGGGGTTGAGGATCACCTCGCCGATCCGGCTGACCTCGCCCAGCCCCGACAGCAGCAGCAGCGGCGGCTGCAGCACGTCGCCGTCGAGCACCGAGTGGACCCGGGCGGACCAGCCCAGCCGGCGGATCTGCTCGGCCAGCACGCCCCCCAGCAGCGAGAAGCGCAGATAGGCCCGCATCGACTGCGAGACCGAGATCCAGTCGTCGCCCGAGGCGCCCTCCATCGTCTCGTGCCCCTGATCCACCAGCAGGTTCACGGCGTTGGCGTGATAGGGCGCGATGGGGTTCCCGCCCGCGTCGTGCGAGTACCAAGCCCATTGCGGCACGGCGCACAGCCCCACCGCATCCACCGACAGGTAGTGAGCCGCGGCCCTGAGGTTGTCGGCGTTGCGCGCAGGGTCCTCGGTGGAGGGGTGCGCGGGCCCGCGCGCCTCGCCGAACTGCAGCAGCAGCAGCGCCCCCAGCGCCCGGCGCGCGCAGGCGCCCATCGGCGATTTCATCACGTACATGCCGCCCTTTGCGGCGTTCTGCACCGCCTCGCCCATGTCGCCGAAAAGCGCCCGGGCGAAGAAGTCGGCGCGCTTGGGGAAACGCGGCACGCGGTCGTGATCGATGAAGGTGGTCGGCGCATCGACGCGTTTCAGCGTCTCGAACGGGTGCGGGCCGTCGCGATACTTGCGGCCCGCCATCGGCTGCGCCTTGCCGGCCGGCCGCGCGCCGCCGACGCCGAGCCACCACGCCGGGCCGTGACTGCGCAGCCCATTGCGGCCGAGCCGCGGGGCCAGCGGACGGTCGGGCGCAAGCGCAAAGGTCGTCGTGACCACCGCAAGGCCGAAGCGGCGGCCGACGAACGGATTGGCGATCCCGTCCCGATCCACGCCCGCCAACCCCGCGGCGACCGCGAGCCGGTTCAGGTCCACTTCCGAAGTGGTCGCGGAGTGGGCGCGGGCCTCATGGCCCAGCATCCGCACATAGCTGGCCAGCACCACCGCGGTATAGTTCGCCAGCAGCGCCGCGCGCTGCGCGTGGACGCCGTGCAGCCAGTCGCAACCGGGCTCGCCCGGCGCCGGGTCGCGCGGGTGCTCGACCAGCACCACCAGGGCGTGGCCGTGGCGCGCGACCGGTCCGCCCGGGTGGCGGGACGCCTCCATGACGTCGGCGTAGATGGCGTCGATGCCGGCGGCGAAGGTCTTCGGCTGGCCGGCGGCGAGTTCCTCGCGCAGCGCGTCGATCAGCGGCGAGCGCAGGGGAGCCGCCAGATGGTGCTCCGGCGCCACCGCGCAGACGCCGGCCATCGCGGCGTCATGGTAGTAGGCGGCCGCCTTGAGATGGTCGGCGCGGGCGAGCGGATCGTCGGGAACCTCGGCCGGGGCGAGCGTGACCGCACCGTCGCGCACCGTGTCGAGCATCGCCATGAAGCGCGCCATGGCGTGGCTCAGCGACAGCGGGTCGGGGTGGTCGAAGGACAGCGCCGTCATCGGCGGCAGCTGCGAGAGGTCCGGGATGCCGTCGGCGCGGCGCAGCCTCTCCATCGGGAACGGGCCGAGGTGCGGCGGACGGTCGGCGTAGGAGAAGAGCTTGCCCATCAACGCCTCAGAGCCGGGTCAGATCATGCGTCTCGCCCTCGGTCAGCGCGGCCAGCGCGGCCATCAGCACGCGGGCCTGGTCGGGGTCGAGCTTGTTCATGAAGTGCGCGGTGAAGGCGTCGACCCGCGGGCGGTAGCGGCTCAGCAGCGCGCGCCCCTCCTCGCTCAGCTTCAGCGTCACCTGACGGCCGTCGGGCCCGGCCGCGCCCCCGCGGGCCACGAGCCCCCGGCGCTCCATCGCGCTCAGCAGCCGCGATGTCGAGGCGCGGGTGATACCGATGTAGTCGGCGAGCTGCGACGGGCTCTCGACACCGTCCTCACCCAGCCCGCACAGCACCACCCACATCAGTCGGGTGAGCCGGGCCTCGGCAAGCTCCGCCTCCAGCCGCGACTGCATGATCCGCGCCAGACGCGACACGCGCCAGCCCAGTCTCTGGTGCAGCAGATAGCGCTCCGCCCGATCCTTCATCGCAGCACTGTTGACAGGGAAGTTAACCGTGTCAATCATCAGATTGACCGCGCTAATCACCCAGCGCGGCCTCGGCGCGCGGCGCCCCATATCGATCGCGGCCCGATGCGGGTTGCGGCGTCCACGGGAGGATATTCATGAAGGCCTTGTCCGCCGCAGCGCTGACCCTGGCGCTGGCGCTGGCGCAGTCCGCGGCCACCGCTGCGGAGTTGAAGCTGGCGCATTTCATGCCGCCGCAGCACCCGATGGATCAGCGGGTGATGACCCCCTTCGCCGAGCGGATCGGCGAGCGGTCCGGCGGATCCCTGACCATCCGGGTGTTTCCGGCGGGCGAACTCGGCGCCGGCCCGAACCAGCAGTATCGCCGCGCCGTGACCGGCATCGCCGACATCGCCTTCAACCTGCCGCAGTATACGCCTGCGCAGTTCCGCCGCTCGGTGCTGCTGCATGTGCCGGGCCTGTTCCCCGACCCCGAGACCGCTACCGCCCGCATCTGGGACAACATCGCCGCGCTCGGCCCCGACTTCGAGCAGGTGGAGCTGCTCGCGTTCTGGACAAACAACCCCGCGCTGCTGTTCACCCGCGACCGGCCGGTGCGCGGCCTCGCCGATCTGCGCGGGCTGAAGGTGCGCGTGCCCGATCCGGTGACCGCCTCCATCGTCGAGGCGTGGGGCGCGGTCCCGGTCTCGTTGCCCGCGACCGAGGTCTACAACGCCATGTCCACCGGGGTGGTGGACGCCGTCATGATCGACGCCTCTGCGGTCGGCTCCTACAACCTCCACGAGGTCACGCGGCACGTGACGCTCAACGCCCCCGGCGCGCTCTCGACCTTCAGTCTGATCATGAACCGCGGCGCGTGGGAGCGGTTGAGCGAGGCGCATCGCGCGCTGCTGCGCGAGGAAAGCGGACGGGCGCTCTCGATGACCGCCGCCGCGGCCTTCCGCGGCGCGGGCGAGCGGGGGCTCGCGCGGCTGCGGGAATCCGGCGTGGAGATGATCGACCTCGCGCCGGCCGCGCGCGCCGAACTCGAGGCGGCGATGGCCGGGCCGCTTCAGGCCTTCCTCGTCGCCGAGGGCGCGGCGGCGGGCTTCGACGGGCCCGCGCTGGTCGCCGCGTTCCGCGCGCCGGACTAGGCGCGCCGGTGGCCGCGCCTGTCCGTCCCGAGACCGGGGTCGGCGACCCCATCCCCGTGCGCTGGGGCGCGGGCCTCATCGAGGCGCTCGGGGGGCTGGCGCTCATCGCGCTGGCCGGCCTCACCGTCAGCGACGCGCTGCTGCGCAGCCTCCTGAACCGCCCGATCCTCGGCGCGGCGGATATCGTGCAGGTGCTGCTTGTCCTCGTGGTGGCCGCGTCGCTGCCGCTGTGCGTGCTGGCCGGGCGCGCCATCGCGATCGACAGCGTGGTGGACCGCCTGCCGCCGCGCGCCGCGGGGCCGGTCCGGCGGCTCGCCCACGCCGTCGCCGCGGCGGCGCTGGCGACGCTCGCCTGGCGTTGCTGGATCAACGCGGGCGAGGCGGCGCTGTTCGGCGAGACCACGATGCTGCGCCGCATCCCCTACGGCCCGTTCTACGCGGCGCTGGCGGTCTCGGCCGGGCTGTCCGCCGCCGTCTTCGCGGCCTTCGCGATCCGGCGACGGCGGACACGGTGACGGCCGCGACCATCGGCGCGCTCGGGTTCCTCGGCCTGTTCGCGCTGATGGGCCTCGGCGTGCCGGTCGGCGTCGCGATGCTGGTCGCGGGGCTGCTAGGGACCGTGGCCCTGAGCGGCTGGACCGCGGCGGCCTACACGCTGTCGGGCCAGGCCTTCGCCACGGCCTCCTACTACGAGCTGTCGGTGCTGCCCCTGTTCATCCTCATGGGCAACCTCGCCGCCGCCTCGGGGCTCAGCCGCGACCTCTACGAGGCCGCCTATCGCTGGATCGGCCATGTCCGCGGCGGGCTGGCGGGGGCGACGGTGCTCGGCTGCGCCGGCTTTGCGGCGCTGTCGGGCTCCTCCATCGCCTCGGCCGTCACCATGGGCCGCGTCGCCTACCCGAACATGCGCCGCTACGGCTACGGCGGGCGGCTCTCGACCGGGGCCGTGGCGGCAGGGGGGACGCTGGGCATCCTGATCCCGCCGTCGACCGGTTTCGTGCTCTACGCCATCCTGACCGAGCAGAGCATCGGACGGCTGTTCATGGCGGGCGTGCTGCCCGGGCTGATGCTGACCGGGCTGTTTCTCGTGACCATCGCCATCGTGGTGCGCCTGCGCCCCGAGGAAGGACCGCCCGGCCCGACCTTCGGCCTGCGCGAGCGGCTGGGCGCCACCGCGCGCGCCGGCGGCATCATGACGATCGTCGCGCTGACCATCGGCGGCATCTACACCGGACTGTTCACGCCGGTGGAGGCCGCGGGCGTGGGCGCGGCCTTGGCGGCGTTCATGCTGGTCCTGCGCGGCGGGCTGCGGGTCGCGGTCGTGGCGGAGGTCGTGCGCGACACGTTGCGCACCACCGGCATGACGTTCCTGATCCTGATCGGGGCGAGCGTCTTCTCGCCTTTCGTCGCGCTATCGGGGCTGCCGTCGCTGGCGGCCGGCGGCTTCGCCGGCGCCGGCCTCGGGCCCCACGGCGCGCTGTTCGTCATCCTCGCGCTCTACGCCGTCCTCGGGATGGTGATCGAAGGGCTGTCGCTCATGGTCATCACCCTGCCCATCGTCTTTCCCGTGGTCGTCGGCCTGGGATTCGATCCGATCTGGTTCGGCGTGATCATGGTGATCGTGCTGGAGATGGGGCTCATCAGCCCGCCGGTGGGCGTGAACTGCTTCGTCGTCTCGACCATCGCCCGCGACGTGCGGCTGGAGACGGTGTTCGCCGGCGTGATGCCATTCTGGGCGGCGATGATCGCCGCCATGGCGCTGCTCGTCGCCTTTCCCCAGATCGCGCTGATTCTGCCGCAGGCGATGTTCGCGCGCTGATCGCGCCGGAGGGGAGCGCCTTGTCCTTCAGCGCGCCGAGACCGTCGAAGACCTGTTTGAGCCGGTCGCATGGCGGCTGCGCGAACGGGTGGTTCGTAGGCGATCCTGCGACGCCGCCAGGTTCGCAACGGCCCCTCTTCCAGCCATTTCCATTGACAGCAGTGCCCAAAGACGTAGCATTTTTGGCTAGCGGGCACGTCAGATGCGAATGACGGAGCCAGAACCAAAAGAACAATCTGGGGGGATCACATGAAACCGAGCACCTTCTTGAAGCCGGGCGCCGTCTTGGCGGGAGCCGCCTCGATCTGCATGGCCTTCGGCGCCTCGGCGCAGACGACGATCGAGGTCGGCCACGCGACCACGCTCGACTCTCACTACGGCATGGGGATGACGCGCTTCGGCGAGGTGCTCGCGGAGCTCTCGGGCGGCGCGATGACCCTCATCCAGCATCCTGCGGCGGCGCTCGGCGGCGAGCGGGAGATGATCGAGGCGGTGCAGATCGGCACGCTCGACATGGTGATCAGTTCGTCCGGCCCGCTGCCGAACTTCGTGCCCGATACGCAGGTGCTCGACCTGCCGTTCCTGTTCCGCGACTACGACCATGCTCGCGGCGTGCTGGACGGCGAAATCGGCGACGACCTGCTCGCGCGGGTTGACGCGGCGGGGTTCAAGGCGCTCGCCTGGACGGAGAACGGCTTTCGCCACATCACCAACTCGCAACGGCCGGTCAAGGCGCCCGCGGATCTCGCGGGGCTGAAGATCCGCACGATGGAGAACCCGATCCACCTGCGCGCCTTCCAGGCGCTCGGCGCGGCGCCGACGCCGATGTCCTTCGCCGAGCTCTTCACCGCGCTCCAGCAGGGCGTCGTGGACGCGCAGGAAAACCCGATCGTGGTCATCTCGGTCAGCAACTTCTCCGAGGTGCAGCGCCATCTGACGCTGTCCGGCCACCTCTATTCGCCTGCGATCATCCTCATGTCCCCTGACTTCTGGAGCACATTGTCGGAGGAGGAGCAGGGCTGGGTCATGGAGGCCGCGGCGGCTTCGGTCGAGGTGACGCGCGGCCGGGTCAGCGAGCTCGAGGAGAACGGCGTCGACAAGCTCCGCGAGGCCGGCATGGAGGTCGTGACCGAGATCGACCGCGAGGCGTTCGAGACGGCGGTGCAGCCGGCATACGAGCAGTACATCGCAAACTTCGGCGACGAGCTGATCGGTCGCATCCGCGCCTTCGAGTAGCGTCGGTTGGTCGCCGATCCTCCGCCCGGGGCGCCGCCCGCGTGGCGGCGCCCCGGCTGGCTCGTAGCCGCACGCGGCGTCGAGCGTGCGTTGACGGGCGCCGCCCTCGCCGTCGCGATGGTCGGCCTCGCCGTCATGGCGTTTTTCACCTGCTATCAGGTCGTCATGCGCTTCGCGTTCGGCCAGCCCTCGACCTGGTCGGAGGTGCTGGTGCGATCCGTCATGATCTGGACGGTCTATCTCGCCAGCGCCGCCGCCTTCCGCGAGGGGTCGGTGATCGCCGCGGAAGTGCTGGTGCGGGCCGTGCCGCGGCCTGTCGGGCGGGCGATGCAGATCATGGCGGGTTGCGCGTCGTTCGTTTTCCTGGCGATCCTCGTCCACACCGGGGTCGCGATGGTGAGGCGCACGGCCATGCAGCAGCTCGCCGGGCTCGAGATCCCGATCGGCTGGATTTACCTGGCGCTGCCGGTGGGCGGCGCGCTGGCGGCCGTCGCCGTGCTGGTGCGCACGAGCGAGCTCCTCGAGCCCGGCGCCGGCATTCACGAAAGCCAGCCCGAGTCGATCTCGTGAACGTCACCTTCATCGGCGCCTTGCTCGTCCTCATCGTGCTCGGGGTGCCGGTCGCGGTGAGCCTGGGGCTCGCCGCGATCATCGGCATCGAGGCCTTCACCCGCCTGCCGCTCATCCTCGTGGCGCAGCGCATGTTCACCGGCATCGACAGCTTCCCGCTGATGGCGATCCCGCTCTTCATCCTTGCGGGCAACCTGATGGCGGCGGGCGGCATTTCCGTCCGGCTCGTCGACTTCGCCCGCGCCATCGTCGGCGGCGTCCGCGGCGGGCTGGCGGCCTCCTGCGTGCTCACCTGCATGATCTTCGCCGCCGTCTCGGGTTCCTCGGTCGCGACGACGTTTGCGATCGGCGCCATCCTGATCCCGGCTATGGTGGCGAACGGCTATCCGCGGCCGACGGCGGCGGCGGTGCAGGCCTCCGCGGCCGAACTCGGCGTCCTCATCCCGCCGTCGATCCCGCTGATCCTCTACGGCGTCGCGACCGACACCTCGATCGGACAGCTCTTCATCGCGGGCTTCGGCCCGGGGCTCCTCGTGGCGGGCGCCCTGATCGCGTTCCTGCTCGTCTACTGCCGCATCATGGGTTTCGGCAACGAGAAGAGCGAGGACAGCATCCCCCTGGGTCCGGCGGCGCTGCGCGCCTCGTTCGCCCTCGTCATGCCGGTCATCGTGGTGGGCGGCATCTATGCCGGCGTCTTCACGCCCACCGAGGCTTCAGGCGTCGCGGTCGCCTACGCGCTCTTCGTGGGCGTCGTGATCTACCGGGAGCTGACCTGGGCGAGCTTCCAGCGGGTGATGCGAGAGTCGGTGATCGCGACCTCGGTCGTCATGCTGATCATCGCGGCGGCGTCGCTGTTCTCGTTCCTGCTGTCGCGCACCGGGCTGCCGACGCTCGCCGCCGGATGGGTTCAGGACACCTTCACCACCGAGTTCAGCTTCCTGCTCGCCGTGAACCTCTTTCTCTTCGTCGTCGGCATGTTCATCGAGACGGCGGCGGCGATCCTCGTGCTCGCGCCTATCCTCGTCCCGCTCGCGATCGGCTTCGGGATCGATCCCGTGCATTTCGGGCTGATCATGGTCATCAATCTCGCGATGGGCATGATCACGCCGCCGGTCGGGGTCAACCTTTTCGCCGCCTGCCAGGTGGCGCGCTTGCCGATCGAGCGCATCGTGCCGGCGCTTCTGCCGTTCTTCGCCGTGATCGTCATGTGCGTCTTCATCGTCACTTACGTGCCCGCGGTGTCGCTCGGGTTGCGGGACCTCTTCTACTGAGGCCCCGTCGCAAGGCCGTTCAGCGGATCGCGGCGCTGGCTGCGGCCAGCCCGGCCGCAGCCAGCGCCGCCGCCGCCGCCTCGTCCGCGGCTTCGGCATAGGCGCGCAGCTCCGGCGCGTTGCCCGAGCGGCGCAGATGCAGCACGCGGCCGTCCGCGAAGCCCATCCGCACCCCGTCGGTCAGGTCGAGCCCGGTCTCGGCAGGCAGGCCCAGCGGCGCCGCGAAGGTCGCCCGCGCCGCCGCGTCGCCCGCCAGCCGCTCGAGCAGCGGGCCGGTCAGCTCGGGCGGGGTCTCCTGCAGCCGGTCCGAGGCGGTGAAGCGCGGCGGCAGCAGCCCCCGCAGCGCCGACAGCGGCCCGTCGCCCGCCATGGCGAGCACGGCCAGGATCGGCAGCAGCGCGTCGCGCGTGGGCAGGGGCGCCAGCGCAGCGCCCGAGGGGCCCCGCGCCGGCCCGCCGAGCAGGAAGCCGCCGTTGGCTTCGAAGGCGACCGGCAGCCGCGCGCCACCGGATGCGAGCAGCTCCATGGCCTCGATCACGAACGGCGAACCGATCCGCGTGCGCAGGGTCCGGGCGAACCAGCCGGAGGCCTCCAGCGCCGAATTGGCGTTGATCGGGCAGGCCACCGCGTCCGCGCCGAGGAAATGCGCGACGAGTATTCCCAGCACGTCGCCGCGCAGGAAGGCGCCGGTCTCGTCGGCGACAAGCGGCCGGTCGCCGTCGCCGTCGGTCGTGACCAGCGCGTCGAGGCTGTGCTCCGAGACAAGGGCCCGGGCCTGCGCGGCGTCGTCGACCGAGACGGCCTCGGTGTCGATCGGCACGAAGTGTTCCGCGCGGTCGAGGGCCACGACGGTCGCCCCGGCCGCCTCCAGCGCCGCGACCATGAGATCGCGCCCGACCGCGCTGTGCTGGCGCAGACCGATCCGCCGCCCGGCGAGGAAGCCCGCCGGGAAGGCGTCGAGCGCACGGGCGACGTAGCGTTCGGCGACGCCCTCGGCGGTCTCCACCGCGCCGCCCGGCCGGTCGGGCGCGTGCTGACCCGCGTCGCGCGCGGCGCGGGCCGCCTTCACGCCGGCCTCGTCGCCCTTCGTGATCTCGCCGTCGGCGGCGTAGAACTTGATCCCGTTGCGGTCGAAGGGGATGTGGCTGCCGGTCACCATGGCGGCCGGGACGCCGCGCGCCAGCGCCTCCAGCGCCAGCGCCGGCGTCGGTAGCGCGCCGCAGTCCAATGCGCGCAGGCCGGCCGCGGCCGCAGCCTCCAGCACGGCGCGCGCGATGCGGGGCGAGGAGGGGCGCAGGTCGCGCCCCACAAGCAGCGCCTGCGCCGGGCGCCCCGTGGCGGCGAGATGATCGAGAAAGGCGCGCGTCCAGGCCGCGCAGGCCGCGTCGGTCATGTCCGAGACGAGGCCGCGCAGGCCGCTGGTGCCGAAGTCCATCCCGCTTCTCCCACTCCCCCCCTCTGGGGCGGCGCAACCATAGCAGCGGCGCGGCGGCGCGTCAGCCGCGCCTGCGTGGCGACGCGCCCGCCTGTCGACGCTCACCTGCGGCGTCGGCGCGCAGGAATTCAGAGCGTTGGGTGAAGGAACGCGCCGCAGCCCGGGCTTGTCCACCGGACGCGCTGGCCGGATGTCGTCGGGCGTCCCCCAGATTTTCCGCCTGCTGGGCGGGGCGCGGCAGGATCGCGCGGCGCAAGACGCGGCGAGGCAGGTCGATGACGGCCGCCGGAATGCCTGCGTCGTTCGACTAGCGCGGCGAGACAAACCGTCAGCGTCGAGCCGGTAGCCGGCGACAGCGCTGTAGACGAAAGCTGCGAACGCTTCGGCCTCGCTGCGAACATCCGCCTGATCGACACGCGCGGCGTCGGCCAGGACGAACCAGCGATTGCTCCCTTGCTCGCGCACCCTCAACAGCGTCGCATCCGGTGCGACCCGGCGGCCTCGACGATCCGCGCTGCGAGTGGAGGGCGGTTTCTGCCGCCTCTGCGGCGTCGATCCTCGCGCCGATCAGGGCTGGGTCGCCTATGCGGGCGCGGCGCTGGCGTTCAACGGCGCCGGCGTGCTGCTGCTCTATGTGCTTCTACTGGCGCAGGGCGCGCTGCCGCTGAACCCGGCTGGCTTGCCGGGGCTGGAGCCCGCGCTGGCGTTCAACACGGCGATCAGCTTCGTCACCAACACCAACTGGCAGGCCTATGGCGGCGAGACGACCATGTCGCATCTCAGCCAGATGGCGGGGCTGGGCGTCCAGAACTTCGTCTCCGCCGCCACGGGCGTCGCGGTGGCCGTCGCGGTGATCCGGGGCTTCACGCGGGCCGAGACGCCGGGCGTCGGCAACTTCTGGGTTGATCTCTTGCGCGCGGTGCTGTGGCTGTTCCTGCCCGCGGCCGTCGTGATGGGGCTGGCGCTGGTCGCCCTCGGCGTGCCGCAGACCTTCGCGGCCGCCATCGAGGCGACGACGCTGGAGGGCGCTGCGCAGACCGTCTCGGTCGGCCCTGCGGCGAGCCAGATCGCCATCAAGCAGCTCGGAACCAACGGCGGCGGGTTCTTCAACGTCAACTCGGCGCACCCGCTGGAGAACCCAAACGCTTGGACGAACCTGATCCAGCTCTGGGCGATCCTCGCGATCCCGGCGGCGTTCTGCGTGTTCTTCGGCCGCATGGCGCGGGACGCGCGGCAGGGGCGGGCGATCTTCTGGGCCATGGGGCTGCTGTTTCTCGCGGGCTTCGCCGCGATCTGGTGGGCCGAGGCGGCCGGCATCCCGCTGGTCGCCGACGCCCTCGCCGCGGGGTCGGGCGCCATGGAGGGCAAGGAGGCGCGTTTCGGCGTGATGATGTCCGCGCTCTGGGCCGCGGCGACCACCGCCGCCTCGAACGGCTCGGTCAACGCCATGCACGAGAGCTTCAGCGCGCTTGGCGGCGGCGTCGCGCTGCTGAACATCCTGCTGGGCGAGATCGTGTTCGGGGGCGTCGGCGCGGGCTTCTACGGCATGCTGCTGTTCGTCGTGCTGACGGTGTTCCTGGCGGGCCTGATGGTCGGCCGGACGCCCGAATATCTCGGCAAGAAGATCGAGGCGCGCGAGGTGAAGCTGGCGGTGCTGGCGTTCCTCGTGACGCCTGTCGGCGTGCTGCTGCTGGGCGGGCTCGCCGCCGTCGCGCCGCCCGCGCTGGCGGCGGTGCAGGACCCCGGGCCGCACGGGCTGACGGAGATCCTCTACGCCTATGCGTCTGCGACCGGCAACAACGGCTCGGCCTTCGCGGGGTTCGGCGCAGGCGAGACGTGGCACCTGACCGCGCAGGGCTTCGCGATGCTGCTCGGCCGCTACGGAGTCATCATCCCGATGCTCGCCATCGCTGGCTCCCTCGCGGCCAAGCGCGCCGCGCCCGAAAGCGCCGGGACGTTCCCGACGCACGGCCCGCTGTTCATCGGCCTGCTGATAGGCGCGATCCTCGTGCTCGGCGGCCTGACCTTCTTCCCCGCCCTCGCGCTGGGGCCGATCGCCGAGCATCTGGCGATGGCCGCCGGTCAGGGCTTTGGAGGCTGACATGAGCAAGCATGCTCGACCCGAAAGCCTTGGGCTCACCGCGCCCGCGCTGCTCGGCCCTGCGGCGAAGGCCGCGTTCACCAAGCTCGCGCCCGCCGCGCTGGCGCGCAACCCGGTGATGCTGGTCACGGCGGTGATCGCCGTCTTCGCCACGCTGCTGGCGATCACCGGCGCCGAAGGCGTGGGGCGCGGTCTGCTGATCCAGATCGCCGCCTGGCTCTGGATCACGGTGCTGTTCGCCAACTTCGCCGAGGGGATGGCGGAAGGCCGCGGCAAGGCGCGCGCCGACAGCTTGCGCTCGACGCAGGGCGAGACGATGTCACGCCGGGTGGCGGCGCCCGGCGCCGAGCCCGAAAACGTCTCCAGCCGCGCCCTGCGCAAGGGCGACCTGATCCTCCTCGCGGCGGGCGAGATGATCCCCGCCGACGGCGAGGTGATCGAGGGCGTGGCCTCGGTGGACGAGAGCGCCATCACCGGCGAGAGCGCGCCGGTGATCCGCGAGTCCGGCGGCGACCGTTCGGCGGTGACGGGCGGCACCAGGGTCGTCTCGGACGCGTTGCTGATCGACAAGACCGGCACCATCACCTTCGGCAACCGCATGGCGGACGCGTTCATCCCGGCGGAGCCGGGCGGCATGGCGGAGCTTGTGCAGGTCGCGCGCCTCGCCTCGCTCGGCGACGACACGCCCGAGGGCAAGTCCATCGTCGCGCTGGCCGAGAAGCAGGGCGCGCGCGAGCCGCTGGAGCAGGGGGAACTGATCCCCTTCACCGCCGAGACGCGGCTGTCGGGCGTCGACATCGGCCCGCGGCGGCTGCGCAAGGGCGCGGTGGACGCGGTGGCGAAATGGCTGGCCGAGCACGGGACCGGGTTGCCGCCCGAGGTGCGCGCCGCCGCCGACCGAGTGGCCCGCGCCGGGGGCACGCCGCTCGTGGTGGCCGACGGCGCGCGGACGCTCGGCGTCGTGCACCTCAAGGACGTGGTGAAGCCCGGCATCAAGGAGCGCTTCGCCGAACTGCGCGCCATGGGCGTGCGCACGGTGATGGTCACCGGCGACAACCCGCTGACCGCCGCCGCCATCGCCGCCGAGGCCGGGGTGGACGACTATCTGGCGGAGGCCACGCCCGAGAAGAAGCTGGAGCTGATCCGCGCCGAGCAGGCGAAGGGGCGGCTGGTGGCGATGTGCGGCGACGGCTCCAACGACGCGCCGGCGCTGGCGCAGGCCGACGTGGGCGTCGCGATGAACGACGGCACGCCCGCGGCGAAGGAGGCGGCGAACCTGATCGACCTCGACAGCGATCCGACCAAGCTGATGGCGGTGGTGCGGGTGGGCAAGCAGCTGCTGATCTCGCGCGGGTCGCTGACGACCTTCAGCCTCGCCAACGACGTGGCGAAGTATTTCGCGATCCTGCCCGCGCTGTTCATCCCGCTCTATCCGCAGCTCGGCGCGCTGAACGTGATGGGGCTGGCTAGCCCCGGCTCGGCGATCCTGTCGGCGGTGATCTTCAACGCGTTGATCATCGTGGCGCTGATCCCGCTGGCGCTGAAAGGCGTCGCCTATCGGCCGGCGCCTGCAGCCGTGATGCTGCGGCGCAACCTCGCGATCTACGGGCTGGGCGGGCTGGCCGCGCCTTTCGTCGGCATCAAGCTGATCGACATGGCCGTCTCCGGCCTCGGTCTGGCGCAAGGAGCACCCCATGATCCGGCATCTTCGCCCCGCGGTCTCGATGATCGTTCTCATGACGCTGCTGACCGGCGTCGCCTATCCGCTGGCCATGACCGGCGCCGCGCAGGCGCTGTTCCCGGCGCAGGCCGCGGGTTCGCCCGTCGAGCGGGGCGGCGTCGTCGTCGGCTCCGCGCTGGTCGGGCAGGCGTTCACCGAGGACCGCTACCTGATCGGCCGCCCGTCCGCGGTGGACTACGACGGCGCCGACTCCGGGGGCTCGAACCTCGCGCCGTCAAACCTCGCGCTGGTCGCCGAGATCGCGGCCCGCGCTGCGGCTGTGGAGCGGCGCGACGGCGCGGCGCGCCCGCCTGTCGATCTCGTCACCGCCTCCGGCTCCGGCCTCGACCCGCATCTGTCGCCCGAGGCGGCCCGGCTACAGGCGCCGCGCATCGCGGCGGCGCGCGGGGCCGATCCCGCCCTGGTGCTGGCGCTGATCGAGGCGCGGACCGAGCGGCCGCTGTTCGGGCCGCCGGTCGTCAACGTGCTGCTGACCAATCTCGCCCTCGACGAAACCTTCCCGGCGCTCGAACCTGCGCCGGTGACCGGGGACGCCGATGGCTGACGAGCGCCGCCCAGACCCCGAGGCGCTGCTCGCAGAGGCGAAGAAGGAGGGCCAGGGTCGGCTCAAGATCTTCCTCGGCGCCGCGCCCGGGGTCGGCAAGACCTATGCGATGCTGCAGGCCGCCCGCGCGCAGAAGCGCGCGGGCGTCGACGTCGTCGCGGGCGTGGTCGAGAGCCATGGCCGGCGCGAGACCGAACGGCTGCTGATCGGCCTCGAGGTGCTGCCGCGCCAGGTCATGCCCTATCGCGGCCGCACGCTTCCCGAGATGGACCTCGACGGTTTGCTGGCCCGGCGGCCCAGGCTCGCGCTGGTGGACGAACTGGCCCACACCAACGTCCCCGGCAGCCGCCATCCCAAACGCTGGCAGGACGTGGAGGAGGTGCTGGCCGCGGGCATCGACGTCCACAGCACGCTCAACGTCCAGCACCTCGAAAGCCTCAACGACGTCGTGGAGCGCATCGCCGGCGTGAAGGTGCGCGAGACCGTGCCCGACGCGATCCTCGAACGCGCCGACGAGATCGAGGTGGTCGACATCTCGCCCGAGGACCTCCAGCGCCGCCTGCGCGACGGCAAGGTGTACGTGCCCGAGACCGCCGCTCGGGCCTTGAACCGCTTCTTCAGCCGCGGCAACCTGACGGCCTTGCGGGAGATGGCGCTGCGGGCGGCGGCGGAGCGCGTGGACCGCGATCTTGTCGACCACCTGCGCATGCACGGCCAGCCGGGCGGCTGGAACGCCCGCGACCGGGTGCTGGTGTGCATCGGCGGCGGGCGGGACGCGGAACGCCTGGTGCGCGTGGCGAAACGGATGGCCGACCGCGCCAGGGCGCCCTGGCTGGTCGCGCACCTGGAAGACGAGCGCGTCCACGACGACAGCGCCGATCGGGCGCTGGCGCTTGCCGAGACGCTTGGCGCCGACACCGAGACGCTCGCCGCCGGCGGCTCCCCTGCAGAGGCCATTCTCGACCTCGCAGGCCGGCGCAACGCCACGCGGATCGTGGTCGGCCGGGGCAAGGGCGTCTGGGGCGGCTGGCTCGGGCCGCCGCTGCACGAGCAACTGATCCGTAGCGGCGGCGGTTACGAGATCGTCGTCGTCGGTCGGGACGCCGCGGCGGCGGTGGAGCCTGCGCGGTTCGGGGCGCGCCTGTCCTTGCCGACGCTGGCGTCCATCGCGCCGCATGTCCTGGGCCTGATCTTCGTCGCCGCCTCGATCCCGGTCGCGCTGGCGGTGGACGCCACCATGCCCCTGGCCAACCTGTCGCTCGTCTTTCTGGGCCCGGTGCTGGCGACCGCCGCGCTGGGGCGCGTGGGCGCGGCGCTTTCGACGTCCGTCTCCGCGTTCATCGTCTACAACTTCCTCTTCACCGAACCGCGCTTCACGCTGGGCGTCATTCCGCGCGACGAGCTGCTCACGCTCGGCTTTTTCTTCGTGGTCTCGACGGTGGTCGGCGTGCTGGGCGCGCGGCTGCGCCAGCAGGTCGACGCCATGCGCGACGCCGCGCGCCGGACCCGCGCGCTCTACGACTTCACGCGCAAGGCGCTGACCGCGGCGACCGACTACGACATGGCCTGGAGCGTCGTCAGCCACGTCCACGCCACCCTGCGCCTCGACGCGGCCCTGTTGCGCCCCGACGGCGGCGGCGAACTCGCCGTCATCGCGGGCTCGCCGCCGACAGACGCGCTAGAGCCGGCCGCTGCGGCGGCGGCCGACTGGGCGTGGCGCAACGGACGCCCCTCCGGCTGGGGCACCGACACGCTACCCTCGGCGGAGTGGCTGTTCCTGCCGCTCTCGGTCGGCGAACGCGCGCTCGGCGTGCTGGGCGTCGCGCGCCGCGAGGGCGTCTCGCGGCTGCCGGCGGCCGACCGCCGCCTGCTCGACACGCTGTCCGACCAGGCGGCGCTGATCCTCGACCGCGGGGCGATGATGGCCGAGGCCGCCGCGGCGCAGCGCTACAGCCAGACCGAGAAGCTGCGCACCGCGCTGCTGTCGTCGGTCAGCCACGACCTGCGCACGCCGCTCGTCGGCATCATCGGCGCGTCGTCGTCGCTGCAGTCCATGGGCGACAGCATCGGGCCGGCGGACCGCGCCGAGCTGCTGGGCGTCATCGGAGCCGAGGCTTAGCGGCTGAACCGCTTCATCCAGAACCTGCTCGACATGACGCGGCTCGGATACGGCGGCCTCAAGGTCAGACGGGAGTGGCTGGACGTGGCCGAGCTCGTCGCCGCGGCGCGCGACCGGCTGACGCGCAGACTGGGCGGGATCGCCGTCCGCCTGGACGTTCCCAAAGGTGCGGCGCTGATCCACGCCGATCCGACGCTGCTCGAACAGGTTCTGGTCAACCTGCTCGACAACGCCGCGCGTCATTCGCCGCCAGGGGCGGAGATCGTCGTCGAGGCGGCGACGGAACCGGGGCGGACGACGCTCGCCGTCCGCGATCACGGGCCCGGCGTGCCGCCGCATCTGCGCGACCGCGTTTTCGACATGTTCTATCGCATGGAAGGCGGCGACGGGGCCGGGGCCGGCACCGGTCTCGGGCTTGCGATCGTGCGCGGTTTCGTCGAGGCGATGGCTGGACGCGTCCGCGTCGGCGAGGCCGAGGGCGGCGGCGCCCGCTTCGTGATCGACCTGCCGCAGCCGGAAGCGCCGCCGATGACCGCCGAGCACATGGAATGACCGACGCCGCGCCCATCATTCTGATCGTCGACGACGACGACGCCATCCGCCGTTTCCTGCGCATCAGTCTCACCGCCTCCGGCTACGCCGTGGTCGAGGCGCGCACCGGCGAGCAGGCGCTGGCGAGGGCCGCGACCGAGACCCCGGCGCTGGTGGTGCTCGACCTCGGGCTGCCGGACATGGACGGCCGACAGGTCGTCGCGCGGCTGCGAGACTGGTCAAGCGCTCCGGTGCTGATCCTGTCGGTCCGGGCCGACGAGGCCGAGAAGGTCGCAGCGCTCGACGCCGGGGCCAACGACTATGTGGTCAAGCCCTTCGGCGTGCAGGAGTTGCTCGCCCGCGTCCGCGCCCTTCTGCGCGCGGCGCCGCGCGAGAACACGACCCCTTCGCTGGAGTTCGAGGGGCTGCGCCTCGACCTCGCCACGCGCGAGGCGATGGTCGATGGCGTGCATGTCGCCCTGACGCGACGGGAGTTCGATCTGCTCGCGCTGTTGGCGCGCCACGCAGGCAAGGTGCTGACGCAACGCCAGATCCTGACGGAGTTGTGGGGCGAGGCCCACGTCGGCGACGCGCAGTATCTGCGCGTCTATGTCGGCCAGCTTCGCCAGAAGCTCGGCGACGATCCGGCCCGGCCGAGGTTCATCAGGACTGAGCCGGGGGTCGGATATCGATTTGTGGCGGCGGAGCCATAGCCCGCCGAGGAACGCCGGCCGCGCGCCC
>DAINOD010000032.1:25039-30025 GCA_036735545.1 Rubrimonas sp. | reverse complement strand
TCATCACCGTGTTCTGCGCGCTCATCACGATCACGGGCAGGTCGGGGCGCTTGCGCCGGATCGCAGGCAGCAGGTCGAGCCCGTCGCCGTCGGGCATCACAACGTCGGTGACGATCAGGTCGCCCTCCCCGTCCTCGACCCAGCGCCACAGCGTGTTGGCGCTTCCTGTGGCGCGAACGCGGCAGCCGGCGCGCGTCAGCGCCTGGGTCAGCACGGTGCGGATGGCGCGGTCGTCGTCTGCGAGCAGGACGGTGCCGAGGCTCATGGCGTCTTCTCCTGCCTGTGGGGCTTGGCGGCGCGCGCGGGCTTGGCCCGCCAGATCGGGAAGCGCAGCCGCATGAGGGTCCAGCCCGGCTCGCTGTCGCACTCGACCGTGCCGCCATGGTCGGCCATGACCTTTGAGACAAGCGCGAGGCCGAGCCCGCTGCCGCCGGCTTTCGAGGTGACGAAAGGCTCGAAGATGTCGCGCTTGATCTCCGTCGGCACGCCCGAGCCGTTGTCCTGCACCGTCACCAGCAGCGGCACGCTCTCGCGCCGCCCGCCGGGGCCGGCCATCGCGACGCCGGGGCTGTAGGCGGTGCGCAGCATCACGACGCCGCCGACCTTGGGGGTGGCCTCGGCGGCGTTCTTCAGCAGGTTAAGGAACACCTGCATCAACTGGTCCGCATCTCCCGGGACCGGTGGCAGAGAGGGGTCGTATTCCTCGAAGAACCGCACGTGGCTGGCGAAGCCGGCCTCGGCCGAGCGCTTGGCCCGGTCCAGCACGTCGTGGATGTTCACAGGCTCTCGCGCCGGGGGGCGGGTGTCGCCGAAGGCCTCGACGCGCTCCAGCAGTTTCTCGACGCGCTTGGTCTCGTCGCGGATCAGGGTGGTCAGCTCCCGCTCCGCGTCGCCCAGCGTCATCTCCAGAAGCTGCGCGGCGCCGGAGATGCCGGCGAGCGGGTTCTTGATCTCGTGCGCCAACATCGCCGCCATGCCGGTGACGCTGCGGGCCGCGGCGCGGTGGGTCAGGCTGCGGTCCATCTGCTCCGCGATCGAGCGCGGCGCGAACTGCAGCAGCACCACGCCGGAGCGCTCGTCCAGCGGCGCCGCCTGCGCGTCCACCAGCCGCGCGCGCCCGTCGGGCAGGGTCAGCTCCACGTTGTGGTCGGCCAGCGACACGGCGCCGCCGCGGGCGCGCTCCGCGAGGTCGCGCACGCGGCTCGCGGGGCCGGCGAGTTCGGCCAGCGTGCGGCGCGACAACTGCGCCGCGCTGGCCGACAGGAAGGACTCCGCCGCCGCATTGGCCGCCAGGATGGCGTCGTCGGCGCCGATCAGCAGCGCAGGCTGAGGCAGCGCGTTCCAGACCCCCTCGAAGTCGATCCCCTTGCGCTCGTCCTTCACGCCGCCCTCCGCATGTCGGCGGCCTCCAGCACTGCGTCGAGCCCATCGCGCAGGGCCGCGGCGGCGAGGTCGGGCTCGCCGATCCCCATGAGCCGCGCGCGCAGCGCCGCGCCCCCCGGCATCCGTCCCAGCGCCCAGCCCAGATGCTTGCGCGCCACCCGCACGCCGAGGTCGCGACCGTAGAACGCCAGAATCGCCGCATGGTGCTCGCACAGCAGCGCCGCCTGCGCCGCGAGGTCCGGCGCGGCGGCGTCGCGCCCCGCCAGCGCCGCTTCGAGCGCGGCCGGCGTCCACGGCGCGCCCTGCGCCCCGCGGCCGACCATCACCGCGTCCGCGCCCGAGGCCGCCAGAGCCGCCCGCGCCGAGGCGAGATCCACGATGTCGCCGTTGACCACCACCGGCACGCTCACCGCACGCTTGACCGCCGCGACCGCCGCCCAGTCGGCGGCGCCCCTGTAGAACTGCGCCCGCGTGCGCCCGTGCACGACGATCATCGCCCCCCCCGCCGCTTCGACCCTGCGCGCGAGCTCCGGCGCCGTCACGCCCTCCCAGCCCAGCCGCATCTTGACGGTGACGGGCGCGGAGACGGCGGCCGCGACCGCCTCCACCAGCCGAACCGCGTGGTCGGGGTCGCGCATCAGCGCCGCGCCGCAGGCCCCGCCGGTCACGGCCTTGGCCGGGCAGCCCATGTTGATGTCGATGATCCGCGCGCCCCGCCCCTCGGCGATCCGCGCCGCCTCGGCCAGCCAGCAGGCCTCGCGGCCCGCGAGCTGCACCGACCCGGCCGCGGCGTCGTCCATCTCCGCCTTCGCCCGTGCGGCGGGATTCGCGGCCGCCATCTCGCGACTGGCCACCATTTCCGAGCACACCCACGGCGCGCCGAGCCGGGAGGCGAGGCGGCGGAAGGGCAGATCGGTTATGCCCGCCATCGGCGCGAGCAGAACGCGCCCGGGGATGGTCACGTTTCCAACACGAAGCGCCATGGGGCCCAAACCTTGTGCAAGTGACATAGCAATAGACCCGCCGCTTGCCGCCGGCAAGGCCGGCCGTTAGCGTGCGCACAATAAACGGGCGGGGGCGGGATGGACACGGCGGCGCTGATCGTCGCGGCGGGCGTTGGCGCGCGGGCCGGCGAGGGGCCGCCGAAGCAGTATCGCGCCGTGGGCGGCCGCCCGATCCTCGCCCGCACCATAGAGCGGTTCATGGCCGTCGCGGGGGTGGACCGGGTCGCCGTCGCCATCCGCCCCGGCGACCGCGCGCTTTTCGACGCCTGCCTGTCGGGCGTGGCGCGACCCAAGCCGCTGATCGTGATCGACGGCGGCGCCGAAAGGGCCGAAACCGTGCGTCTCGGCCTCGAGGCGCTGGCCCACGAGCCGCCGGCGCGCGTGCTGATCCACGACGCCGCGCGCCCCTTCGTCTCGGACCGCGTCATCGCCGCGGTGATCGCCGCGCTTGACACGTCGCCGGGCGCCTGCGCCTCCATCCCCATCGTCGACGCCCTGCGCCGCGCCGACGACGGCACCTGCGGCGAACTGATCCCGCGCGAGGGCGTGTGGCGGGCGCAGACCCCGCAGGGCTTCCGCTTCGCCGACATCCTCGCCGCGCACCGCGCCTGCGACGACCCCAGCGTCCCCGACGACGCCGAGGTCGCCCGCCGCGCCGGCCTGCGCGTGGCCGTCGTCGAGAGCGAGGCGGACAACTTCAAGATAACCCGGCCGGGCGACTTCGCGCGCGCCGAGCGTTTCCTCGCCGCGGAGCAGCCTTTGGAGACCCGCCTCGGCACCGGCTTCGACGTCCACCGCTTCGGGCCGGGCGATCATGTCATGCTCTGCGGCGTCGCCGTGCCCCATGACCGGGGCTTCGTCGCCCATTCCGATGGCGACGTCGCGCTGCACGCGCTGACCGACGCGGTGCTGGGGGCGCTGGCGGAGGGCGACATCGGCCGCTGGTTCCCACCCAGCGATCCGCAATGGCGCGGGGCCTCCTCCGACCGCTTTCTCCGGCACGCGCTCGACCGGGCGGCGGCGCGGGGGTTCACGGTGGTGAACCTCGACGTCACGCTCATCTGCGAGCGGCCGAAGATCGGCCCGCACGCCGAGGCCATGCGCGCCCGGATCGCCGCCATCGCCGGCTGCGACCCGGCCCGCGTCTCGGTCAAGGCGACCACCACCGAGGGGCTCGGCTTCACCGGCCGCGCCGAGGGCATCGCGGCTCAGGCCGCCGCGGCGCTGCGGGGCCCGGCATGATCGCGCGCATGGTCGCCACCGTGGGCGGGATCGGGACGCTGCCCATGGCGCCCGGCACGTGGGCGTCGCTGGCGACGCTGCCGCTGGCGTTCCTGCTGCACGGGCTCGGCGGCTTTCCGCTGTTCGCGCTGGCGACCCTCGCGCTGTTCGCGCTGGGCATGTGGGCGATCACCGCAAGCGGCGCGGTCGGCGATCCCCCGGAGATCGTGATCGACGAGGTGGTGGGCATGCTCGTCGCGCTCTGGCCGCTGTCGCTGGGGCTGTGGCTGCGCGGGACCGACCCGTGGCTGTTTCCCTGGCCGGGCTGGGTGCTGGGCTTCGTGCTGTTCCGCTTCTTCGACATCCGCAAGCCCTTCCCCGTCGACCGCGCCGAGCGGATGCCCGGGGCGCTGGGCGTGATGGCCGACGACGTGGTGGCGGGCGTTCTGGCCGGGCTTGTCGGCGCGGCGGCGGCGGTCGTCGCGCACGGCGTGCTGATGGGCTAGAGCACGGTCTCCGCGCCGTCGCGCACCGCGTTGAAAAAGCACGATCGCCGCCCCGTGTGGCAGGCTGGCCCCGACTGGTCCACCAGCAAAAGCAGCGTGTCGCGGTCGCAGTCGACGCGCATCTCGACCAGCCGCTGGACATGGCCCGACGTGTCGCCCTTGCGCCAGAACTCGGCCCGCGAGCGCGACCAGTAGACAGCCCTGCCCTCCGCCAGCGTGCGCGCCACGCTGGCCTCGTTCATCCACGCGACCATCAGCACCTCGCCGGTGTCGTGCTGCTGGGCCACCGCCGGGATCAGCCCGGCCGCGTCGTAGCGCAGGCTGGCGGGGTCGAACATCACGAACTCCTGCGCTTGGTCGAGCGGGCGCGAGGCGCTATCTATCCCGCAAGACGCCGTGAGGAAAAGCGCAGGCGACGGGGGCGAGGCGATGAGCGACGAGACGGACCTGATACAACTCTACTCGAAGCGCATCCTCGCGCTGGCCGCCGACATTCCGCACGCGGAGCGACTGCCCCGACCGGACGGCTCCGCGACCCGGCGCTCGCCGCTGTGCGGCTCCACCGTCACCGTGGACGTGGCGCTGGACGGCGACCGGATCGCGGGCTTCGGCCAGGACGTGAAGGCCTGCGCGCTGGGCCAGGCCTCGGCGGCGGTGCTGGGCGGGGCCGCGATCGGCCGGACGCGGGCCGAACTCGAGGCCGCCCGCGACGCCTTGAAGGCGATGCTGAAGGGCGCCGAGGCAGCGCCCCCAGCGCCCTTCGACGCGCTGGAGGCGTTGCGCCCGGCGCGCGACTACCGCAACCGCCACGCCTCGATCATGCTCGCCTACGACGCCGCGCTCGACGCCATCGACGATGCGCGGGTTCGCGC
>DAINOD010000032.1:0-24939 GCA_036735545.1 Rubrimonas sp. | reverse complement strand
TCCGGCGCCGCGTCGTCCGGGCCGACGCCGAGCTGGCCCGAGACGACGATCAGCCGCGCGCCTGCGGGGACCTCGACGGCATGGCTGTAACGGGCGAAGGGCGGTCGTATGGTCGGCGGCGTGAGGCGTCGCATGGTGCGGCTCCGACGAGGAATGGACGGCGAGACGATGGCGGACGTGCGCGACTGGCGGAACCTCTCCTGGCCCGAATTCGAGGGGCTGGACCCGGCGCGCACCCTCGCGTTGCAGCCTGTCGGCGCGATCGAGCAGCACGGGCCGCACCTGCCGGTCGGCGTCGACGCCATCATCGCCGAGGCCGTCGCCCGGCTGGCGGCGGCGCAGGCGCAAGGCGACTTCACCATCCTGATCCTGCCCGCGACGCAGGTCGGCAAGTCCACCGAGCACCTCGCCTATCCCGGCACGCTGACCCTCGGCGCCGAGACGCTGACGCGACTGTGGACCGAGATCGGCGACTCGGTCGCCCGCGCCGGCCTGCGCAAGCTCGTCTTCCTCAACGCCCATGGCGGCCAGCCGCAGGTCATGGAGATCGTGGCGCGTGAGATGCGCGTGCGCCACGGCATGGTCGCGCTCGCCTCGGGCTGGTGGAGCGCCGGCCTGCCGGAAGGCCTGTTGCCCGAGGACGAGATGCGCCACGGCATCCACGCCGGCGCGGTGGAGACGGCGATGATGCTTCACCTCGCGCCGGAACTGGTCCGCATGGAGCACGCCGGGAACTTCGCACCCGCAACCGCCGCCGTGGCGGCGCGCTTCGCGCGGTTGCGCATGGTCGGGCCGATGCAGATCGGCTGGATGGCGCAGGACCTCCACCCGTCCGGCGCCGCCGGCGACGCGACGCTGGCGACGGCGGAGATCGGCCGCGCCCTCGTGGAGGGTGTGGCGCGGCGCTACGCGGAACTTCTGCAGGACGTCGCCGCCTATCCGCTGGAGGCGATCCGGTCCCGCTAGGTCGCGGCGCTGGCGGCGGCGCCGGCCCGGCGGCTAGACTGCGGCGCAGCGAAATCAGCCGCGGGGCCGGCCATGCGCGAACCGACGCCCGCCCCGGCGGTCCGGGCCCTGCCGATGCTCGATCTCAACGACCTGCGCCTGTTCGTGCACATCGTCGAGCACCGCGGCATCCTGCGCGCGGGCCGCGCGCTGCGGCTGCCGAAGTCCACCATCAGCCGTCGCCTCGCCGCGCTGGAGGAGCAGGTGCGCACCCGCCTCGTGGTGCGCAGCGGCGACGACTTCGCGCTGACCGCGGCCGGTGAGACCGCCTATGCGCTGGGCCGCGCCATGGTGGACGCGGCCGAGACCGCCGAGGACCGGCTTATGGCCGGTGGCGAGGACGCGCCCGCGCTCGTCTCCCTCGCCGTCTCGGCGCTGTTCGAGGGCTGCGTCGCCCGCGTCCTCGGCGCGCTGGCGGCGCGAGCCCCGGGCCTGCGCGTCGCGGTCGATGTGGGCGACGCCCCCGGCGCGCCCGGCGACAGCCACGACCTGCACCTGCGCGCCCATCTGGACGCCCTGCCCGACAGCGCCCTGATCCAGCGCCGCATCGGCCGCGACCCCATGGTCCTGGCCGCCGCCCCGGCGCTCGCCGCGCGCCTCGGCGCGGCGGCCGCGCCCGAGGCCTGCCTCGCAGCCGGCCTGCTCGCTTTCGCGCCGGGCGGGCCGCCCGCCGCGTGGCGCTTCGCGCATGCGGCAGGCGAGGTCCGGACGCTCGCCGCCGCGCCCGTGCTGGCCTCGCCCGCGCCCGCGCTGCTGCTGGCGCGGGCGCGGGAGGGCGGCGGCGCGCTTCTGGCCCCCTTGTCCGCCCTGCGCGCCGACCTCGGTTCGGGCGCGCTGGCGCGGATCGCCCCGGAGTGGACGGGACCCGCCGTCGCCGTGACGCTCCTGACGCCGCCGCGCCGTCTGATGAGCGGTTCCCTGCGCCGCGCAGCCGACGCGCTCGGCTCTGCGGTCAAGGCCGAGATCCTCGACATATCGCCGACCGTTCCATCTGCGGGACGGCCGGTCCCGGAATTGCGCCCGGCCATTTTCGCCGAACTGTCACAGCCCGCCGCTACCCCTGCCTCCATGGCGACGCCCGACGCGCCGCCCAGCGACCGAAACCCGGCAGAGAGCGAGACAGACATGACACCGTTCACCAAGGCCGCGGCCGCCGCGGCGCTGACCGCCGTCGTCGCGATGCAGGCGCAGGCGCAGGACGCCGCAGGCCCGATCGTCCTCTACACCAACGACTTCGAGGGCGTGATCACCGAGCGTTTCGAGGCCGACACGGGCCGCGAGATCGACGTGGTGCAGATGAGCGGCGGCGAGCTGCTGGCGCGCATCGCCGCCGAGGCCAACAATCCGCAATGGGACGTGCTGATCTTCAACGGCTCCTACACCATGCACGGGCTCGACCTGCAGGGGCAGCTGAAGCGAGACGTGACGCCCGCCAACCTCGACAACCTGAACGACGTCGGGCGCGAGTTCCTGCCCGGGAACCGTTCGTGGTTCCCGATCGGCCTCGTCGCCTCCTGCGTCATGCTCTACCGCAACGACCTTGTGGACAACCCGCCGGCGCGCTTCGAGGACATGGCCGACGCGCGCTTCAACGGCCTGTTCGGCATGGCCGACCCCGCCGTCGCCGCCCCCGCCTACCCTTGCGTGGCGAGCTTCTTCCACGACCGCGGCGAGGACGACGCCAAGGCGCTGTTCACGAGCTATTTCCAGAACGGGATGCGGGTGTTCCGCACCAACGGCCCGACCGGCCGGGCGCTGGTCTCGGGCGACATCCACGTCGCGCTGATCACCTCGCAGGTCGCCTATTCCCAGATCGCGGCGGGCGAGCCCCTGACCGTGGTCTGGCCCGAGGACGGCGCCCCCGGCTCGGTCCGCGGCGCCGCGATCCAGGCCGCGACCGCCCGGCCCGAGGGCGCGCAGGCCTTCATCGAATGGCTGCTGGAGCCCGCCACCCAGAGCTTCCTCGCCGAGGCGGTCGCCGCGGACGGTCTGTTCGAGCCGACCGTCACCGGCGCGGTGCGCCGCGCCGACGGCCCGCCCGAGGGGGCCCGCTACCGCGTCGCCCCCGACGCTTTCGCCGTCGAGCACGAGGAGGCGATCAAGACCTGGTTCGCCGATCAGGCGCTCAACTGAAACACTGAGCCGAACCAGCCGCGCGCCCTGCCGGGCGCGCGATGACGCCCGGGGCCGGAGCCTTCGCCATGACCGACCTCGCGACAGCCCGCGCTGAAAGCCGCCCCGCTCCCGCGCTGCGACGCCCCCGCATGACGGCGGAGGACCGCCTCGGCCTGATCGTGGTCGCCGCCCTGACGGTGCTGGTGCTGGGCCCGATGGCCGCGGTGCTGGTGCAGGCCTTCCTGCCAGGCGTCTTCAGCGGCCGGCCGGCGTCCTTCACGCTGACCGGCTTGCTGGAGATCTTCGAGCGGCCGCTGTGGCGGCGCGCGCTGTGGAACTCGCTGTTTCTCGCGACCATCGCCGCGGTCCTCGGCGGCGCGATGGGCGCGGGACTGGCGATGCTGCGGCATGCGGGCCGCCCGGCGCTGGGTCCGGCGCTGGATGTCGCGGCCTGGGCGCTGATCGTGCTGCCGTCCTTCATCCTCGCGCAGGGGTGGATCCTGTTCGCCAGCCGCGGCGGCGTCGCTGTGCAGTGGCTCGGGATGGACTGGGTTCCCGGCGCGGTCTTCAATCCGTGGGGGCTGGCGGCGGTGATGGCGCTGAAGTCCTGGCCCTTCGCCTATCTGACCACCGCCGCCGCGCTGCACTGGCGGATGGACGACTACGCCCACGCCGCGCGGCTGTGCGGGGCAGGCCCCCTGCGGGTGCTGGCCACCGTGCGGCTGCCGATGCTGGCGCCGGCGATCCTGTCGGGGGCGGTGCTGATCTTCATCGACGTGATCGGCGACTTCGGCCTGCCCGCGGCGCTGGCCACCACCTACCGCTTCCCGACGGTGACCTATGCGATCTATGTCGCGATGAACCAGTCGCCGATCCGTTTCGACCTCGCGGGCGTGCTGGCCTTCTACGTCACCGTCATCATGCTGCTGGCGGTGATCCTGTATTTCCGCGCGCTGCGCCGCAGCCGCCACGATTTCCTCGGCGCGCGGGCCCGCAGCGACGCGGGCGCAGGGCCCGGCTGGGCGCCGCTGCCGAACGGCGTGGGGGCGGTCGCGCTGGCGGTCACGCTGCTGCTGCCCATCGGGTCGAGCGCGCTGGTCTCGATCACCGACCGGGTCTCGGACGGGCTGGCGTGGTCGAACCTGACCCTGCGCCACTACGCCTATGTGCTGGAGACCGGCGGGGCCTTCCTGCAGGCGCTGCGGACCTCGATGGGGATCGCGGCGCTGGCGGCGGCGGGGTCGGCGGTGCTGGCGGCGGCGGCGGCCTACGTGCTGACCTACAGCGACTTCCGCCTGAACCGGCTGATCGACCTGACCTGCACCCTGAGCCTCGCCGTGCCCGGCGTGGTGCTGGGGGTGGGCTACATCTTCGTCTGGAACGCGCCCGTGGTGGACCGCGCTGGGCTGTCGCTTTACGGCACCTCGGCGATCCTGGTGCTGGCCGGGATCGCGGGCTCGGCGCCCATCGCGGTGCGGGTGCTGCTGGGGGCGATGGCGCAGGTGCCCCCGTCGATGCTGTCGGCGGCGGCGCTGCAGGGCGCGGGACTGGGGCGGCGGATCATGACCATCGTGGTCCCGCTTGTCGCCGCGGCGCTGGTCTCGGCGACGCTGACCGCCTTCGGCTCGGCCGTCTTCGACCTGGCGATCAACTCCATCCTGCGCCCGCCGCGGCTTCAGGTGCTGCCGGTCTATGTCGCCCGCGCCTTCGAGCAGGGCGAGTTCGGCGCGGCCACCGCCGCCACCCTCGTCGCCGGCGCGCTGACCGTCGCCCTGATCGCGACCGTCAGCGCCCTGTCGCGGCAGGCCCTGCGCCGGCTGCTGTCGGCCCCCACCCCTGCCGGAGCCCGCTGATGCTGCAGATCGACCGCCTGACCCGTCGTTTCGGCGCCCAGACCGCGCTGCGCGCCGTCAGCCTGACCGTTCCCGAGGGCGCGGTGGCCTGTATCGTCGGCCCCTCCGGCTGCGGCAAGTCCACCCTGCTGCGGCTGGTGGCGGGGCTCGACCGCCCGGACGACGGGTCCATCGCGCTGGGGGCCGCTCAGATCTCCGGTCCCGGCTGGGCGCTCGAGCCGCGGCGGCGGCGGCTGAACATGGTGTTCCAGGACTATGCGCTGTGGCCGCACATGACGGTCGAGCGCATCGTCGGCTATGGCCTGAACCACCTGCCGCGCGCCCAGCGCCGCGCCCGCGTCGCCGGTCTGCTGGGGCAGATGCGCATCGAGGGCCTTTCCGACCGCCTGCCCGCCCAGATCTCCGGCGGGCAGGCCCAGCGCGTCGCCATCGCCCGGGCGCTGGCGACCGACCCCGACCTGCTGCTGTTCGACGAGCCGCTGTCCAATCTCGACGTGCAGTTGCGGCTGGAGATGCGGCTCGAATTCGGGGCGCTGTTCCGGCGCGTCGGCAAGACGGTGCTCTACGTCACCCACGACCCGCTCGAGGCCTGCGCCTTCGCCGACATCCTGGTCGTCATGAACGCCGGCGCCGTCGAGCAGGCCGGCGCGCCCGAGGCCCTGTTCGCCGCCCCGCGCTCGGCGTGGATCGCGACGCTGGCGGGCTACGAGACCCGGCTGGACGCCACGGTGCTGGCCCGCGAACCCGACGGCGCGACCCTGATCGCCATCGGCGGCCAGCGCCTGCGGCTGCGCCCCGCCAGCGCGCCGGGCGCCGGTCCGGCCACCCTGATGCTGCGCCCCGCCGACATCGCGCTCGACCCCGCCCCGGAAGCCGCGCGCCCCCGCCTGCACGGCCGCGTCACCGCGCGGCTGTTCGAGGGCCGCGACTGGCGCGTGACGGTGGATGTCGAGGGCCGAACCCTCTCGCTGACCACCCGCCGCCCCGCCGCCCCCGGCGACGCAGTGGCGCTGACCTTCGCCGAGGACGCCGCGCTGGTGTTCCCCGACACCTCGGCCGGGGCCGTCGCCGCGTGACCGGCTTCATTCCGCTCCATCTTGGCGACGCCCCCGCGGTCGGCCGCCTGTCCCCGCCCGTCGCCGACGCGCTGCGCACCGCGGCCCTCGTCGCCGACGCGCCGGGCGGCCTTGCGCTGGTCGGCGGCGACCCGACGGCGCGGCTGGCCGACGCGGCCGACCGCCTGCGCGTCCTCGGCCTGATCGGCCCGCCGCGGGGCGAGGCGATGCCGGTGCGCGCGACGCCCGAGGGCGCCGACCTCGCCGCCATCGACCGCAGCGCCCTGCGGATGTTCGGGTTCTGGGGCGTGAAGGTCCACGTCAACGGCCTTGTCGCCGGGGCGGACGCGCCCTCGGTCTGGTTGTCGCGCCGCGCGCCTTCCGCCCTGTCGCATCCGGGCGCATGGGACACGCTGGTCGCGGGCGGCCAGCCTGTCGGCGCGACCGTCCTGCAGACCGCCCTCGCCGAGGCGCGCGAGGAGGCGGGCCTCGACGACGCGCAGCTCGGCGATCTGCGGCCCGTCCGTCGCTGGCCCGTGCGCTACGCCGCCGGCCCCGCCTTGCACCGGGAGCTTCTGGTGGTCTACGACGTCGATCTGCCCGCGTCCTTCCGCCCCGTCTGCAGCGACGGCGAGATCGAGGAGCACGCCTTGTTACCGCGCGAGGCCCTCGCCGGGCTCGTCGCGGGGCGCGGGCCCGTCAAGCCCAACTCCCGCGCCGTCTGCGCCGACCTGCTGGAGCGGCTCGGCGACTGATCCGCTGGCGCTCATCGCTCAGGGCGCCGGTCGCCGATCCTTGCCGCGGGCGGCCAGGCGCAGGCGCAGGACATGGGCGCCCACCGTCGCCGCCAGGATCGCCACGCCGATGAGGTCGCTGGTCAGATGCGGGTCGACAAGGGTCAGGGCGCCCGCCGCAAGGCCTGTCCGCTCCGCCAGGAGCAGGCGGCCGACCAGATGGCCCACCAGCGCCGCCGCCAGCGCGCAGACCCCGACCAGCGCCGTGACCGTGACGCTGGCGATGGCCTGCGCGTCGCCCAGCAGCAGCAGCGCCGGGCCGTAGACGAACATGAAGGGCAGCAGGAAGCCCGCGAGGCCGAGCCGCACGGCGGTCACGCCCGTGGCGAGGGGGTTCGTGCCGGCGATGGCGGCCGCGGCGTAGGCGGCCGTCGCCACCGGCGGGGTGATGTTGGCCATGGTGCCGAACCAGTAGGCGAACATGTGCGCCGCGATCGGCGGCACCCCCAGCGCGATGATCGCCGGGGCGATGAGCACGGCGACGAGGATGTAGACGGCCGTCGAGGGCAGCCCCATGCTCATGATCAGCGAGGCGACCATGGCGTAGACCAGCAGCAGCGCGAGGTTGGCCCCGGCCGCCGCCACCAGAAGGTCCGCCAGCCTCGGGCCGAGACCGGTCAGGAAGATCGGCCCGATGATGAGGCCCGCCGCCGCGCAGGCCACCGCCACCTGCAGGCTCATCAGCGCGCCCTCGCGCAGCACGACGACGAGGCTGCGCAGCGTCGGCCGCGTGTGCCGGCGCAGATAGCCCGCGATCAGCGCGGCGATCAGCCCGGCCAGCGCCGCGCGCAGCACCGTCGTCTTCATCACCGCGAGGAAGAACACCAGCACCGTGGGTCCGAGGATGAGGTGCCCGCCGCGCGCCAGCACCGCCCGGACCTGCGGCAGCTTCTCGCGCGGCAGGCCCTTCAGCGACAGCCGCGCCGCCTCGAGATCGATGGTGACGAACAGCATCGCGTAGAACAGCAGCGCCGGGATCAGCGCCGCCGCCGCCACCTCGCGGTAGGAGATCTGCAGGTATTCGGCCATGATGAAGGCCGCCGAGCCCATCACCGGCGGCATGAGCTGGCCGCCGGTGGACGCCACCGCCTCGACGGCGCCGGAGAACTTCGGCTGATAGCCCAGCCGCTTCATCAGCGGGATCGTGAACATGCCGGTGGAGGCGGCGTTGGCCGTGGCGCTGCCGCTGATCGTGCCCATCAGGGCGCTGGCGACCATCGCGATCTTGGCCGGCCCGCCGCGCACGGTGCCGAGCGCGGCATGGGCGATGTCGATGATGAACTGTCCGGTCCCCGTCCCCTTCACCACCGCGCCGAAGATGATGAAAAGCGCGATGTAGCTGGCCGAGGCGCCCAGCGTCGGGCCGAAGATGCCCTCCTGCGACAGGTAGAGCGTGCTGACGGCGCGGCGCAGCGAGTAGCCGGCGTGTCCGCCCATGTCCATCGGCATATAGAGGCCGAACCAGATGTAGCCTGCGAAGACGCAGATGATCACGAGCATGACGGCGCCGATCGCCCGCCGCGTCGCCTCCAGCAGCAGCGCGATGGTCGCGATCCCGAGCCAGATCTCGTTCTGGGTCGGGAAACCCATGCGCCGCGAGACCTCCATGTAGTTGACGACCGGATAGAGGCACGCCGCGAAGGCGGACGCCGCCAGCAGGTAGTCGTACCACGGCGTCGGTCCCCGCCGGCCGCGTCGCGCGGGCATGACGAGGAACACCAGCGCCAGCACAAGCGCGAGGTGAAGGCCCCGCTGCTGCAGGTCCGGCAGCACGCCGGCGTAGCCCGCGCGGATGTGGAAGGCGGCGAAGACCAGCGACAGCGCCGTCACCAGGCCGAGCGGGAAGCGCCCTGCGATGCGGCTGTCTACCTCCGCCGGCGCGTCCCGGGCGGCGTCCTGCGTCGTCATGGGGTCAAGCCCTCGGCGAATGGCGGGCCGCCCGTCGGGGCGGCCCGAGGCCGGCTCAGTTCGAGCCGAAGGCGATGCCGGCCTTCTCGAAGTAGGCGGCGGCTCCCGGATGGAACGGGATGAAGCCGGCGTCCGCAGCGAAGGTTCCGTCCCACTCGGCGCCGTTGGGGTGCGCGGCGGTCAGTTCGTCGTTGTGCTCGGTCAGCGCCCGCGCCATCTCGTAGGCTTGGATGTCGGGCACGTCGTCGCGCGTGATCAGGATGACCTTCACCCCGATCGTCTGCACGTCCTCGTCCTGCCCCTCGTAGGTCCCCGCGGGGATGATCTCGGCGGCGTAGAACGGCAGGCGCTCGTTCAGCGCCGCCATCATCTCGTCGGAGATCGACAGGAAGCGGATCGGGTGGTCCGAGGCCAGACCCTGCCACCCCGCCGAGGGCACGCCCGCAAGCTGGAAGCCCGCGTCGATGGTGTTGTCGCGCAGCGCGTCCACGGTGGCGGAGGTCGAGATGTAGCTGAGCGACACGTCGCCCTCGGCGATGCCGTAGGTGTTCAGCCATTCGATGGCGGCCTGGGCGTTGGAGCTGCCCGCAGCGCCGACCCCGATCGAGCGGCCGCGCAGGTCGGCCACCGTCACGATGTCGCTGTCGGCGCGCACCACGAGATGACCTGCCGAGGAGTGGCCCGCCGAGACCGCGCGCAGGTTGGTCAGCGGCGCGTCGAACTCGCGGGCGCCGTTGTAGGCGAAGTAGACCACGTCCGCCGCCGCCCAGCCGAAATCGGCCTCGTCGAGGCTGATGAGGCGGGCGTTCTCGGTCGAACCGCCGGTCGGCGAGGACGACGCGCGCGCGCCCTGCGAGTGGCGGTTGAGGATGCTCGCGACGCCCTCGCCCAGCGGATAGTAGGTGCCCCCGGTCGGGCCGCTGACGAAGCGGACGTTGCCGGTCGGCTGGCTGGTGTCGACGGACTGCGCCACGGCGGCGCCGGCCATCGCCAGGCAGCCGACGACGAGGCCGAGCCTGTTCAGGTGCTTCATGGGGACTTCCTCCTGCTAGATACGGAACCGGTCGGCCGGGCCGACGCGGGGCTCACATCGCGCCGTGGCGGTCGAGCCAGGCGAGGTAGTCGTCGAGCGCCGCCGCCATCGGGAACGCAGGCGCGAAGCCGAGGTCGTCGCGGAGGCGGTCGATGCGCATCATCGGGCGGTCTGCGGGGCCGAAGAGATTGACGGTCGGGGCCAGCCCCTCGCCGGCCATCGACCAGGAAAAGTCGCGCCGCTGCGCGAGGGCCGCGCACCAGTCCTCGACGGTCCACTCGGCGCCGAGGCCGACGTTGTAGAGGTCGTGCGCGGCGTTCTCGGCGAACAGCACCGTCGCCACAGCGCGCGCGACGTCGGGCGCGTAGATGAAATCGCGCTTGCATGGCCGAGGCAGCGCCACCCGCTCGCCGGCCAGCGCCTGGCGCATGACCTGATGGATCGGGCTCATCGTCTGGCGCAGGCCGGTCTCGCGCTCCCAGCGCCCAAAGACGGTGCCGATGCGCACCGCACGGACGGGAACGCCGCGACATTCGCCGAAGCGCAGCGCCAGACGCTCGGCGGCGAGCTTGCAGGCCCCGTAACCCGTGGTCGGCGCGGGAAAGTTCGTCGCCTCGTCGAGGGGCGTTCCCGCATCCACCGCAGCGCCATAGACCGAGGCGGAACTGAGGAAGACCGCCCGCTGCGCCCCGGCCTCGAAGGCGGCCTCCAGCGTCTGGACCGCGCCCAGCACGTTGACGGCGACGAGGTCAACCATGGTGTCGGCGTCGCTCGCCGCAGCCGGCGTGATCGCCGCGCCGAGAATGACCGCTTCGGGCCGCGCGCGGGCGGTCGCCGCCCGCACGGCCGCGCGGTCGCGCACGTCGAGGGCGACCGGCTCAAGCGCGCCGGACAGCCCGGCGAAGGCCGCCAGCGCCGCGTCCGGCATTGGCCCGAGCCCGCAGGCGGTGACGTTGTGGCCCTGCTCCAGCAGGTGCTCGACGAGGTTCACGCCAACGAAGCCGTTGGCGCCGGTGATGAAAATTCTCAAGGGATCGCCTAGCGTCTTTGGGAGCGCGCCTTTGGTGAGCGCGGCGAACTTTCATGCGACACGGATGCCGCATTCGTGATCACGGCTCAGAGTGTTTACCAACCTCAGCGCCCGCGTCCAGCCTGTCGGCGAAATTTCCGCCCGCGTCTTCGCCTGGCGCATGAAGTTCGCGCCACGGACGAGCAGCAGGCGCCTGTCGGATAGGCAGACGTCGGCGCGGCGCCGGGCCCGCACCCGGTTGCGCTCGACAGCGCGCCGACGCGCGCTTTAACTGCCAGCAAAGCGATGCGCGGCGCGGGCCGCGCCGACGGGGAGACCACCATGACCACTGCCGCACTGCGCGCCGCCACGGCGCTGGCCCTGACACTCGCCGCCGGCGCCGCCGCGGCCCAGACGCTCACCCCGTTCCGCTTCGGCACGAACTGGGTCGCGCAGGCCGAGCACGGGGGCTTCTACCAGTCGATGGTGGACGGGACCTACGCCGAGTGCGGGCTTGACGTGACCATCGTTCCCGGCGGGCCGCAGGTGAACAACCGCGCGCTGATGATCGCCGGCCGGCTCGAGGGCTTCATGGGCGGCAACACCATGGAGGCCTTCGACGCGGTGAAGGAGGAGATCCCGATCCTGATCGTCTCCGCCTCGTTCCAGAAGGAGCCGCAGGTGCTGATGACCCACCCGGGCGTGGCGTCGTCGTTCGAGGACCTCAAGGATCTCACGCTGCTGATCGGCGACGCCGGCTACGCGAGCTATTATCAGTGGATGATCTCGAAGTTCGGCTTCACGCCCGAGCAGCGCCGCCCCTACACCTTCAACGCCGCGCCCTTCCTTGCGGACACCAACGCCGGCCAGCAGGGCTATGTCACCTCCGAGCCCTTCGCCATCGAGCGCGAGGGCGGCTTCAAGCCCGACGTCTGGGTGCTGGCCGATCTCGGCTTCGAGACCTACTCCACCACCATCGAGGTGAAGCGGGAGACCGTTGAGACCATGCCCGAGGCGGTGCAGTGCTTCGTCGACGGCACGGCCATCGGCTGGGTCAACTTCCTCTACGGCGACAACGCGGCGGCGCTGGCGCGCATCCAGGAAGACAACCCAGACATGTCGGACGAGCAACTCGCCTTCTCCATCGCCGCGATGAAGGAGTATGGCATCGTGGACAGCGGCGACGCGCTGACCATGGGCATCGGCGCCATGAACCCGGAGCGGATGCGGCGCTTCTACGAGGAGATGGTCGCCTCGGGCGTCATGCCCGACGGCATCGACATCGAGCAGGCCTACACGACCCAGTTCGTCAACAAGGGCGTGGGGCTGGACCTCAAGAAGCAGCTTCTCGGCCAATGACGCCAGACGGCGCGGCCACGGCGGTCGACAGGAGCGCCGCCATGTCCGCGCCGCTTCTCACCATCGAGCACGTCTCCAAGGTCTTCGCCGGCGGCGTCACTGCGCTGGACGGCATGAGTCTCGCGCTGCACGACGGCGACTTCGTCTCGCTGCTGGGCCCCTCGGGCTGCGGCAAGTCCACGGCGCTGCGCCTGATCGCGGGCCTGTCGCGCCCCACCCGCGGGCGCATCCGCTGGCGCGAGGGCGCGGACCCGGAGCTTGGCGTGGTGTTCCAGGAGCCGACGCTGGCGCCGTGGTCCACCGTCTTCGACAATGTGTGGCTGCCCCTGCGCCTGCGCGGTCGCTCCCGCGCCCAGGTGCGGGACGCCGTGGAGGCCAGCATCGCCGCGGTCGGTCTGGCCGGTTTCGAAGGCGCTTACCCGCGCGCGCTGTCAGGCGGCATGAAGATGCGCGTCTCAATCGCCCGCGCCATGGTCACGCGCCCCAAACTGCTGCTGATGGACGAGCCCTTCGCGGCGCTTGACGAGATCACGCGCTTCCGGCTCAACGACGACATGCTCACGCTGCAGCGCCAGCTCGGTTGCACCGTCATCTTCGTGACCCATTCGGTGTTCGAGAGCGTGTTCCTGTCGAGCCGCATCGTCGTGATGGCCGCCCGCCCGGGGCGCGTGGTGGAGGAGTTGCGCGTCGAGGCCCCGGCGCTGCGCGACGAGGCGTTCCGCACCTCCGCCGCTTACGCCGAGCAATGCCGCCGCGCCTCGGACGCGCTGAAGCGCGCGATGGCGGAGGCGCACGCGTGACCGCCCCCGACTTCGCGCCGGCCGACCGCGAGCCGCGCCTGATCGACCTCGAGGAGCTGTCCCGCCTGCGCCGCGCTCGCGTCGAGCGCATCGGCGCCTGGCTCCTGCCCATCCTCGTCGTGTCGCTGACGATCTACGGCTGGCACTATGTCGTCATCGCGAACAACATTCCCCACTACATCCTGCCCGGCCCGGAGCGGGTTCTGCGTCAGCTGGTGCAGGACTGGCCGATCCTGTCGGCCGGGCTCTGGGTCACGCTGAAGATCACCTTCATGGCGCTGCTGACCGCGGTGGTGGTCGGCGTGGGGCTGGCGGTGCTGTTCTCGCTCAGCCGCTGGGTGGAGATGAGCTTCTTTCCCTACGCCGTCATCCTGCAGGTGACGCCGGTGGTCTCCATCGCGCCGCTGATCTTCATCTACGTCGAGAGCCCGCTCGTCGGCCTGCTGATCTGCGCGTGGATCGTCGCGTTCTTCCCGATCCTGTCAAACACCACGCTGGGCCTGCGCTCGGCCGACCACAACCTGCAGGACCTGTTCACCATCTACGGCGCCACGCGCTGGCAGCGGTTGCGCTATCTGCAGATGCCCGCCGCCCTGCCCTATTTCCTCGGCGGCCTTCGCATCGCGGGCGGGCTCTCGCTGATCGGCGCCATCGTCGCGGAGTATGTCGCGGGCACGGCCGGCACGGGGGGCGGGCTCGCCTTCCGCATCCTAGAGGCGTCCTATCGCCTCAACATCCCGCGCATGTTCGCCGCGCTCCTGCTGATCGCGCTGGCGGGCGTGGCGATCTACGCCATGACGACGCTGCTCAACCATCTGCTCTTGCGCAAATGGCACGAGAGCGCCATCACCCGGGAACGATGACCCCCCGCTGGACCCTGCCCGCCGGCCCCTGCCGGCTGACGAACGCGCGCGCGCCCGCCGCGCTGATCGACGCCCCCGGCGCCGACGCCGAGGGCTTCGTCGCGACCGACCTCTGGCTGGACGGCGCGACGCTGCGCCTGTCGGGCCCGCCGGACTGGCCGGCGGTGGCGCTCGGCGGGGCCATCGTCACGCCCGCCTTCGTCGACTGCCACACCCACCTCGACAAGGGCCACATCTGGCCGCGCACGCCGAACCCCGACGGCACGTTCATGGGCGCGCTGGAGGCGGTGCACGCCGACCGCGAGGCGCGCTGGACCGCCGAGGACGTGCGCGCGCGCATGACCTTCGCGCTGGAGTGCGCCTGGGCGCACGGCACGGGCGCCATCCGCACCCATCTCGACAGCATCGGCAAGCAGGTCCCGATCTCGTGGGGCGTGTTCCGCGAGGTGCGCGAGGACTGGCGCGGCCGCATCGCGCTGCAGGCCGCCGCGCTGACCATCGCCGACATGATCGGGACGGACGAGTTCACCGCAGTCGCCGACGAGGTGGCGCGCTCGGGCGGCGTGCTGGGTTGCGTGACGCTGCCCCTCCCCGATCTCGATGCGCGCCTCGACCGCTTCTTCCGCATGGCCGCCGAGCGCAGCCTCGACGCCGACTTCCATGTGGACGAGACCGGCGATCCCGACGTGCGGACCCTGCGCGCCATCGCCGAGGCCAGCCTGCGCAACGGCTACGAGGGCCGCGTGCTGGTCGGCCATTGCTGCTCGCTGGCCGTGCAGCCCGACGACGAGGCCCGCGCGACGATGGACGCGGCGGCGGCGGCCGGGCTGTCGGTGGTGTCGCTGCCGATGTGCAACATGTATCTGCAGGGCCGCGGCGGCACGCCGCGCTGGCGGGGCGTGACGCTGGTGCACGAGATGAAGGCGCGGGGGGTGAACGTCTGCTTCGCCTCCGACAACACGCGCGATCCGTTCTACGCCTATGGCGATCTCGACATGCTGGAGGTCTGGCGCGAGGCGACCCGGATCTGTCACCTCGACCACCCTGTCGCCGACTGGCCGGCGTCGTTCTTCGCCAACCCGGCCGCCGCGATGGGGCTGGACGCCGGGCGCCTGCGCGACGGCGGCTCGGCCGATCTGGTGATCTTCCCCGCCCGTCGCTGGACCGAACTGTGGTCGCGCCCATGGCCCGACCGCCTCGTGATCCGCGCGGGCCGCCCCATCGACGCGCGCCCGCCCGACTACGCCCGGCTCGATGCGCTGTTCGCCAAGGAGACCGAGCCCGCATGACCGCCGACATCCAGGGCTGCAAGGCAGCGCTCGCCCATCTCGACATCGACGACAACCCCGCGACGGTGAAGCAGAAGAGCCGCGACTTCTTCTGGTATTCACCGGTCCTCAAGGCGCGGATGGACCACCTGACCGCCGACTTCGTGGTGGCGCCGCGCAACGAGGACGAGGTGGCGCAGGCGCTCGCGGCGGCCTTCGCCCACGATGTCCCGGTCACCACGCGGGGCTCGGGGACCGGCAACTATGGCCAGGCGATGCCGCTCTCGGGCGGCATGGTGCTGCACCTGAAGCACCTCGACCGGGTGAAGGAGGTGCGCCCCGGCGCCGTTGTCGCCGAGGCCGGCGCCATCCTCGCCGAGATCGACAAGGCGGCGCGCGCTCACTCCTCGCAGGAGCTGCGCCTGCACCCCTCCACCTACAACACCGCGTCGCTCGGCGGCTTCGTCGCCGGCGGCTCGGGGGGCGTCGGCTCTATCCGCTGGGGGGGCCTGCGCGACGCGGGCAACATCATCCGCCTGCGGCTGCTGACCTGCGAGGCGAGCCCCCGCGTGCTGGAGCTTGCGGGCGACGACATCCACAAGGCCAGCCACGCCTATGGCGTCAACGGGATCATCACCGAGGTCGAGGCGCCGCTCGCCCCCGCCTACGACTGGGTGGACGTCATCGTGGGCTTCGGGAGCTGGGAGCGCGCCAACGCCTACGCCTACGGCATGGCGCATCAGGACGGCGTGCTGCTGAAGGAGCTGGCCACCATCGCGGCCCCCGCGCCGCACGACTATTTCCTGCGCCATCGCAAGCACCTGCCGCGTGACGCGCATCTGGCTGTGGCGGTCGTTGCGCCTTTCGCGCTCGACGCCTTCCTCACCGTGACCGCCCGCGACAAGGGCGCGTCGGTGCTGTTCCGCTCGGATCGGGATGCGACCGAGGGGCTGCCGCCGGCCTTCGAGCTGACCTGGAACCACACCACGCTGCGCGCCCTGCGGGTGGATTCGAGCATCACCTACCTGCAGGTGCTCTACGCCGAGCCGACCGTGGCCCACGCGGTGAAGATGCAGGAGATGTTCGGCGACGAAGTTCCCGGCCACTGCGAATACATCCGCTTCGACGGCAAGGTTCGCGCCGCCGGCCTGCCGCTGGTGCGCTACACCACCGAGGAGCGGCTGGAGGAGATCATCCGCATCCACGAGGCGGAAGGCTGCCCGATCTTCAACCCGCACCGCTACACGCTGGAGGAGGGCGGCATGAAGCAGTCCGACCCCGCGCAGCTCGCCTTCAAGCGCGAGACCGATCCCAAGGGCCTGCTGAACCCCGGCAAGATGATCGCCTGGGACGACCCCGACTACGACTTCGCCTCCGGCCAGTTCTACCTCTTTCCCGGCATGGCCGCGGCGGAATAGTGCGCGTCCTGATGCTCTACGCCCACCCCGTCGAGGGTTCCTTCGGCGCGGCCGTGCGCGACGCGGCGCTGGCGGGGTTTGGGCGGGCGGGGCACGAGGTGGACCTCTGCGACCTCTACGCCGAGGGCTTCGACCCGGTTCTGAGCCGTGCCGAGCGGGTGGGCTACCACGACCCCGCCGCCGACCGCGCCGCCGTCCAGCCCCATATCGACCGCCTGAGCCGCGCCGATGCGCTGGCGCTGATAGCCCCGGTCTGGAACTTCGGCTATCCGGCGATCCTGAAGGGCTACCTCGACCGGGTGTTCCTGCCCGGCGTGACCTTCGCCATCGAGGGCGGGCGCGTCGTGCCGGGCCCGGTGCGCTTTCGCCGCGTCGCCGCGGCGCACACCTACGGCGCCTCGCCGCTGGCGGCCCTCCTGGCGGGCGACCCGCCGCGCCGCTTCGCCCGGCGCATCCTTCGGCGGCTGTTCCGTCCCGATCGGCCCGTAACCTACCTCGCGCACTACGCCATGAACGTCGCCACCCCCGCCACGCGCGCGCGCTTTCTCGCCCGCGTCGAGCGCGCCATGGAGCGGCTCTGAATGCGCGTCCTCGTCGTCCACAGCCACCCCGACCCGGAGAGTTACAACGCCAGCCTCTGTCGCACGACGATGGAGACGCTCGCGAGCGCCGGCCACGAGGTGCGCCTGATCGATCTCTACGCCGAGGGCTTCGACCCGGTGCTGTCGCGCGAGGCGTGGCGCGCCTACGAGGACGCGGCCCGCAACGCCGAGGGCGTGGAGAGCCATGTCGAGGCCCTGCGGTGGTGCGAGGCGCTGGTGCTGGTCTACCCGACCTGGTGGTATGGCCTGCCGGCGATGCTGAAGGGCTGGCTCGACCGGGTCTGGAACCCCGGCGTCGCCTTCATCCTGACTAGGGACGGGCCGATCCAGCCCGCGCTGCGCCACATCCGCAAGTTCGGCGTCGTCACCACCTGCGGCGCGCCATGGTGGCTGACGCAACTCGTCGGCGCGCCGGGGCGAAACCTGTTGCTGCGCGGCTGCCGCATCCTGATGGCGAAGGGATGCCGGACGCTGTTCCTGGCCCACTACCGCATGGACGAGAGCACGCCCGAGACCCGCGCCCGCTTTCGCGCCCGCGTCGAGCGCGCCATGGCGCGGTTCTGAGGCCGCCCGTGGGGCGGCCCCATGTCGTCGTCGTGGGCGCCGGACCGGCCGGGCTCGCCGCCGCCGAAGTCGCCGCGCCCTGGGCCCGCGTCACGGTGCTGGAGCATATGCCCAGCCCGGGCCGCAAGTTCCTGATGGCTGGTCGCGGCGGTCTGAACCTGACCCACGCCGAGCCGCTGGCGCCGCTGCTGTCGCGCTACGGCGAGGCGGGATCTGTGGCGGCGGCGGTGCGCGCCTTTCCGCCCGAGGCTTTGCGCGACTGGGCCGACGGGCTGGGGGCGGAGACCTTCGTGGGCCCGTCGCGGCGGGTGTTTCCGCGCGCCCTGAAGGCTTCGCCGCTCCTGCGCGCGTGGCTCGCCCGCCTCGACGGTCTGGGCGTGCGCATTCTGACGCGCGTCCGCTGGACGGGATGGGAGGCTGGCCGGCTGACGCTCGACGGCGCGGACGCGATCGAGGCCGACGCGACCATTCTGGCCTGCGGCGGGGCGAGCTGGCCGCGGCTGGGCTCGGACGGGGCCTGGGCGGGACTCGTGGGCCCGGTCACGCCCTTCGCGCCCTCGAACTGCGGCTTCCGCGCGGGCTGGAGCGCGGACTTCGCCGCGCGTTTCGCCGGCGCCCCGCTGAAGGCCGCCGCCTTCTCCCACGGCGCCGCCAGCGCGCGAGGCGAGGCGGTCGTCACCGCCGGCGGCTTGGAGGGCGGCGCCATCTACGCGCTCTCGGCCCACCTTCGCGACGCCATCGCCCGCGATGGATCCGCGACGCTGACGCTCGACCTGCGGCCCGACACGTCGGAGGCGGCGCTGGCCGCCCGGCTCGCGGCGATGCGCCCGGGGCTGTCGGCGGCGAACCGCCTCCGCCGTCTCGGGCTCTCGCCGGTCGCCGCGGCGCTGGCGCGGGAGGCGGGACCGCTGCCCGGCGAGCCCGCCGCCGCGGCCGCGCGGCTGAAGGCGACGGCGCTGCGGCTCGACGCCCCGGATGGCCTGGATCGGGCGATCTCGACGGCGGGCGGGTTGCGCCTCGACGCCCTTGACGGCCGCTTCATGCTGCGCGACCGGCCGGGCGTCTTCGCCGCAGGCGAGATGCTGGACTGGGAGGCGCCGACGGGTGGATATCTGCTGACCGCCTGCATCGCCACCGGCCGCGCCGCCGCCGAGGGCGCGCGGGCCTGGCTCGCCGAGGAACCCCGCCCATGCCCGCCTTCCTGATCGTCGACACCCAGATCACCGACCCGGTGGCCTACGAGGCCTACAAGGCGCAGGCCAAGCCGCTGGCCGAGGCCCATGGCGGCGTCTACCGCGCGCGCGGCGGCGCCATGGAGGTGCTGGAGGACGATCTGTGGACGCCGACGCGCCTCGTCGTCATCGAGTTTCCCTCGATGGCCGCCGCACGCGCCTTCGTCCAGAGCGCGGCCTACGCCCCGGTCCGCGCCATCCGCCGCGCCAACGCCCGCTGCACCATGGCGCTGATCGAGGGCGTCTGAGGCTCAGTCGCGCAGGGCGGACTCGTTCAGCCCGTCGGCGAGCAGGTTGAAGCCCAGCACCAGCGAGGTGATCGCCACGCAGGGCCACAGCGCCATGTGCGGAAACACCATCGCCATCTGGCGCGTCTCGTTCACCATCCCGCCCCAGTCCGGGTCGGGCGGCGGCAGGCCGAGGCCGAGAAAGCCCAGCACGCCGATGGTGATGGTCACATAGCCGATGCGCACGCAGAAATCGACGATCAGCGGCCCCCGCGCGTTGGGCAGGATCTCGATGAACAGGATGCGCCATGTCGGCTCGCCCCGGGTGCGGGCGGCCATCACGTAGTCGCGGTTGCGGATGTCCATGGTCAGTCCGCGCACGATGCGCATCACGCCCGGCGCCGAGGCGAACACCACCGCCACGAGGATGTTGGCGCCCGACGAGCCCACCACGGAAATGATGATGACGTAGAGCACCAGCACCGGGAAGCTGAGGATGACGTTGGACAGAAAGCTCAACGCGTCGTCCACCCAGCCGCCGCGATAGCCCGCCAGCAGCCCCATGCTGGCCCCGACGACATAGGCCAGCAGCGTCGCGAGCGGGGCGTAGAACAGCACCGTGCGCGCGCCGAAGATGATGCGGCTGAGCACGTCGCGCCCGATCACGTCCGTGCCGAGCCAGAACGTCCCGCAATTCGCCCTCCCGGGCTCGGCCGCGGCGCAGATGTCGCCCGCCGCGCGTCCGTCCAGCATGGTCGAAGCCGGGATCACCGCATCGGCGAAGGGGCGTTGCAGCGGCGCCAGCGTGGCGTTGGGCGGAAACGGCGCCAGCACGTCCGCCCCCAGCGCCACAACCACCCAGAACGCCACAAGCGTGAAGCCGATGATCGACATCCAGCTCTCGCCGATCACGCCAAACGCGCGGCCGGCCATGGTGCGCCCCGCCATCACGCCACCCTCAGGCGCGGGTTGAGCAGGACGTAGCCGACATCCGACAGCGCCTGACTGGCGACGGCGACGAACACCGCGACCAGCGCGCACGCCTGGATCAGGTAGAGGTCCTGGTGCAGCGAGGCTTCCAGCAGCAGCGCGCCGAAGCCCTTGTAGGCGAAGAAGAACTCCACGACGATCACGCCCGACAACAGCCAGTTGATCTGCAGCACGATCACCGTGTAGGGCGCGATCAGCGCGTTGCGCAGGGCGTGGCGGGTGACCACGCTCCAGTGGCTCAGGCCCTTCAGCCGCGCCGTGCGGATATAGTTGGTGCGCATGACCTCGGCCATCGAGGCGCGGGTCAGCCGCGCGATGTAGCCGAAGTCGTAGAGCACCAGCACCATGACCGGCAGCACCAGCTGCCATGCGTCGAAGCCCGCCGCCATGCCCGAGGTGCCGGGCAGCCAGCCCAGCCAGAACACAAAGACCGAAGACAGGATCACTGCGGAGGCGAACTCGGGGACCGATGTGGTGATCACCGCGGTCACCGAGACGATGCGGTCGAGCAGGCGCCCCTCGTTGACCCCCGCCAGAACGCCGAGCCCCAGACCCAGCACCGCCACGGCCCCCAGCGTCAGCGCGCCAAGCAGCGCGGTGTTGGCCAGCCGCGGCCACAGCACCTCCGAGACAGGGCGGCGAAAGCGCAGGCTGTCGCCGAAATCGCCCTGCAGGATGGACCCAAGCCAGTTCAGGTATCGCGTGAGCGCGGGCAGGTTGTAGCCGTTCGCCTCCAGCCAGATCTCGCGCTGCTGCTGGGTCGAATAGGGCCCGAGCACCTTCACCGCGACGCTCTGCACGTCGTACTCCAGCAGCAGGAAGATCAGCACCGACACCACGAGCATCGTCGCCGCCATCAGCCCGACCCTGCGCGCCATCACCGGAAGCATGGACGTTTCCCCGGCAAGGGCGCGCGGCCGCCGATCAGCGAGCCGCGCGCGGGGCGGGGCCCCGGCGCGACCCGGCGGGTGCTCAGGACTCGATCCCGAAGGTCTCGGGATGGATGTGCAGCGAGGGGTGCAGCGCAAAGCCCTTCACACGCTCGTGGTAGGCCACGAAGGTGGAGCGCCAGAGCGGCTGAACCATCGGCCCTTCTTCCTGCATCAGCGTCTGGATCTCGGCCATGATCTCGCGCCGCGCATCGACGTCCAGCGTCGCCTCTGCGCGGTCCAGCAGTTCGTCGAAGCGGGCGTTGGAGAAGCCCGACTCGTTCCACGGCACGCCCGAGCGATAGGCCAGCCCGAGCGCCATCACGCCCAGCGGCCGGTGGCCCCAGGAGGTGAAGCCGAAGTCGAAGTTCTGCCAGTTGTCCCAGAACTGCGGCGTGGGCAGGATGTTGATGTTCACGCGGATGCCGGCGTCCGCCATCATCTGCGCCATGGCCTGAACCGTCTGCAGCTCCCAGGCCGGGTCGCGCTTGGTGTTCATGGTGATGTCGATGCCGTCGGGGTGTCCCGCCTCGGCCAGCAGCGCCCTCGCCGCCGCCACGTCGCGCTCCATGAAGGGCATCTCGGCGTATTCGGGGTGGATCGGGCAGACGTGGTGGTGCTCGCCCGGCGCCCCGAGGTTGAAGTGGCCAAGCTCCAGCAGCCGGCGCGGGTCGCAGGCCAGCCGCAGCGCCTTGCGCACACGCGGATCGGTGAACGGCTCCGCCGCCACCTTCATGCGCGCCACCGCGGTCTGGCCGGTCAACGCCTCGTATACGCGGATCTGCGGCAGGGTCTGGTAGGTGGCGAGCTGGCCCACATCGCCCTCGTAAAGGCCGTCGACCTGCCCCGAGGCCAGCGCGGCCGTGTAGGCCATCGCCTCCTCGCCCACGTCCACATACACGACCTCGTCGAGATAGGCGGGCCGCCCCCAGTAGCCCTCGCGCTTGCGCAGCACGGCGCGCTCGCCGACCGAGTTCTCCACCAGTTCGAACGGCCCCGTGCCGTTGCCGCCCACGCCGAAGGCGCCGTTCTCCTCGGGGTCGAGGATGAGGAACGGGTAGTGGTAGAGGTGCTCGGGCACGGCGATCTGCGGCTGACGCAGGTTCAGCCGCACGGTCAGGTCGTCGACCTTCTCGATGGCGTTGGCGTCCCACAGCGCCATGGTGCCGTCGGCGGCGGTGTCGAGCATGTAGCCCGACATCAGCCCCGCGACCGAGGAGCCCGTCTCCGCGTCGAGCAGGCGGGAGATGTTCCACACCACGTCGTCGGCGGTGAAGGCGCGGCCGTTGCGCCAGGTCACGCCGGGGCGGACCTTCAGCGTCCAGGTCTTCAGGTCCTCGGACGCCTCCCAGCCTTCCAGCAGGTGCGGGCGGGTGATGTTGTCGGTCCCGGTCCAGGTCAGATACTCGCAGACCGCGCGCGTGACGTTGGACGGCTGGATCCACGCGAAGGTGGCCGGGTTGGTCACCTCCTGCACGCCCATCGCGATCCGGATGGTCCCGCCCATGGGGATGTCGTTGGCGCGCGCCGGGCCCGCCAGCCCCGCGGTGCGATAGGCGACGCCGGCGGAGACGCCGATCAGCGTGGCGTAGCGGACGAACTCGCGCCGGCTCAGCTTGCCCTCGGACAACTGGCGGCGGAGCAGCGTAAGGTTCTTCTCATCGTGCGGCATGTGTCACCCTGTCGGTCGCGGACGCCGGCGCGCCCTTCTTAACCATTGGCGTCAGGCAAGCTTGCTTTGCCCTTCGACGCAAGCACTATGTCCACCAATTCTAGCGTCCGGGGTGCCAGATGCCAACGATCGCCCGCATCCGGGCCACCCCGGTGCTCGTGCCGCTCGAGGCGCCCTACGTCTGGTCCTACGGCGTGCTCGACGCTTTCGCCAAGACGGTGGTGGAGATCGAGACCGACGACGGCGCTCTCGGCGTCGGCGAGGCGCCGTCCCACGCCTGCGCGGCGCTGATCGACGGCTGGGCGGAGCGGCTGCGCGGGCGGGACGCGCTCGACATCGCGGGCGCTGAGGTCGCCTGCCTGCCGTGGTGGACAGGGGTGCAGTCGATCAACGACGGCCTCGCCATCGGCGCCTTCGGCGGCGTCGAGATGGCGCTGTGGGACCTGCGCGGCCGCCTTTGGGGCCAGCCGGTGGCGCAGCTTCTGGGCGGCGTCGTTCGGCGCGAGATCGGTTTCACCGACTATTTCGGCTACCGCCTCGCCCGCGACGGCCGGGGCGGCGAGGCGACCGTCGCGGCGGTGGTCGATCAGTGCCTCGACTTCCGCGAGCGCTTCGGCACCACCTGCTTCGAGGGCAAGGTCTCCGACCCCGACCTCATGGCCAACGTCCGCCTCGTGACGGCGCTGCGCGCGGCGCTGGGCGAGGATGCGACGATCCGCATCGACAGCAACCAGGCCTTCGCCGTTCCCTCCGCCCTGCGCCTCGCCCCGGCCTTCGCGGAGCTGGGCGTGCGGAACTGGGAGGACCCCTGCCCGTCCTGGGAGGACATGGCGCGGCTCAAGCGCCACTGCGCCGTGCCGCTGTCCTCGCACAACGTCGATCTGCCGCGGGCGGTGGCGCTGGGGGCGCCCGACGCCATCGTGTCCGACGTGGCGGGCTTCGGCGGCTTCACGCGGATGATGCGCTTCGTGTCGGCCTGCGCGGCGATGGGCGTCGATTTCTGGTGCTACTCGGGCGACTCGGGCATCGGCACGGCCGCCTATCTGCACGCCTGCGCCGCTCACCCCCACATCCGCGAGCCCAACCAGTCGCTGATGCGCTGGCAGCCGCTCGACGTGATCGCGGAGGGGCCCTTCGTCCCGCGCGGCGACGTCCTGCCGCTGCCCGAGGGGCCCGGACTGGGCGTGACGCTCGACCGCGACCGGCTGGCCTTCTGCGCGCGCCTGCTGGTCGAGCGCGGGCCGCCGAACAAGCACCACGACCCCGCGCGGCCGGGCGTCCATCGCCGGATGCCGCTGGCGTGAGCGCGCCCGGGGCCGATCACCGCGCGGCGCTGGCGCGCATCCCGGCCGGGCGCATGGCGGCGCTGACGCGCTTGTCCGACAGGCAGGGGCTGGTCCGGCTCGCCAGTCATCTGGGGTTGCTGACGCTGACGGGCGCGGCCGTATTGGCGACGGCGGGTTGGGCCCGGCTTGGCGCGCAGATCGCGCATGGCGTCGTGCTGAGCTTCCTGTTCGCCGCCTGCCACGAGGCGATCCACCGCACCGCCTTCGCCACGCCGCGCTGGAACGACCGGCTGGCGCAGGGGGCGGGATTTCTGCTGCTGCTGCCGGCGCATGGCTTCCGGTTCTTCCACTTCGCCCATCACCGCCACACGCAGGACCCCGGGCGCGACCCCGAACTCGCGACGCCGCGGGCGCGGACGCGGGCGGGCTATCTCTGGCGCCTGACCGGCTGGGGCTACTGGCGCGGTCAGGCCGCGGCGGTGCTGACGGCCGCCGCGGGGCGCCCCCTGCCCGCCTGGGTCCCGCCCCGCGGCGCGGCGAAGGTGCGGGCCGAGGCGCGGTGGTTTCTCGCCGGCTACGCCGCCGTCGCGGCGGCGTCGCTGGCGTCGGGTTCGACGCTGGCGTGGGACCTGTGGGCGGCGCCGGCGCTGCTCGGCCAGCCGTTCCTGCGCGCCGACCTGATGGCCGAGCACGCCGGCCTGCCGCTGGGCCCGGACATGCTGCGCAACACCCGCACCACCTTCACCGGCCGCGCCCTGCGCTGGCTGGCGTGGGAGGGGCCGCTGCACACCGCCCACCACGCCGCCCCGCAGGTACCGTTCCACGCCCTGCCCGCGCTGACGGCGGAACTCGGCGAGGCTGTGGCGGCGCGCGCGGACGGCTACCGCGACGCGCACCGGCAGATTCTCGGCGCGATGGAACGGTAGGAGGCGGGGTGACTGGCCGAGTTGCGCACGA
>DAINOD010000031.1:0-30669 GCA_036735545.1 Rubrimonas sp. | reverse complement strand
CCTGTTCGGCGTCTTCGTCGAGAACGCAGAACTCGGCTTCAACAACTTCAGCGACCTGGAGCCCATCGAGCAGGTCGATATCGCGCGCCTCGTCGGGGGCGAGACGCGCCGACTGAGGCTCGTGAACGAGCCGGGACGTGCCGGGGGAAGCGTCCTGTCGCTGAGCGCCTTCGCCGGCGGACAGTTGCTGCTGGGCGACGGCGCACCGGTCGTGACGCCGCCGGAGCCGGTCGCGCCCATCCCTCTGCCCGCCGCGGGCTGGATGCTGCTCGCGGGCCTCGGCGCGCTGGCCGCGGTCCGCAAGCGCCGCGCCTGAGCGGCGGCGCGCCATGGCGCTTCGATCCCTTCGCGAGCGCGCGATCCAGACGCTCGCCTTCGAGGTGGGCGGACTGGCGCTCGCCACGCCCCTCTACTGGCTGATCTTCGGCGGCGACGCCGAGGACAGCCTGGTGGTCGTCGCCGCAATCTCGGTCGCGGTGCTGACCTGGTCGCCGATCCACAACACCGCGTTCGACTGGGTCGAGTGGCGCCTCGCCCGTCGCGTCGCCAGCGACCGCCCCGCGCGGCTGCGCGCCGTCCACGCGCTCAGCCACGAGGCGACGGCGATGGCGGTCTCGCTGCCGGTCATCGTCTGGCTCGGCGGTCACGGCTGGATCGAGGCCATCGCCGTCGATCTGGGCCTGACGCTGTTCTATACGGGCTACGCCTATGTCTTTCACATGGTCTACGACTGGTGGCGGCCTGTAGGCGTGGCGCCCGCCCGGGACGTCGCGAATACCCTGCGACCATGACCGCGCCCGCCAGGCTTTGCGAGAGCCCGGTCTGATCGAGCGCGGTCGCGGCGGTCGGCGGAACGCCGACCGCCATTCACGCCGCCGCGCCGGCCCAAGGGCCGGCGTGGTCTTCCTGACCGCCGTCGCGCCGGCCTATCGCTGCGCGACGGCCTCCGCGCCAGCCTGTCCGGCGTTGCGCCGATGACGCGCCGGGAACACCTGGAACCCCGTCGACGGGGCCCGGGTGCGCCGGTTCATGGATGTCGTGGGCGGGTTGCGCTGACCAGCCTGCGGCGGCGCGGGCCGCCGCGCCCTGCTCACCCCCCGAAACGCTCGCGCACCAGCCGGTCCAGCGCGCGCACGCCCCAGCCCGTGGCGCCGGCGGGGGCGAAGTCGGTCGCGGCCGAACCCAGCGCGACGCCGGCGATGTCGATGTGGACCCAGGGGGTCCCCTCCTTCACGAAGCGCTTCAGGAACATCGCCGCCGTCACCGAGCCGCCCGGCCGGCCGCCAACGTTCTTCATGTCGGCGATGCGGCTCTTGAGCTGCTTGTCGTAGGCCGCCCCCAAAGGCATCCGCCATGCGCCCTCGCCCTCGGCGTCGCAGGCGGCCTGCAGCGCCTGCGCGAGCGCATCGTCGGTGGCGTAATAGCCCGCGTTGTGGTGGCCGAGCGCGATCACGATGGCCCCGGTCAGCGTCGCGAGGTCGATCACGGCGGCGGGCTTGAAGGTCTCCTGCGCGTACCAGAGCGCATCGGCCAGCACGAGGCGGCCCTCGGCGTCGGTGTTGACCACCTCCACCGTGTCGCCCTTCATCGAGCGGATGACATCGCCCGGCCGCATCGCCCTGTCGGACGGCATGTTCTCGACCAGCCCGACGATCCCGACGACGTTGGCCTTGGCCTTGCGCAGCGCCAGCGTGCGCATCACGCCCGCGACAACGCCGGCGCCGGCCATGTCCATGGTCATCTCCTCCATGCCGGCGGCGGGCTTGATGGAGACGCCGCCGGTGTCGAAGGTCACGCCCTTGCCGACCAGCGCCAGCGGCGCCGCGTCGCCGCCGCCGTTCCAGCGCATGACCACCAGCTTGCTCTCGTTGATCGAGCCGTGGCCGACCGCCAGCAGGCAGCGCATGCCCAGCCGCGCCATGTCCTCCTCGCCGAGGATGTCGACCTCGAGGCCCAGCTCGCCCATCGCGGCCAGTCGCGCGGCGAAGTCATGCGGCGTCAGCACGTTGGCGGGCTCGTTCACGAGGTCCCGCGTGAAGAACACCCCCTCGGCCGCGGCGGCGAGCGGCGCCGTCAGCCGGGCGACCGCCTCGGCCCCGTCGGACGCGAAGGCGAGCTTGCGCGGCGGCTTGCCGTTCTCGGCGTCGTCAGTCGCGGTCTTGTAGACGTCGAAGTCGTAGAGCCTCAGCGCCGCGCCGTAGGCGATCTGCGCCTGGGCCTCCGCGGGGCCGTCGCCGTAGACGGTGACCGGGCCCGACCCGAGTCGCGCCGCGACCGCAGCGCCGGCCTTGCGCGCGTCCGCGGGCTCGGCGCCCAGCGCGGCGACCACCAGCCGGTCGGCCTTCAGGCCCGAGGGATAGGCGATGACGCCGCTGTCGCCGGGCTTGTTCTTGAACGGCTTGGCCGCCACCAGCCGGGCGACGGCGCCCCCGGTCGCGGCGTCGGCCGCCGCCGCCGCGGGGCCCAGCGCGCCGTCGGGACGCACGAAGACCGCGACTGTCCCGGCCGCGTCGGGCAAGGGGGCGTCGGCCATGGCGACGTAGGCGATCTCGACAGGACTGGTCATCGGCGGCTCCGGATGCGATTTGTGCAGCCATGGGTAGCCCGTCGCGACGGCGGGGCCAAGCGCGCCGCGGTCGCCGAAGCGCCGTCGCGGCGCGCCACCCGGAAGAACGGCTCGGGAGGGAAGGCATGGGCGGACTTGCGCCACGCTATCTTCTGCGGGAGCTGCTGGCCCCCTTCGGTTTCTTCGTGCTGGTGCTGACCGGCGTGATCTGGCTCACCCAGTCGCTGCGGGTGGTGGACACGGTGGTCAACAGCGGTCAGGGGGCCGGGGTGTTCCTGCAGTTCTCGGTGCTGCTGCTGCCGACCGCGCTGGGGGTGGTGCTGCCGCTGGCCGGCTTCGCCGCCACGCTTTACGCGGTGAACCGCCTGTTCGCCGAAAGCGAGATCGTCGCGATGGTCGCCGCCGGCATGAGCGGGCTGGCGCTGGCGCGGCCCGTCGCGCTGTTCGGGGTCACGATCGCGGCGGCCTCGGCGGCGCTGTCGCTCTATGTGGCCCCGCTGGCGCAGGGCGAGATGCGCGACCGCGTTCACGCCCTGCGCGCCGACATCGCCAACGCGCTGATCTTCGAGGGCCGCTTCCTGCACCCCGCCGCCGGGCTGACGATCTATGTCCGCGAGCGCGCCGGCGCGGGCGAGATGCGCGGCGTCTTCGTGCACGACCAGCGCGACCCGGCCGGCGAGGTGACCTACACGGCCAGCCGCGCCGCGCTCAGCCAGACGGCGGAGGGGCCGCGGCTCGTGATGATCGACGGCGCGGCGCAGCGGCGGGGGGGCGAGCGGGGCGAGGTCAGCGTGCTGCGCTTCGAGTCTCTCGTGTTCGACCTGTCGCAGTTCATGTCCGACACCGCCGACCGCGGCCGCAAGGCGTCGGAGCACTCGCTGCGCGAGTTGCTGGCGCGCGGGACCACGTCGCTGGCGCTGGGCCGGCGGCTGGCGGAGGCGCACGAACGGCTGAGCGCGCCGCTCTACGGGCTGGCCCTGCCGCTCGTGGCGTTGGCGGCGATCCTGGGGCCCGGCTTCACCCGGCGCGGCTACGGCCAGCGCGTCATCGCGGCGGTGGCGATCGGCGTGGCGCTGCGCGGCGCCGGTCTGGCGTTCAAGGCGATGACGGTGTCGCAGGCGGCGCTCTGGCCGCTGCTCTACGCGCCGCCGCTGATCGGGGTGGCGCTGTCGCTCTGGGCGCTGTCGCGACCGAGGATGCAGGGTTTCCGGGCGCGGGAGGCGGTCGGATGAGCTGGACCCTGTCGCGCTACATCGGGACGCGCTTCCTGCAGACGCTGGGCTGGGCCGCGCTCGCGGTCGCCGCGCTGATCGTGCTGATCAACCTGCTGGAGCTTTTGCGCTCCAACAGCGACGGGCGGGCGAGCTTCCTGCAGCTGCTCTCCATCGCCGCGCTGAAGATGCCCGCCATCGCGCTGACCGCGGCGCCCTTCGTGGTGATGCTGTCGACGCTGGCCAGCTTCGCGCGCCTCGCCCGCTCGTCCGAGCTGGTCGTCACCCGCGCCGCGGGCGTGTCGGTCTGGGCGCTGATCGCGCCGGTGCTGGCGGCGGCGCTGGCGCTGGGATTTCTGAACTTCGCCGTGCTGAACCCGCTGGCCGCAGGCGCCACGCTGCGCGCTGAGACGCTGGAGGCCCGCCACCTCGAGGGGCGCGGGAGCCGGCTTTCGCTGTCGCGCGAGGGGCTGTGGCTGCGTCAAGGCGACGGGCCGACCGAGGGGCAGACCGTCATCCACGCCCGCGCGGCGGACGGTCGCGCCAGCGTGCTGCGCGACGTGACCCTGTTCGGCTTCGACGCCGCCGGCGCGCTGACGACGCGCGTCGACGCGACCTATGCGGTCCTGACGCCCGGCGCCTGGGTGCTGCGCGACGGCGTGCGGCGCGACCTGACCGCCGAGGAGCCGACCGATGCCGCCGAGACGCGTTTCGAGCGGCTGGAGACGCCGACCGACCTGACCAGCGAGCAGATCCTCGACAGTTTCGAGGCGCCCGAGGCCATCGCCTTCTGGCAACTGCCGGGCTTCATCGCGACGCTGGAGGCTTCGGGCTTCTCCGCCGTGCGGCATCGGCTGCACTGGCAGACCCAGCTCGCCGCCCCGATTCTGTTCGCCGGCATGGCGCTGATCGGCGCGGCCTTCTCGATGCGCCATGCGCGTCTCGGCGGGCTGGGGACGATGGCGCTGGCGGCGGTGCTGAGCGGATTCGGGTTCTTCTTCCTTTTCGACGTCGCCAAGGCCCTGGGCGCCTCGGGCGCGATCCCCGTGACGCTGGCGGCCTGGGCGCCGCCGGCCTCGGCGGCGTTGCTCGCTGCGGGCTTGCTGCTGCATCTCGAGGACGGCTAGTCTCCGACCGCCCGCCGCCGTCGCCCGAGGGGTGTCGCCATGGCGCCGACCCCGGCGCGTCGCCTGAGCATCGCCCTGGCCTGCATCGTGATGGCCGCCGCCTCGCCGTGGGCGGCGCGCGCGCAGGCGCCCGCGGGACTGCCCGCCATCGACCGGCAACTTCCGGTCGCACTGGTCGCCGACCGCGTCTCCTACGACGAGAACACCGGGGAGCTGATCGCCGAGGGCGCCGTCGAGGTCTATCACGGCGAGCGCACCCTGAGCGCGTCGCGCATCGTCTACGACAGCCGCGCCGGTCGCATACGCGCCGACGGCCCGCTGGTCCTGCGCGACCCCGGCGGCTCCGCGCTGCTCGCCGACGCCGCGGACCTCGACCCCGAGTTGCGCGACGGCGTGGTCGCCGGGGCGCGGGCGCTGATCGCAGACGGCGCCGGGACGCTCGCCGCCGTCGAGGGCCGGCGCATCGACGGCCGCTACACCGCGCTGTCCCGCGCCACCTATTCCTCCTGCATCGTCTGCGAGGCGGCGCCGACGCCGCTCTGGGCGATCCGCGCCGACCGGGTGATCCACGACGAGCAGGAGCGGGCGGTCTACTACGAGAACCCGGTCTTCGAGGTGCTCGGCGTGCCGGTCGCGTGGCTGCCCTTCTTCAGCCACCCCGACCCCACGGTGGAGCGGCGCACCGGCTTTCTGGCGCCGGAGTTTGTGAACTCCACCACCTTCGGTCAGGCGATCAAGACGCCCTACTTCATCGCGATCGACCCGTCGCGCGACCTGACGCTGACGCCCTTTCCCACGACGCGGGACGGGGCGATCGTGGAGGGCGAGTATCGCCAGGCCTTCGACGCCGGGCGCGCAAGGCTCTCGGGCAGCCTTGGCCTCGTGGACATCCGCGACGGGCGGGGCTCGTCGCTGCAGGGCCACGTGTTCGGCGAGGGGCGCTTCGAGGCGGGCGGCTTCGGCGTGGACGGGCTGTCGCTGCCGCCGGGCACCGTGGCGGGCTACGACCTCGCGCTGGCGAGCCGCGACGGCTATGTGCGCCGCTACCGCTTCAGCGACGACGACCGCCTGCGCAGCGAGGGCTTCGTCGAGCGTTACGGAATGCGCGACTACTTCACCTTCGCCGGCATCTACTTCCAGTCGCAGCGCGCGGACGAGCCGAGCGGCTCGATACCGGTCGTGCTGCCGGAGTTCACCGTGCGCGAGATGGCGGGCCGGCCCGTGCTGGGCGGCGATCTCGCCTTCGAGGCCAGCGGCGTCGCCCTCACCCGCCGCGAGGGGCGGGATGTGCGGCGGCTCTCGGTCGGGTCGGACTGGGAGCGGACGGCGATCCTCGACATGGGCCTGGCGGTGCGGGGCTTCGCCGCGGCGCGGCTCGACTTCTACGACGTGAACGACGACCCCGACGGCCGGGACGGGCGCACGACCCGCTTCGCGCCCCATGCGGGCCTGGAGGCGCGCTATCCGCTGATCTCGCGCCGGGAAGGCGTGGCGCACATCGTCGAGCCCGTCGCGCAGATCGTCACCGCGCCCAACGGGCTGAACGCGGACGACATCCCCAACGAGGACAGCCTGATCGTCGAGTTCGACGAGACCAACCTGTTCGACGTGAACCGCTTTCCCGGCATCGACCGGGTGGAGACGGGCTCGCGGATCAATCTCGGCATGCGCTACGCCCGGATCGCCGACGACCCGCTGCAACTCGACGCGAGCCTCGGGCGGACCTATCGGCTGTCGGACGAGACGCCGTTCTCCGCCGGCTCGGGGCTCGACGAGAGCGCGTCCGACATCGTGGCCGCGCTGACCGTGGGCTGGCGGCCCTGGGTCGCGGTGTCGAGCCGCCTGCGCTTCGGCGACGACGGCGAGTTCGCGCGCAACGAGGCGCGGGCGCAGCTCGACCTCGGCCGGCTGCGGCTGGAGACGTCCTATGTCTTCGTGAACGACGACATCGTCGCCGGCGCGGTCGAGGACCGCTCGGAGACGGCGGTGGGGGCGCGGCTGTTGCTCGACCGCAACTGGACGGTCGGCGGCTTCGTCCGGCGCGACCTGGAGCAGGACCGCTACGTCGACGCCTCCGCACGCCTGCGCTTTCGTAACGAGTGCGCCGCGATCGAGGTCTATGTCGAGCGCGATTTCACCGACTCCCCAAACGCGCCGGCCTCGACCGGCTTCGGCCTGCGGGTTCAGCTGTTCGGCTCGGCGGATGGCGCCCGGCGGCGATCTGCGCTATGCGGGTCATGACATGATCGAGGCGCGTGAGGTCGAGTGATGGCGCGGCGCGGGGCGACCTGGGCGGAGAGCGCCGTGCGGCGCATGGCGGTGGCGGCGATGGCTATCGCGCTGTCGCTCGGGGCGGCGGGCGCGCAGACGCGCTTCGAGCCGGCGGCCGTCGTCAACGACAGCGTCGTCACCCGCTTCGACGTCGAGCAGCGTATCCGCCTGCTCGGCGGCCGGCCGCAGGATGGCGAGTTGCGCGAGGCGGCGCTGGACCAGCTCATCGACGACCGGCTGAAAATGGAGGCGGCGCGCCGCGCCGGCGTGACGCCGAGCGAGTCGGCCATCCGCGACGCCGTGGAGAACTACGCCGCCCAGCGCAACGTCGACGTCTCCCAACTCGAACAGGGTCTCGGCCGCGCCGGCGTGTCGCTGTCGGCGCTGGAGGACGCGCTGGCCCCGCAACTGGCCTGGGTGGAGGTGGTGCGCCGGCGCTTCGGCGCCCGCGCCGAGCCGACCCAGGCGGAGATCGAGCAGGAGGCGGCGCTGGCCGCCGCCGGTCAGGCCCGCTCGTTCCGGCTGTCCGAGATCGCCGTGCCCGTCGCCGGCCGCAGCGAGGCCGCCGTGCGCGCGCAGGCCGAGCGCCTCGTCGCCGATCTGCGGCGCGGCGCCGACTTCGCGGCCACCGCCCGGCGCGCCAGCGCCTCGCCCAGCGCCGCGCAGGGCGGCGACATCGGCTGGGTGCCCGAGACCGCGCTGCCGCTGGCGGCGGTGGACGCGATCAACGCGGCCGCCGTCGGCGGCGTCACCAACCCCATTCCCGTGCCGGGCGGCCTCCTGATCCTTCGCGTGCACGAACGCCGCACCGAGACCCTCGGCGCCGACAGCCGCCAGACGGTGACGTTGATCTCCGCGCAAGCCAGCGGGGCCGACGCCGCCCAGCGGCTCGCCGCGGCGATGGGCGGCGTGCAGGGCTGCGCCGCGGCCGCCGATGCGGCCGAAGCGGCGGGGCTTGCCGTGCAGCGCGGCGAACCCACCGACGTCTCGGCGCTGTCCCCGCTCGTGCGCGAGGCGGTGACCGACCTTCCGGTCGGCGGCGTCAGCGCGCCGGTGACGGCGCAGGGCGCAGCGGCGGTCTTCGTCGTCTGCGCGCGGGACGCGGGGCTCAGCCCGCAGGCGCGCGAGGCGCTGGGCCTCGAAATCCGCCAGCGCCGCCTCGTCGGCTTCGCCGACAGCTATCTGCAGGAGCTGCGCAGCGAAGCGGTCATCGAGCTGCGCTGACGGCCATGCTTCCCCTCGCGCTGACCATGGGCGACCCCGCCGGGATAGGCGGCGAAATCGCCGTCGCCGCCTGGCGCGCCTTCGCCGCCGACCCGAGCGCCCCGCCCTTCTTCGCGATCGACGACCCCGACCGTCTCGCAGCCCTCGGCTGCCCCGTGGCGACCATCGCCCAGCCGTCCCAGGCGGCGGCGCTGTTCCGGCGCGCGCTGCCCGTGCTGCCCGAGCCCCTCGCGGCGCCCGCCCGCCCGGGACGACCCGACCCGGCCAACGCGGCTGCGACCGTGCGCAGCATCGCGCGCGCCGTCGCGCTGGCGCTGGACGGGGCGGCCGGCGGCGTGGTGACGAACCCGATCTCGAAGAAGGCCGTGCAGGAAGGCGCGGGCTTCGCCTTCCCGGGCCACACCGAGTATCTCGCGCACATGACCGGCGCGGCGCGGCCGGTGATGCTGCTGGCCTCGCCCGTGCTGAAGGTCGCGCCCGTGACGATTCACCTGCCGCTGGCGGAGGCGGCGCGGGTGCTCGACGCCGCGCTGATCCGCGACACTTTACGGGTGCTGCACGCCGGCCTGCGCGCCGACTTCGGAGTCGCCCGGCCGCGTATCGCGGTCGCCGGCCTGAACCCCCACGCCGGCGAGGGTGGGACCATGGGGCGCGAGGAGATCGAGATCATCTCGCCCGCCCTCGACGCCTTGCGCGCCGAGGGGCTCGACGTCGCCGGACCCCTGCCCGCCGACACCATGTTCCACCCGGCGGCGAGGGCGCGCTACGATGCGGCGGCGTGCATGTATCACGACCAGGCGTTGATACCGGCCAAGGCGCTCGATTTCGAGCGGGCGGTCAACGTGACGCTGGGCCTGCCGATCGTGCGAACCTCGCCCGACCACGGCGTCGCCTACGACATCGCCGGAACCGGCCGCGCCCGGGCGACCAGTCTGATCGAGGCGTTGCGCATGGCCGCCGCCATGGCCGCGACCCGCGCCGAGACGGCTGCGGCGAGCGCGGCCGGGTGAGCCTCGCCCTCGACGGCCTGCCGCCGCTGCGCGAGGTCATCGCCCGCCACGGGCTGGCGGCGCGCCGGGCGCTCGGGCAGAATTTTCTCCTCGATCTCAACCTGACGGGCCGCATCGCCCGCGCCGCAGGCGACCTTTCCGCCGCGCATGTGCTGGAGGTGGGCCCCGGGCCCGGCGGCCTGACGCGCGCGCTGCTCCTGCACGGCGTCGCCCATGTCACGGCGGTGGAGCGCGACGCGCGGTGCCTGCCGGCGCTCGCCGAGATCGCGGCGCGCTGGCCCGGCAGGCTGACGGTGGTGGAGGGCGACGCGCTCGCGCTGGACCCGGCCGGTCTGACCGTCGAGGGCCTGGGCGCCCCGACCGCCGTCGTCGCGAACCTGCCCTACAACATCGGCACCGAGTTGCTGCTGCGCTGGCTGCGCGCGGACTGGCCGCCATGGTGGACGCGGCTGACGCTGATGTTCCAGCGCGAGGTGGCCGAGCGCATCACGGCCGCCCCCGGCGCCGACGCCTACGGACGGCTCGGCGTGCTGACGGGCTGGCGGGCGGAGGCGCGCATCCTGTTCGACATCGCCCCCTCGGCCTTTACGCCGCCGCCGAAGGTCGTGTCCTCGGTCGTGTCGCTGACGCCGCGCGCCGCGCCCCTCGCGCCCGCCCGGCTGGAGGCGCTGGAGGCGGTGACGGCGGCGGCGTTCGGACAGCGGCGCAAGATGCTGCGCCAGTCGCTGCGCAGTCTCGGCGTCGACCCCGCCGATCTGCTTGCTGCGGCGGAGGTGGAGCCCACTGCGCGGGCTGAGACCGTCGGGGTCGCGGCCTTCTGCGCCATGGCGCGTGCGCTGGATGCGCGCGCGGGGCGCTGAGCGCCACCGCGCCTGACCGGCCTCAGCTTTCCGCGACGGTCTCCACCACGGCGGCCTCGCCCTCGGCCGCGGCCGGGCGGCGACGGCGGCGGCGGGGCGCGGCCTCGCGCTTCTCCGGCTCCGCTTCGCGGCTCTCGGGCGTCGGCACCAGTCCGACCCCGGCTTCCGCGTCTGCGTCGATTGTCTCAAGGCCCGAACCCGAGCGCTCGACGGCAGGCGCCGCCTCGACTTCCGGCGGCTGCTCGACCTCGCGCGGATCCTCGCCCGGCGCGTCCTCGCCGCGGCGATTCTCGGCGCGGCGCTCGTCGTTGCGCCGTTCGTCCGGTCGGCGCTCCCGCCGCTCGCCACGGCCGCCCTCGCGCGGCTCCGCGTTGCGACCCTCCGCGCTGCGACCCTCCGCGTTGCGCCCGTCGCCGTTGCGCGCTTCGGCCGCGCGCTCCTCGGTCGCCCGCTCTTCGGCCTCGGCGGCGGCGTCTTCCTCCTGATCCTCGATGTCGTCGTAGTCCGCGCGCGACTGCATGCCGAAGTTCTGCGCCGGCCGGCGCTCCTCGCCGGGCGGCTGCGAGGCGTTCAGCAGGCGGATGTAGTGCTCGGCGTGCTGCAGGAAGTTCTCGGCGATCACGCGATCGCCGGATGTCTGGGCGTCGCGGGCGAGAAGCATGTACTTCTCGATGATCTGCTGCGGCGTCCCCCGAACCTTGCCTTCGGGCCCCGCGCTCTCATAGACGCGGTTCTGGACATTGCCCATTGGCTTGCGGCCGTTCTTGTTGCGATTGTTGCGGTTCTTGTTTGGCGGTCTGATGTGCACCGTCGTAGCCCTTCGCCCGATTGTCGGCTTGCCCGGTCTGGCCGCACACTCGCGCTGGTCGCAGCCCGCCCTGTTCGGGCGCCGCCGACTGACCGACGCATTGTCAACGCGTGCTGGCGCACCCCCGCGCGCGCCAAACCGCGCACGCTTGCTGCCCATCGGCTTTATACCGCGCCGCGCGACGCACACAACCTCAAATCCGCGCTCACCCGCGCATCCGTGCGCGCACCACCCGCGCACGGCCGTCAAGATCGGATCGGCAGGCGACCTCGGCCGCGCCGCTCTCATCCAGAAGGCCCGCGACGGCGTCGGCCTGCCCGGCGCCGACCTCGAACACGGCGATCCCGCCCGGCGCCAGCGCCGCCGCCAGGCCCGCGGCGATGCGGCGATAGGCGTCGAGCCCGTCGACCCCGCCATGCAACGCCAGCGCCGGCTCCGCGCGCGTCTCGGGCGCGAGCGCCGCCATGTCGGCGTCGCTGAGGTAGGGCGGGTTGGCGACGATCAGATCGAAGCCGCCGTCCAGCCCGTCGAGCCAGTCGCCCCGACGCAGCGCCACACGGTCTGCGACGTCCAGCGCCGCGGCGTTGTCCGCCGCGACCGCCAGCGCCGCGGGGCTCGCGTCCACGCCCACGCCCCACGCGCCCGGCCATTCGGCGAGCAGCGTCAGCAGGATGCAGCCCGAACCCACGCCCAGGTCCAGCACGCGCGCCGCTGGCGGTCCCTCCAGCGCCCAGCCGACCAGCGTCTCGGTCTCGGGACGCGGGTCGAGGACGTCGGGGGTCACGGCGAAGCTCCGCCCCCAGAACAGGCGGGCCCCGGTGACGTGGCTCAGCGGCGCCCGGGCGGCCCGCGCGGCAAGGCCCTCGGTCCAACGCGCCGCCTCGGCCGCATCCATCGGCGCGTCGAGCGCGACGGCCAGCGCCGCCGGGTCGAGCGCCGCGGCCCAGCGCATCAGCAGCCGCGCCTCACGCGCCGCCTCCCCGATCCCCGCCGCCGAAAGCCGCGCCGCGCCCTCGCGGAGCGCCTGCGCGCGCGTCACCCCGCGGCCTCGGCGAGGCGCGCGGCCTGGTCGGCGGCGGCGAGCGCGTCGATCACTTCGCCGAGATCGCCCTGCATGATCTGCTCCAGCCTGTAGAGCGTCAGGTTCACCCGGTGGTCGGTGAGCCTCCCCTGGGGGAAGTTGTAGGTGCGGATTCGCTCGCTGCGGTCGCCGGAGCCGACCTGTCCCTTGCGGTCCGCCGCGCGCGTCGCGTCGGCCTCCCGCCGGGCGAGATCATAGAGGCGCGCGCGCAGCACCTCCATGGCGCGGGCCCGGTTCTGATGCTGGCTCTTTTCCGCGGAGGTCACCACGATGCCGCTCGGGACATGCGTGATCCGCACCGCGCTGTCGGTGGTGTTGACGTGCTGCCCCCCGGCGCCGGAGGCGCGCATGGTGTCGATGCGGATGTCCTCGGGGCGTATCTCGACGTCCACCTCCTCGGCCTCGGGCAGCACGGCCACGGTGGCGGCGGACGTGTGGATGCGCCCTTGCGCCTCGGTGGCGGGCACGCGCTGGACGCGATGGACGCCCGATTCGAACTTGAGCCGCGCGAAGACGCCCTCGCCGCGCACCGCGGCGATCACCTCGCGGAAGCCGCCCAGCTCGGCCGGGCTTTCGTCGATCACTTCCATGCGCCAGCCCTTCGCCTCGGCGTAGCGCTGATACATGCGCAAGAGGTCGCCCGCGAACAGCGCCGCCTCGTCGCCGCCCGTGCCGGCGCGGATCTCGATGATCGCGGGACGCGCGTCGGCCGCGTCGCGCGGCAGCAGCGCCAGCATGAGCCGCCGCTCGACCTCCGGGGCGGCGGCGCGCAGGGCGTCGAGCTCCTCGCGCGCCAGCGCGCGCATCTCGGGATCGGACAGCATCGCCTCGGCGCCGGCGATGTCGGCCTGCAGGCGCCGCCAGGCGCGCGCCTCCTCCGCCACGGGGCGCAGCTCGGCGTATTCGCGGGCGAGCCGCGCGAAGTCGCCGCCGCCTTCGGCCATGCGCGCCTCGACGTATTCAAGGCGCTGCAGCAGCGCGTCTATCCGGTCATCGGGGATCATGGGCGTGGTCTTTCGCGCGGCGGGGACCAGCGGTCAAGGCGCGCTCAGCGCGCGAGCGCCGCCATCCAGCGCGCGAGGCGCGCGCGGTTGACGCCCATGTCGCCATAGCCGAAGCGCGAGCGCGACCACATCGCCAGCGCCGCGCCACCCTCCGCCGGCACGGCGCGCACCGACACGTAATCGGGAAAGCCGACCAGCGCCGACCGCTGGACATAGGTCGCAAAACTGTCCGTCGGGCCGCCGGCGAGCCGGGCCGTGCGCGGCTCGGCGCGGATCACCGCGTCGAGCCGTTCGGCGAGTTCGGCGGGCGTCATGGCGAAGACGGGGCTCACGACGTCGGCGGGCGGCTCCGGCATCACCCGCGCCTCGTTCGGACGGCCGGTGCTCGGCCGGGTCGTCGGATCGACGTGCCAGCGGGCGGGATCGCTCTCCGCGCTGCGCACATAGAGGGCGCCCGCCCCGGCCAGCGCGATGAGGGCCACGAGGAGCCAGACCACGCGCTTCACCCGGCCTTGTCCCGTCGCGCGCCGCTGCATGCGGCGATACGGCGCTGCGACGTGGGCATGGCTGTCATTCCGGTAGTCCCCCCCGCTCGCCTCTTGTCGCGCTCGCCTCCCTCGGCCTTCCGCCGCGACAGGAAAGCCGCTCCACCTTCGCGCTACTCCGCCGCGATGGCGCCCTCGGCGAACTGCAGCCGCGCAAGCCGGGCGTAAAGGCCATCCTCGGCCACCAGCCGGTCGTGCGGGCCCTGGGCCACGATGCGCCCTTCGTCCAGAACGACGATGCGGTCGGCGCGCTTCACTGTGGCGAGGCGGTGGGCGATGACCAGCGTGGTGCGGCCCTGCGACAGCCGCTCGACGGCCACCTGAACCGCGCGCTCGCTCTCGGCGTCGAGCGAGGAGGTGGCCTCGTCGAGCAGCAGCACCGGCGCGTCGCGCAGGATCGCGCGCGCTATGGCGATGCGCTGGCGCTGGCCGCCCGAGAGCATGACGCCACGTTCGCCGACATAGGTGTCGTATCCCATGGGCAGCCGGCTCAGGAAGTCGTGCGCCGCCGCCGCCCGGGCCGCCGCCTCGATCTCGGCGTCGGTGGCCTCGGGGCGGCCGAAGCGGATGTTCTCGCGCGCGGTGTCGGCGAAGATCACCGGGTCCTGCGGCACCAGCGCGAAGCGGCGGCGCAGCGCCTGCGGGTCCATTGCGGCGACGTCCACGCCGTCGAGCGTCACGCGTCCCGCGACGGGGTCGTAGAAGCGCAGCAGAAGCTGGAAGATCGTGGTCTTGCCGGCGCCGGAGGGGCCGACCAGCGCGACCGTCTCGCCGGGGCGGACGTCGAGCGTGACGCCGTCGAGCGCCGCCGTCTCGGGCCGGGCGGGGTAGCGGAAGGACACGGACTCGAAACGGACGCGGCCCTGGGCCGGCTCGGCGGGCGGGACCGGGACGGCCGGCGCGCGCACGTCGTCCTGCGCCTGGAGCAGCTCCACCAGCCGCTCGGTGGCGCCGGCGGCGCGCATCAGTTCGCCCCAGACCTCGGAGAGGGCGCCCACCGCGCCGGCGACGAAGACGGCGTAGAAGATGAACTGGCCGAGTTCGCCCGCGGTGATGCGGTCGAACATCACGTCGCGCGCGCCGATCCACATCACGCCGACGATCGCGGTGAACACCATGAAGATCACGATGGCCGTCAGCGCCGCGCGCGAGACGATGCGCGCCTCCGCGGCGCGGAAGGCGGCCTCGATCAGCCCGCCGAAGCGCGCCATCGACCGCGCCTCGTGGGTGTAGGCCTGGACGGTCTGCGCCGCCACCAGCGTCTCGGACGCCGCGGCGGAGGCTTCGGCCACGCGATCCTGGCTCTCGCGGCTGAGCTTGCGGACGCGCCGCCCCAGCAGCAGGATCGGGAACACCACCAGCGGCACCACCAGCAGCACCAGCCCGGTCAGCTTGGGGTTGGTCAGCAGCAGCGCGATCAGCCCGCCGAACAGGATCAGGATGTTGCGCAGGGCGATCGAGGCGGAGGAGCCGACCACGGACTGGATGACGGTGACGTCGGTGGTCAGCCGCGACAGCACCTCGCCGGTCTGCAGCTTCTCGAAGAACGCCGGGCTCTTGACGATCACCCGGTCGTAGACCGCCGCGCGCACGTCGGCGATGACGCGCTCCCCGAGCCGGGTGACGAAATAGAACCGCAAAGCCGTGGCCAGCGCCAGCGCGCCGGCGACGCCGATCAGCGCGGCGAAATACTGGTCCACGGTCTCGGCCTGCGACGCGTCGAAGCCAAGGTCGATCACCCGCCGCGCCGCCAGCGGCAGCGCCAGCGTGAACAGCGCGGCCAGCACCAGCATCGTCAGCGCCGCGGCCAGCGTGCGCTTGTAGGGCGCGAGGAAAGGCCAGAGCGCGCGCAGCGGCCCCAGCGACTTGCCCTTGGCCCGGGTCAGGGCGGCGTCGTTCATGCGGGGCTGCCCGTCGGTCGCTGCACAAGTTTCATGCGTGAGCAATATCAAGCCGCGATGCGCCGCGGCAACGGCTGGGCCGGCCGCATGTCGTCGCAGCCCTCGTTGACGCGGCCCGCCGCGCGCCTAGCTGCGCCGCGACGGCAGGGGGACGGGATGCGCAGTTTCGGGCGACCAGTGCGCGCGGCGGTGATCGGCGCCTCGGGGGGGATCGGCGCGGCCCTCGCGGCGCGGCTTGCGGCCGACGCGGCCGTGACGGAGGTCGTGGCGCTCAGCCGCTCGGGGCCGGAGGGTCGGCGCATCGACGTGACCGACGAGGCGAGCATCGCCGCCGCCGCATCGGCGGCCGGGCCGCTCGATCTGGTGATCGTGGCGACCGGGCTGCTGCACCGGCCGGGCCTATCGCCGGAAAAGGACATGCGCGCGCTGGCGCTGGGGCCGCTCGTGGAGAGCTTCACGGTCAACGCCGTCGGCCCTGCGCTGGTGGCCAAGCATTTCCTCCCGCTGCTGCCGCGGGAGGGCAAGGCGGTGTTCGCGGCGATCTCGGCGCGGGTGGGCTCGATCGGCGACAACGCGGTGGGCGGCTGGCACGGCTACCGCGCCTCCAAGGCCGCGCTCAACATGCTGCTGAAGTGTCTCGCCATCGAGGTCGCTCGCAAGCGGCCCGGACAGGTGGTGCTGGCGCTGCAGCCGGGCACGGTGGACACGGGACTGTCGAAGCCCTTCCAGGGGGCGGCGAAGACGCTGACGACCCCCGACGAGAGCGCGGCGGCCCTGCTGGCGGTGATCGACGCGGCCGAACCGTCGTGGTCGGGCGGGCTCTACGACTGGCGGGGCGAGCGGCTGCCCTACTGAGGCTCAGGGCAGCCTGCGGCGCACCGTCTCGGCCCCGTCGCTGAGCACCCGCCCGCCGGCCTGAACGTCCTGTCCCACGCCGCTCACCGTGTTGCACGCGCCGAGCGCCGCCGTCAGCGCCAGCGCGACCATCAGCCGGATCATCGCCCGTCCTCCTCCGCTGGCGCATGGTCCGCGCCGATCGCGGCGGGATCGTGGCGCGCGCCCTCGCCCGACCCGGCGCAACCGGCTATAGGCGCGGGGCTGCTCGCGCAAGGAACCGCTCCCCAAGGACCCGCCCATGGCCCGCATCCTCGTCACCTCGGCGCTGCCCTACATCAACGGCGTGAAGCATGTGGGCAACCTTGTCGGCTCGATGCTGCCCTCCTGCGCCTACGCCCGCTTCATGCGCCTGCGCGGGCACGAGGTGCTGTTCGTCTGCGCCACCGACGAACACGGCACGCCCGCGGAGATCGCCGCCCAGAAGGCCGGCATGGCCGTCGCCGACTACTGCGCCGAACTGCACGAGACGCAGAAGCGTCTCGGCGAAGGGTTCCGCCTGAGCTTCGACCATTTCGGCCGCTCCTCCTCCGCCCGCAACCGGGCGCTGACGCAGCACCTCGCCGCGCGGCTGTGGGAGGCGGGGCTGATCGAGGCGGTCAGCACGCGGCAGGTCTATTCCCCCACCGACGGCCGCTTCCTGCCCGACCGCTACGTCGAGGGAACCTGCCCGAACTGCGGCTACGAGCGCGCCCGCGGCGACCAGTGCGAGAACTGCACCAAGCAGCTCGACCCGACCGACCTGATCAATCCCCGCTCGGCGATCTCCGGCGCCACGAACCTGGAGGTGCGCGAGACCAGCCATCTGTTCCTGCGCCAGTCCGCGATGCGCGAACGGCTGCGCGCGTGGATCGACGGCAAGAAGGACTGGCCGATCCTGAGCACCTCGATCGCGCGCAAATGGCTCGACGACGGCGAGGGGCTGCAGGATCGCGGCATCACCCGCGATCTGGACTGGGGCGTTCCGGTCCAGTTCGAAGGCGCGCCGTGGTCGGGCATGGACGGCAAGGTGTTCTACGTCTGGTTCGACGCGCCCATCGCCTACATCGCCGCGACCGCCGAGTGGGCCGACGCCAACGGGCTCGACGACGCCGCCTGGCGGCGCTGGTGGCGCACCGACGAGGGCGCGCAGGACGTCACGTATGTCCAGGTCATGGGCAAGGACAACGTGCCTTTCCACACGCTGAGCTTTCCCGCGACGCTGATGGGCTCCGGCGAGCCGTGGAAGCTGGTGGACTACATCAAGTCGTTCAACTGGCTGAACTACGAGGGCGGAAAGTTCTCCACGTCGCAGGGGCGCGGCGTTTTCATGGATCAGGCGCTGGAGCTGTTCCCGGCGGACATGTGGCGCTGGTGGCTGCTGTCGAACGTGCCGGAGACGGCGGACACCGACTTCACCTGGGCGGCCTTCCAGGCGGGGGTGAACAAGGATCTGGCCGACGTGCTCGGCAACTTCGTCAGCCGCGTCACCAAGTTCTGCCGCTCCCGCTTCGGCGAGGCGGTCCCCGCTGGCGGCGACTGCGGCCCCGAGGAGGCCGAACTCGCGGCGACGCTGCAGGGGCGGCTGGACGCCTGCGCGCGGGCCTTCGAGGCGCTGGAAATCCGCCGCGCCGCGGCGGAGCTCCGCGCCGCCTGGGTCGCGGGCAACGAGTATCTCCAGCGCGCCGCGCCCTGGGCGGCGGTCAAGACCGACCCTGACCGCGCCGCGGCGATCACGCGGACGGGGCTCAATCTGGTGCGCCTCTACGCGGTCACCGCCCAGCCCTTCATCCCCGACGCCGCCGCGGCGATGCTGCGGGCGCTGGGGCTGGAGGACGGCGGCGCCTGGCCCACCGACATGGCGGCGGAGTTGCGCGCGCTGCCGGCCGGGCACGCCTTCACGGTGCCTGACAACCTGTTCGCCAAGATCGAGGACGAGCGGCGGGTCGAGCTGGAGACGCGCTTCGCCGGGCGCGGCTGACCCGGCCGCCGCCGCGACCGGCGCCGCGCCGGGCTAGAGCTCGGACCCCTGTCCGCCGGCGCCCGACGCCGGCGCGTCGCGCGCGATCAGGGCGACGGCGGCGCTCAGCGCGTCCTCGCCGACGACGTTGGCGAGCAGGAGGCCCACGGTGATGGTCTTGGCGCGCAACGAGACGTCGGCCGTCGCGATGGCCGCGATCTGGTCGCGCAGCGCCGCCTGGCTCTCGGTCGGCACCGAGGGGTTCAGCGCGAGGCTGACCGTCGGCAGGTCGATCAGCGCCTGCTCGGGCGCGAGCCGGGCGATCAGCGCCGCCACGGTCTCCGACCGCGATCGACCCGCGGTGATGTCCTTGAGCAGGATCTTCTTGGCTTCCTCCAGCACCGGAAATCCGACGGAGCCGGCGAGGATCAGCCCGAGCTCCAGCGCCTTGTCGCGGTCGGTGCGGCCGGTCTGGTTGGCGAGCGCGCCGACGCGTTGGCGCAGCGCCGCGGCCTCCTCGGCGGGCATGTTCTGAAGAAGCGAGACGCACACGCTGGTCAGCGCCTCGAAGGAGCGCACGAAGCTCACATCCTGCATCGCGCCGCCGACGAGCCGCGCCCGCGGGGCCGCCCGCACCCGGTCGACGTCGCGGTCGAGCGCGGCGCGGAAGATCTCCACGATCGCGGCGAAGCCGATGGGCACGTCCGCGCCGCCGCTCTTGACCGTCACCACGCTCGACCGCAGCGCCGCCATGGCTCCTACGCCCGCGATCAGCACCTCGGTCGCGAGCGTCGCCACGTCCGATGGCGGCGCGCCCGCGACGGCGGCGTGGATCGGGAATGGCACGCGGATCAGATACATCGCGAGCAGGGACACGCTCGCGTTGAAGGCGACGTAGAGCATGCCCGCGGTGGAGGTCGCCGCGTCGAAGGGCGCGTCCTTGTAGCGCGACACGAGCTCGCCGAGCGCCGCGCCCGCCCCTATGGCGGCCGCCGCGATATAGGCTAGCGCGACCGCCGGCTCCATCGGCTCAGCTTGCGGCGCGCAGCAGGACGACGCCGTCGCGCGTCTCCCGCGCGAGCAGGCCGAAGCGCTCCAGGCGGTCGAGCGTCTCCAGCCCCGGACCGAGCGCGAGGCCCACGGCCTCGAGCAGCGCGGCCGGCGTAACCGGCCCGTGCGCGCGCAGGTGGGCCATCAGCTCGTCAGGGCCCGCGGTGGGCGCGCGCCGGCGAAGGAAGCCCGCCATCTCGGGGTCGAGGCTCGAACCCGACGGCGCGGCGGATTCTCCGGGGCTGACTGACGGCGCCTTCCGGAAGTCGCCCTTCGTCGCAGGCGCGACAGGCCGCAGGAACTCGCTCAGGCTGTCCTTCTTGAAGTCGGCCACAATCGCACTCCCCGTCCAGCCCGCGGGCGCCGGCGCCCGACCCTATCAATATGGCGCCCGGGCGGCCGGGCGCGATAGCCCCGCGCGCCCCTTGCCGCCACGCCGAGCGGCGCATATCGCTCGCCGATGACCGCAGCGTCAGCATCGAGGACGACCGACGCGCCGTGCTTGTGGCGCGCGGCGCTGGCCGGGAGCTAGAGGATGGGTCACGACGCGCTGCTGACGGGCGTCGAGGACTGGCTGCTGGAGCAGGCGTTGCGCGACGTGGACGTGGCGGCGCTGTTCTCGGCCCTGTGCGAGCGGCTGCGCGGCATCGGCCTGCCGCTGGACCGCGCCATGCTGAGCTGGCCGACGCTGCACCCGGTCTGGCACTCGGAGCAGCTGATCTGGCGGCCGGGGGAGGAGGCCGAGCTCAGCCGCTTCAACTACGACATGGGCGTCTCCGAGCACTTCGTGGCGAGCCCGATGAACCACATGCTGATGCGGGGCGTGCCGGTGCTGCGCCGGCGCATCGAGGGGCCGGCCGCGGTGCTCGACTTCCCCGTGCTGCGCGAGCTGCAGGCGGCGGGGTTCAGCGACTACCTGTCGGCGGTCTCGGACTTCAGCCTGACCGGGGCGCGCGTCTTCGGCGGCTACACGACCGTCGGGCTGGCCGGCTCCTGGGCGACGCGCAGGGCGGGCGGATTCGAGGACGCCGACATCGCCGCGCTGGGGCGGCTGTTGCGGCTCTACGCGGCGGCGGTGCGGGCCTCTCTGCTGACGCGGATCATGGAGAACCTCTGCACCGCCTATCTCGGCCCCTCCACGGCGCGGCGGGTGATGGCGGGCGCGATCCGGCGCGGCGACGGCGAGAGGATCCGCGCGCTGATCTGGTTCAGCGACCTGCGCGGCTCCACCCGCGCCGCGCAGAGCCTGCCGGCGGAGGACTATCTCGCGCTGTTGAACCGGTTCTACGCGGTGACCGCCCAGCCGGTGATCGACGCGGGCGGGGAGGTGCTGGATTTCCTCGGCGACGGGGTGCTGGGCGTCTTTCCGCTCGGCGAGGACCCCGGCGCGGTCATCCGCCGCGCGACGGCGGCGGCCGACGCGGCGGTGGCGGCGAACAGGTCGGGCCCGGCGCTGGAGTTCGGCGTCGGGCTGACGGTCGGCGAGGTGATGTACGGCAATGTCGGCGTGCCCGAGCGGCTGAACTTCACCGCCATCGGCCCCGCGGTGAACGCGGTGACGCGGGTCGAGCGTCATACCCGGGTCGCCGCCAGACCGGTGCTCGCCACCGCCGAGGTCGCCGCCGCGGAACCCGAGCGGTGGGAGGCGATCGGCCCCGTAGCCCTCGACGGGCTGGCGGAGCCGGCGGCGCTCTACGCGCGGCGCTGAGCCGTCAGGGGCGGCCCATCCCGACCATGCGCGCGTTGAGCTCCTCGGACCGCGCGCCGAGCTCCCACGCGCGCCGGAAGTCGTCGTCCGCGGCGTCGCGCCGGCCCAGCGCGTCGAGCAGCGCGCCGCGCTCGAGGAACGGCTCGGGCCACTCTCCCGCCAAGGCCACCGCGCGGTCGTAATCGGGCAGCGCCGCGGCGGGGTCGCGGGCGGCGCGCAGACGGGCGCGGTTCATCAGGGCGCCGATGTCGTTCGGGTCGGCGGCGAGCAGGACGCCGAAGGCGGCCTCGGCCTCGGCGTCGCGCCCCAGCGAGGCAAGCGCGAGACCGCGGTTGAACAACAGCAGCGTGTCGCGCGGCGCGCGGCGCAGCCCTTCGTCGAAATCCTCCAGCGCGCCGGCGGCGTCGCCGCGGCGCAGGCGGAACACGCCCCGCCCCGCCCGCAGCCCCGCGTCCGCTGGCGCGGCCCGGACCGCGGCGCCCCAGTCGGCGGCGGCGCCCGGAACCTCGCCCAGCCGGTCGCGCGCCTGCGCCCGGCCGGCGAGCGCCAGCGGTCCGGCGGGATTGGCCTCCAGCGCCGCGCCGTAGGCCTGCGCCGCCGCCGCGTCCTGCCCGAGGTCGAGCAGCGCGGCGCCGAGGTTCACCCCGGCGCCGTAGCGCTGTTCTCGCGTCAGCCCGCCGCGCTCCAGCGCCTGCCGGCAGGCGCGCACGGCGGTCTCGGCCGGCGCGCGCGGGCGTCCGCATTCGGCGAGCAGCGGATTCGCCGCGCCGGGCGCGGGCGTGAGCGCCAGAAGTGGGAGCGCGCAGGAGAGGGTGATCATTGGCCTCATGGGCGCGATATGCGCCCCCGCCGCGGCCGCCGCAACCCGGGCGCCCAGCCTTGCCACGCCCGGCCATGCGGTCGATGCTGAACCGCCCAGCCCGAAGGCCCGCCCCATGCCTGTCACGCTCGCCGCTCCGTCCGACAACCTGCGCGGCGTCGCCTGGATGGTGGTCTCGGTGGCCGGCGCCACGGCGATGACCGTGCTGGTGCGCCTGCTGACCCCCGAGATGCACACCAGCATGATCGCCTTCCTGCGCTCGGCGATGGGGCTTCTGTTCGTCGCGCCGCTCATCATGCGGCGGGGCGGGGGAGAGATGCTGCGGGTCTCGCGCCCCGGCCTGCATCTGCTGCGCGGGGCGCTCATCGCGGTGTCGATCAACCTCGGCTTCTACGCGATCTGGCAACTGCCGCTGGCGACAGCCACGATCCTGTTCTTCCTCGCGCCGATCTTCTCGACCATGCTCGCTCCCTTCATGATCGGGGAGCGGGTGGGCGTCTGGCGCTGGAGCGCCATCGGCGTGGCGTTCATCGGCGCGCTGGTCGTTCTGCGGCCAGGCGCGACGCCGATCGACCTCGCGGTGGGCGCGGCGGTGCTCTCGTCGCTCACCTTCGCCGTGGCGCTGCTGATCGGCAAGACGGCGAGCGCGACCGACGGCTCGACGGCGGTCTTCGCGACCTCCGCGATCCTGACGGCGGTCCTGACCCTGCCGATGGCGCTGTTCCAGTGGCACGTCCCGACCGGCGCTGCTGTCTGGGCCGCGCTGTTCGCGCTGACCTGCGTTGGTTCGCTGCGCGGCTACGCCGACATCCGCGCCTTCGCCTGCGGCGAGGCCAGCGTGGTCGGCCCCATCAGCTATCTGCGTTTGCCGAGCGTCGCCGTGGTGGGCTGGCTGATGTTCGGCGAGACCACCGACGCCTTCACCTGGGCGGGCGGCGCGATCATCGTCGGGGCAGCGCTGGTCATCGCATTGCGCGAACGCACGCCGCGGTCGGCCCGCGCCGCGCCGCCCTCGCTCACCGACGACTGAACGCATTGCGCGGCGGGCCCTGCTCGCGCAACGACGTTGCGTCGCCGCAACCCCAACCGCATGCGCCGTTTCTTTCTGCCCGCCGCAGCGAAACCGTCACTTGATGGGGGGGGCCGGAGTCTGTATGTGCCAACTCACCACAGGGTCACCGATCCCAACCTCATCGTGGGGGGGCGCTAAGGGACCGCTGGGATTCGTCTGCTGGTAGGGGAGGCCGCCATGAACAGGGCGCACCTCTTCCGACTGGGGATGGACCTGGAGACAGGCGCCACCCACGAGGGAGAAAACACGGTCGAGGACCGTGGGAGCGAAATTGTCGTAGGGTCCGCCCGCGACGCATCGGTGATCGAGCGGGACGTCTTCGACGACTCTCGCGACGATCATTTCATACGCCGCGACGGCAAGGTCTTCGCCGGGACGCACCTCATCATCGAGGTGGTGCGGGGCGAGGGTCTCGACGACGAGGCGCGCATACAGCAGGCGTTCCGCGATTGCGTGGACGCATGCGGGGCGACGCTGCTGCACATCCACACCCACAAGTTCTCGCCTCAGGGCGTGAGCGGGGTGGCGGTGCTGGCCGAGAGCCACATCAGCGTCCACACGTGGCCGGAGATCGGCTACGGCGCCTTCGACGTGTTCATGTGCGGCGACGCGCAGCCGTGGAAGGCCGTCGACATCCTGCGCGCCGCCTTCGGCGCAGAGGAAGTGAAGGTGAAGGAACTGCTGCGCGGCGACGGTCTGGTCGCCTGAGGCGGCCTGTCGCGCAGCCGTCGCGCAAGCCGTGATACCATCCCCGCGCCGGGTCGACCGGCGCGGGGGGCGCCCATGGCCAACATGCGCGACATCGTCCTGGCGACGGTGAACCTCTACAACCTGCAGGTTCCCGGTCGGGCGATGTATCCTAGGAGCCGGCTCTACGAGCAGGCGGAATACGACGCCAAGATCGACTGGCTGGCCGGCGCGCTGGCGCGGCTCGACGCCGACGTGGTTGGCTTTCAGGAGTTGTGGAGCCCGCAGGCGCTGCGCGACGTGCTCGCGCGGCCCGTGCTGGCCGGCCGCTACGCGCCGGCCTTCATCATGGACCGCGAGTGGGACGGCATCGCCGTCGCCGCCGCCGTGCGCGCGCCGTGGGAGATCACGCAGGTCGAGCGCATCAAGGCCTTTCCGCCCCAGATGCGCCTGCGCAAGCGCGGCCGCACCATGGTCGAGATCCGCGAGAACCCGCCCGAGGCCGACGCGGCGCTGGCCGAATCGCTCGAAGGCGCCCCGTCGCTGGAGGGCGACGCCGAGTTCGTCCCCTCCCACGAGGACGACCGGATCAGGGTCGGGATCAACGCCTTCTCCCGCTCCGCGCTGCGGGTGCGGGTCGCGCATGGCCGCGCGAAGCGGCCGACCCCGCCGCCGCTCGACGTGTTCGTGGCGCATCTGAAATCCAAGCTTTCCACCCCGCTCGACGACGTCGAATGGCGCGACGAGGCAGTGCGCGTCCACCAGAGCGCGCTGGGCGCGGCGCTGTCGGCGATTCGCCGGACGGCCGAGGCGACGGCCCTGCGCATCGTCATGACCGAGGCGATGCGCGACAACGACACCCCCGCCGTGCTGCTGGGCGACATGAACGACGGCCAGTTCTCGGACGTGCTGGCGATCCTGACCGGACAGCCCTCCTTCCGCGTCTACGACCGCTCCAGGGCCGGGCGGCGCAGCGACGCGGGGCTCTACACGGCGGCGACGCTGCAGCAACTGCGGTCCCTGCGCGACGTGCTCTACACCTACGAGCATCGCAACGTGCGCGAGATCATCGACCATGTGCTGGTGTCGGAGCAGTTCTACGACTTCTCCGACAAGCGCCTGTGGTCGTTCCGCGATCTGACGGTGATCAACGACCATGTCGACGCGCCGGAGCGCGCCACCACCGACCACGGGCTGGTGCGCGCGCGCTTCCAATGGGCGCCGGCGCGGGGCGCAACGGCATGATTGACAGGCGGCGGCCGGCGGGTAAGCCTCGCTGACCTATCCGCCGTCGCGAGGCCGCCGATGACCCCCGCACCACGCTCCACCCTGTCGCGTCTGCCGGGCGATCCGGTCTCGATGCTGGGGCACAATCAGGGCCCGCCGCTCGATTCGGGCTACAGCTGGCGCCGCCACGCCTGGACGGCGGCGCGCGCCGAGCTTGTCCCGCATCTGCCGATCGAGATCGTCCGCCGTCGCGTGACCCGGGCGCGCGAACTGGGCCTGGCCTATCCCGCCTACGCCTCGATCCTGCTGGGCTCGGGGCGCGACATCGTGGCGTTCCTGTTCACCTCCGAGGCGCTGGGTCTGCGGCTGCAGCGCGCCGTTCCGCTGCCTGACCGCACCGTCGAGCGGCTGCGCGCGCTGAAGGGCTGCGACCGGCTGCTGCTGGCCGCAGCCGGCGAGCCGCCCCAGGCCCTGGCGGCCCTGCTCGCCCGCGCCGAGATCGCGGTGCGCGCCGCCGCCGAGGCGCCGCCCGAGGCCGCCCCCGTCCGCGCCGGCGGCGACGCGATCCGGGCGCTGCTGGCGCCGCTGAAGTTGCCCGGCGACGCCGTGGTGATGGTTGGCGCGCGCGCCGCCGAACGCGACTGGGCCGAAGCCGCCCGGCTGGCCCGCTTCGTCGCCGCCTCGGCCTATTTCGCGCCGGCCGGCTGAGGCGGCGGCTTCGCCGGCGCTTGCCGCAGGACGCCCCCCTCGGCTAACCCCGACCCGGGCGAGGCAGGGAGAGGCCGAATGACGGACGACATCATGCCGGGCTGGTCGGTGGAGACGCTGCACGACGACTTTCGCCAGTGCCTGCGCGAGGCGACGCTGCTCTACGACAGCGAGACCGAGCACCAGCGCCTGCGGGTGTTCCGCAACCCCACCTTCGGGCGCATCCTGACGCTGGACGGCGTGATCCAGGTCACCGAGGGCGACGAGTTCATCTATCACGAGATGATGGCCCATGTGCCGATCCTGTCCCACGGCGCGGCGCGGCGGGTGCTGATCGTGGGCGGCGGCGACGGGGGCATGGCGCGCGAGGCGCTGAAGCACGCCGATATCGAGCGCGTCGTGATGGTCGAGATCGACGCGGGCGTGATCGAGTTCTCGAAGCAGTATCTGCCAGGCATCGGCGACGGAGCGTTCGACGACCCGCGGCTGGAGGTGGTCATCGCCGACGGCGCCGACTTCATGCGCGCGGAGGGAGAGACCTTCGACGTGATCATCGTCGACTCGACCGACCCCGTCGGCCCCGGCGTGACGCTTTTCACCGACACCTTCTACGGCCACGCCAAGCGTCGGCTGAACCCGGGCGGGATCATCGTCACCCAGAACGGCGTGCCCTTCATGCAGGGTCGGGAGCTGACCGACACCCTGCGCGCCTTTCAGTCGCTCTACGCCGACGCGACCTGCTATCTCACCCAGATCCCCAGCTACGTCTGCGGTCCGATGGCCATGGGCTGGGGCTCGGACGGCGACGCGCGCCACACCCCGCTGGAGACGCTGGAGGCCCGTTTTTCAGCCGCCGGCTTCGAGACCCGCTTCTACACCCCCGAAGTGCACAAGGCGGCCTTCGCCCTGCCGGTCACCGTGCGGCGCCTGTTTCCCTGAGCCCTCGGGGCGGCGCGCTCAGGGATCAGGCGCGATGGCTGCGCCGTGGGACAGGCGGGCCCTTTGCGGTGCTGAGCCCGAGCCCTCTGGGCGCCAGTCTCCGGCGTCATGGCCGTATAGCCAATCCAGCCGGCCCGCCGCCAACGCCGGCGCCAGCCGTGAAACCAGCGCGACCGGCCCGTGGCGCAGCGCCGCGCCGGGTCCCCGCGCGTGGAACAGCGCCGCGTTGCCCCGCGCGGTCGCCAGAACCCGGGCGGCGCGTCCCCGACGCTCGGCCTCGTAGGCCCGCAGCGCGGCGGGGAGGTCGGTTGCGCCGGGCAGCAGGCGGGCAAGCGTGGCGCCGTCCTCGAAGGCCTGCACTGCGCCCTGCGCCATGAAGGGCGGCATGGGGTGGCAGGCGTCGCCGAGCAGGCCCACGGCGCCGCAGGTCCACAGCGGCAGAGGGTCGCGGTCGAACAGGCCCCACAGCCAGCAGCGCTGGACCGCCGCCAGCAACGGGGCGACGCGCCAGCCGGCGAAGGCGGCGCGCAAGGCGGCGGGGTCGCCCTCGGCGGACCAGCTCTCCTCGGCCCACGCGGCGCGCTCTTCGACCGCGACGACGTTCACCAGCGCGCCGCCACGAAGGCGGTAGGTGACGACATGCCGCCCGGGACCCGCCCAGACGGTGGCGTCGGGGGCGGCCAGATCGGGCGGAACCTCCGTGGTCGGGACCGTCGCGCGCCACGCCACATGCCCTGTGAACCGCGGCGCCTCCCGGCCCAGCAGAGCCTCGCGCACCGCCGAGCGCAGCCCGTCTGCGCCCAGCACGACGTCCGCCTCCACCGCGCCGCCGTCCGACAGCAGCAGCGCGCCCTGCTCGACGCCCGCGACGGCGGCGCCAAGCCGCACCGTCGCGCCCGCGCGCTGCGCGGCTTCTGCGAGGATGGCCAGCAGATCGGCGCGGTGGATCTGCAGATAGGGCGCGCCCCAGCGCGCCTCCGCCGCCGCCCCCAGCGGCACCCGCAGGATGCGCGCGCCCGACACCCCCGCCCGGATCTGCGCCGCCTCCGGCGCGAAGCCTGCGGCGCGCACGTCCGCCAGCACGCCCAGCCGCTCCAGCAGACGGGCGCCGTTGGGGCTGACCTGAACGCCGGCCCCGACCTCGGCCAGCGCCCCGGCGCGCTCGCAGACCACGACCGCGCAGCCGCTCTGGGCCAGCGCCGTGGCGGCGAACAGACCCCCGAGGCCGGCCCCGGCGATGGCGATCCTCGGTCGGCGCGGCTGATTCATCCGCAGGCTTTCGTTGCGTCGGCGCGAGGCTTTCGCGAAGCTTCCGCTGCGGAAACGAGGCGCGGGGCGGCGTCACGATCCCGGCGGAGCGACAGGAGGGAACGGGTGAGCGACAAGGATGTCTTCGAAGTCTATCAGGACAAGCGCGGCGAATGGCGGTGGCGGCGCAAGGCGTCGAACGGCAAGATCGTGGGGGCGGCGACCGAAGGCTACAAGGGCCGCGCCGACTGCGAGGCCAACATGAACCGCGGCGCCGTGGCCAGCGACAAGTGGGAGTTCTACCGCGACAGGCGCGAGGAGTGGCGCTGGCGGCGCACCGCCCAGAACGGCAACGTGGTCGGCGCCTCCTGCGAGGGCTACAAGGCTCGCGGCGACTGCGAGGCCAACGCCACCCGCCACGGCTGGAGCGCATGAGCCGCGACCGCAGCGCGGGTTGAACACGGTGGGCTGGCGGGCCATGACCGCGTGGCGAGCGGCATGGAGGCCAGCATGGCGATTCTGATCCTCGGCTTGGCGATCTTCTTCGCCGTCCACCTGGCGCCGATCGCGCGCCCGGCGTTGCGCGCGCAGGGCGTGGCGAAGCTGGGCCCGAACGGCTGGAAGATCGCCTATTCGGTCGTCGCGGTGATCGGCTTGCTGCTGATCGTGCAGGGCTACGGGCTGGCGCGCGAGACGCCGGTGTTCCTCTGGTTCCCGCCGGCCTGGACCACGCACCTCAACAACACGCTGATGATCGCCGCCATCGGCGTCTACATCGCGGGTCCCTTCAAGGGCACGGTGGCGCGGGTGATCCGCCACCCGCAGCTGACCGGCGTCAAGCTGTGGACGGTGGCGCATCTGCTGGCCAACGGGGAGCTGCGCCACCTGCTGCTGTTCGGCGGCTTCCTGGCCTGGGCGGTGGCCTCGGTGGTGCTGATCAACAAGCGCGACGGCGCGCGCGTGCGCCCCGGACCCGCCCCGCGCAACCGCGACCTCGCCCATGCCGGCGCGAGCGTGGCGGCGTTCCTGATCGTGGCGCTGGCGCACAACTGGCTGGGCGTGTGGCCCTTCCCGGGTTGACGCGCCGCCCGAAGGCGCGCCGCGTGCGACTTCCGGGCGCTTGCCGAGAGGGCCGCCCGGCACGATTGTGCAGCGCGGCGTCCGCCAGGACGCCACGGGACCCGAGGAAAACCGCATGGCCGACGTGAACCGGGGCGCGCGCCCCCTGTCGCCGCACCTGAGCATCTACAAGCCCGAGTGGACGATGGTGCTGTCGATCACCCACCGCATCACCGGGGTGGGGCTGACGCTGGGCGCGGTTCTCGTCTGCTGGTGGCTGCTCGCCGCCGCGACGAACCCGGAATACTTCGCATGGGTGGACGGGATGCTGACCTCGTGGATCGGCAATCTGGTGCTGCTCGGTTCGACGGCCGCGCTCTGGTATCACTTCTGCAACGGCGTGCGGCATCTGGCCTGGGACGCGGGCCACGGGCTCGACCTCAAGAGCGCCGAGAAGTCCGGGCGCCTGACCGTGATCGGCGCGGTGGCGCTGACCGCGCTCACCATTCTGGCGGTGTGAGGGTCCGATGAGCGCGCATGACATGAGAACGCCGATGGCACGCGTCCTCGGCCTCGGCTCGGCCAAGGACGGGGTGGAGCATTGGTGGGCCCAGCGCATCACCTCCGTCGCGCTGATCCCGCTCACGGTGATGGCCATCCTGCCGCTCGGCCGGGCGATCGGGGCGGGCCACGAGGCGGTGCTGGCGACCTACCAGAACCCGTGGAACGCGCTGGTGATGATCCTGTTCATCGCCGTGACCTTCCGCCACCTGCAGCAGGGCTTGCAGGTGGTCGTCGAGGACTATGTTCATGCGAAGCCCTGGCGCACGGGGCTGCTGTTCGCGAATACGGCGCTCTGCGCGGTCGTGGGTCTGATGGGCGTCTTCGGCGTCCTGAAGATCGCGCTGGCCGCCTGACCGGGGAAGACGATGGCCGCTTACGAATACGTCGATCACGCCTATGACGTCGTGGTGCTGGGCGCGGGGGGCTCGGGCCTGCGCGCCACGCTCGGCATGGCGGAGCAGGGACTGCGCACCGCCTGCGTGACCAAGGTCTTTCCCACCCGCAGCCACACCGTCGCCGCGCAGGGCGGCATCGCCGCCAGTCTCGGCAACATGGGCCCGGACTGCTGGCAGTGGCACATGTACGACACGGTGAAGGGCTCCGACTGGCTCGGCGACACCGACGCGATGGAGTATCTTGCCCGCGAGGCCCCCAAGGCGGTCTACGAGCTGGAGCACTACGGCGTGCCGTTCTCGCGCACCGAGGAGGGCAAGATCTACCAGCGCCCCTTCGGCGGCCACACCACCGAATATGGCGAGGGCCCGCCCGTGCAGCGCACCTGCGCCGCCGCCGACCGCACGGGCCATGCGATCCTGCACACCCTCTACGGCCAGAGCCTGAAGCAGGGCGCGGAATTCTTCATCGAGCACTTCGCCACCGACCTGATCATGACCGACGACGGGCGGTGCGTCGGGCTGGTCACCTGGGATCTGGAATCGGGCAAGATCCACCGCTTCCGCGCCAAGATGGTCGTGCTGGCGACCGGCGGCTACGGCCGCGCCTATTTCTCGGCGACCTCCGCCCACACCTGCACCGGCGACGGCAACGCGATGGTGGCGCGCGCGGGCCTGCCGCTGCAGGACATGGAGTTCGTGCAGTTCCACCCGACCGGCATCTACGGCGCCGGCTGCCTGATCACCGAAGGCG